>NZ_JAHHIU010000330.1 GCF_024539815.1 Streptomyces hayashii
CCCCGGCCCCGCCGATGGCGCCCGCGGCGGCGATGTCCCCCGCGGCGATGTCCCCGGCAGCGATGTCCCCGGCCATGGCTCCCCCGATGTCCCCGGCGGCCATGGCTCCCCCGATGTCCCCGGCGGCCATGGCTCCTCCGATGTCGCCGGCGGCCATGGCTCCTCCGATGTCGCCGGCCATGGCTCCTCCCATGGCTCCCGCGCCGGCGCCGCCGATGGGCCCCACCCCGCCCGGCGTCCCGGCCCGCGGCGGCCTCACCGCCGCACAGGTCCGGGGCACCAACGGCCTCTCCCCGGCCCCCGCCACCGGCTGGCCCAACGCCCAGAGCTGGCCGAACGCGGCGGGGATGGGCCAGGCGGGCTAGGAATCAGTCGCAGGGCATCGACAGGCCCTGCCGGTTCGGTTCCACGCCGGCCAGGGCCTGGAGGGCCCCGGCCGGCTCGCCGTTACGAGATCCAGGGGTCCGACGCCGCGGGGCCGGGGCCGGTCCTCAGGGTCAGCGGGCGACGGGCCAACCCCCGCTCCAGTTCAGGAGGTTGACGCCCAGTTTGGGCCGGCCGTTGTCGTTGCCGTCGTAGTAGTGGTAGACGATCAGGTCGGCGTCGGCGTCGTGCATGATCGACTGGCCGCCCGGCCCGATGTAGCGCCCGTGCGACTCCAGCACCGGCGTGCCGCCGTTGTCCGTCATCGCGACGCCGTTGCGGTCGTAGTAGGGCCCGGTGACGGCGGTGGCGCGGCCGACCTTCACCTTGTAGGTGGAGCCGGTGCCGGCGCAGCAGGTGTCGTACGAGGCGAACAGGTAGTAGTAGCCGTTGCGCTTCACGACGTAGGGCGCCTCGACGGCCTTGGTCCCGGTGGGGCGGGCGGCGATCGTGCGGCGGACACCGTCGGAGGAGAGCTGCTTGCCGGTCGAGGGGTCGATCCGGATCATCTTGATCCCCGTCGCCCAACTCCCGAACGACAGCCACCACTTGCCGTCGTCGTCCACGAAGAGGTTGGGGTCGATGGCGTTGTAGTCGCTGGAGGGGGTGGAGGTGTAGACGGTTCCGCGGTCGCTCCAGGAGCCGGGCAGGCCGGAGGGCGAAGTGGCCAGGCCGATGGCCGACTTCTTGGACCCGAAGGTGGAGACGGCGTAGTACAGCAGGTACTTGCCGCCCTGGTACGAGATGTCGGGCGCCCAGGCCTCGGCCGTCCCGTACGACGACCACCAGCCCGGCCTGGCCGGGAAGGCGTCGCCGCCCGCGCTGAACGCCATGCGGTCCGTGGAGGTGCGGTAGGCCAGACCGCCCCCGGTGGCGTAGAGGAGATAGCGGCCGCCCGAGGTCCGGATCATCGTCGGGTCGTGCACGACCGTGGCCCCGGTGACGGCGCCGGGGTCGGGGTAGGCGGAGGCCGCGGAGGGGGCCAGGGCCAGCAGGATCGCGGCCGGAACGCAGAGCGACGCGACCCTTCGGGACATGCGTGAGGTGCGGGGCGCGTCTGAGGTGTGTGTGCGTGACGTGCGTGTGCGTGAGGTGGGTGTGCGTGAGGTGGGTGTGCGTGAGGCGGGTTTGCCTGAGGTGCGCGTGCTTGAGGTGCGGCCCATGCGGACGCTCCTTCAGTGGGGGGCTCACCGTTCGCGACACCGAACAGCGGTCGCGTCATC
Organism: Streptomyces hayashii; assembly: GCF_024539815.1. Lineage (GTDB taxonomy): Bacteria > Actinomycetota > Actinomycetes > Streptomycetales > Streptomycetaceae > Streptomyces > Streptomyces hayashii. Next base: position 1,647 of record NZ_JAHHIU010000330.1, read on the forward strand.
GGCCGGACCGTAGAATCGAACCCTTTGCGCGTCAATGCTCCGCGCACGCACCCGAAACTCTTCGGAAGGCGACGCACGGGATCCCGTGCGGCCGGGCGTCTCCCCTTGTCCGGCAAGGGCCTTGACGGCCCGGCGCTTTGCCTGACTGACAGGGCGCGGACAGGAACCGTCCCTAGGGTGCCGTGTCCATGACAGACACTTCAGATGCGCGCACCCCCGTCGCGCGCCGAACCGTGCTCCTCGCCACCGGCGCGACCGCGGCCGCCCTGGCCGTCGGCGCGGCCGCCCCGCGCGAGACCCCCGCCGAGGCCGCGTCCGACACGGCCCCCGTGGCCGCCGCGGCCGTCTGCACCCTCACCAAGGAGATGACCGAAGGCCCCTACCACCTCGACGGACAGTACGTCCGCGCCGACGTCACCGAGGGCAAGGCGGGGATCCCGCTGAAGCTGGCCCTCACGGTCGTCGACGACGACACCTGCGTCCCGATCGGCGGCGCGCTGGTCGAGATCTGGCACGCCGACGCCCTCGGCGAGTACTCCGGCTTCGTCGGCGCCAACGGCCACAGCGAGACGGACGACGGCACCTTCCTGCGCGGCGCGGTCCTCACCGACTCCGGCGGCCTCGCGTCGATCACCACGATCTACCCGGGCTGGTACCGGGGCCGCTGCGTCCACATCCACGTCAAGGTGCGCACCGGCGTCACCGTCACCTCCGACGGCCGCTTCACCGGCGGCCGGGAACTCCACACCGGCCAGCTCTTCTTCGACGAGAAGATCACCGCCGCCGTGGCGAAGCTCTCCCCGTACACGGCCAACAGGGTCGCCCGCACCACCCTCGCCCAGGATTCGGTCTACGACGACGGAGGCGCCGCGTCCGGCCTCCTGACCCTGACCGCCCTGGGCGGTTCGGCGTCGTCCGGATACACGGGGACGCTGGCGCTCGGCGTGGAGCGCTGATCCCGCGCACGTGATCGCGCCCGGCTCCTCCGGTGCGCCGGAGGAGCCGGGCGGCCTCAGGACCGGGACCGGCTCACTTGGCCGGGCACTGCTTCCAGGCCATGTGGTAGACGGTGCTGATGTCGCCGTCCGTCGAGTCCATCGTCATGAAGCTGACCTTGGACGCGGACGACGTGCCCGCGTTGACCCGCAGCTCGGTGTTGATGTTGAAGTTGCGCTGGACTCCGCAGGGCGCGTAGACCAGGTTGGCCCAGTCGGTGGTGTCCGTCGCCTGCCAGTTGTCGTTGAGCGCGCCGTTGAAGGTGTGGTTCTTGAACACCGTCTGCGACGAGCCCTGGAAGTAGTACGAGGCCCGCTGCACGCCGTTGGCCCCGGACTGCAGCGAGGCGAAGCCCCGGTAGTCCGCGCTGGCGATGGCGTAGGTGAAGCCCGAGGGGACGTGGACGATCAGGCTCAGCTGGCAGTTCTTGCGGAACGCGGTCGGGTCGGAGTTGCCGCCGACCTGCGCCAGGTACTCGCTGTAGGTCACGGTGAAGGCGGTGTTGTCCTCGGAGACGGCCACGGCCGCCGAGCCCGGGCGACAGCCCGAGCCGTTCACCGTGGCCACATTGATGACGATCTTGTCCGGGGGCGGGTCGACGAACCCCGAGGACGGGTTGTGCGCGGGTATGGCGGCGGTGACGAGAGCGGCGACCGCGCCGCCCAGGAGCAGCCCACTAGCCATGGTCTCTCCCCTTCGTTCGGATCGGTGGGGGGTGGATGCGGCCGGCTCCGCACAGCAACCATGTGAAGGATCAATGAAGTTGCTGTGAAGAACCGGGGCGATCGCATCGTAGGGAGACCGCTGGGGCACGCCCAGGTGGAACTCCGGCCATTCACCCCGGCCCGTTCACACCCCGTGGATCCGCGCCCCCTGGCGCTCCTCGCCCACCGTCACGGGTTCTCCCAGGCCGCGGGCTCCTCCGACAGCTCCTTCACCGGGGCCGGCAGCGCGTCCGCCGCGATGTCCGCGATGGTGACGCCTTCCAGGATCCGGCGCACATTGGCCCGCAGCGCGATCCACAGCGGCAGCAGGGGCTGCGCCGACCCCGTGTACGTCAGCCCCGTCGGACGTTCGCCGCGCACCGACACGATCGGGCCGTCCACCGCCCTGATCACGTCCGCGACCGTGATGGCCGCGGCGTCGCGGGCCAGCCGGTAACCGCCCCCGCCGCCGCGCCTGCTGTCGACGATCCCACCGCGCCGCAGATCGCCCAGGATCCCCTCCAGGAACTTGTGCGGGATGTCCTGCACGGCGGCGATCGACTCCGCCTTCACGGGGTCGCCGCCGCCCTGCCGCACGGCGAGTTCCAGCACCGCCCGCACCGCGTAGTCCGCCCTCGCCGAGATCCTCATGGACCCATTGTGGGGTCAGCGGCCGGGCGGCCCCGCCGCACGAGCACCGGCTAGGCCAGCCTGATCACGTTCCAGGACAGCGGCTCCAGCGTCGCCGTCAGCGTGCCGTCCGTCAGCGTCGTGCCGTCGGCCGGATGCGGGGCGACCCGCTCGGGGTCGGCGAGGGTGTTGCGGGCGTCCGGGTCGGCGTCCGCCAGCACGCTGTGCTCCACGACCGAGGTCAGGCCGAGGCCGTTGAGACGGACCTCCAGCGGAAGCGCCCCGGTGCGGCCGCGGTTGACGGCGAAGACGGTGACCGACCCGTCCTCGGCGCGGACCGCGGTCGCGTGCAGCAGGTCGGCTTCGCCGTGCTTGCGGGTCCGGTACGTCGGCGAGTCCACCCGGACGTCGAGGACCTGACCGCGGCCGTACCGGGCGGCCTGGGCGAACGGGAAGAACGTCGTCTGCCGCCAGGCGGGGCCGCCGGGCTCGGTCATGATCGGAGCGATGACGTTGACGAGCTGGGCGAGGCAGGCGACGGCCACCCGGTCGGCGTGCCGCAGCAGCGCGATGAGCAGCGAGCCGAAGACGACGGCGTCGGTGACGCTGTAGGAGTCCTCCAGCAGACGCGGGGCCTCTGGCCAGTCGGCCTGGTCGACGCCCCTGGCGTGCTCCTCCCACTCGGGCAGGTACCAGACGTTCCACTCGTCGAAGGAGAGGTTGATCCGCTTCTTCGACTTCAGCCGCGCGCCCACGTGGTCGGCGGTGGCCACCACGTTCTCGATGAACGACTCCATGTCGACGGCGGAGGCGAGGAAGGAGTCGACGTCGCCGTCCTCGGGCCAGTAGTAGGCGTGCAGCGAGATGTGGTCGACGAGGTCGTACGTCTCCTGCAGGACCGTCGCCTCCCACTCGGCGAACGTCGGCATGGACTGGCTGGAGGAACCGCAGACGACGAGCTCCACGCCGGGGTCGAGCTGGCGCATGGCCCGGGCGGTCTCGGCGGCGAGACGGCCGTACTCCTCGGCCGTCTTGTGGCCGGTCTGCCAGGGGCCGTCCATCTCGTTGCCCAGACACCACAGCCTGATGCCGAAGGGGTCCTTGTCGCCGTGGCTCACCCGGAGGTCGGAGAGGGCGGTGCCCTCGGCGTGGTTGGTGTACTCCTGGAGCGCGAGGGCCTCGGCGACTCCGCGCGTGCCGAGGTTGACGGCCATCATGGGCTCGGCGTGGGGGCCGATCTTCTTGAGGAAGCCGATGAACTCGGAGAGTCCGAAGCGGTTCGTCTCCGTGGAGTGCCAGGCCAGGTCGAGCCGGCGGGGGCGGTCCGCCACGGGACCGACCGAGTCCTCCCACCGGTAGCCGGAGACGAAGTTGCCGCCCGGGTAGCGGACGGCCGTGACGCCGAGTTCCCGCACGAGGTCCAGGACGTCCGTGCGCAGGCCTTCGGCGTCGGCCGCCGGGTGGCCGGGCTCGAAGACGCCCGTGTAGACGCAGCGGCCGAGGTGCTCGACGAAGGAGCCGAAGAGACGGGGGTTCACCTCGCCTGTGGTGAAGGCGGGGTCGAGGGTGAAACGGGCGGTGCTCATCTTGGCCTTTCGGTCTCGGTTTCCGCTGCGGGTTCCTCTGCGGGCCCGGCACGTGGACTGCGGCGTCCGGCCGCACAGGCCCGCACGCCGTTTCCGTGCTCCCGCCGTTCTCCGTACTCCTGCCGGTCCGGTACTCCTGCCGTTCTCCGTGCTCTGCTCCCGCCGGTCCCGTGAAGCGAGGTTCGGTATACCGGATCATGCTCGTGTCTTCGAACGGGACCGTAAAATCCGCCGCGCCCGCCCGTCAATGGTTTCGACGCGATCTATGACAGCGCTTTCCCCCGCCGCCCCCGTCACGCTTTTCGTGACGTGAGCACAACCGGCCGCGTAGGCTCGAACAGGCTGCCGCCGGGCGGTGGAGAAGGGGGAGCGGATGGACATCGCGGGCGCGCGCGGGAGGGCGGCCCGGATCGCCTCGGCGCTGCGGCGCACGCGGACCGGACCGGCCATGCGCGAGCTGACCGGCGATCTCTCGGCCGCGCTGCGGGCGCGTGCCCGTCGCCCTTCCGGGGTGCGGGACGTGTGCCGGGCGCTGTGCGAGGAGATGTCCGCACGGCGCGGCGGCCGGCCGGTCGAGGTGCGGTTCGAGCGGTTCCCCGACGAGATCGACGTCACCGGCCTGTGGGTGGAGTTCCAGGAGTTCGACCTGGTGATCGTGGAGGAACGGGCCGAGGCCGTGCAGCAGTTGGTCATCCTGGGCCATGAGCTGTGGCATCTGCACGCAGGGCACCGCCATCACCATCACGGCGTCGGCACGGTGGCGGCGGGCGTACTGGCCGACCGGTCGGGCTGGGACTCCATCGCGCTGACCGTCGCCGCCCGCAACGGCTCCCGCGAGGACGACGAGGCCGAGGCCGACGACTTCGGCCACCGCCTCGCGGCCCGGTTCCGGCGCTATCTGTCCGAGGCCGGGCCGGGCGGCCCGGGACGGGCCGACGCCGGGCCGGGCGCGGAGACGGCCGCGGTCCAGCGCACGCTGGGCTACCGGGGACGCCGGGGTACCGCACGGTGAACCACGGGCTGTACATCTCCTTCTGGCTGCCCACCGTGGTCCTCGGCGCGGCCCTCGCCATCAAGCTGCCCAGCATCCTCAAACTCTGGCGGGACCCGCTGCTGCGCGCCGTCGGCGGTCTGCTGGTGTTCGCCTGCGCGGTGTTCGTGTTCGCGGCCCCGAAGACCATCGCCTGGACGAACCGGGTAACCGGCGTGCCGAACATCGCCGCGCCCTGGGTCTACTCCCTGCTCACCGCGCTGTCCGCGTCCTGGCTGCTGCTGATCATCGCCTGGCGCAACGGCCGTACCGAGCGCTCGGCCCAGACCCGGCGGGCGACGCGCTGGGTGGTCTCCGTCTACGCGGGCGTGGTGGTCGCCCTGTGGGTGCTCTTCGCGCTGGCCGACGTGCCCGTGGAGCGGATCCGGGACCTCGACACGTACTACGCCAACACCGCGTACATGCGCGAGGAGATCCTGCTCTACCTGCTCGCGCACACGGTGGCCTGCTCGGTCACCGCCCGGCTGGTGTGGAACTGGAGCCGCACCGAGGGTCTCGACGCCTGGCTGCGCTGGGGTCTGCGCTTCCTGGGGGCCGGCTATGTGACCAACCTGCTGTTCAGCGCGGCCAAGCTGACGGCCGTCGCGGCCCGTTGGACCGGGCACGACCTGGACTGGCTGAACACGAACATCGCGCCGTCGGCGGCCTGCATCGCCGCCACGCTGGTCGCGATCGGCTTCATCGTGCCGCACGCCGGCCAGTACCTCCAGGAGCGCTGGCGGGTGCGGCGCCGGCACCGGAGTCTGAAACCGCTGTCCCGGCTGATGCGGACCGTCACCGGCGGACGCGAGCCGTTCGACCTGCGCGCCACCCCCGAGCTGCGGCTGATCCGCCGCGAGACGTTCATCCGCGACGCGCTCCTGCAACTGGCCCGCCACCTGGACGACGGCCTGCGTGCCCGGTCCTACGACGCCGCCGTCGCCCTCGGCTTCGAACGCGGCCGGGCGCAGGCCCTGGCCGCGGGCGTCGCGCTGCTGGACGCCGTGGAGGCGAGGGAACGGTCGCGGCGCGGTCCGGGGGCGCCGGAAGGTGCGAAGCCCCAGCAGGCCCCCGCCCGGACCGCCTCCCCCGC
>NZ_JAHHIU010000331.1 GCF_024539815.1 Streptomyces hayashii
CAGCCGAGCGCCTGTCTAAACTGCTCGCGGCCTAGACACACCGACCACGTGTTGCAACGACCGCTAGAAACTGCCGAGCCACCGGGGGAGCGCCCTTCTCGTGTGCCGAGTGTGCCGAACGTGCCGACCGGGTCGGCTACTTCTTCGTGCCCTTGCCCGAGGTGAACTCCTCGTAGGCTTCGAGGACCTCTTCCGTTGGGCCGTCCATGCGCAGTTCGCCGCGCTCCAGCCACAGCGCCCGCTCGCAGGTCTCGCGGATCGCGGAGTTGCTGTGGCTCACGAGGAAGACGGTGCCGGCGTGCTGACGCATCTCCTGGATGCGTTCCGCCGACCGTGCCTGGAACCGCGCGTCACCGGTGGACAGCGCCTCGTCGATGAGGAGCACGTCGTGGTCCTTGGCGGCGGCGATGGAGAAGCGCAGCCGGGAGCCCATGCCGGAGGAGTAGGTGCGCATGGGCAGGGAGATGAAGTCGCCCTTCTCGTTGATGCCGGAGAAGTCGACGATGTCCTGGTAGCGCTCCTTGATCTGCTCGCGCGACATGCCCATGGCCAGGCCGCCGAGGTAGACGTTGCGCTCGCCGGTCAGGTCGCCCATCAGGGCCGCGTTGACGCCGAGGAGGGAGGGCTGGCCGTCGGTGTAGATCTTGCCGTTCTCCACCGGCTGAAGGCCGGCGATGGCCTTGAGCAGGGTCGACTTGCCGGAGCCGTTGGTGCCGATCAGGCCGATGGCCTCGCCCTTGTAGGCGACGAAGGAGACCTTCTTGACGGCGTGCACCGTGCGGATGCCCGCGGCCTTCTCGGCCTGCTTGGGACGCAGGATGCGGTTGAGGGCGGCCGTCGCGCTGCCCCGGCCGCTTCCGGTGCCGTGGATCCGGTAGATGATGTCGACGCTGTCCGCGATGACGGTGGGGATCTTCTCGTCCATGAGCTCGGTGAGAGCGGTGCGCGTTGCGCTGTCTGTGTTGTCAGCCACGGCCGTACGTCTCCTCGGCTTTCCAGAAGTAGATGAAGCCACCGGCGCCGGCGAGCAGCGCCCAGCCGACCGCCAGGACCCACACGTGGGGCGGCAGCTGGCTGGCGTGGAAGCTGTCGATCAGCGCGAAGCGCATCAGGTCGATGTAGACGGCGGCGGGGTTGGCCCGCAGCAGGTCGGCGCCCCAGGACGGCAGGCCGTGGTGCTTGCTGATCAGGTTGTCGATGCTCCACATGACGCCCGAGATGTACATCCAGGTGCGCAGGATGAACGGCATCAGCTGGGCGATGTCCGGCGTCTTCGCGCCGAGCCGGGCCAGGATCATCGACAGGCCCGCGTTGAAGACGAACTGCAGCGTCAGCGCCGGGAGGACGAGGATCCAGGACGGGGCCGGCGGGACACCCACCGCGAACAGGATGATCAGCAGGGCGGCCATGGAGAACAGCAGCTGCTGAAGCTGCTGCAGACAGAACGAGATCGGCAGCGCGGCCCGGGGGAAGTGCAGGGCCCGCACCAGGCCGAGGTTGCCTGCGATGGCCCGGGTGCCCGCCATGATCGAGCTCTGCGTGAACGTCCATACGAACACGCCCGTGACGAGGAACGGGATGAAGTCCGACACGCCTTGCTTGGTCCCCAGCAGGACACCGAAGATGAAGTAGTACACCGCCGCGTTCAGCAGGGGCGTCATCACCTGCCAGACCTGGCCCAGCTTCGCCTGGCTGTACTGGGCGGTGAGCTTGGCGGTGGCGAACGCGGTGATGAAGTGGCGGCGCGCCCAGAGCTGGCGGACGTAGTCCGGCAGGGAAGGACGGGCGCCGCTGACCGTGAGCCCGTACCTCTCGGCCAGGGCCGCGAGGTCGCCGTGGCCGTGGGCCGGTGTCTTGGGCGGTGTGTGGAGGACCTGACTCACATCCGCTGCTTTCACTCGGGGGAGGGGGGTGCGTGCGGTGGTTCCGTAGTCGTCCGACATTTTCTCACGCATCTCTTCACGTTTTCTCACGTCAGGACGGGTCCGTATCGTCGCAACGTGAGAGTAGGCCGAATTGACGTCGGAACGCAACCGTTTCGTCGTAACGCCCTATGCTGGTTCGCATGACGACTGACGCGACGAACACCGACGGACCCCAGGTGCGCCCGCGCCGCAGGGCTCCCGCGGGCGCGGCCGTGCTCCGAGAGGATGTGACGGAAGCCATCCGGGCCGCCGTGTTCGGGGAGCTCGCGACCGTCGGCTATGCGCGGATGTCCATCGAGGGCATCGCCCGCCGTGCCGGTGTCGGCAAGACGGCGGTGTACCGGCGCTGGCGGTCCAAGCTGCACCTGGTCCTCGACATCGTCTCGGTGATCGCCGTGCAGGGTCTGCCGGCCCCGGAGACGGGCAGCCTGGAGGGCGATCTGCGCATGCTGTACGAGGTGACCTCGCGGGCGCTGCGCCATCCGGTGGCCTCGCAGATCATCCCCGACCTCCAGGCCGAGGCGGCCCGCAACCCCGAGATCGCGGACGCGTTGCAGAAGGCGCTGAAGGAGGGGCAGGAGGGGGTCGCCCTGAAGATCGTGGCGGCGGCCGAGCGGCGGGGCGAGATCCGTGCCGGACTGAACGAGGAGCTGGCGCTCGACCTGATCTCCGGTCCGCTGTACTGGCGTTCGGTGGTGATCCGCAGCCCGAAGCTGCCCAAGGGGTATCTGGGCGCGCTGGCCCGGGCGACCACCGCGGCGATCAAGGCGCTGTAGCGGACGGCGGCCCGCGGGCCGCCGTGACGTTCGTCATCGGTGCGTGATGGTGCGTGGTGGTGCGGGTGTGCGCTTCGTCTCACAAAGAAGCAGGGGTCCGGCTCTCGTGCCGGGCCTGCGGACAGTTCCTCGCCCCGGCCTCGACCGGGGGCGTCCCGGAGCGCCACAGCCGCAGGTAGGACAGCCCGGCGGCCCAGGTCAGCAGACCGTTGCGCACGACCATCAGCGTCGTGCCGGTCCAGGAACAGCTGATGACCTCCCAGTAGTGCAGGGGGTAGATCACCGTGCTGACCGCGGTCGCCGCCAGCAGCAGCACGGCCACCGGGCGCTGGGTGGTGTGCCGTGACGTCAGGCAGACGGCGGCCAGGCCGAGCAGCCAGATCATGTACTGCGGGCTGATCACCCTGCTGGTGACGGTGAGCAGCAGGACGGCGCTCAGGGCGGCGTCGTACGGCGTGGCCTGGGTCCGCCGGCGGGCCCGGACCCGCCACAGGACCAGCAGGCCGAAGGCCACGGCGGTGAGCGCCAGGCAGGCGTGGGCGACGGAGGAGACGTAGGGGCCGACGAACTCCATCGCGCCGTACCGGTAGCGGGCCGCGCCCGGCCACCCGGCGTGCGAGGCGAGCGAGAGCGCCGTGCCGCCCAGGGACTCGATCTGCACGCCCCGCGCGCCCTGTTGGAGCAGAAAGGAGAGGGGGTCGCGGAACGCCAGGGCGAGGAGCGCCAGCGAGGAGGCTCCCGTCACCGCCGCCGACCGCCATGCCGGCCCGCCCTCGCGTCCCCTCGGCGTCCCCAGCAGCACCAGTGCAGGCCATACCTTCACCAGTGCTCCGAGGGCCGCGAACGCGCCGCCCGCGCGCGGGGAGCGCGACAGCGTCACCAGGGAGAGGACGGCGAGGGCTGTGACCTGCACGTCGTAGCGCACGAGGGGAATGTGCAGCAGCAGCGGGAGCCCGCCCGTCCACAGGGCGGCCCCGAGCAGGGAGCGGCCGGGGCGGGAGCCCGCGCGGGCCAGCGCCAGCGTGGTCACGGCGTCGGCGGCGAGGGTGAGGGCGACGAACGCCTGGAAGTACGTCAGGCCCGGCAGCAGCGCGGGCGACAGCAGGACCGCGCCGGCGCCCGGCGGGTACTGCCACAGCGGGTCGTGCGCCGGAATACCGCCGTGGACGAGGACGCCGTACCAGCGGTGGTACAGGCCCCATACCTCGCCGGCCACCCGTGCGCCGCCCAGCAGCGGTGAGGCGCTGTGGACGAGCAGCCACAGCATCAGGGCGCGGGTGGCGAGCCACGCGAGGGCGAGGGCCGGGAGGCGACGTTGCTTCGTGGTGTCCATCACCGCGGATGGTAAGCATGATGAATGTCTCTTTTGCTCCATTACATACCTAATGAGCCGTCAATCGCCGTGATGGGTGGTTCTGCGCAGCAGAATCGGCGTCGTGGTGTGTGGACGCTCGCTGAAGACAGCCCGTACCGAAGTCCTGGCCGTCGCCGTCCCCGCGGCCGTGATGCTCGCCGTGGGGCTGTGGGGCCTCGACCGCGGCGGCATATGGCGTGACGAGGCCGTCACCTTCCAGGTCGCACGGCGCACGGTGCCGCAGATCTGGCGGCTGCTGCACGGGGTGGACGCGGTGCACGGCCTCTACTACCTCTTCATGCACGTCGTCCTCGCCGTCCGTCCGGGCGAGGTCGTCCTGCGCCTGCCCTCGGTCTGCGGGGCCGTCGCCACCACCGCTCTGGTCGCGGCCCTCGGGGCGCGGCTGGCCCGCCCCCGGGTCGGCCTGTGGGCGGGCCTGCTGTACGCGGTGACCCCGCTGGCCGGCCACTACGCGCAGGAGGGCCGCTCCTACGCGCTGGTCGCGGCGGGCGTGGCGGGCGCGACGCTGCTGCTGGCGCGGGCACTGGACGAGCACACGGGCGCCGGGCGAGCGTCGCGGCCGGGGCCGCCGGGGCGGCCCGAGCGGGGGCGGTCGGGGCCGCAGGGAGGGGTCGAACCGGGACGGTCGGAGCCGTCGGGGCGCACGTGGTGGGCCTACGGGAGCGTCGTCGCCGTGACCTGTCTGCTGCACGAGCTGGCGGTGTTCGTGCTGTGCGCGCACGCGCTATGCCTCGCCCTGCTGCGCGTGCCCCGGCGGACATGGGGGGTCTGGGCGCGGGCGGCCGGGACCGCGGTCGTCGTCCTGCTGCCGCTGGTGCTGGTCTCGCGCGGACAGTCCCAGCAGGTGGAGTGGCTGCCCGTGCCGGACTGGGAGAGCGCGGAAAGGCTGCTGCGCGACTTCGCCGCGGGCCCGCGCGGAGCGGTGTTCTGGGGCTGCCTGACCCTGATGGCGGCGGGCCTGGCAGCGGGGCGCACGGCGGCCTTCGCGGCGCCGTTGATGATCGTGCCGCCGGGCCTGCTGATGCTGCTCTCGCAGGTCAGGCCGCTCTACCACGAACGCTATGTGCTCTACGCCCTGGCGGGGGCCCCGCTGTTGATCGCGGCCGGCGCCGACCGGCTGGCCGGGCTCGCGGGCCGCCGGACGCGCTCGTGGGCGGTCACCGCGGCGGGCGTGTCGGCCGTCGCCCTGGTCTTCCTCCATCTGCTCCCGCTGCACCGCGAGTACCGCACCCTGGCCCACCGGCCGGACGACCTCGCCGCCGTCTCCGCCCTGGCCACCCGTGAAGTCCGCCCCGGCGACCCGGTGCTGTTCCTGCCCTCCCTCGGGCGGCGGACGGCGCTCGCGTACCCGAAGGGCTTCCGGGGGGTGCGTGATCTGGCGCTGAAGGCGCCCGGCCCCGAGTCGGGCACGCTGTACGGGCGTGAGGTCGGTCCCCGCGAGCTGCGGCGCAGGCTCGCCTCGGTGAACCGGCTCTGGGTCTTCGCCGAGCCGTACGCCCTGCGTTCCCGCTGGTTTCCCGGTGAGCCCACCGAGCGCCTCAAGCTCGTGGAGGTGGAGGAACGGTTCGTCCCCCGCTGGGAGGGCGAACGCGACGGAGTGACCCTCCGCCTCTACGTCCGTCGCCCCGCTACGGCCTTCCTGGCTCCTCCTGCTCGGTCGCCGCGTCCAGCGCCGCGGTGAGCTCGTCCAGGCGCTCGCGCAGCGCGCCGATCTCGGTGAGTTCGAAGCCGGTGGCGGCGACGATCCTGCGAGGCACCTCCAGGGCGCGTTCGCGCAGGTCCGTGCCCGCCTCGGTCGGCCGGACCTCGACCGAGCGCTCGTCGCGGGCGCTGCGCTCGCGGCGCACCAGGCCGGCCGCCTCAAGCCGCTTGAGCAGCGGGGAGAGGGTGCCGGAGTCCAGGCGCAGGTGCTCGCCCAGCCGCTTCACGGGCAGCGGGCCCTGCTCCCACAGGACCAGCATCACCAGGTACTGCGGATAGGTCAGCCCGAGGTCCTTGAGGATCACGCGGTAGACGCCGTTGAAGGCGCGCGAAGCGGCGTGCAGGGAGAAGCAGATCTGTCGGTCCAGGCGGAGCCAGTTCTCGGTGGAGTCGGTGGAGTCGGTGGAGTCGGTGGCGTTCGTGGCGCCGGTGGCCGCGGTCGGGCTCGTCGCGTCCGTGGCGCTGGTGGCGCTCGTGGCGTTCTCCTGGCCGACGAAGGGCAGTGGGGCGGTCATGACTCCAGGGTAACCCTGTCGCGCTATTTGGTTGTGCCCAATTTAACTGTGTGCTCTACTTATCTCCGTGAGGCGGCCGGACCGGGCCGTCGGAACGACCTGAGAGGGATGGTTTTCCATGGACGCGCTCTACACCGCTGTCGCCACCGCCACCCACGGCCGCGAGGGCCGCGCCGTCTCCTCCGACGGCAAGATCGACCTGGCGCTGGCCATGCCCGCTGAGCTGGGCGGCAACGGGCAGGGCACCAACCCGGAGCAGCTGTTCGCCGCCGGTTACGCCGCCTGTTTCGGCAGCGCCCTCGGCCTCGTCGGCCGCCAGGCGAAGGTGGACGTCAGCGACGCCGCGGTGACCGCCGAGGTCGGCATAGGCCAGCAGGGTGAGGGCTTCGCGCTGAAGGTGACGCTGCGCGTCGAACTGCCCGACACCGTGGACGAGGCGACCGGCCGCAAGCTCGTCGAGCAGGCCCACCAGGTCTGCCCCTACTCCAACGCCACCCGCGGCAACATCCCGGTCGACCTCGTCATCGAGTAGTCGTCGAGCGATGGCCGGGGGGAGCGGGTCGACTCCCCCCGGCTCCGTGCGTTCCGGCGGGGTTGCGCCCGGCAGCGGCGCGCCGGGCGGGAACACGTCCGATGGGGACGCGCCGGGCGGGAACGCGTCCGGTGGGGCGCGTCATCGACCCGGCGCCCGTTTCGAGCGCCAGGCCGCCAGCAGCAGCGCGGGCAGACCGATCAGCACCAGCCACACATGCCAGGGCGCCCCCTGCCGCAGCGGCTCGCGCAGCAGGTCCGCGCCCGGGTCCCCGGCCGGAGCGAGGGCGCCCACGGAACGCCGGAAGCACAGCGCCGTCGCCGGCGCCACGGCCGTCAGCGCCCACCGGCCCGCCACGGCGCGCCCCTCGCGCTCCCACCCCGCGACCAGCGCCGCCGCCCCGACCGCCGCCACGGCGAACGTGACCGGGTCCACCAGAGCGATCAGGGCGTACAGCGCGCCGAGCCAGACATACCCCCACGGGCTCCTGAGGCCGCCGGGACCGACGTAGCGGACGCGGCAGCGCACCGCTCCCGCGCGCGAGCCGGTCGCCGCCCAGGCCCAGAAGGCCAGGCCGACGGCGAACGCCGACGGAGGGGCGAGGCCGCCGCCCGTCGCCCCGACCGCCCACC
>NZ_JAHHIU010000332.1 GCF_024539815.1 Streptomyces hayashii
GCCGGGAGGAGGCCCGAGGCTGGTCCGGGCGGGTGGCGGCGGGTGGACACCCTCGGTGGCTCCCGGCCGTGGAGATCGCCGCGGAGGTGCGCGCGGCTCGGCTGCGGGCCGTGGACGTCGTCGACGAGGCGCTCGCGCGGATCGCCCGGGCCGATCCCTTTCTGTGCGCCTTCGCCGAGGTGTGGGAGGAGCGGGCTCGGGCGTGGGCCCGTGCGGTCGACCTGCGGGTCGCCGCGGGCGAACGGCTGCCGCTGGCCGGTGTGCCGATCGGGGTGAAAGGGCGTCACGGGCTGCGTGCGGCAGGGCCGTTGACCGCCGCCGGATGCGTGCCCGTGGGGGCGACCTCGGTACCGGGACCAGGCACTCCCTGGCAGACCTGGGGTCTCGGCGCCCACGGCCGTACCGTCAACCCCTGGCGCGCCGACCGCACACCGGGCGGCTCCTCGGCCGGCTCGGCGGCAGCGGTGGCCGCCGGTCTGGTCCCCATGGCGACCGGCAGCGACGGCGCGGGGTCGGTGCGCATCCCGGCCGCCTGGTGCGGTGTTCTCGGCCTGAAGGTCACGAACGGACGGACGGCGCCGTCGAACCCGGCGGACCCGCCCACGACTCCCGGCCGCGGGGGGCTGACCGCGGCCGGCGTGCTGGTGCGACACGCGGTGGACGCCGAGGCGTACTGGCAGGTCATGGCCCCTGAGGACAAGCGCCCGGAGGGCAATCCCCTGAGGCCGCCCACCGCCGTCTTCTCCGCCGACCTCGGTTTCGCCGACCCTGACCCCGAACCGCTCGCCCTCGCCCGCGCCGCCGCCCGGCGCCTCGCCGACGCCGGGGCCGTCAGGCTGCTGCCGCCGTCCGACGCGCCCCTGCGGCTGGAGGATCCGGCCCCGGCCTGGCTGGCGCTGCGCACTCCGGGCGCGGACCTGCGCGCGGCCGAGCGGGTCCGGGAGCGGAACGACCGTCTGTTGGCCGGGTTCTTCGCCCGCGCCGATCTGCTCCTGACGCCCACGACCCCCAACGCGGCGCACGGCCACGAGGGTCCGGGCGACCGTTTCTCGACGGCGCTCACCTGGACGTTCAACCTGAGCGGGCATCCGGCGATCAGCGTCCCGGCGGGGTTCGGCGCGGAGGGTTGTCCGGCGGGTCTGCAGATCGTCGCGGCGCCGGGCGAGGAGATGTTGCTGCTGACGACCGCCCGCGCGGCCGGGACGAGCCTGCCCGCCCGCGCGGCCGGGACGAGCCTGCCCGCCCGCGCGGCCGGGACGAGCCGACCCGGCCGGCGGCGACCGAAGCCCCAGCCTGAGGAGCGACCGCCCGTTGAGCAACTACTTGCGCGCACATATAATGCAGATGCACACTACCTTCGTACGCTCACTACTTGGGGGATCGAATCATGACGCGTCGCAGTTTCCTGTTCGTACTGGGCAGCAGCCGTTCGGGCGGCAACACCGAGACCCTGGCCCGCGAGGCCGCCGAGCAGCTCCCGTCCGACGTCGAGCAACGGTGGATCAACCTGACCGAGCACCCGCTGCCCGAATTCGTGGACCTACGGCACGACAGTGACCGGGTCCGCCCCACGGAGGGCGACTCGGCGTTGCTGCTCGACGCCACCCTCGCCGCGACGGACATCGTGATCGCGTCCCCGCTGTACTGGTACTCGGTGTCCACCCAGACCAAGCGCTACCTGGACCACTGGGCGGGCTGGCTGCGCACCCCCGGCCTCGACTTCAAGGAGAGCATGGCCGGGCACACCCTCTGGGGCGTCACCGTGCTCGCGGACGACCGGCCCCAGGTCGCCGACCCGCTCGTCGGCACGCTCCGCAACTCCGCCGCCTACCTGGGCATGCGCTTCGGCGGAGTGCTGCTCGGCAACGGCACCAAGCCCGGGGACGTCCTGTCGGACACGGAGGCCCTGACGAACGCGAAGACGTTCTTCGCCCGGGAGGCGCTGCCGGCCCGGTTCCCCCACGAGTCCGTCTGACCGACGCATCCGACCGACCGACGCAGGCGACCGACGGCCGAACCCGCCTGGCCGCCGGATCCGTTTGGCCGTCGGATCCGAGCGACCGTCGAATCCGACCGGCCGCCGCATCCGCCTCGCCGCCGGGTCCGGCTGGTCGGGCCCCGACGGCCCGCGGGCCGCTACGCCGTGACGTCCGTCGTCGTGAAGCGCGCCCAGGCCGCCGAGCCGAAGACGGCCGCGTAGAGGGCTTGCAGGCCGAGGTTCTTCTGCAGGTCGTCCCAGTAGACGGGCTCGCGCAGGAGGTCGGCGAAGGACAGCCAGTAGTGCGAGAAGAAGTACGGCTGGACGGCGTGGAGCTGGGGGATCTGGTCGAGGATCTGGACCGTGATCAGCAGGCCGACGGTCGTCGCCATCGCCGCGATGCCACTGGTCGTGAGCGTGGAGACGAACAGGCCGAGCGCGGCGACGCCGGTCAGCGACGCGGCCACGACCAGGGCCATCAGCAGTGCCCGGAGCAGGCCGTCCGCGAAGTCGATCCGGGTGCCGGAGATCGTCGTCAGGTCGCCCAGCGGGAAGAGCAGCGCGCCCACCGTGAGCGCCGAGAGGGCGACCACGAGCGTGGCCGCCAGGCAGAAGGTCATGACGGTCGCGAACTTGGCCAGCAGCAGGCGGGTGCGGCCGGCCGGGGCGACCAGGAGGTAGCGCAGGGTGCCGGCGTTCGCCTCACCGGCGATGGCGTCGCCCGCGATGACGCCGACGGCCATCGGCAGGAAGAACGGCAGGGTCACGGCCAACGCGGTGAAGACCAGGAACAGGCCGTTGTTGGTGACCTGCGAGATGAACGCGGGCCCGGCGCCGCCGCCTCCGCCGCGTCCGGCGGAGGATCCGCCGCCGGTCTGGGCCTTCACGGCGATCCCGACCAGGACCGGCACCGCCGCCAGCACGCCCAGCAGGGCGAGTGCGCGCCAGCGCCGGAAGGTGGTCAGCAGTTCGCTGCGAAGGATCCCGAAGGTCCAGGCCCGGGCCCAGGAGGTCCGGGCGGACTGGGAGGACTGGGAGGACTGGGAGGACTGGGAGGACCCTGAGGGCTGGGAGGACCCGCCGCTCCTGGCGGTCCCTGCGGCCTCGGAGGCCCCGCTGCCCCCGGCGGCCCCGGCCGTCCCGGTCGACGCCGAGGCCGGGTTGCGGCCGTCCGCCGTCCCGGCTTCAGCCCGCGACATCGAACCCCTCGCCCGTGAGAGCCACGAACGCGTCCTCCAGGGAGGCGCGTTCGACGACGAAGCCACGCACGCGCACGCCCGCCGCCACCAACGCGCTGTTCACGTCGGCGAGATCGCGGTCCGCGGGCGGCGCCTCCGCGCTGACCCGGTCCTCCGCGAGGACGACATCGACTACGCCCTGTTCCTTCAGCACCCGGGCCGCCTCGGCGGGATCCGGGGTCGTCACGACCAGCCGCCCCCGGGCGCCCGCCGCGAGATCCGCCACCGGACCCTGGACGATCAGCCGGCCCTGCGCCATCACGGCCGCGTGCGTGCACACCTGCTCGATCTCGTCGAGCAGGTGCGAGGAGAGGAAGACGGTCGTGCCCTCCGCGGCCAGCTCCCGCACCAGCGAACGGATCTCCCGCATGCCCTGCGGGTCCAGGCCGTTGGTCGGCTCGTCGAGGACGAGCAGGCGGCGGGGCTGGAGCAGGGCTGCGGCGAGGCCGAGCCGCTGTTTCATGCCGAGCGAGTACGCCTTCGCCTTCTTCGCGGCGGCAGCCGTGAGCCCCACCCGTTGGAGCGCGGCCGTGACCCTCGCCCGCCGGGTGCGCGGGTCGGCGGTCGGGTCGGCGGCGTCGTAGCGGAGCAGGTTGTCGCGGCCGGAGAGGAAGCCGTACAGGGCGGGGCCCTCGATGAGCGCCCCGACGTGCGGCAGTACGGCGCGCGCGGCCCGCGGCATGGGGTGTCCCAGGACGCGGGCCGAGCCTGCCGTGGGCTCGATGAGCCCCATCAGCATGCGGATGGTGGTGGTCTTGCCGGAGCCGTTGGGACCGAGGAAGCCGAAGACGCTGCCCGCCGGGACGGTCAGGTCGAGGCCGTCGACGGCGAGCTGGCCGCCGCGGTAGCGCTTGGTGAGGGCGCGGGTGCGGATGACGGCGTCGTCGTCCGCGGTCTCCACCGCGGACTCCCGTGCCGATTCCGTCATCCTCGACCTCCCTCACGGCTCCGCCGTCCTCGACCGTCCTGGACCGTCCTCGGCATCCCGGGCCGGCTCTCAGCCCCCTCCCGGGCGCCGGCTCCCCGGCCCGGCCGTCACTTCCCGGTGTTCGCCGCCTTCACGAGGGCGTCCTTGGTGACCGCGCCGGCGTAGACCTTGCCGTCGTCCGTGATCAGGGCGTTGACCAGACGGGTGGAGAAGACGGTTCCGGAGCCGAAGTCGCCGCTCACCTTGTCGCCGAGGGAGCCAAGGAAGCCGCCGAGGTCACCGCCGGCGTCGGAGCCCGAGGGCATGCCCTCGCCGCCCGTGTCGAAGGTCGCGATGGACGTCCAGCCCTCGCCGATGACGTTCGGACCCTCGTGACCGGCCGCGCTGCCGAGGCCCGGAACGAAACCGCCGAAGCCGTCGTGCCCGGGAGCCGGTTCGGCTCCCTTGCCGCCCTTGCCGCTCTTGCCGCCGTCGTCGCCCTTGCCGGCCGTGTCGCCCTCGGTGACCTTCGCGCCCTTGGGGGCCGTGAAGTCGAAGGTGGACGCGGCGGGCGCGGCAAAGCTGATCTTGGTGAAGCCCGCGTCCACGACGGCCGCGCCGCCACTCGCCGGGGTCAGCGTGAACTTCAGCGGCAGGCCCGTCTCGGCGTCCACGGCCACGCTGATCGCGCCGACCGTCGAGCCCGACTGCTTCGGCTTGACGAGCAGCTTGTAGGCGTCACGGCCCGCGACCTGGACCGTGCCGTCGACGGTCACGGAGGTCGTGTCGTCGACCGCCTTGAGGGCGTCCTCGGTGAGGTCCTTGGGCGTGGCCGGGACCGGGGTCTCGGCCTTGCCGGAAGCCTTGCCGGAGCCCTTGCCCGCGCTCTCGTCGACGGTGGAGTGGTAGACCTCGTTCGACGCGCTGTCGTACCCCCACACGTTCTTGCCGTTGTGGATGACGCTGTACTCGGCGGCGTGCTCCAGCAGCGAAACCTTCTGCCGGTCCGGGCCGTCGGCGGCGACGCGCAGGGTGTGCGTGCCGGAGGCGAGCTCGGTGAGCTTGGCCGAGGGGTCTGCGGACGAACCGTCATCGCCCTTTGCGGCGCCGGACAGGAGCCCGCTCTCCAGCCCGCCGAGGTCGGGAAGCCCGAGGTCGGTGGTGATCTTCACCGTCCCGGACAGCTGCTCGACGTCCGAAGCCGCGATCTTGTCGAGGAGCTGCTGTGCGGTGATCTTCGGCAGGTCGGGGTCGCCGGAGTCGGCGAGTGCCGGGACGAGCCCGATCGTCGCCGCCGCGACACCGATCACGGTGACCGGAACGACGTACCGTGCGGCCTTGCGGCGTCGGAGGCGCAGGTCGTCGGCCTCTCCGCCGGTCGCCTCCCCGCCGGTCATGGTGTCGTCGGATTCCTTCGGTGCCATGTGTGCCTTACCTCCGTCGTCGGCGGCGGCTGGTCGTCTCGCGCTGCGTTCCCCGCCCCAAGCCGCCATTCTCACCCGAATCGGTGAGGAGTGGTGTTTTCCGTAGTCCCCATCTGACCAAATCAGCCGACGGCAAGCGTCAACCCGAGGGCTCAACTCCACGTACGCCTGCGGTATGACACGACCCCGACGCGACAGCGCCTACCCGTAGGGGTACGCGGGGAGAGGACGCCTCGGAAGCCCGGGGAGACACGGAGACGGACGAGGCGGGAACACGCAGGAGGACGCGGAGGAGCCCGAAAAGGAAGGCCGGGCGAGCACGGCCCGGCAGACAGGGACGGGGCAGCGGGAAGCGGACGGGCAGGAGCCGGGCAGGCTGGGGCCGGGCAGGCCGGAAGCGGACGGGCAGGCCGGGCGGGCAGGGGCCCGCGCGGCCGCCTCGGGCCGGGGGTCAGCCCGCCCGGTGGACCACCGCGTCGCAGAGCTCCATCAGAGCGGCCTTCGCGTCGCACTCCCGCAACGGCGCCAGCGCGGCACGTGCGTCCTTGGCGTACCGCACCGTGTCCCGGCGGGCCTGCTCCAGCGCCGGGTGGGCCCGGAGCGCCTTCAGGGCCTCGTCGAGCCGGGCGTCGTCGCTCAGGTCGGAGTCCAGCAGCTCGCACAGCGCGATGTCCTCGGGCAGCGCCAGCCGCGCCGCACGCTCCCGCAGCCGCAGCACCGGCAGGGTGGGAACGCCCTCGCGCAGGTCCGTGCCGGGCGTCTTGCCCGACTCACGCGAGTCGGACGCGATGTCCAGGACGTCGTCCGCCAGCTGGAACGCGACGCCCAGCCGCTCGCCGTACTGCGTCAGGACGTCGACGACCGTCTCGTCGGCGCCCGACATCATCGCCCCGAACCGGCAGGCCACCGCCACCAGGGAGCCCGTCTTGCCGCCGAGCACGTCGAGGTAGTGATCGACGGGATCCCGTCCGTCCGTCGGACCGGCCGTCTCCAGGATCTGTCCGGTGACCAGCCGCTCGAACGCCTCCGCCTGCACCCGCACCGCCTCCGGACCGAGGTCGGCCAGGATGTGGGAGGCACGGGCGAAGAGGAAGTCACCCGTGAGGACGGCGACGGAGTTCCCCCAGCGGGCGTTCGCACTGGGCACCCCGCGCCGCACGGCGGCCTCGTCCATCACGTCGTCGTGGTACAGGGTGGCCAGGTGGGTCAGCTCCACCACCACGGCCGACGGCACGACACCCGGCGCGTGCTTGTCGCCGAACTGCGACGCGAGCACCACGAGCAGCGGCCGGAACCGCTTCCCGCCCGCCCGCACGAGGTGCTGGGCGGCCTCCGTGATGAAGGGGACCTCGCTCTTGGTGGCCTCAAGCAAGCCTTCCTCGACAGCCGTCAATCCGGCCTGGACATCGGCTTCCAGAGCCTGGTCCCGCACGCTCAGCCCGAACGGCCCGACGACGGTCACGAGGGGTCTCCTGTCTGCTGGTGTCTACTGGCGATTACGCGGTTTGTCGATAGGTCGCTGCCCTCACTCAAGTCAGCGTATCCGGTCACGTTTCGATCACCGATAGCCCCCACGTCCCCCGGGCTCGAATGGACTCGCCCGGGATGCGTCTCCGTCAGGTCGGGCGGTACCGGATTCCACCCGCTGAGTGCCTGATCGGCCCACATGGTCGGACATCCTGCGGATTACCCGGGGGTAGCGTTTCATGCTCCCGCCCCTGCGACCGCAGGTCCCGCGCCCCCGACCGAGGCCGGCCCCGGAAACAGGCGGCCCGCGAAACCGGCATTCCGCGCCCACGCCGCCCCGGGCACGCCCTCCGCCGCCACGGGCGGACCCGACACGCCGACCCACCCGCCACCCGGC
>NZ_JAHHIU010000333.1 GCF_024539815.1 Streptomyces hayashii
CGGGGCGCCGGTCAGCGCGGCCAGCAGCTCCTCGCGCCGGACCTCGGCCGGGTCGTGGTCCAGCGCGGCCAGCACCCCGTCGACCAGCCCGATCCGGTGCGTGGCTCCCCGGCATTCCACGTACCGGGCCCGTCCCACCGCCCGGTCCGGGGTGGGGTCGGTGGCAGCAGGGCCGGTAGCGGGCGGGGCGTGCTCCGGCCCCGGCTCCTGCGGCGGGAGCGCCGAGGCGACCAGCGGATGCAACCGCCGTGCCTCGATCGCCCCGGAGCGCAGCAGCAGCAGGTCGGGCGGCACCCAGGTCGCCGCGTCCGGCAGCACGGGCAGCGACGAGCCGCGGCTCTTGGTGCGGCGCAGAACGGGCGTCCCCCCACCGGCGCCGGAACGCGCGTCGGACCCGGCGCCGGTTCGGACGCCCGCCGCGGTTCGCGTCGTCTCGGCCTCCTCGGGCACGTCCACGACCAGCCGTCGTCCGGCCCCGAACCGTACGAGGACGGAACCCGAGGACCGCCCCTCGGCCCGCAGCAGGATCCTCGCCTCGGCCTCCCAGCGGTCCACGGCGCAGCCGAGCCCCCGCAGCGGACGGACGGCGGGCGGGTCCTCGGCATGCCCGGCGGGCGGGCCGTCCGCACCGCTTCTGACCCGCAGTTCACCCGCCCTGCGCGCGTCCCACAGGTGACGGTGCAGGTCGAGACGGAACCGTCGGTCGGGGCGCGGGTGGGGATGGCGGCGGTCGCCCGCCGTCGGGTCGGACGCGTCCAGCAGGGCGAGACTGACGCGTTGTCCGGCGTCGGCCCAGGCCGGCGGGGTGCGCAGGACGAGCTGCACCGGACGTACGCCGTCGCGCCCCGCGAAGTCGTAGCGGGCGAGGGCGACGGTCAGGCCCGGTCGCAGCAGCCCGTCGGGGGCGATCCTCGGCAGGTGCCAGCGCAGCAGGTCGGGAGCCAGATGGCGGAGGTCGGAGCGGACCCGGGCCGTGAGTTCGTGGCCGTGGCTGCGCGCCCAGACCCGCAGACCGAAGTCGACGTCGATCCCCGCCGCGGCGCACGCCCCCGCCCAGTCCCCGGCAAGGCGGCGGGCGGTCGCGGTCTCGATCATGGAGGCCGGCACGGCGAACTCGCGCACGCGCAGCCAGAGGGAAAGGCGGGAGTCCTCGTTCGCGGAGTGAGTGTGCATCAGCACTCACCTTGCGCGGACGGGTCCCCCGATCTGTGTCCAGAAGGAGTGGTCATCGTCGGGAGGATAGCGTCCTGCCCGCCGGCGCGCCCGGCTATTCCGGCGCGAGCGCATCCGGCGCGAGCGCGGCCGCGGTCTCGGCGTCGGGGCGCACGGGCCGCCCAGGATGGCGAACCGGCGCTTCCCGGCACCGCGGCGGGCCCGGGCGCGCTCCGCCCCGTGCCGCCTCCTGCGGGCGGGCACGGTCCTCTGCCCGAGGGCGCGCGCCGAGCGCTGCGCGCGCCCTCGGGGACGTTCGTCAGCGCAGCAGCACGCCCGCCCCCTCGACCGCCTCCTCCGACGGCACCTCCACCAGTCCCAGCTCCGCGCCGGACGCCAGCAGCCGGTGGGCCGGGAGGATGCGGACGGTGTATCCGAACGGTCCGGTGCGGTCCAGGCCGAGCGGGCCCTCGTAGACCCAGCGGCCTTCCGTGTCCGGGCCGCCCGTCGGCTTGAGCGGCACCGTCGAGGCGTCCGTGATGCGGTCCTCCTCGTCGACCCGGCCCGAGACGGCCTGCACCTCGACGTCGTCGGGGGTGAGGTCGCCGAGGCCCACCCGCACCCTGAGGGCGAGGGTCGTGCCGAGTTCGGCGGTGGTGGTGGCCACCGACGTCTCCACGTGGTCCACCCGGACCGCGTGCCAGGACGAGCGCACCTGCTGCTTCCAGCGGGCGAGTTCACGCGCCGTGTCGGGGGCCATCGTCCGGTGGGCGTGGGCGGCCGGCGTGTAGAGCCGCTCGACGTACTCGCGGACCATGCGCCCCGCCAGCACCTTCGGGCCGAGCAGACCGAGCGTCCTGCGGACCATCTCGATCCAGCGGTCGGGCAGGCCCGCCTGGCCGCGTTCGTAGAAGCGCGGGGCGATGCGCTGTTCGAGGAGGTCGTAGAGGGCGGCCGCCTCGACGTCGTCACGGTGGTCGGGGTCGGTCCCGACGCCGTCCGCGGTGGGGATCGCCCAGCCGAAGTCGGGCTGGAACCACTCGTCCCACCAGCCGTCCAGGACGGACAGGTTGAGACAGCCGTTGAGCGCCGCCTTCATGCCGGACGTACCGCAGGCCTCCAGCGGGCGCAGCGGGTTGTTCAGCCAGATGTCGCAGCCGGGGTACAGCTTCTGCGCCATCGCCATGCCGTAGTCGGGCAGGAAGACGATGCGGTGCCGCACCCGCGGGTCGTCGGTGAACCGGACCAGTTCCTGGACCAGGCGTTTGCCGCCGTCGTCCGCCGGGTGCGCCTTGCCCGCGACGACGATCTGGATCGGCCGCTCCGCGTGCAGCAGCAGGTCCTTCAGCCGGTCGCGGTCGCGCAGCATCAGCGTCAGACGCTTGTACGAGGGGACCCGGCGCGCGAAGCCGATGGTGAGGACGTCGGGGTCGAGGACGCCGTCGATCCAGCCCAACTCGGCCGTTCCCGCGCCCCGTTGCCGCCAGGAGGCCCGCAGGCGCTCACGCACCTCCACCACCAGCTGCTCGCGCAGGTCGCGGCGCAGCTCCCAGATGTCCTGGTCGGGGATGTCGGCGACGGCGTCCCAGCGCTCCGAGCCGCCGACGCTGAGGGCGTCCTCGGCGCGCTCGGCGCCGATCTGTCGGGCCCCGAGGCGCAGCACCTCGGGCGCCACCCAGGTCGGGGCGTGGACGCCGTTGGTGACCGAGGTGATCGGCACCTCGTCGGGGTCGAACCCGGGCCACAGGCCGGAGAACATCTCCCGGCTGACGTGGCCGTGCAGCAGCGACACCCCGTTCGCGCGCTGGGCCAGCCTGAGACCCATGACGGCCATGTTGAAGAGGTTCGGCTCGCCGCCGGGGTAGGTCTCCATGCCCAGTCGCAGGATGCGGTCGACGTCCATGCGCGGAAGCTCGGCGTCGGGTCCGAAGTGGCGGGCGACGAGCGCGCGGTCGAAGCGGTCGATGCCGGCGGGGACGGGGGTGTGGGTGGTGAAGACCGTCCCGGCCCGGACGGCCTCCAGCGCGGAGTCGAAGTCGAGTCCCTCGTCGGCGAGCTCGGCGATCCGTTCCAGTCCGAGGAAGCCGGCGTGGCCCTCGTTGGTGTGGAAGACCTCGGGCCGGGCGTGGCCGGTCAGCCGGCAGTACGTCCGTACGGCCCGGACACCCCCTATGCCGAGCAGCATCTCCTGCAGCAGCCGGTGCTCGCTGCCGCCGCCGTAGAGCCGGTCGGTCACCCCGCGCTCGCCGAAGTCGTTCTCCTCGACGTCGGAGTCGAGCATGAGGAGCGGCACCCGGCCGACCTGGGCCAGCCAGACGCGGGCGTGGAGGCGTTTGCCGCCCGGCAGGGCGAGGGAGACGCGCGCGGGCGAGCCGTCGTCCTCCCTCAGGAGGGTCACCGGCAGCTCGTTGGGGTCGAGGACGGGGTAGTGCTCCTGCTGCCAGCCGTCCCGGGAGAGCGACTGGCGGAAGTAGCCGTGCCGGTAGAGCAGTCCCACGCCGATCAGCGGGACGCCCAGGTCGCTGGCCGCCTTCAGATGGTCGCCGGCGAGGATGCCGAGGCCGCCGGAGTACTGCGGCAGCGCGGCGGTGACGCCGAACTCGGGCGAGAAGTAGGCGATGGCGGCGGGCAGCCCGGCGGAGGCGGGCTGCATCTGGTACCAGCGCTCGCCGGTCCGGTAGTCGTGCAGGTCGTCGGCGGCGGCGGCGAGCCGGCGCAGGAAGCGGCGGTCCTCGGCGAGCTCGGCGAGACGTGCCGGGCGCACGCTGCCGAGGAGTCTGACCGGGTCGCCGTCGCAGAGCGCCCAGCGCTCGGGGTCGACGGACTGGAAGAGGTCACGGGTTTCCGCGTGCCACGACCAGCGCAGGTTGCGGGACAGGTCGCTGAGCGGTCGGAGAGGTTCGGGGAGCAGGGGTCGGACGGTGAATCGACGGATCGCCTTCACATTCCACCTCGGCGTGGCGCGTTCGCTGGATGGACACACGGCGGTGTGGGTCCACGTCTACGGAAACGGTACCGGCGCGGGTGTCGACCTCGCTGGGGGCTGGCCGCCCGCGGGCCGCTGCTTTTCGGCCCGGGAGGCCTCGCATCGCGGGCGCCGGAAGGGCCGACGGGTGCGGACCGGCCGCCGTCGGGGTGTGTCGCAACGGGCCGAAACCCCTGTTTCTCCCGCCGAGGCCACCTTGTGGCGCTTCGGGCGCCGCGAGAGGCTGCCACCCTGGCGTGTCCGGGCCCGGCCGGGGCACGCCGAGTCGAGGAGGGGAACTCGGACCATGGCACGGACGCGCACACGGCGTCTGCGCCGGGCCGGGGGGCCTGGCCGCGGTCGTGACGACCGTGGCGCTGTCGGCGGTCACCCGGCCCGCGCGCGCCGCACCGGAGGGGAACGCGCTCGACACCGGGCTGCCCGGCTCCGGCGGTGGCCGCGTCGCGACGCCGGCAGGGGACGCCCCGGCGTCATCGGCGACCGGACGGCGCCGCGCCGGCGCCCACGGGGCGATAATCGGCCACCTGTGCGACCACCGCCGGCGCCAGCGGCCGCGCGATCCGGGCCCTGCCCGCACGGAGGGCGCAAGCACTGGTCGCGGGGGCGGCGGACCGCAGGGTTTCCGGCCGCGGGTCCGGTTCGCCGGACAGGCTCCGGCACGGGCCATCGTTCACGTGACGGGCGTCCAAAAGCGGCTCCGCGTTCGTCCGGAACGAGGCATCTCTTGTGTAAAGACATAGGCGGGAGCAGTTAACAAAGCGCCGGATTGCACACCCGAATAGGGTGGAAGGCTCCCCCGGTACTCCCCCAGCAGGACCCACCTCCCCTCATCCATCCGCCTACCCCCCGTTGATGCGGACAGGAGCGGTCATGCCAGCCAGGCACCACCCGTCATCACCCCCGACGCCCCGTACCGAGAACGGCCAGAACGCCGGGAACGGACCCCAGGACACCCGGGACACCCGGAACACCCGGGACAGCGCCGGCAAGAAGAGCAAGAGCGGCAAGAGCGGCAAGGACGGCAAGCGCGCCAAGGACGCGAAGGGCGGCAAGGGCGGCAAGGCCGCCAGGAGCGCGAAGAGCGCGGCCGCGGGCGGACCCGTCGAGCAGGCCGGGACGACGGCCCCGAGCTCCGCGAGCGCTCAGGCCACCGCCGTCGGGCGCATACCCGTCCTCGACGTCCGCCCCCTGGTCCAGCAGGGGCGACGGCCGGCCAAAGCGGTCGTCGGCGAGACCTTCGAGATCTCGGCAACCGTGTTCCGCGAAGGCCATGACGCCGTCGCGGCCAACGTCGTCCTGCGGGATCCCGACGGCGCACCCGGACCGTGGACCCCGATGCGCGAGCTCGCCCCCGGCACGGACCGCTGGGGCGCGGACGTCACACCGGACGCGACGGGCCGCTGGACCTACACCGTGGAGGCGTGGGGCGATCCGGTCGCCACCTGGCGGCATCACGCGCGCATCAAGATCCCCGCGGGGATGGACACGGAACCGGTGCTGGAGGAGGGCGCGCGCCTGTACGAGCGGGCGGCCGCCGGAGTGCCCGAGGGGCCGGACCGCGCCGCCGTGCTGACGGCCGTCGACGCCCTGCGCGACGAGGACCGTCCGGCCGTCTCCCGGCTGGCGGCGGCGCTGACGCCCGAGGTGGACGCCGCACTGGAGCGGCATCCGCTGCGCGAGCTGGTGACGGCCTCCGAGCCGCTGCCGCTGCTGGTGGAGCGGGAGCGGGCCCTGTACGGGTCCTGGTACGAGTTCTTCCCGCGCTCGGAGGGCACCCCGGAGCGTCCGCACGGCACGTTCCGCACCGCCGCGCGGCGGCTGCCGGCCATCGCGAGGATGGGCTTCGACGTCGTCTATCTCCCGCCGATCCACCCGATCGGCACGACGTTCCGCAAGGGCCGCAACAACACCCTCGACCCCGGGCCGGACGATGTGGGCGTGCCGTGGGCGATCGGCTCGCCGGAGGGCGGCCACGACGCCGTCCACCCGGATCTGGGCACGCTGGAGGACTTCGCCGCCTTCGTGGAGCGGGCGCGCGAACTCGGGCTGGAGGTCGCCCTCGACTTCGCCCTCCAGTGCTCCCCCGACCACCCCTGGGTGCAGAAACACCCGGAGTGGTTCCACCACCGGCCCGACGGGACGATCGCCTACGCGGAGAACCCGCCGAAGAAGTACCAGGACATCTACCCGATCGCGTTCGACGCGGACATGGACGGCCTCGTCGCCGAGACGGTCCGGGTGCTGCGGCACTGGATGTCGTACGGGGTGCGGATCTTCCGGGTGGACAACCCGCACACCAAGCCGGTCGTGTTCTGGGAGCGGGTCATCGGGGAGGTCAACGGGGCCGACCCGGACGTGATCTTCCTGGCCGAGGCGTTCACCCGGCCGGCGATGATGCACACGCTCGGCCAGATCGGCTTCCAGCAGTCCTACACCTACTTCACCTGGCGCAACACCAAGCAGGAACTGACGGAGTACCTCACCGAACTGTCGGGGGAGGCCGCCTCGTACATGCGGCCCAACTTCTTCGCCAACACCCCGGACATCCTGCACGCCTATCTTCAGCACGGCGGCCGGCCCGCCTTCGTGATCCGGGCGGTCCTGGCCGCGACCCTCTCCCCGACCTGGGGCCTCTACAGCGGCTACGAGCTGTGCGAGAACGCCCCCCTGCGGGAGGGCGGCGAGGAGTACCTGGACTCCGAGAAGTACCAGCTCAAACCCCGTGACTGGGAGGCGGCCGAGCGCGAGGGCCGCAGTCTGGCCCCGCTGATCACCAGGCTCAACGAGATCCGGCGGGCCAACCCGGCCCTGCACCGGCTGCGCGACCTGCACTTCCACCACACCGACCAGGAAGCGGTGATCGCCTACTCGAAGAGGAGCGGCTCGAACACGGTTCTGGTGGTCGTCAACCTCGACCCCCACCACACCCAGGAGGCGACGGTGTCGTTGGACATGCCGCAACTCGGCCTGGACTGGCACGAGTCGGCGCCGGTGCGCGACGAGCTCACCGGCGAGACCTACCACTGGGGCAGGGCCAACTACGTGCGCCTCGAACCGGGCACCCGGCCCGCGCACGTACTCACCGTCCTGCGACCGTCCAACCCGCAGATCGGAGGGTCACCCACATCATGATCGTCAACGAGCCCGTTCCGGACACCTTCGAGGACACCCCCGCCAAGGACCGCGACCCCGAGTGGTTCAAGCGGGCCGTCTTCTACGAGGTCCT
>NZ_JAHHIU010000334.1 GCF_024539815.1 Streptomyces hayashii
GGCCGACGCGTGGGGGGTGGGGGGAGGGAGTGGTCGTCAGTTCTTGACCGGCTTGCCGCGGCCCCAGGCCCAGGCGAGGCGGTCGGCGCCGGACTGGTTGGTGGTCGCCAGCCAGGGGCAGTCGGCGGGGCCGACGAGCTTCTGGACGGAGTAGATGTCGTCGGTGCGCAGACCCGGCCAGTACACGGAGCCCATCTTCAGCTCGCGGAAGGTGTCGGTGACGGCCTGGACGTAGTTGACGAAGTTGTCGTCCGGCGTCTTCACGTCGTAGTTCAGGCCGGTCGTCATCGGCGCGCCGAACTCGTCCGCGACGGTGCGGCCGGCGCAGTCGCCGATGCGCACCTTCAGGTCGGCCACCCACTGGTCGTAGGTCGCGTAGTCCTTCCAGAACCCGTAGTGGTGCAGGGAGAGGTAGGTGCCCTTCAGACGCGGGTCGGCGCAGACCGAGGTGACGTGGTCGTTGTAGCCGGCGCCGCTGACGAAGACGCGGTTGCGGGGCACCTTCGAGTACGTGGACAGCCACTTCGCGGCGATGTCGGCCCACTGGGCGTCCGTGTAGCCGTGCGGCTCGTTCATCGGCTCGAAGTAGACGCGCTTGTCGTTCTTGTACGCCTTGACGACGGTGTTCCACATCGGCCAGTACGTGGCCTGGTCGTCGATGAAGCCGTCCTTCTGCGCGCCCGTGCCCTCCCAGTAGGAGACGATGACCTTGAAGCCCTGGTCGGAGGCCGCGTCGATGACTCCGCGGTATGACTTCCAGTAGGCGCCGTTGACCGTGTACGGGTTGATCGGCAGCCGCACGGTGTTGGCGCCGAGGTTGGCGCGGAACGCCGCGATGATCCGGCTCGCCTTGGCGTAGGTCTGCCGGTAGCTGTCGGTGGTCTTCAGACCGGACAGCTGGAGGTAGTCGTCGGCGAAGTTGTCGCGCGGGTCGGCCCAGTTCACGCCCTTGAACTGGGTCGTGTCGGTGGCCGGGGCGGCGGCGGACGCCGGGGTGGCGGCGAGGGTGGTGCCGCTGACCGCGGCGACGGCGACCGCGACGAGAGCGGCGCGCACGCGGGGGGACAGGGAGGCTCTGGCGGGGGACTTGCGCATCGACTTGCCCTTTCGGCTCTGATGTTTGCGTAAACATCGAAGCCCCGCGATGGCTGATGTTTACGTAAACATGGCGGCGCCGGAATCGTGGCACCCGGCCAGGTGATCGTCAAGGTGTCGAGCGCGTTACGTGGGTAAAGCCGTGAGGCGGCCGGGTCCCCGGAGGCGGAGCCGTGGTGTGCGGTGGCGGCGGCCCGGGGCGGGGTGGCGGCGCGGCTCGGGGCGGGCCGCCCCCGCGGACGGAGGGGCGACCCGGGTCGGCTCAGGCGCCCAGCGGATCCAGGGTCAGCGGCTCGATCTTGCCCTCCAGCATGGCGCCCAGGCCCTGGGCGGCGCAGATGTCGGGGCGCTCGGCGATGTGCACCGGCATGCCGGTCGCCTGGCGCAGCATCTGGTCGAAGCCGGGGAGCAGGGCGGAGCCGCCGACCATCATGATCCCGCGGTCGGCGAGGTCGGCGACCAGGTCGGGCGGGCACTCGCGCAGCACCCGGCCGATGCCGTCGAGGACGGCCGTCAGCGGGGTCTCGATGGCGTCGCGGACCGCCGCGGTGTCGACCTGCACGGAGCGGGCCAGACCCGTGGCGACGTCCCGCCCGTGGATCTCGGTGGACGCGGGCCCCTGCGGGGTGAGGCCGTTGCCGGACAGGGCGAGCTGAAGGGGTCGCACGGACTGGCTGGGCAGCATCAACTCGTGTTCGTGGCGCAGGTGCTGGACGATCGCGTGATCCACCGCCTCGCCGCCCACCGGGATCCGTTCGGCGGTCACGATCGAGCCGAGGGAGAGGACGGCGACCTGGGTCGCGGCCGCCCCGCACACCATGATCATCGTGGCCTCGGGGCGCTCGACGGGCAGTCCGCAGCCGACGGCGGCCGCGATCAGGGTGTCGACGAGCTCCACACGCCGGGAACCGAGCCCCACGAGCGTCTCGATCGCGGCGCGCTGGGCGAGCGGGTCGGCGTCGTGCGGGGTGCACGCGGCCGCGCGCAGGAACGGCTTCCGGCGCAGCTGGCGGCGGATCTTGTCGCCGATGAGATGGCGCAGCATGCGCTGCGCCATCTCGATGTCGACGACCGTGCCACCGGAGACCGGGCGCACCACGCGGATGTAGTGCGGGGTGCGGCCGGTCATCTTCTCGGCGAACTCGCCGACCGCGATCAGCGCGCCGGTACGGGTGTTCACGGCGGCGGCCGACGGCTGGTCGACGACGAGCCCGGCCCCCTTCACGTACACCCGCGTCCGCGCCGCCCCCAGGTCGACGGCGAAATGGCAGCGGCGCAGCTGCTCCAGACTGGCGGTCATGGCAGGTCCTCCCGAGAGCACAGACCGTGGCGGCCGCCGTGCGGTCGGCCCTCTACGCATCGTGCGGGGGCGCGGGGAGGGCCGCCTTATCTGGTGGGCCGGGCGGGGTGCGACCGAACGGGTGGTTCTCGCCGCCCGGTACGCCCTCTGTCGGACCGTCAGCCGAAGACGCCCTGGCCCGGGACCAGGATCCCCCGGGGGTCGTAGGTGCACTTCGCCGACGCCAAAGCCGCCCAGGCCGGGCCGAAGTGCGCACGCCAGTCGGCCGGCGTGAAGGGAATGCTGCCGACGGGGTAGTGGGTGCCGCCGGCCGCGGCCGTGGCCTCGTAGGCGGAGCGGTTGAACGCCAGCAGGCGGTCGACGGCGGCGGTGTCGTCCGCCGGGGCGGCGCTCAGGACGTCGAAGAGATACGACACGTCGTCGTCGGAGGTGCGCAGCAGCGGGGCGGTGAGGCGGTCGCGCAGCAGCGGGTAGAACAGGACGACCGCGCCGGGGCCCGCCTCGGCCGGGGTGAGCCCGCTCAGGACCTGTGCGCCGAGGGCCGCCGCGGAACGGCCGGGCAGCATGAGGTTGAGCCAGGGGTGGGCGAACGTCCAGATCCCGGCCTCCTTCATGGCCGCGATCAGCGGGGCCAGCCGGTCGAGGAAGTCGTAGTAGGGCTGGTCGGCGATCTGCGCGGACGCCGGGTCGTGGCGCAGGCCGCGCAGCAGGGCCGTGTCGTCCGGGGCGGGTCCGACGGGCGGGCCGTAGGCCACCGCCTCCATGACGTAGACGCCGAACGCGCCCGCCGCGTCCGCGTGGACCTGGCCCTCGACGTAGTCGAAGCGGCCCTCCCGGACGAGCACGCGCTGGTCGTCGAGGAAGGTCTCCAGATCGCCGTAGGTCAGCTGGTAGCGGCGCACGGTCCGCGGCGCGGGCACCAGGCGCAGGGTGGCCTCGACGATGACGGCGCACTGCCCGAGACCGGCCAGGACGGCGTGGAACAGGTCGGCGCGCCGGGTCGGCGAACAGCGCACCAGCTCGCCCGCTCCGGTGACGACCCGTAGTTCGGTGACGTTGTCGACCTGGGCGCCGACCCGGTGGGCCTGGCCGCCCAGCCCGCCCACCGAGAGGGTGCCGCCCACGGAGAGTTCCAGGTAGTCGGTGAAGACGGGCGGGGTGAGGCCGTGGGCCAGCGTGGCCCGGGCGACCGCGCTCCACTTGGCGCCGGCGCCGACGGTGACCGTCCCGGCGGCCGTGTCCACGGGGCCGATGCCGGCGAGGGGCGCGGTCTCCACGACCAGGCCGCCCTGCACCTGCGCCTGGCCGAACGGGGCGTGGCCCTGGCCGCGCGGCGCCACCGGCAGGCGCTGGTCGTTGCAGAACCGGACCATGGTGACGACGTCACGGACCGAGCCCGGGCGCAGGACCGCCGAGGGGCGGCGGTGCACGATGTGCCCGTAGTCGTCGGCGGCGGCGGTGAGCGAGGCGTCGTCCGTGACGAGCGTTCCGTCCAGGTGGGGGACCCTGGCCAGGTCGGCGCCGGAGTCCGCGGCGGACGCGGCCCAGCTCCGGGCGGCGGTGTCGAAGCCGACCACCGTCGCTCCGGTGACCGTGAGTCCGCGCAGGACGGTGCGTCTTGACGGTGTGCGAGGCATACGCGATTCCATCTGTAGATCTCCACTGAATCTTCAAATCCGCGTCAGCCTAAGGCAGTTCGTGTCCGGTCGGTACGGCCTCGCGGTGGCGCGCACCGGCCGGTGCGCGGCCGCGCAGCCGGCGTCGTCCTACGCGTCACAGAGCGCGGGCCGCCTCCAGCACCGGGGTGAGGGAGGGGACCGTGACGTCGCCGCCCGCTCGGGTGAGGCTCCGGGCCGCGGTGGGGTTGCGCGCGAGGCCGACGAAGCGCAGTCCCGCGGCCCGCGCGGCGGTCAGTTCGGCGGGCGAGGAGCCGATCAGGACGGCGCCCGCGGCGGGCGTCCCGAGCGGGCGCAGGGCGCGCAGCAGGCCCTGCGGGTCCGGCATCAGCAGACCGAGGTCGTCGGCGCGGCCGTGCACCCCGGCGGGCAGCGCGAGCCGGTGGAACTCCAGATGGCGGCGGACGGCCCCTTCGCAGACGTCCGTGGCGACCCCGACCCTGCGGCCGGCGGCGTGCAGGGTGCGGACGAGGGCGACCGAGTGGTGCGTCGTGGGCGCGTCCGGCACCGCTTCCAGCTCCAGTTCGGCCAGCCGGTCCCGCAGCAGCGGGCCCAGCGGGTCGCGGGCGAAGGCCCGCAGTACGTCCAGCGGGTGCACGAACAGCTCCCGGCCGGCCGCGCCCGGATCGCCCGGCGGACGGCCCGCGAAGGCGTCCTCGGGATCGCGGTGCTCGGCCACGAGGGAGAGCAGGTCGAGCGCGGCGGCGCGGGCGGCCGCCGCCGTGAACAGGCGGGTCAGCGGGCCGTCGAAGCCGAACAGCACCGTCTCGGCGCCGGCGAGGAGTTCCTCCAGCGGCCGGGCGGACCCGGCGTGGGGCGTCTCGGGCGGCGGGGCGTAGTCCGGCGCGAGCGTGACCGCGCAGGTCACCGCCAGCCCCGGCACCGGCCACCCGCCGAGCTGCGCGTTGACCGCGCGCTGCGCGCCCGCGGCCCGGCGCACGGAGTGGTGACGGGTGATGCGGGCCCCCGCCTCCCGCAGATGCGCCAGCAGCAGCTCGGCCACGCCGACGCTCTCCGCCCGCACGAACGCCACCGGGTCGGCCACCCGCCAGGTCAGCTCGACGGCGGCGGTGAACTCGCCCTTGCCGGAACTCGGCAGGGAGATCCGGTGAACGGCGTGGCGCGCGACGAGGTCGACCTCGTAGTAGGTCGCCGGGCGCGGGGGGCGGCCGCCGTACGGATCGGCGGGGTTCAGCTGGGTGAGAGGCCCGTCGGGACGGGTGTGGACGATCGCGGTGCGGCCCGGCTCGGGGATGCCGAGCTGTCCCAGGTCCCGGGTGAGCAGCGGCCCGCGCAGCAGCTCCCGCCCCTCGTCCGCCGCGCGCGGCGCGGGCAGCGGGCAGTACCAGGCGAGCGGCGGGCCGTCCGGGGCGTCGCCGTACAGGGGGTGGAAGCGGTGCGGGCCGGCCGCTGCGGAACTGAGGGCGAAGTCGTCGTAGAGGGCGGGCGGCACGGTGAGCAGGACGGGGGCGGCGCTCTGCGGGGGCGCGGCGACGAGCGGGCCGTCCTGGAACGTCACGCGCAGCCGGGGCGGCTCGGACAGGTCGGCCAGCGGACCGGGGAGCCAGCGCAGGGCGGCGGCGAGGACCGGCAGGAGGTAGGCGCCGGGCTGGATCTCCACGTGGTACCCGCTCCCGCGGACGCCGATCTCGTACTGCTGGGGCGTCAGATCCCCGCGGGCGAGGACCTCGTGGACGGCCAGTTCGAGGGTGATACGGGCCTCGGGGCGGGCGGCGAGGTCGGTGTCGGTCTCGAAGCGCAGCACCGGCCGGGAGTCCGGAGCGGGCGCCGACCGGTCCGTGCCGCCGGGGACGGGATGCGGCTCGCGCGGTTCGGCCGTGCCCCGCCCGTGCTCCCGGAAGGCGTCCTGGACGTGCAGCAGCCGGTCGACGCCCCTCAGCCGCACGTCGTCGTCGTCGGACGCCAGGTCGGCCACGGCGGCGTCCAACGTCGCGGAAAGGCGCTCCGGCAGGGAGAGTCCGGGGTCCGGGAGCGTGAGCTGCCGCCCGGTCGGGCGATCGCTGCCGCGGTGCATCGCGTGCACCAGACGTCCCAGCGCCCGCAGATCGTCCGCGCGGCTTCCGGTGCCGAAGCGCAGCGGGTCGAGACAGGTCAGCACCGGTCCGCGCGGCGAGACGATCACCTGCGACGCGTTCAGGCCGCCGATCGGGCGGCCCAGCTCGTGCAGCGCCGTCACCGTCGCGGCGAGCGCGGGGACCAGCGCGACGAGTTCGGTCGCGGGCAGGCCGTGCCGCGTGGTCCTGAGGCGGTGGTTCAGGTTCTCGCCCTCGACGAACTCGCGCACCAGGTACGGCACGCCGTCCGCGAACCCGTGGTCCCTGATGGCGGCCACGCCCGGGTGGCGGATCAGGCGGAGGCGGCGGACGACGTCGTCGAACTCGGCGAGCAGCCACCCGGGGGCCCGTGGATATCCGCGCACCAGGACCGTGGCGTCGTCCTGCCAGGTGTCCTGCGCCGACTGCCAGTCGCTGTGCTCGGACGTCACCTTGGCGCCCAGCCGGTAGCGGCCCGCGAACAGGCCGGTGTCCGGGGCGGCTCGCCCGCCCAGCCGGCGCACCGTCTCCTCGGACACCGTCGCGAACGCCGGGTGCGCGACGGCGGCGTCGGCGCCGGGGCCCGCCGGGGCCGCCTCGGCGCGGAACTCGCCGGTCGTGAGCCCCGCCCGTTCGTCGATCAGAGCGCCGACGCGGTCCAGGAGCTCGCGGGCACGGCCGCGGGTCGTGCGCGGCAGGGTGCGCAGCAGCAGCTCGCGCACGCCGGGGCGGAAGTCGTACGAGCCGGGCGGGCCGGGGGCGGTGGTGAGCATGCCGCTGAGGATCACCTCGGCGAGGTGCTGGGGCCGCGGGTCGCGGTTCACGGCGCGCTGGACGAGCCGCATGACCGGCACGGAGGGCAGGGCGAGGGCCAGATGACCGGCGAGCCGGAACGCCTCCGGGGAGGCGGTGGCGCGGAACCGCAGGACCAGGTCCTGGGCGGGCAGCGCGGCCGGGTCGGGGGCCTCCCGTTCGGCGGACGGTGCGGGAGCCGTCGTCAGCCAGGCCGCCGCGCCGGGGGTGCGGGCGCCGCCGGGCCCGGCCACCAGCGCCGCCCAGTTGGCCAGCCACGGGGCGCCCGGTTCCAGGACGGGCAGCGGGAGGGCCGCGGCGGGCGGGGGCTCGGCCTCGGGGTCGTAGGGGGTGAACC
>NZ_JAHHIU010000335.1 GCF_024539815.1 Streptomyces hayashii
GCCCCCGCGCCGGCCGCTCCGGCTCCGGTCACCCCGGCTCCCGCCGCCGCCCCGGCTCCGGCCGCCCAGGCGAGCGACGAGGGCGCGTACGTGACCCCGCTGGTGCGCAAGCTCGCGTCCGAGAACGGCGTCGACCTGGGCTCCGTCAAGGGCACCGGCGTCGGCGGCCGTATCCGCAAGCAGGACGTCCTCGCCGCCGCCGAGGCCGCGAAGGCCGCCGCCTCCGCTCCGGCTCCGGCCGCCGCGCCGGCCGCCGCGAAGAAGGCCCCCGCTCTGGAGGCCTCCCCGCTGCGCGGCCAGACCGTCAAGATGCCCCGCATCCGCAAGGTCATCGGCGACAACATGGTCAAGGCGCTGCACGAGCAGGCGCAGCTGTCCTCGGTCGTCGAGGTCGACATCACCCGCCTGATGAAGCTCCGCGCGCAGGCGAAGGACTCCTTCGCCGCCCGTGAGGGCGTCAAGCTGTCCCCGATGCCGTTCTTCGTGAAGGCGGCGGCCCAGGCGCTGAAGGCCCACCCGGCCGTCAACGCCCGGATCAACGTGGACGAGGGCACGATCACCTACTTCGACACCGAGAGCATCGGTATCGCGGTGGACTCCGAGAAGGGCCTGATGACCCCGGTCATCAAGCACGCGGGCGATCTCAACATCGCCGGCATCGCCAAGGCCACGGCCGATCTGGCCGGCAAGGTCCGGGCGAACAAGATCACCCCGGACGAGCTGTCCGGCGCGACCTTCACCATCAGCAACACCGGCTCGCGCGGCGCGCTGTTCGACACGATCATCGTGCCGCCGAACCAGGTCGCGATCCTCGGCATCGGCGCGACGGTCAAGCGTCCGGCCGTCATCGAGACGGAGGAGGGCACGGTCATCGGCGTCCGCGACATGACGTACCTGACCCTGTCCTACGACCACCGTCTGGTGGACGGCGCCGACGCGGCCCGTTACCTGACCGCGGTCAAGGCGATCCTGGAGGCCGGCGAGTTCGAGGTCGAGCTCGGCCTCTGACCCCGTCGGACCAGCAGCACAGGCGCCCCCGTCCGGTACTCCGGACGGGGGCGCTCGTCGTCGTCGCCCTGCCCCGACCCGCCATGGCGCGCCTCGGGACGGGCGCCGCGCACGGCAGCATCGCCCCGGGCGGCCGGCCCGCGTCGGCACCGCGCGACGCGCGGTTACCGACGTTCGCATCCGCTCGCGGCCGGGCGGCGGACCTGCTCCGTCCGGCGTATGTAAGTCTCGTCTCACCTGCGTGAAAGCGCCCCCGCGCGTCTCTCCTCGGTGGGCCCTCGGCCGTATTGTCTAAACGTCAACGCCCCGGGGCCGATGGGCGGCCCCTGCTCGAAGGAGCTCTCATGACCGCGCCCGTCGTCCACTCGCTGCGCGAACAGATCCGCGAGCACATCGTGGAGGGGATCGTCAGCGGGCGCTGGCAGCCGGGTGAGCGGATCGTGGAGCGAAGGATCGCCACCGAGCTGGAGGTCAGTCAGACGCCGGTGCGGGAGGCGCTGCGCGAGCTGGAGTCGCTGCGGCTGATCGAGTCCGCGCCGAACAAGGGCGTCCGGGTGCGCAATCTGACGGCGGCCGACCTGGAGGAGAGCTACCCGGTGCGGGCCGGCCTGGAGGCGATCGCCGCGGAGCTGGCGGCCCAGAAGCTGGCCGAGGACTGCTCGGCGCTCGATCCGCATGTGGCCGCTCTCTACGAGGCCGACCGGGCCTCCGACGGCACCGGCCAGGTGCGGCACACCGTCGGCTTCCACCGGGAACTGGTGCGCGCGGCCGGGAACTCCGTGCTGCTGCACACCTGGGAGGGCCTCGGCATCGAGGTCTTCACGGCGCTCTCCATCCGGTGGCTCGGGACCGTGCAGCAGTCGTACGCGGAGGAGCACGAGGAGCTGGTGCAGGCGTTCCGGCGGCGGGATCCGCGTATCGCGGACCTGGTGAAGGCGCATGTTCTGGGCTGCGCGCCGCGCCCCTGACACAGCCGAGCACACCGACGCTCACCTGCGGAAACAAGGCGAAACCGCGGCACCGGGTGCCTGACCGAAAGGCACCGCGTGCCTACTTTCTCGTAATCGAGAGTTTTTTCCCATCAACCCTTTGATCGATCATCGATCAGGGAGTTACAGTCGCCGACGGGCCGCGCGCGGAGTCGTACAACGACGCCGCGCCCGCGCCCGCACGCCCTGTCCTGCCAAAGACCAAGGGCACCCCCGAACCCTTACCGATGAGGGAACCCCCTTCGACTGAGGAAGGCGGCGACATGACCGACCCCAAAGCCATCCAGCCGAGCGCGCTCGACCAGCTCCCCGACCGGGATCCGGAGGAGACCGCCGAATGGCAGGCCTCGCTGGACGCGGTCGCCAAGGCGGCCGGGCCGCACCGTGCGGCATACCTGATGCGTCGCACGCTGGAGCGGGCCGAGGGCAACGGCATCGCGCTGCCCAAGCTGCTTGAGACCGACTACGTCAACACCATCCCGACCGCCGCGGAGCCCTCCGCGCCCGGCGACCCGGAGATGGAGCGGAAGATCACCGCGTGGAACCGCTGGAACGCGGCCGCCATGGTCACCCGCGGCAGCAAGCACGGCGTCGGCGGCCACATCGCCACCTTCGCCTCC
Organism: Streptomyces hayashii; assembly: GCF_024539815.1. Lineage (GTDB taxonomy): Bacteria > Actinomycetota > Actinomycetes > Streptomycetales > Streptomycetaceae > Streptomyces > Streptomyces hayashii. Next base: position 2,618 of record NZ_JAHHIU010000335.1, read on the forward strand.
GCGGCCTGGCTCTACGAGACCGGCTTCAACCACTTCTTCCGGGGCAAGGAGGCCGACGGCTCGGGCGACCAGCTCTACATCCAGGGCCACGCCTCCCCCGGCATCTACGCCCGCGCCTTCCTCGACGGCCGGCTGACCGAACAGCACCTGGACAACTTCCGCCAGGAGGCGGGCGGCGAGGGCCTCCCGTCCTATCCGCACCCGCGGCGGCTGCCCTGGCTGTGGGAGTTCCCGACCGTCTCCATGGGTCTCGGTCCGCTCTCCGCCATCTACCAGGCGCGCTTCAACCGGTACCTGACCAACCGCGACATCAAGGACGTCTCCGCCTCCCACGTGTGGGCGTTCCTCGGCGACGGCGAGATGGACGAGCCGGAGTCGACGGCGGCCCTCGCGCTCGCCTCCCGCGAGGGCCTGGACAACCTGACCTTCGTCATCAACTGCAACCTTCAGCGCCTCGACGGCCCGGTCCGCGCCAACTTCAAGATCGTGCAGGAGCTGGAGGCCCAGTTCCGCGGCGCCGGCTGGAACGTCATCAAGACGCTGTGGGGCACGGCCTGGGACGAGCTCTTCCAGCTCGACACCACGGGCGCGCTGGTCCGCCGGCTGCGCGAGGTGCCGGACGCGCAGGTGCAGACGTACCAGACGCGTGGCGCCGCCTACATCCGCGAGGACTTCTTCGGCAAGGACCCGGCGCTCGCCGAGATGGCGAAGCTGCTGAGCGACGACAAGATCCTGGAGTGCTTCCACCTCTCCCGCGGCGGTCACGAGGCCGACAAGGTCTACGCGGCCTACAAGGCGGCCGTGGAGTTCAAGGGCGCCCCGACGGTCATCCTGGCCCAGACGGTCAAGGGGCACACCCTCGGCGAGGGCTTCGCGTCGAAGAACGCCAACCACCAGATGAAGAAGCTCTCGGTGGACGAGTTCAAGGCGATGCGGGACCTGCTGGAGCTGCCGATCTCCGACGCGCAGTTCGTCGACGGCGTCGTCCCCTACGGGCACCCGGGCGTCGACTCCCCCGAGGTCCGCTACCTCCAGGAGCGCCGCGCGGCCCTCGGCGGCCCCGCCCCGGCCCGGCGCACGCACGCCCTCGCGCCGCTGCCCGCCCCGGCCGACAAGACGTTCGCCTCGTTCGACAAGGGCTCCGGCTCGCAGAACGTGGCCACCACGATGGCCTTCGTCCGCCTGGTGAAGGACCTGGTCCGCGACAAGGAGACCGGCAGGCGCTGGGTCCCCATCGTCCCGGACGAAGCGCGCACCTTCGGCATGGAGAGCCTGTTCCCGTCGCTCGGGATCTACTCCCCCAAGGGCCAGACGTACGAGCCGGTCGACCGCGACCAGCTGATGTACTACAAGGAGGCCAAGAACGGCCAGATCCTCAACGAGGGGATCACCGAAGCCGGTTCGATGGCCGACTTCATCGCCGCATCGACGTCGTACGCGACGCACGGCGAGGCGATGATCCCGTTCTACATCTTCTACTCGATGTTCGGCTGGCAGCGCACGGCCGACCAGATGTGGCAGCTCGGCGACCAGCTCGGCCGCGGCTTCCTCGTCGGCGCGACGGCCGGCCGCACGACCCTGACGGGCGAAGGCCTCCAGCACGCCGACGGCCACTCCCCCGTCATCGCCGCGACCAACCCGGCCGCGCTCAGCTACGACCCGGCGTTCGCCTACGAGATCGCCGCGATCGTCAAGGACGGTCTGCGCCGGATGTACGGCGAGGCGGCCCCGGGCGAGGACCCGAACGTCTTCTACTACCTCACGGTCTACAACGAGCCGATGCAGCAGCCGGCCAAGCCGACCGCGCCCGGTGTGGACGAGGGCATCGTCAAGGGCCTGTACCGCTTCAACACGGCGGAGTCGGCCGGCGTGGAGGTCGCTGCGGCCAACGCCCCGCGCATCCAGCTGATGGCTTCGGGTACGGCGATCCACTGGGCGCTGAAGGCGCAGAAGCTGCTCGCCGAGGAGTGGGGCGTGGCCGCCGACGTGTGGTCCGCGACCTCCTGGACCGAGCTGCGCCGCGACGCGCTGGAGGCCGACGCGGCCCTCCTGCGCGGCGAGGAGCGGACGCCGTACGTCCGCCGGGCGCTCCAGGGCGCCGAGGGCCCGGTGCTCGCGGTCTCCGACTACATGCGCCAGGTGCCGGACCAGATCGCGCAGTGGGTCGAGCAGGACTGGTCCTCGCTGGGCGCGGACGGCTTCGGCCTGTCCGACACCCGCGAGGCGGCCCGCCGTCACTTCGGCGTGGACGCGGAGTCGGTCGTCGTGGCGGCACTGGCCCAGCTCGCCCGACGCGGCGAGGTCAAGGCGGCGGCGGTGAAGGAAGCCCGCGAGCGGTACGGCCTGTAGGCGGCCGGCCGATGACGGCATGACGTGGGGGGGCACGGCCTGGGGCCGTGCCCCCCTTCGCCGTCACGGGCGACGTCCGAGGGACGGCCCCGCCCCGCCACGTGCCGCAGCCCCGACCCGACGCACCGAGCACGCTTTCCACGGCGCTACAGCGCTACGGCGCTACGGCCGTGGGCCGCGGGTTGCAGGCCGCAGGACCCCAGTACCCCCAGGCCGCGCGGGCCTGCTCGCCCTGTGCCGTGTCGCGGTCACGGGCCGAAGTGCGTGCCCCGTCCCGTTGTCGGTGGGGCCCGGCATCATGGGGCGCATGCGTGCTGCCCGCCTGATCAAGATGGTGCTGCTCCTTCAGTCCCGGTCCACCATGACCGCCGGTGAGCTGGCGCGGGAACTGGAGGTGTCGGAGCGTACGGTCACGCGGGACGCGCAGGCGCTGTCGGAGGCCGGCGTGCCGGTGTACGCGGAGCGGGGCAGGGCCGGCGGCTACCGTCTCGTCGGCGGGTACCGGACCGGACTGACGGGGCTGGGGCGCGGCGAGGCCGAAGCGCTGTTCCTGAGCGGGGTGCCGGGGGCCCTGCGGGAGATGGGCCTGGCGGACGTCGCCTCGGCCGCGCGGCTGAAGGTCTCGGCGGCGCTGCTGCCGTCCCTGCGGGACGCCCCGCGGGCGGCGGCGCAGCGGTTCCATCTGGACGCTCCCGCGTGGTTCCGGGAGCCGGAGGCGCCCGCGCTGCTGCCGCTGATCGCGGACGCGGTGTGGGACGACCGGTGCGTCCGGGCCCGCTACCGGCGCGGGGACCGGGAGGTCGAGCGGGAGCTGGAGCCGTACGAGCTCGTGCTCAAGGCGGGGGTCTGGTATCTGTGCGCCCGGGTGCGGGGCGAGGACGGCGCCGCGTTCCGGACGTACCGGATCGACCGGTTCGTCGGCGCCGAGGATCTGAGGGACCGTTTCAGCCGCGACGAGGAGTTCGACCTCCCCGGCTTCTGGGCCGAGCAGGCCGAGCGCTTCGCACGGTCGATCCTGCGGGCCGAGGTGGTCGTGCGGCTCTCGCAGGCGGGCGTGCGCGCCCTGCCGCACGCCGTGGACCCGGTGGCCGCCAGGGACGCACTGGCGGCGGCCGGGGAGGCGGACGACCGCGGACGGGTGACGGTCACGCTGGGCGTCGAGTCGCAGGCCGTGGCGCACACCCAGCTCACGGCGCTGGGCGCGGAGGCCGAGGTGCTCTCCCCGGAACCCCTGCGGAAACGGTTCGCCGAGGACGCGGCGCGATTGGCGGAGTTGTATCGGCCGGGATGAGAATCCCCGGGCACTCCGGGTGCGTCCCGCACGGTCAGGCACGATGCTGGACGCGTGATGGACGAGACGGAGTTCTGGGAGCTGGTGGACGCCTCCCGCGAGGCCGCCGAGGGCGATCCCGAGGAGCAGGCCGATCTGCTCGTGGAGCGGCTGCTGGGGCTGGACCCGGAGTCCGTGCTCGACTTCGCCCGGCATTTCGAGTCCCGCTACAACCGCGCCTACCGCTGGGATCTGTGGGGCGCCGCGTGGCTGCTGCTGGACGGGGCGAGCGACGACGCCTTCGACTTCTTCCGGTGCTGGCTGATCGGACAGGGCCGCGAGATCTTCGAGGGCGCGCTGCACGGCGACCCCGACTCGCTCGCCGACCTGCTGGACGACTTCGACGAGGAGATCGACGGCGACGGCGAGGAACTGGGGTACGCGGCCGACGAGGCCTATGAGCAGCTCACCGGGGAGGTCGCCCCCGACCTCGGCATCCCGCCCGCGCCCCCCGAACCCGAGGGCTCGCCCGTCGACTTCGAGAACGAGGGGGCGCTCGCCGAGCGGTATCCCCGGCTGTGGCAGCGCTTCAAGGAGTGACCTCCTGGACGGATCCGGCGTCGACGCCGGAGTGCGCCCCGGCGTGAACTCCGGCTCGAACCCCGAGGCGCACTTCGGGGCGCGCTCCGGCGCGGATCCCTGCGCGAGCCCCGGACCGGTCCCCGTCGGACCGATCCACGTCGGACCGATCCACGTCGGACCGGTCCCCGTCGGGGCTCACGGGGCGAGCCTGCGGCGGGCGGTGTCCGCCGGGATGTACGCCTGCGGCCGGTCGATCCGCACCGCGTGGTGCAGCGGCGCCCTGTTGGCCTGCTCCAGGGCCGACGCGGTGGCCGCGGCGGGGCCGAGGACCACCGCGGCGACGGCGCACAGGACGGTCCAGGGACCGCGGGCGGCGCCGGCCCGGCCGACCCCCCGCC
>NZ_JAHHIU010000336.1 GCF_024539815.1 Streptomyces hayashii
GGCAAACGTATAGATCTAACGGCCAAAGAGTTTGCGTTGCTCGAATTGCTGCTCCGTCGTCGAGGTGAGGTTCTGCCCAAGTCGCTTATTGCTTCCCAGGTCTGGGACATGAACTTTGACAGCGATACTAACGTCATCGAGGTTGCTGTCAGGAGGCTCAGAGCAAAGATTGATGATGATTTTGAGGTCAAGCTTATCCACACCTCTCGAGGCATGGGGTACATGCTGGATGCGCCGGATTCGGGGACGGGGTCGGAATGAAGCGAATGTCCCTGACTACGCGCATGAGCCTGATGTTCATGCTAGCTGTAACGGCTGTGCTCACCGTCGCTGGACTCAGTTTTAACAACCTCAGCCGGCATCATTTCAAGATGCTGGATCAGCAGGCGCTGAACGAAAAGCTTCACTCGACGCAAAGAATTTTGACTGGGTTGAACAGCATTGATCAATTCAGTGATGTTAAGCCTGAGCTGGAGGCACTGCTTGGTGCTCATCGTGATTTGACAGCTCTTATCATCGATGGTGACGGTAAGCTCCTGTTTGCTGACCCAGGTCCGATCGTAGTTCCTGAAGACTTCCGAACGGTCACAAACAGCAATGTCTGGGAGTGGCGAGACCAGGAGCAGATATTTCGAGGCGTGACGGCGCAAGCCATAGTGACGGGGCAGGACAAGCCATTGACAGTGATGTTGATCTTTGATGTTACTCAACATATGGCCTTCTTCGAGACGCTTGAACGATGGTTTTGGATAGGACTGGTGATAAGCGCGCTGGTCAGTGCTGCACTGGGCTGGATGGTAGCGCGTAGTGGACTACGACCTATTCGCCTAGTCACTCAGGTAGCAGCTTCGATGTCAGCTAAATCGCTCAAAGAGCGTATTCCATTAGGTCCCGTTCCCCAAGAGCTCCAGCAGATGGTGCTCTCGTTCAACGCAATGTTATCTAGACTGGACGATGCGTTTGTTCGTTTATCGAACTTCTCTGCGGACATTGCTCACGAATTACGGACACCCGTTAGCAATTTGATGACTCACACTGAAGTGATTTTATCTAGAAAAAGAAATATTGAGGACTACGAGGACAATCTGTACTCAAATCTTGATGACTTGAAACGTATGGGACGTATGATTGATGACATGCTTTTTCTAGCGAAATCAGATAACGGTCTAATTACACATGAAAACAAACCGATTGACCTGGTAGCAGTAGTAGAGAAATTACTCGAGTACTACCGTTTGCTGGCTGATGAGCGAGGGATCGACCTGAAGGTCACAGGCAGGGGTAGCGTCCGAGGTGACGTACTCATGCTCGACAGGGCCATCTCTAATCTGCTCTCAAATGCGCTCCGGTACACCCCCGAAGGAAAGTGTATTACTGTCGATATTCGGCAGAAAGGAACTTCAATATCAGTCTCTGTGGAGAACCCGGGAGAGCCCATTGCGTCCGAGCATCTTGAAAAGCTGTTTGATCGATTTTATCGCGTGGACCCAGCTCGCAGAGAAGGAAGTCCAAGTAATGCAGGGCTAGGTTTATCGATTACTCGATCTATCATTGAAGCGCATGACGGAAAAATATGGTGTACGTCGTTAAACGGAATAACAGCCTTTCATATTGAACTCCCATGTGCTGATGCAAGAAAGGTCTAAGACACCTTGTTCATATGTATGCAGGCAACATGTGGTTAGCTCAATAGGATCGTTTTTGGATGAGAGAAAACTCTTGGAGCGTTCCAAAGAAAGTCGCGTATTTGGCGCCGTATCCGGGCAGATCAGTGCCAAAAACCCGCCCCAAGCTGACTGAAATGTAATCGAACAGTTTGCGTTCATGTGGCATCGTGTACTCGCACTGTGACGTTGGAAATCTTGTGATTCCTCCCTGTCCAGCCGGCCCTAGAACACGGAATTTGCTAGGTATTCGTCAGTGGTTTTAACGAGCGTCAAAAAGTAAAAAACTAGATATTCCCTAAAAACCTAGAACCAACAGCTTTTGCTGTCAGGAGTCTTGCATGTCATTCCTTAAAACTACCACCGTAGCTGTTGCGCTGACTGCGGGTTTGCTTCTGAGTGCAGTTGCTCAGGCGCATCCAAAGCTGGTTTCTTCTACTCCCGCTGAAGGATCGGATGCGGCGGCTCCGTCTAAAATCGAACTGCACTTTTCTGAGAATCTAACGACTCAGTTCTCTGGTGCAAAGCTGATTATGACCGATATGCCTGGTATGCCGAATTCACCTATGGGCGTAAAAGCTAACGTGGCAGGTGGCGGTGATCCGAAGACGATGGTTATTACACCCGCATCGCCATTGACCACGGGTACTTACAAAGTCGAATGGCGTGCCGTTTCCTCGGACACTCACCCGATTACCGGCAACTTTTCTTTCAAAGTGAAATGATTCATGAGCGACTCATTAAATATCGTTGTTCGCTTTGCTCTTTATTTCGACCTGATGCTGTTATTTGGACTGGCAATTTTTGGTCTTTATAGCCTCAGGGGAAAAGAAAGAATATCGGGAACAGTTTTGAATTTTGAGTCGCTTCTTTACAGTACTTCTGCTGTAGGTGTAGCTCTGTCCCTTGCCGCCATGTTGTTACTTGCGAAAGCAATGAGTGGCGTGTCGGGTTTCATGGAGCTACATCACCATATCTTTCAAATGGTTCTCATGGGGACTGACGTCGGTTTGACCTGGATGGTCCGAATAGGGGCGTTGGTGACGGCCATTATTGGCGTTTCCCTGAACAAGCGCTTTCCAACACTGAGTCTTTGGATTGTCACTGTCTGTGGCGCGATTGCGCTAGCGACGCTGGCATGGACAGGGCACGGAGCAATGGACGAGGGGAGCCGTCGCTACTGGCACTTTATTAGCGATATCTTCCATCTTTTGGCCGCAGGCGGTTGGTTGGGTGCGCTAGCGGCATTTGCCCTGCTGCTGCGTTTGAAATCACTGAAAGGTGAGCGAGAAGCACGAATTCTTGCTCGGGTACTGACAGGGTTTGAATCGGCCGGCGCGGTGATTGTAGTGATCATCAGCATTACGGGAGTGGCGAACTACCTATTTATCGTTGGGCCAAATCTCGATGAGGTGATGCTCAGCACTTATGGCGAGTTGCTATTTTTGAAGGTCCTGCTCTTTGCCGGGATGATCGTATTAGCGACGCTCAACCGTTTTCACCTAAGCCCGCTCTTGGAACGTTCTGTTCGAAATGGAGACTATGCTGTCGCGGTCAATGCCTTGCGCCGTAGCATGAAGCTCGAATTTTCAATGGCAGTCATCATTATTTGTCTAGTCGCATGGTTAGGTACTTTAAGCCCGGTCATGGAAATGAGCGCGGCATAGCGGTTGGTGATGGCCGACTAAGGAGTCTCAAGGGTGAATTGTAAGGGCCATTTGCACCGTCTACACTCCAGCTCATGAAACGCTACCTGCGGTTTTGCCTAATTTTCCTGATTAGCTTGGCGCTTCCCCTCAGCGGGATGGCGGGTGTTCAGACATCGATTGAACCATGCCCGATGAAAACCATGGGCATGGCGATGATGGATGGTATGGGGCAAGACTGCTGCCACGACATGAAAAGTCCCACCGAGCATGGCAAACCTTGTAAGCCCGGTCAGGAATGCAAAACTGGCGGCATGTTGCAAGTATCGATCATCAAGCCTCCTATCACCCTGTCCAGTCCTCTCATTCTATCATTCTCCAGCCATTTCCCGCTCGTACAAACCTCTTCAGGGGTATGGCGACCCCCACGTACTTGATTCCTGTACCACACTGAGCCTCATTCCGCGTTAGCGGGATGGCATATCTGCGCGCATGTCTTATGAAGCGCGCGGTGGATCATCACAGGAATCGTGAACATGAACTCCAAGTGCTGTTGCACAGGTTGGTCCTTCCTGGCCGGCCTGGCGGCAAGCGTACTTGCATTGCCGAGCTTCGCTAGCGCATTGACATTCGATGAAGCGCTGCGTCTGGCCGAAAACAATGCACCATCGTTGACCGCACAAGACGCCAAAATTCAAGCAGCCACTAGCGCGGCCATTCCCGCCGGCGAACTACCCGATCCCAAGCTACTGCTGGGCGTGCAGAACTACCCCATTGGTGGACCCGACAGATGGAGCATCGACCAGGACTTCATGACCATGCAAGTGGTCGGGATTAGGCAGGAGATGCCCAACAGCGACAAGCGCAAAGCACGTATCGAGGTCGCGGATGCGGCTGTTGATCGAGCGTCAGCCGAGCGTCGAGTGGCGCGTCTGAACGTCCGACAGTCCACGGCATTAGCCTGGATCAGAAGCTACTCGGTTGAGCGTAAAGATGCGTTGTTCCAGGACTTCTACAAAGAAAACCGTCTTCTGACCGATACCGTCAGAGCTCAGATTGCGGGTGGCCGAGCCCAACCCGCCGATGCGGTGACACCTAAACAGGAAGCTGCTCAACTGGCTGAGCAGCAGGATGATTTAGTTCGTCAACGTGCACAGGCCCGGGCCGCCCTCAAGCGCTGGATTGGCCCTGCCGCCGATGACAAACCGGTAGGCGGTTTGCCTGATTGGCCTATTGAGACCTCAGGTTACTCCCATAAGCTGCAACATCACCCCGAATTAGCGGCTTTTGTGCCGATGACCCGTGAAGCACAAGCCAAGATCCGTGAAGCTGAGGCGGAAAAGCAGTCTGACTGGAGCTGGGAATTCGATTATCAGCACCGAGGCCAACAATTCGGTGACATGGTCAGCGTGCAGTTTTCATGGGATCTCCCGCTGTTCCCTAACTCTCGGCAAAACCCCAAGATTGCGGCCAAGCACGCCGAACTAAACCAGCTTGAGGCTGAGCGCGAAGCCCTGTCACGCGAGCATACCCAGCAACTGGAGGATGAGTTGGCTGACTACGAGCGCCTCAATCGTGCAGTCAGCCGTAATCAGGAAAGCTTGTTGCCGTTGGCTAAAGAAAAGGTCGAACTCACGATGGCCAGCTACCGCTCCGGCAAGGGTGATTTGAACTCGGTTGTTGCCGCCCGACGCGAACTCATCGAAGCCCGTCTCAAGCAGGTTGACGTTGAAGAGCAACGTGCCCTGACCAGCGCTCGCCTGTATTTCTCTTACGGGGAGTCCGCTCAATGATTTTTAAATTATGGAAAGGGACTTTAATCATCGGCATCTCGATTGCCTTGGGTGTTGCCGGGGGTTACTGGTTAGCCCAACCGCGAATGAGCGGAGTAGCTGGTGTCGTACCGGATCATGAACCCAAAGCCTCTGCCGATCGAAAAGTTCTGTATTGGTATGATCCCATGTACCCACAACAGAAATTCGATAAACCGGGTAAGTCACCCTTCATGGACATGCAGATGATCCCTCAATACGCAGATACCAAGGGGGACAGCGCTGCCATTCGAATTGATCCAAGCCTGACTCAGAACCTTGGTGTGCGACTGGCTAGTGTCAGTCGAGGCGTATTTGCCTCGACACTGAACGTGGTAGGTGTGCTGGCCTTCAACGAACGGGACGTTGCAGTCATTCAGGCCCGTACAGCGGGTTTTGTCGAGCGTGTGTATGCCCACGCACCTGGTGATGTGCTGAAAGCGAATGCCGCCTTGGCAGATATCTTGGTGCCGGAGTGGGCAGCTGCTCAGGAGGAATTTCTCGCCCTCAAGCGTAGTGGCGATGCTGGCTTGCTGACAGCGGCCCGGCAGCGACTGCGGCTAACCGGAATGCCACTTACGTTAATTGCTCAAGTTGAGCGCACTGGCAAAGTTCAATCGAACCTGACGCTGACCAGCCCTATTGGTGGTGTGCTTCAAGAGCTGAGTGTGCGTGAAGGTATGACGGTGGCCGCAGGCGAGACGTTGGCTCGTGTTAATGGTTTGAGCAGTGTCTGGCTGGCCGTGGCTGTACCAGAGGCGGAAGCTGGGTCAATCGTAGTAGGGCAAGCAGCTGAAGCGCGTTTATCCGCATTCCCTGGAGTTGTGCTCAAGGGCGTCGTCAGTGCGATTCTTCCGGAAACCAGTTCGGACAGTCGCACACTTCGCGTTCGAGTTGAGTTACCCAATCCAGATGGCCGACTCAGACCAGGTTTGACCGCACAGGTAAGCCTCAATCGTTCAACGGAGCAAAGTGTTCTGTGGGTGCCGAGCGAGGCCGTCATTCGTACCGGTCGACGTGCGTTGGTCATGCTCTCTGAAGACGCTGGTCGATATCGCCCGGTGGAGGTGCAGCTAGGCCAGGATAACGATGGCAAGACGGCGATATTGAAAGGCTTGGAAGAGGGGCAGAAAGTGGTGACCTCTGGCCAGTTCCTGCTCGACTCGGAGGCCAGTCTCAAGGGCGTTGTCGCAAGCTCATTGGACGTTTCGCCATCTACTATGCCCGTTGGCGCTTTGCATGAGGCCGATGGTCAGATCGTTGAGATCAACGACAAAGAAGTCACGCTCGCCCACGGTCCCTTCAAGACATTGGGTATGCCAGGCATGACGATGACTTTCCCTCTCGCCACTCCTGCTCTGATGAAGGGCCTAAAAACGGGCGACAAGGTTCGGATCGCTGTTAGCCAGACGGACGATGGTCTGCGTGTTGAACGTCTGGAACGCTCTGGGGGCCAGCCATGATTGCGGCCCTTATTCGCTGGTCGGTGGCCAACCGCTTTCTTGTGTTGCTGGCGACGCTGTTCGTCACGGCATGGGGGATCTGGGCGGTTCAAAGTACGCCCATCGATGCATTGCCAGACCTGTCGGATGTTCAGGTAATTATCCGTACACCTTACCCAGGCCAAGCCCCACAGATCGTCGAAAACCAGGTGACCTATCCACTGGCAACCACCATGCTCTCGGTACCTGGGGCCAAGACTGTGCGCGGTTACTCCTTCTTTGGCGACAGCTTCGTTTATGTGCTGTTCGAAGACGGAACTGACTTGTACTGGGCCCGCTCGCGGGTGTTGGAATACCTGAGCCAGATACAAAGCCGCCTACCAGCCAGTGCTAAGCCAGCCTTAGGACCTGATGCCACTGGCGTTGGCTGGATTTTCCAGTACGCGTTGGTTGATCGCAGCGGTGGGCACGATCTGGCGCAACTGCGAGCCCTACAGGACTGGTTTCTCAAATTCGAGCTCAAGACGCTGCCGAACGTTGCGGAAGTTGCCACCGTAGGTGGC
>NZ_JAHHIU010000337.1 GCF_024539815.1 Streptomyces hayashii
GAGGGACACCGGCCGGGCTCATTCGGTTGTTCGCTGCACGATCTTTTGGCGGAGCACCAGTTTTTCCAAGGTTTCAGTTCTGAATTCGGCGATTTCGGAATCTTTTGTGGCAATGCGCGCGCGATAAAACTTTGAGTGCGCCGGTAAGGTCGTGACCACAGCACGGACGTCCGGGTCATCACCCTTACCGGCCGACATCGCGTCAAAGACCAAGGACCCAAAAAAGAGCGCTAGCATCGTTGTTGAAGAATCTTCGCCCATGGATTAACTCAGCAGCTATTCGCTTCCAACCACCCTCAATCCACCAAAACCCCTGCGGCTACGTCATTTGCTGGGACGGGGTGGTCACTATCCCCTTCAATCATGGGGGGTTGCTTGCCCCCCATCGCGCTTTAAAAATTCATGGGAGTGGAAGGTATCGTTCCGACCCTGAGATGGAAGTTCAATGGTCCCGCATACCAGTCAGGCGATTCAAAGAACACCGCTACACCTGTCGCATCACCGTCCCTCTGATGCGACAAGTGTCCGGCTTCATCATCACGCATCACTTCGCTACAGGCCCCGTCGTTTCTGGCCTGTAGCCTGTTTCATACCCTCTGGCACAGCCGTTGCTCCAGTCCCTTGCAGCCATCCGCGCCTAGCGCTGGCTCCTAATAAGAACTGGAGATTCCACGATGAATCAGATTGGCCTGCGACGGTCCCTTCTTCCCTCAAAAATCCTCGCTTCAGTGCTTCTCGGCGCGGCCATTTCCGGCCACGCCATGGCGGCGCCTGCGCAGCCAGCGGCGGTTGATGGCGCGCGTATCAGCGCGGCCGACAGTGAGCCGGGCAACTGGATGACCACCGGCCGCACCTACGACGAACAACGCTTCAGCCCACTGAAGAAGATCAATGACGGCAACGTCGACAAGCTCGGCCTGGCCTGGAGCTACAAGCTGGATATCGATCGCGGTGTGGAAGCTACGCCGATCATCGTCGATGGCGTGATGTACACCACCGGGCCGTTTTCCATCGTCTATGCCCTGGATGCGCGCGACGGCAAGCTGCTGTGGAAATACGACCCGCAGTCCGACCGCTCCCGCGCCGGTGAAGCCTGCTGCGATGCGGTGAACCGTGGCGTGGCGGTGTGGAATGGCAAGGTCTATGTCGGCGTGCTCGATGGCCGCCTGGAAGCCATCGACGCCAAGACCGGGCAGAAGGTCTGGAGCGTGGATACTCGTAGCGACCCGACCCGCAGCATCACCATCACCGGCGCCCCGCGCATCGTCAAAGGCAAGGTGATCATCGGCAACGGCGGCGCCGAGTTCGGTGTGCGCGGCTATATCACTGCCTACGACGCCGAGACGGGCAAGCAGGATTGGCGCTTCTTCACCGTGCCCGGTGACCCCAAGGAAATGCCCAAGGGCAAAGGCATGGAAATCGCCGCCAAGACCTGGTTCGGCGACAACTATCACAAGCAGGGCGGTGGTGGCACCGTGTGGGACTCGATGTCCTATGACCCCGAGTTGAACCTGCTGTACATCGGCGTGGGCAACGGTTCGTCGTGGAACCCGCGTATCCGCAGCGAAGGCAAGGGCGACAACCTCTTTCTCTCCTCCATCGTGGCCATCAACCCGGATAACGGCGAATACGTCTGGCACTACCAGACCACCCCTGGCGATGCCTGGGACTACACGGCTACCCAGCACATCATGCTGGTGGACCTGGAACTCGACGGCAAACAGCGCAAGGTGCTGATGCAGGCGCCAAAGAACGGTTTCTTCTACGTGATCGACCGGGCCACGGGCGAACTGCTGTCGGCGAAGAACTTCATCCCGATCAACTGGGCCACCGGCATCGACATGAAAACCGGGCGGCCGATCCGCAACGAGAAAGTCGCCGAATACTGGAAGGACCCGGAGAAAAAAGCCCGGCTGATCCAGCCGGCCTTCTGGGGTGCGCACGACTGGCAGCCCATGTCGTACAACCCGCAAACGGGCCTGGTGTATATCCCGGCGCACATCATGTCGGCCATGTACCAGGACGTTGATGGCGCGCCGCCGCGCTCCAAGTTCAAGAGCATTTACCAGCTCGACGTGAACACCGGGATGATGCCCGAGGACCCTGAAGGCCTGCGCAAGATCGCTGACACCTGGACCGGCAAGTTGATCGCCTGGGACCCGGTCAAGCAGGAGGCCCGTTGGGAAGTGCCATACACCACCATCTTCAACGGCGGCACCCTGAGCACCGCCGGCAACCTGGTGTTCGAAGGCACCGCCAATGGCCGCGTGGTGGCTTATACCGCCGACACTGGCAAGAAGGTCTGGGAATCGCCAGCCAACACCGGTGTGATGGCGGCCCCCGTGACCTATGAAGTGGACGGCGAACAGTACGTGACCTTCATGGCGGGCTGGGGCGGGGCGTTCTCCACCTTTGCCGGTGCCTTGTCGCTGCGTGCCGGGGTCAAGCCCAATGCGCAGGTGCTGACCTACAAGCTCGGCGGCACCGCCAGGCTGCCGGAGCTCAAGGACCGATTCGCCGATCGCAAGCCCGAGCCGCCGAAACTGACCGGCACGCCGGCACAGATCGACCAGGGTCGCGAGCTGTTCAACTCCAGCTGCTCGCAATGCCACGGCATCAACGCCATCAGCGGCGGTGTAGTGCCGGACCTGCGCACCCTGAGCAAGGACAACCACGACCGCTTCCTTGGCATCATCTACGGCGCGCGTATCCCCGATGGCATGCCGTCGTTCCAGGGGCATCTCGACCTGCCGCAAGCCGAAGCCGTGCACCAGTACTTGATCAAGCGTGCCTATGACCTGCAGGAACAGCAGGCCGCCACCAAGAAAACCGCCAGCAACTGACACTTTTGCGCCCGCTCCGACGGGCGTTTTTTCATGGACAGGAGAGACTGCAATGAGCGAGATCGTCACCTACCAGAACTACATTGATAACGCCTTTGTCGGCAGTGAAGAGCTGATCGAAGTGTACAACCCGGCCGACGCCGCCTTGCTGGCGCGGGTACCGCAGGCCACCACCGTGCAGGTCGAGCGCGCCATCGCCGCCGCGCGCAAGGCGCAAAAAGGCTGGGCCGCGAAACCGGCCATCGAACGCGCCGGTTACCTGCGCCAGATCGCCAACAAAGTGCGCGCCAACGCCGACCGCCTGGCGCGCATAATCACCCAGGAGCAAGGCAAGGTGCCGGGCCTGGCGCTGGTGGAGGTCAACTTCACCGCCGACTACCTCGACTACATGGCCGAATGGGCGCGCCGTCTGGAAGGCGAAGTGCTGACCAGTGACCGCGCCGGCGAGCATATCTTCCTGCAACGCAAACCCCTGGGCGTGGTGGCCGGCATTCTGCCGTGGAATTTCCCGTTCTTCCTGATCGCCCGCAAGATGGCGCCGGCACTGATTACCGGTAACACCATCGTGATCAAACCCAGCGAGGAGACGCCCATCAACTGCTTCGAATTCGCCCGCCTGGTCGCTGAGACCGACCTGCCCACCGGCGTGTTCAACGTGGTCAGCGGCACTGGCGCAGGCGTCGGGCATGCCCTCACCAGCCATGCCGGCATCGACCTGATCAGCTTCACCGGCAGCGTCGCCACCGGTTCGCGGATCATGGCCGCCGCCGCGCCGAACATCACCAAGCTCAACCTCGAACTGGGCGGCAAGGCGCCGGCCATCGTACTGGGTGACGCGGACCTGGAGCTGGCGGTAAAAGCCATCACGGCCTCGCGGGTGATCAACACCGGGCAAGTGTGCAACTGCGCTGAACGGGTGTACGTCGAGCGAGGCGTGGCCGATGAGTTTATCGACAAACTGGCCAGCGCCATGGCCGCCACCCGGTACGGTGACCCGTCCAGGGAAGCTGATCTGGATATGGGCCCGCTGGTCAACCAGATCGGTCTGGACAAGGTGGCGCAGATGGTCAAGACCGCCAGCAGCCAGGGTGCGCAGATCATCACCGGTGGTAACGTCGCCGACCTTGGCAAAGGTTTCCATTACCAGCCCACGGTACTGGCCGGCTGCAAGGCCGATATGGAGATCATGCGCAAAGAGATTTTCGGGCCAGTGTTGCCGGTGCAGGTGGTCGACTCGCTGGATGAAGCCATTGCCTTGGCCAACGACAGCGAATACGGCCTGACCTCGTCGGTTTACACCCGCAATCTGAGTGCCGGGTTGAAGGCCGCCCGCGAACTCGACTTTGGCGAGACGTATATCAACCGCGAAAACTTCGAAGCCATGCAGGGCTTCCATGCCGGTACGCGCAAGTCCGGGATTGGTGGGGCGGATGGCAAGCATGGGTTGTATGAGTTCACCCATACCCATGTGGTGTACATCCAGGAGTGAATGATGGCCGGGCGTGAAAGCGCCCGGCTTCTACACGTGGTGATCTGTGTTTGTGCTCAAAACACCTCGTTGGGCTGCACGATCCCGTGCTTTTTCATTTTGCGATACAGCGTGGAGCGCGAAATCCCGAAGCTGTCGGCCGTTGCGGTGATATTCCACTGATGCTGGCGCAACGTGGCATACAGGTGCCGTGCTTCATCGCTGCCCAGTTGTTCGGCCAGGTTGCTGCTGGGCGGCACCTCGGGCGACAGGGCGAGCGGTAGCGGCGCAATCACACCCTGCAATTCCGCTGGCAGGCAA
This sequence comes from Streptomyces hayashii, assembly GCF_024539815.1. Lineage (GTDB taxonomy): Bacteria > Actinomycetota > Actinomycetes > Streptomycetales > Streptomycetaceae > Streptomyces > Streptomyces hayashii. Next base: position 4,633 of record NZ_JAHHIU010000337.1, read on the forward strand.
TCGCTATCGATCACCCCATCTTCAGCCAACGCCACGGCGTAACGTAGCCCATTGAGCAACTGGCGGATATTGCCAGGCCAGGGGTGGGCCAGAAGCCGGGCCCGCGCCTCGTTGTCCAGGCGTAACCCGGCTGCGCCGGGCTGGGCGGCCAGCAATTCATCGAGCAGTTCGGCACGGTCGCTGCGTTCGCGCAGGGCCGGCAGGTGCAGGGTCATGCCGCTGAGCCGGTAGAACAGGTCTTCGCGAAACTGTTTGGTGCTGATCATGTCGGCCAGGTTCTGGTGGGTGGCCGACACCACCTGGACGTCCAGCGCCACCGGCGCCGCTGCGCCGATGGGAGAGATTTCCCGTTCGGCCAGGACGCGCAGCAAACGGGTTTGCAGGTGCGCAGGCATGTCGCCGATTTCGTCGAGGAACAGGGTGCCGCCGTTGGCCAGCTCCAGTTTGCCTTTCATGCCTTTCTTGTCGGCGCCGGTAAAGCTGCCCGCGCGGTAGCCGAACAGTTCGCTCTCGATCAGGCTCTCGGGAATCGCAGCGCAGTTCAGCGCCACGAAGGGGCCCTTGCGGCGCAGGCTGGCCTGGTGGATAGCGCGGGCGAAGGCTTCTTTGCCGGTGCCGGTTTCGCCGGTGATCAGGATGGGGATGCCCTTGTCGATCACCTTGCGAATACGTCGCACGCCTTGTTGCAGCGTCGGGTCGCAGCCGCCGAGCTGGTCGAGTTGGGGGTGCTGCGGGTGACTCGGGCGTGTGGGGGCGGCGGGTTTCAGGCGGCCGACAGGGATACGCAGGCCGACGTCGACCAGCGCTTCGTCGATCAGCGCACGCAGTTGCACGCCCCGGGCGCCGCCGCTGGTCATGCTCAGCAGTTCATCGACATTGGCCGGCAGCAGGGTGTCGATACGCCGGCAAAGCAATGGCTGGCTCTGCACCTGGTCGTAGGCGACAAAGGCGGCGCGGTTGGCGCCGATCACCCGGCCGCTTTCGTCCAGGGCCAGCAGCTGTTCGTTGGCCAGGTCGGTGATGTCATCGCGCGGTTTGATCGCCAGGGTCAGGCAGTCGCGGTAGCGCTGGCGGAAGTGCGAGTTCTCGATCATGCGTGCATACATGATCACCAATTGCAGGGTCAGGTACTGCGACTCCTTCGGCCCGGCGCTGTTCAGGCAGGTGGCGTTCAGGCAGCCGCGCAACAAGCCCTGCGCGTCGAAGATCGGCGCCACGGAACAGCTGAGGCGGAAGTTGGAGGCCAGGAAGTGTTCTTCGCGGTGAATGATCATCGCCTGTTCAGCGGCCAGGGCGGTGCCAATGGCGTTGGTGCCGGCCACCGATTCGTCCCAGCGCGCCCCGACGATCAGCCCGGACTGGGTATAGGGATCGTGCTGGTTGGGCAGGCGAGCGTCGAGGGTGATGCCCTGTTCATCGCTGAGCAGCACGGCAAAGCCGGCCGGCACCACGCGCTTGGCGAGGCCCGTGACACCCTGGCTGGCGATGGCCAGGTATTCCTGATGCTGGGCCTGGTGCTGGCGGATTTCTTGCGCCGTGAGGATGTTTTTGACATTCACTGCCCCAGGGTTGAGCTGGTGCTGGTTGATGCTGCGGTACCAGGACTGGGCAATCACCCGGTCCGGGCGGATACCGCGATCATGGAAGTGATCATTGACGAAGGCAGCCAGTTCACTGGCGTTGGTTTCCACGGCATGCACAGGCATAGCAGGACTCCCGGTGCCGATGCCGTCAGCGGGTCAGGCGCTGCGGATCGGCTGTTGTTTTTGTAATAGCAACGCCCAGTCAGAGCGTGAACGCTACAGCGGTGTAGCAACCATAGACCTTTGGTCTGCCTTTTGCAGTCATCCTTGCGTCGCATGCCGGCCATTGCAGCAAGCTACATGCCGAAAGCCGGACATCGGCCCACAAGGCCCAGCCAGCGTACCGAAAGGGCGGCAGGGCGGGCCTGGGGGGCGGCGCAGGTGTGCCACGGATGACACACCTGTCGCAGCACGCTGGTTCAGGTGTCGCGGCGGTCATTGCAGTACTCCTATCAATAACAAGAGGAACGCTCCATGTGGACTAAACCCGCCTACACCGACCTGCGCATTGGTTTTGAAGTGACCATGTACTTCGCCAATCGTTGATCGCCGTTGCCCCGGCTTGCCGGGGCATTTGCGGCTCTTCGCATTTAAGGGTGTAGAAAAAATCTGACCGGCTGGAAAAGGAGTCGAGGATCTTAGAAAATGTAAGC
>NZ_JAHHIU010000338.1 GCF_024539815.1 Streptomyces hayashii
GCCCCCTCGCTCTCCGCCCCCTCGCTCCCTGCCCCTCACTCGCTCTCTCCCGGCGCCGTCCGCTCCGGCTCAGAACGCGTACCGGATCCGCAGCCAGGGAGCCCGGTCGGCGACCATCGCGCGGAGCCGTGCCACCGCCCGCGCCTTTCCGGGGCCGGCGTAGCGGACGTTCAGCGCGCCGTTCTCCGAGCGTTTGGTCTCCTGCAGGTCCGGTCGCCACAGGATCTCCTCGGCCCGTGGATGCCACCCCAGGTTGACCTCGTGCAGCTCCCGGTTGTGGGTCAGCATGATCACCTCCGCGGCGGCCTGCCGCTTCACCCGATCGGGCAGGACGTCGTCGAGGTGGTCCAGGAGTTCCGCCCACGCCTCCTCCCAGCCGGGGCGGACGACGACCGGGGAGAGGTTGAAGTGCACCTCGTACCCCGCGTCCAGGAAGTCGGCGGCGGCGGCGATCCGCTCGGCGACCGGCGAGGTCCGCAGGTCCAGCACCCGGGAGTCGTCCGGGGGCATGACCGAGAAGCGGACACGGGTCCGGCCGCGCGGGTCCAGCGCCAGCAGGTCGGGGTTGACGAACTTCGTCGCGAACGACGCCTTCGCCGTCGGCCACTGCCGGAAGGCGTGTACCAGATCCGCGGTGTTGTCGCAGATCAGCGCGTCGACCGAGCAGTCGCCGTTCTCGCCGATGTCGTACACCCAGGCCTGCGGGTCGCACTGGTTCGGCTCCGGCTTGGGGCCCTGCCGGGCGATGTGCCGACCGATGTGACCGACGATGCGGTCGATGTCGGTGAAGACGGTGATGGGGTTGGCGTACCCCTTGCGGCGCGGCACGTAGCAGTAGGCGCAGGCCATCGCGCAACCGTTGGAGGCGCCGGGGGCGATCCAGTCCGCCGAACGGCCGTTGGGGCGGGTGCGCGGCGACTTCCGCTCGCCGAGGACGAGCGTCTCGCCCTTGACGCGGACCCAGCGCTCGACGTTGCCCTCGTTGCCGTGCAGCCCGGGGATGCGCCAGTGGGACTCGACCTCCACCAGCCGCGCCCCGGGGAACCGGGCGATGATCTGCCGTCCGCGTGGTGACGCCGCGGCCGCCGGTTCGGCGTGGATCTCCCGCACGGGCAGCAGCCGACGTGCGGCCTCGGAGTCGCGGAAGGACGGCTGGGCGGGGCCCTGCGCCACGGGCCCGGGGTCGAGGGCGTCGAGCCCGAACAGGGCGCCGGAGTCGTGTTCCGCGGCGGTGGACGGACGATGCATGTGCGTTCCGGTGGGGTCGGCGTGAACAGGACCGGATCGAAGTGGGTCCGACCGGATCAAAGACGGATGAACCGCACCACCCACTGTACGGTCCGTCCCGCCCCTCCCGACCCCGGCGGCCGGGGCACTCGACGACGGAGCGTGACGGAGCGCAACGGACCCTCGTGGGTCATGGGTCATGGGCCGTGGGCCGTCTGTTGTCGGCCGCCGGAGCGCCCGAGCGGACGGTCCGACCGTGTCACGACGCGTCAGCGGGCGGCCCCGCTGCGCTGCCGGAACCGTTCCGACCGCTCGGAACGGTCCTGCTCCTCGCAGACCCGGGCGAGCCGGGCCAGCATCGCGCGGTGCCGCAGCTGGATCAGGGCCTCGGAGCCGGCGTTGTGGAACCGCCCGCCCGCGCCCTGCAAGGGGTGTTCGTCGACGATGACCAGACAGTGCTCGCCCCAGGGGCGCAGCTCGACGGCGATCCGCGCGGTGCCCAGCACACCCGCGTGCGCCTCCAGCTCCAGCTCGGAGCCCTCCTCGCAATGCCGGACGACCGTCTCGTTGGTCAGCCGGAGCGGGCCGAGGCGCACCTCGTAGCCGATCGCGGCGCCGACCTGCGGCCACTGTCCCCGCACCGGCTCGGAGGACGACGTCCCCACCACCCAGTCCGCGTAGCGGCTGCCGTCCGAGAGGACGGCCCACACGGTCTGCGGACTCACCTTGATCAGACGATGCCGTACCGCCACACCACACCTCCAGGACACCGGGACTCGGTCCACAGCCAAGTGCCCGGCCCGGCGAAACCCAACCGGGACACACCGGACCTGTCCCCTGCCGGGGGAGACCCACAGGAGCCGCGTGGTGCTGGCACCCCTCGACATCGGGGAGCCGGCACGAGACCCGGCCCGCTACGGCCCCCGGCTGCTGGTCACTGCGTGGACAGCACGGTCGACGCCTACCTGCGCACAGGAAGGCTGACGTCCGCGGACGTCAGCTGTCCGGGCCCCCGGTCGGGCCGGTAATTCCGCCGCGGCGGGGTAAAGGGACGTCGACCGGCCGCCCCCCACGCGGCCGCTCTCCCCGGAGAAGGAGTGAGCATGACCGACGACGCCTACCTGTTCCTGCTCGACGACGCGACCACGGCGCTCGGCGTCCCTCCGGCCGCCGTCGGCGAACTCGCGTGCATGGACACCCCCGCCGTGCAGGCGTGGCTGGCCGCTCAGGGCAGCTCGGCGTCGTCCCCGCTGCTGCGCCTGCTGCCGCCGGAGGAGAGGGGGGCCGTCCCGGAGGGAGCGGAACGGCTGCCGGTTCCGCTGAGCGAGGAGGAGCTGTCCCGTGTGCGCCGCCGGACTGCCCCGGCGGCGCTCGCGGACGTGGAGGAGGAACTGCTCGCGTACCGGGACTGCGCCGACGGCAGGGACGGTCTGATCGGACGAGCCCTGGCCGCGGGCGTGTCGCCGCACCGCGTCGTGGAACTGACCGGTGTGGACCCCACGACGGTGACGGCGGCCGCCGACCGCTGACGCCGACCGTCGCCCGGTGTCCGCATCGGCCACGACGGACACGGCCGTGGAGCCCAGGAACCCGGTCAGGTTCGCGACCAGGCCCGGCCGGTAGCCTCGGCGACCATGACCGTCGCTCGCTCCCTCGCCCTGTTCGTCGTCGCCGCCCTGTTCGAGATCGGCGGGGCCTGGCTGGTGTGGCAGGGCATCCGCGAGCACAGGGGCTGGGTGTGGATCGGCGCCGGGGTGATCGCCCTCGGGCTCTACGGAGCCGTCGCCACCCTTCAGTCCGACGACGACTTCGGACGCGTCCTGGCCGCCTACGGCGGGATCTTCGTCGCGGGCTCGATCGCCTGGGGCGTGATCGCCGACGGCTACCGTCCGGACCGCTGGGACGTCGTCGGCGCTCTGATCTGCCTCGCCGGCATGGCTGTCATCATGTACGCGCCCCGCACCCGCTGACGCCCCGGCGTCGGCCCCCTCCCGAGTGAGGAGGCCGGCGGCCCGACGCGCCTGACTGCTCGGCGCGGCTCAGTTGTCGCGGATGAACGTCTGGGCCAGCCGGTCGCCGAGGGTCACCGCCGCGCTGTGGCTCTCGATGGGTGACGCCTTGGAGTTCTTGAACAGGATGTAGGTGACGCCGGAGTCGGTGCCGCCGTTCTCCGGGTCCGGGTCGATGCCGAGCGCCTTGGCCGTCGCGTACGACGCCTCGCCGATGATCTTCGTGGGTCCGGTGTCGCCGACGACCGCGTACTCCACCTTGTTCTGGTAGATGACGGCGACGACCCCGCCGCCCTTGATGCCGGCGGAGCCGTAGTTCCAGATCGAGCTGGAACTGGGCACGACGACGTAGGGCAGGGCGTCGGCGCGCAGCGGCCTGCCGTCCGACTGGTGGAACGCCGTGTCGTCCTGGTACCAGGGGTCGGTGGTCTCGCTGCACTTGGACGTGCGTTGGCCGTCGCAGTCGACGTCCATGTCGGCCTTCCAGAAGACCGCGCCGTTCTTGCCGCACACCGGGACGGTGGCCGGGGTCTCGTCGTCGGTCCTGTACTTGCCGCTCGATATCTGCGAGCAGGACGTCACCTTGGCGAGCAGGGCGGCCGCGCTGACCGAGCCCTCCTGCGCCGAGGCGGGACCGGCGGCGTCCCGGCCGGAGCCGACGGCGAGTCCGGAGGCGTTCGCCGGGAGGGCGGCGCCGGCGAGGAGGGCGGCGCCGACGGCCGCCGTGAGGGTCAGTGTTCGAGAGCGCACGGTGGGGGGACCCTTCTGTTAGGAAAGTTTCCTTACGGGTGCCGTACAAAGTGGCCCCTCCGTGTCGGCATCGTCAAGCCCCTTGCGCCAACCGGAGATTGGCCGGAAAGGGATCCGATCTCATCGGTCCGGACCATTGACCCGGTCGGGTTCGGCCGCGACTCTGTTCCGTGCCGCCGACCCGTTGCGTGAACCCGAGGCGTGCAGGTGAACGGTCGGTGCCCGTCCGGGGCATTCCCTCCACTCCGCGCACCCTCGCTCCCGGAAAGGGAGCACGTCTCATGAGCGGGCAGCCTTCAGGGATGCATCAAGCGGAACGGAGCGTTCAGGAAACGTCGGATGACAGGGCTCTGGGGGTGGGCGAGACATGAGACGTGTCCGGGCCCTCTCGGGCGCGGGGGCGCCCGCCGTGGATCACAGCCCGGTGACCTTGGCGCTCGCCGACAGCTCGTAGACCAGAGTGACCGTGCGCCGGCCCCCGGGAGGCAGGACGAGGTTCCAGTGGGCGATGCCGTCCGCGTCGACCGCGTCGGGGACGGGGGAGCAGGCGTCCTCCCGCACGCGTGTCTGCACCGCCGAGACCTCGGACACCGGGATCCGCTCGCGCAGGACGACCGTCTGGTCGCCCTGTTCGCCGGGGGTGGAGAACCGGGACAGGTGGAGCCGCACCGTGCGGGTGACCAGAGTGCGTTGGGTGATCGCGGAGGTGTCGCGGGTCTCCTCGGTCTGCCGGACGACCCGGTGGTCGTCGCGGCTGCCGTAGGCGAGCTCCGCGGTGGCCCCGGGGGCGGTGAACTCCAGTGCGCCGCGGCCGCTGAACCCGCTGCGGCGGACCAGGTCGACGGGACCGGCGAGGAGCGCGTGCCCGGACCGGTTGTCGAACCGCACCACCTGGGTGACCAGCGGCGACAGCTCGGGCGCACACGCGTACTCGATGCCGGCGGTCGTGGTGAACGCGGACAGCGGCACACGGTGGGCGCGCCCGTCGGCAGGCACGCAGACCGGTGCGGGGGCGCTCAGCACCCTGACCTCACCGCCGTCGTCCACCCCCGGCAGACCCAGCACCGGGGCCGGCCCGAGGTCGGCGACGTCCTCCTCGCGCAGCTCGACGTCGACCGTGCGGCGCTCTGCCGAGGAGCGGTCCTGAAGGGTCAACCGGTCTTCGCCCAGCCGGGGCGGCTCGGTCGCCAGGGCCGAGCGCGCCGTCGACAGCGTCAACCGGACGTCCGACCAGTCCTCGCCGGTGCGCTGCCACACCATCGCGTCGCTCTCCCACGTGAGCGCGTCGCCGTCGAGCACGGCCCGGTAGACGGGCCGCCACAGCGCACACGGTGTGAGATGGCTCAGCCGCAGCCCGGCCGGACCGGCTGCCGTGGCCTCGACGGTCAGTTCGATGTGGCCGATCAGCTCGGCCGGTTCCCGCTCGGCGAGATCCATGACCCGCTGGATCTCGCCCAGTTCGGCGTTGACGGCAGCCGACTCGGCTTCCACGGCGCGCAGTCGCTCGCCGTGGGAGTCGCGTTCGGCGTCCACCCGGTCCAGTTCGCGATGCCAGCGGGGCCCTTCGCTCTCCCCGTGGCCGGCGCCTTCGCCGATCTCCCGCAGCAGGTCGGCGGCGAGACGGCCGAGCACGTCCAGACGCGCCGTCAGCCGGTCGTGCTGCCGGCTCAGGTCCTCCAGCGCCGCTTCGAGGGTCTTCATGCGGCGGCGCAGGGCGGAGTCCTCGTCGGAGGGCCGCGGCCCGCGCGGCTGCCGGCTGCGCACGATCCGCACGTCGAGCACGGTCGCCGCGTGGGTTCCGGTCAGCCGGGCGTGCAGCGTACGGTCGACGGCCAGCGCGCTGACCGGCCCCAGCCGCAGCCGCTGGACTCCCGCCTCCAGGTCGAGCTCGGCGGTGCGTTCGACGTGGGCGCGGTCCTCCAGACAGGTGACGGCGGTGACGGGGAGGGGGATCGGCTCCGGTGCCGTGGACATGGGCTGTGTCAGCTCCTGCGGTTGCCGCCGGCCAGGGCCTTGGCGGACGGGATGCGGATCTCGTAGCCGCCGTCGAGGACGGCGGTGCCGCCGGCGGGCAGCTCCACCCGCCAGACGCGGGCGCCGGGGGCGTGGTGCTCCGCGTCGTCGCGGGGCTTCGACCAGTCGGCTCGTTCCTCGATGCGCACGTCCGCGTCGGAGGTGACGGGGACCCGCTCGCGGACCTCCACGGTGACCGGCCCGGCGAGGCGGTTGGCCAGCTCCACGTGGACGCGGTGATCGAGCACCGTGGTGGAGTTGCGCAGCCCCGAGGTCGACTCGTGCACCGTGGTGCGACGGGTGACCCGGATGCCCTCGGCCGGGCCGAGCCCCACCCGGCACACACCGCCCGGTGCGAGCGTGGGCAGGACGGCGGTCAGCAGGAAGTCGTCTCCGACGACGACCTCCACCGGACCGGCCAGGAGCGCCTGGTCGGTGGAGTGGGAGAGCACCAGCGTCCCGTACACCGTCTGTTCCACGGACGGCACGCAGAGGTACTCGGTGCGCAGTCCGACCGGGATCTCGCCGACGGTGACGGTGTGCCAGGCGCCGTCCGAGGGGATGTCGGCGCGGGCGACGGCGTCGAAGCGGTGGTCGAAGGAACCGGCCGACACACGCGGAGGCACGGCGTGGCCGGGCAGCGGCAGCGCGGCCACGGTCTCGGCCCGGCGACGGTACTCGGCCGCCACCGGGTCGTAGGGAGTGTCGGGGAACAGCCGGCCGCGGCGATCCCCCTGTTCGTCGGGGCCGCTCAGGACGAGCGCCGGGTAGTCGAGCTCAGCGCCGCTCGGCTGCGGCGGACCGACTGCCGGCGGCGCCGCGCGCTTCGGGGCGGCCGAGCCGGGGGCTGCGGGGGCGG
>NZ_JAHHIU010000339.1 GCF_024539815.1 Streptomyces hayashii
GGGAGGACCGTACCCGTGGGGCCCGCCGTAGCCGCCCTGAGGGCCCGGGCCCACGGGCCCGGTGGGGCCGCCGGGGCGCCCGCCCTCCGGTCCGGCGGGCGGGTGGCCGCCCCAGCCCGCGCCGGGCGGCGGAGGGCAGGCGTCGGGGGGCGTCAATGGGGCGCCCAGGGGTGCTCTCCTCCTCAGGGGTACCGGTCTCCCGGGGTGCTGACGCCGGCCGGCCGAGAGGGAGTCCCAGGGCGGTTGCTCTTCAGATTCCGGCGGAAACGGGCATTTCGCTTCACGTGACGGGGAGCTTTCCGGCCATGCCTGGGTCGACGGGCCTCGGCCTCCATGATCGGGCCCCTTTGTCCCCTGTGTCACCCGTGTGACGAAAAGGGCTGGTCCCCCGGCTCGCGACGCCCTCCGGGGGTCCGGGTCCCGGGATGAGAGCTCCGGAACGGGGTTTCAGTGGCCCATTCAGGGTTGATTTTCAGCCATAGGCATGAACATGACTTCTGACCATAAATGACACATCGCGAACACGGGGCCCAGGCCTGCGCTAGATTCGTCGACCTGAGCGCAATGGGGTAAATGGGGCGCAAGAGCCGGGTGGGGGCCTGGTTTCATCGGCTGTGCTCAGGGTCGTAGCGCACCCAGAACTGTTCCGTGGGGGGAAGTGCGCAAGTGAAGAATTGGCGAGAAGACGCCCAACCGAAGTGGCCCGAGGCGGCACCGCCGACCCGGGACGTGCCGGTCGTGGGGGCAGCATCCCAGAGCTTTTCCGGGGTCGGAGGGCAACCTCTGATGTCCGCGTCGGGAGAGAGCGGAAGATACCGGTCCTTGATGGACGTACCACGTGAAAACGGCCCGTTGGCGACCGCGGAAGCCTCGAACAGCCTTTCCGAAAACGAACGGTCGAGCGAGCTCCGGGATCCCTGGGGAGAGCTCCCCGGCGGCACGGACGGCGAGGCCCGCGCCGCGGACGAGGTGACGGTCCAGCTCGATCCTCTTCAGGAGCGGTCCGACGGCGCGGACGCCGCGTCCGACGTCCCGGTGTTCGTCGACGAATCGGGCCGGCGAAGCCGCACGTTCCGCCGTATCGGCATCCTCGTCGGCACCGCGTGCGGGGCCTACGCCGTGGTCATCGTGGCCGCTCTGCTCACGGGCAACGCCGGCGCACCCTGGCTGCCGCTCCCGGTCCCGGGCCAGGGCGACGACAAGCCGGCGGCCGGCAAGGTCGACAGCACGCCCGCGCCCGACGGCTCCGGCACCCCGCGGCCCGGACGGCCCGGGTTCGGTCTGCCGGACGGCCCGGGGGCCACCGCCTCCGCACAGGGTGCGGCCTCGGGCAAGCCGGGGGCCGGTGCGTCGCCCGCGGCCTCGGGCAGCGCGGCTCCCTCGGCCGGCGTCTCCGCCGTGGCGCGGCCGGCGGCGAGCGGTTCCGCCCGCCCGAGCGCCGGCCCGACGGCCTCGCCCTCCCCGGCGCCCAAGCCCAGCAGTCCGGTGATCGCGCCGACGCCGTCCGTGCCGCCGCCCGCGTCCTCACCGGCCGCCTCGCCGTCGGCGGCCTCCTCGCCGTCCCCGGCCGGAGGGGCCTCCACCAACGTCGCCGGCGGCCCGCCGGAACCGGCCCCGGCGGCTTCCAGCCCGGCAGCCTGAGCCGGCTCCGCGGGACGACGGCGGACCGAGGGCGGCGAGCCCGGGCCGGCGAAGGACCCGCGGCACGGACCGTCCCGAAGACCGTGCGGCCGCCGGACCGCGAGCCGACCGGGACACCGCACGGGTGCCCCGGGCACCCGCACCGGCGTCCGGGACACCCGGCCGACCGGCAGGCCCGAGCGCGAGCCGGAGGCCCGCAGGCCCAGCCGGTCGCGCCGCCACGACCGGCGGTTCGATCCCGGCCGGGCCGCCCGGACCCCGCGGTCCGTTCCCCCTCGCCCCCGGCGAGCGGAACCCAGCCGTCCACCGGGGCCCGGCCCACGCCGGGCGGCGCACTCGTCCGGCTCCCGTGACCCGTCCACGCACCGGCCCCCGCCGGTCGGCGCGCCCGCCGGAGCGCCCGGTCCCGACCGCGTCTCCGCACCCGCCCGAGCCCCGAGGCCCGAGGCCCGAGCCCCCGGTCCCGCGCACCGGCCCTCACGTTCCGCCCCGCGCCACCCGACCTCGCCGCACAGTCCCTGCCGCGGCCCGTCCGCCCGTCCTCTCGTCCCCGGAGAACCACCTCTCATGGCACCACGTACCAGCCGGCGATCGGCCCGACGATCCCCCGTCGGGCAGCCCGCGCACGCGACCGGCGGCCAGGCCGCGCCCACCTCCTCGCCGCCCGAGGGACCGCCGGGGGGTGAGCCGCCAGGCGGACGGCGGGCCGCCCGGCGGTCCGGCTCGCGACCGGCACGCGGACGGGCCGCCGGGCACGCCGCCGGCGCCCCCCGCAGTTCCGGACCGCCCGCCGAACGGCGCCGGCTGATGCCCCTCCGGCTGCGCCATCTGCTGCCGCTGCTCGTGCTCTTCGCGATGATGGCGATGCTGATGCTGCGCGGCTACGTGCACAGCGAGATCCTGGCCGACTACCGCATCCACCCCGAGGCCGCCTCCGACAAGGTGCCCGAGAAGATCCTCGACGGCGGCCCGGTCGTCGACACCCGCGGCGGACGGCAGACCGGTCTGGACATCCCGGACCACCGGATCGTGCTCACCTTCGACGACGGCCCCGACCCGAAGTGGACCCCCGAGGTCCTCGACGTCCTGAAGAAGCACCACGTCCACGCCGTCTTCTTCATCACCGGCACCATGGCCTCCCGCTACCCCGACCTGGTCCGGCGCATGGTGGACGAGGGGCACGAGATCGGCCTGCACACCTTCAACCACCCCGATCTCTCCTACCAGTCGAAGAAGCGCATCGACTGGGAGCTCACGCAGAACCAGCTGGCCCTGGCGGGCGCGGCGGGCATCCGGACCTCCCTCTTCCGGCCGCCCTACTCCTCCACCGCGGACGCCCTCGACGACGCGTCCTGGCCGGTCACCGAGTACGTGGGCACCCGCGGCTACCTCACCGTCTTCACCACCGCCGACAGCGAGGACTGGCAGCGGCCGGGCGTGCGCCAGATCATCCGCAACGCCACGCCACGGGACGGCAGGGGCGCCATCGTCCTCATGCACGACTCCGGCGGCGACCGCCACCAGACCGTCCAGGCCCTCGACACCTATCTGCCCGAACTCCAGGGGAAGGGCTACCGGTTCGAGAACCTCACCGAGGCCCTGCACGCCCCCAGTGCGCACACCCCGGTCACCGGGCTCGACCTGTGGAAGGGCAAGGCCTGGGTCTTCCTGGTCGAGGCCTCCGACGACATCACCGGCGTCCTGGTCGTCGGCCTCGCCGTCATCGGCGTCCTCGTCTTCGCCCGCTTCGGCCTGATGCTGCTGCTGTCGGCGATCCACACCCACCGGACCCGGCGCAAGGGGTTCGTCTGGGGGCCCGACGCACCCGTCACCGAACCGGCGTCCGTGCTCGTCCCGGCCTACAACGAGGCCAAGTGCATCGAGAACACGGTGCGTTCGCTGATGAGGAGCGAGCACCCGATCGAGATCCTCGTCATCGACGACGGCTCCAGCGACGGCACCGCCCGCATCGTCGAGGACCTGCATCTGCCCGGCGTCCGCGTCGTCCGCCAGCTCAACGCGGGCAAGCCCGCCGCCCTCAACCGGGGCATCGCCAACGCCCGGCACGACCTCATCGTGATGATGGACGGCGACACCGTCTTCGAGCCCGCCACGGTCCGCGAGCTCGTGCAGCCCTTCGCCGACCCCAAGGTCGGCGCGGTCGCCGGCAACGCCAAGGTCGGCAACAAGGACACCCTGATCGGCGCCTGGCAGCACATCGAGTACGTGATGGGCTTCAACCTCGACCGCCGCATGTACGACGTCCTGCGCTGCATGCCCACCATCCCGGGCGCCGTCGGGGCGTTCCGCCGCAGCGCGCTCGACCGCGTCGGCGGGATGAGCGACGACACCCTCGCCGAGGACACCGACATCACCATGGCCATCCACCGGGACGGCTGGCACGTCGTGTACGCGGAGAAGGCGCGCGCCTGGACCGAGGCCCCCGAATCCGTCCAGCAGTTGTGGTCGCAGCGCTACCGCTGGTGCTACGGCACCATGCAGGCCATCTGGAAGCACCGCCGCGCCCTCGTCGAAGGGGGAGCCTCGGGCCGCTTCGGCCGCGTCGGCCTGCCCCTCGTCTCCCTCTTCATGGTCGTCGCCCCGCTGCTCGCCCCGCTCATCGACCTCTTCCTCGTCTACGGCCTGCTCTTCGGCCCGACCGGCAAAACCGTCGCCGCCTGGTTCGGCGTCCTCGCCGTCCAGGCCGGCTGCGCGGCCTACGCCTTCGTGCTCGACAAGGAGCGGCTCACCCCGCTGATCTCCCTCCCGCTCCAGCAGATGCTGTACCGCCAGCTGATGTACATCGTCCTGCTCCAGTCCTGGATCACCGCCCTCACCGGCGGCCGGCTGCGCTGGCAGAAGCTGCGCCGCAAGGGGCAGGTGGCCGCACCGCCTGGCGCGCCGGCCGCGAGCCTGGACGGAGGAACGGCCCTGTGAGCACCCATCCGACCGAGGCCACGGCCGAGCTGCCCGAGCTGCCCGGACCGCAGCCGCAGAACACCGTCCCGGCCCCGCGCGAGGAAGGGCCGGGGGAGGCGAGCGGGACGAAGAGGAGCGGCGGACGCGACCGCTACTTCGACCTCCTGCGCGCCGTCGCCCTCTTCCGCGTCGTCCTCTACCACCTGATGGGCTGGGCCTGGCTGCCCGTCGTCTTCCCCTCCATGGGCGTGATGTTCGCGCTCGCCGGCGATCTCATGGCCCGTTCGCTGAGCAGACGGCCCGCGCTGGAGGTCGCGCGCGGACGGCTGCGCCGGCTGCTGCCCCCGCTGTGGCTGCTCGGGGCGGTCGGGGTCACGGGCATGCTCGCGGGGGGCTGGGGCCCGGACGCCGAGGGGCACCCGGGCTGGTGGTGGCTCCACCTCACCTTCTGGATCCTGCCGGTGAGCGACCCGCCGTACGCCGACGGCCTGTCCGGCATCCAGGGGTTCATCGGCGACGACTGGGCCTCCGACCTGGGCGTTCCCCTCTGGTACATCCGCGCCTACCTCTGGTTCGTGCTGCTCTCCCCGCTGCTGCTGCGCGCCCTGCGCCGACTGCCCTGGCCGACGGTCCTCGCGCCGATCGCGCTGTGCGCGGCCCTGGAGTTCGGCGCGCTGACGGTGCCCAGCTGGCGACTGGAGTCCAACCTCAGCGACTTCGGCACGTTCGGCGCGTGCTGGCTGCTGGGCATGGCGCGGCAGGAAGGCGTCCTGCGCAGGCTGCCCCGCTACGTCGTCCCGTCCCTGGCCCCGGCGGTCGCCGCCCTCGGCCTCTGGTACGCGCTGAGCCACCACCTGCGGGAGGGCCACGACCTCGACGACATGCCGTTCGGCCAGTCCCTGTGGTCCTTCGCGGCCGTGCTGCTGCTCCTGCACATCAGCCCGTCCTGGAGCGAGTGGCCGCCCCGGCTGCGCCGCTGGGACCGGCTGATCACCCTGCTCAACTCCCGTGCCGTCACGATCTATCTGTGGCACAACGTGTGCATCACGGTCGTGGAGGGGGTGTGGGACCGGCTGTGGGACGTCCCGTGGCTGGAAGCGGACGCTCCCTGGATCCTGCAGAGTCCGTGGCCGCAGCTGCCGGCCGTCTGGCTGCTCACCGCGTTCTGCGTCGTCTGCTTCGGCTGGGTCGAGGACCTGGCGGCCCGCCGCACGCCCCGCCTGTGGCCGGACGGCCGCACGGGCACGCACCGCGCCTGAGCCGGGGCGCCCGACCGCTGGGGGCGTGGCCGAACGGTCACGTCCCCAGCGGCCCCTGGGGTGTAAAGGCCAGGTCAAACCGGGTCGGCCGCCTCCGGCGCGGGCTCGGGGCGTGTGGAAGACTGCCCGGCGTTGCGCAAGTGAACAGTGGTCCGGCGGTCCGACGGTCCGACCGGTGGGGGAGATGAGTGCCGGTGAGCAAACGGCAGATGCGGAACATGCTGCGGTCGATGGCGGGAGGTCAGCCCGTCGAGCTCACCAGCCCGATGGCCTCGGTGAAGAAGCTGGCCCGACTCGCGGGCGTGGCCCAGCAGTTCGGCTACGAGTACGTGGACGTCCGGCACGGCGGGTCGCGCAACAGCGCGCTGAAGATGCTGATCGCCCCCGACCCGGCCCCGCAGGCACGGGCGCGGGCCGCCCAGAACTGGGCGCAGTACCCGAACGCCCACGACGGCGTCTCCCTGCCCCCGTCGTCCCCGGACGCCTTCGAGCTCCTCAAGACGCGCATCACCTTCGACCTCACCGGCAAGAACGCGGAGAGGCGCATGGGGTACGGCGCGCTGGGGGCCACCGCGGGCTGCGCGATCCTCGGGGTGCGGCTCGGCGGCACGGGCGCCGACTTCGTCGTCGCCGCCGTCATCTGGGTCGTCCTGATGCTCTTCTGCGGCATCGGCTTCGCCGTCAACCGCCGTCGCAACGCCAAGGCCGCCGCCCGCCTGGCGGCCGCCGGGTTCGTCCCGGTGACCGACGCGAACCGGCAGGTGCGGTACCTGACGCCGGCCATGGCGGCCGGACACGGCCAGAACCCGTACGGCGCCGGTCTCCCGCCCCAGGCCACCGGCCCGTACGGGCCCTCCGGCCCGTACGGCGGCGCACCCGCCGGCCCGGACGGCTACGGGCATCCCCAGCCGTACCCCCAGCAGCAGCCCGGACCGTACGCCCAGCCCCAGCCCCAGCCCGCGCCGTACGGGCCGCCGCAGCCCGCCCCGTACGGGCAGCAGCCGTATCCCCAGCAGCAGGCGCAGCCCCAGCC
>NZ_JAHHIU010000340.1 GCF_024539815.1 Streptomyces hayashii
GGGGCGGTGGCGCGATGGGGCGGTGGGGCGACGGGCCGCTGTCGGGCCGCGGCGTCGAGGAGGAGCGATCCCGCCGTGCGAGATGCCGCCGTGCGAGATGCCGAACAGCGGTCGGCAGGCGGGGATCCGTGGCGCACGGTAATCACGTGGACCGTGTCCGTCAACGGGGTGGGAGAGGCTCTCCGCCAGGGCATGCCGGTCACCGTCGGGCGATGACCGCACCCGTCCGGCTCCGCCCGGCACTCCTCAGGCGCCGTCGCCGCCTGCTCGCGGGCTCCCGGCCGCACGGATCGCACGCGGGCTCGCGCCGAGCTCGCGGTGGCAGGCCTTGTTGAAGGCCTGGAGGTCGGCGATGCCCACGGCCGCGGCGACGGCCGTGATGGACAGGGTGGAGGACGACAGGAGGTGCCGGGCGCGTTGCAGGCGGCGGCGCCGGATGTACGACACGACCGTGAGGCCGGTCTCGGCACGGAACAGACGCGTCAGGTGGGTGTGGGAGATTCCGACGACGCGAGCGATGTCCGGTACGGACAGCGGACCGGCCAGGTGTTCCTCGACGTGCGCCTGCGCGGCGGACACATAGGGGTGGCGGCGCCCGTCCCGCTCGCCGCCCGACAGCTCGGCGACGCGCCACAGAGCGGCCCACACCTCGGCGGTGGCACGCGCGGGAGAGGTCGGCATGGCCGTCACGGCGTGACGGAGCAGGTCGGCCAGGCGCGCGCTCTCGTCCGCGGCGTCCTGCACCACCGGGACCACGCGCGCGGATCCGCCCTCGTGCAGCCGCAGATGGACGTAGAGATGCTCCGATCTGCCCCGGTAGTGGAAGTGCACCTCCGTGTTCGGCGGCACCAGGCTGACGTGGCCGGGGCGTATGGGGTGGACCGACTGCCCGAGGGACAGGGCGCCGTCGTAGTGGTAGAGGTGCAGCTGCCACAGGTCGGGCAGGCGGAAGACGTCGTGCGCGGTGGAGACGCCGTGCACCCCGATGCCGGCGCCGACCACCGTGGGCGCCTCGTCGAGCCAGAGCGTTGTGGACTTCACGAGGGTGGGAAATTACCAGCAGTGGGCGAATTCTGCCCACGACCCGGCCCTGGAGGGCCCGTACGTTCGTCGCATGTCAACCAGCAAGCACCTCCTGACATCGGTTCAGGTGGCACGCTTCGTCGCGCAGGGGTTCCTGCGCCTGGACGGGGTGGTGCCGCAGGAGATCAACGAACGGGCCGTCGCGACCCTGGACGGGGGGCTGCCGCAGGTGCCCTACGGCACTCCGTTGAGCGAGGCCTTCGCCCAGGACACGTTCGTCCGCGAACTGCTCGCCCTTCCGGTCGTCGCCGGCGCCGTGGAGAGCCTGGTCGGCCCCGAGCCGACCGTCGACCACCACGCCGTGCACATCCGCGAGCCGCACGAAGGACACGCGCAGGATTTGCACGCAGACGCGATCATCGACGTACGGCCGGACGCGTTCGACATCCAGCTCATGTACTACCCGCACGAGGTGACCGCCGAGATGGGCGGC
Organism: Streptomyces hayashii; assembly: GCF_024539815.1. Lineage (GTDB taxonomy): Bacteria > Actinomycetota > Actinomycetes > Streptomycetales > Streptomycetaceae > Streptomyces > Streptomyces hayashii. The sequence goes on from NZ_JAHHIU010000340.1 coordinate 1,517, forward strand.
ACGCTGAGTGTGCCCGGAAGCCACCTGCGCAGGGTCAACGAGACGGACATCGGGCGCGTGCAGAACCTCAGGGGGCAGACGCGCCTGACGTGTCCGGCGGGCACGGTGGTCCTCGTGCACCACGGCATCTGGCACGGCGGCCGCCGCAACGACACCGACCGCCGCCGCCACATGTACAAGCTGCGCCTCAATCCCGCCGTTCCGCAGGTGCGCCTCTGGGACACGTCCGACCTGCACGACCCGGCCGTGTCCGCGGAGCTGAGCACCGGCTTCCCCTGGTACGAGCAGGCCACCGCCCGACTGGAGGTCTACAACCGGATCCTGCTGTGGCGGGCCCTGACCGGCGACGACCGGTTCGACGCCGAGTACTGGGTCACGCGTGTCTCCAACAGGCCGACGCAGAGGAGCCAGGCATGAGGCAGCAGGTTCTGGTCCTCTATCTCGCGTCGTCGGCGCTCGACTCCCCCGTCGTCGGGTGGTCCCGGTACGACGGGACCGGCCGGACCCGCCCGACGACCGGTGACGGCGACGAGCCGCCCTACCTCACCGGGCTGGCCGCGCTGCTCGACGGGTGGCGCCTCTTCCAGGCCTCCCAGCTGCTGCCTCCCCAGCCCGGCCACGAGTACGACGTCTCCTTCCTCAAGCACGAGTTCTTCTTCGAGAAGGTGGAGGACGACCCTCGTCCCGGCCCGTGAAGGGACCCGGGGATCCTCACCCCCGGGCGTGCGGTGTGGGGCGTGGGCGCGTGGGCGCGTGGGCGCGTGGCGGGAACGGGCCGGGGGAGCCCTGGATCAGTAGCCGTAGATCATCTTGTAGGCGACCTCGGGGAGGAACTGCCCCGCCGAGGATCCGCCCCCGACGCCGCAGTTGCCGTCGGACTCGCCCGGCGTCTTGATCCACAGGAGCATCTCGGCGCCACCGCCCGTCTGGGTGGGGGCGCCGATGCGACGGCCCGCGGGGTTGCACCACTGGCCGTTGGAACCGTTGCCGTTACGGCTGCTGTCCACGACGAACGGCTTCGTGTAGCCGTAGCGGGCGCTGAGCTCCCTGTTGACGGCGTTCCCGTAAGCGGTGTTCTCGGCGGTGGTGAAGTAGTTGGAGATGTTGAGAGAGAAGCCGTGGGCCTGCCGCAGGCCGGCGTCGTTGAGGCGCTGGGCCATGGTCGCCGCTCCGGCCCAGCCGGGGTTGCCGGCGTCGAGGTAGACCCAGGTGTTGGGGGCCTGGCGGTTGAACTGGGTGAGGGCCCCGCTGAGCATGCCCTGCCGTTCGGCGATCTGGGCCTGCGTCATGCAGCCGTAGTCCCCGAGGGAGTCCGGTTCGAGGAGCACGAGGGCCGGACGATTGTTGATCCCGCCGGCGAACTGCGCGATCCAGTTCGCGTAGGCCGACGGCGAGGCCGCTCCGCCCGCGGAGTGCCCGCCGCAGTAGTCGCGGTTGTAGATGTTGTACGCGACGAGGATGGGCAGCTTGTCCCGGTTGTCCGCGGCGCCCGCGAACGCGCCCGTGGCGGTGCCGATGGCGCCGCTCCAGGAGCCGAACCAGCGAGCCGCCGGGGTGTTGGCCAGGGAGGCGTTGATCGCGGAGGCCCGGCCGTCGCCGGGGTTGGCGGCGACCCAGCGTTTCGCGCTGGAGTCGGGGTCCACATAGAACCCGTGGGTCATGGTGGTCGGGTCGGCGGCGTGTGCCGACGGTGCGACGGCGAGCGCCAGCGGCAGAGCGAAGAACGCTGTCACGAGGGCGCGGAGTCTGCGGCGCATGACTGAACCTCGGTTTCCTGGCGAGGACGCGTCGCACGCGCTCGTCCCGCGCGTGCGACGCCTGAGGAGGTGCGGTGGTGCGACGCCCCTGGGCTCCGGCGGCTTCCGGCAGGGCGACACGTCCGGAGCGCCGACCGCGTAAATCCTGGGAGCGCTCCCACTGGAAGCGGTCCCAACAGCGCGGAGGGGCCTCGGGGTGTGGTCGGTATCGTGTGGCGAGGCGTCGGAACTGTCAAGCACCCGTGCGAGATCCGCCCCGGCGGCCCACTCCCGACCCGCACGCATCGCCGGATATGCGCCGCATATCCGCTACATATGCGCCGTATATGCGCGGCGGGACCATCGGTGGATCACGGCGGATCACGGCGGATCACGGCGGATCACTATGGCTCACCAGGGTTCGCCGAGGGGCGGCGCTCGGGCCTCGGCAGGTCTTCACGGGGGCGCGGACGGCACTCTAGAGTTCGGCTGAACTGGAAGCGCTTCCAGTTTTCCGGGCTCCCTCGGTCGCGACGGAAGGCACATGGTCCATGGCAGAAGCCGCGCCTCGCCGGCAGCCGAAGCTCGACGAGGTGGCCGAACTCGCCGGCGTCTCCCGCTCCGTGGCCTCACGCGTCCTCAACAACGCTCCGCACGTCAGCCGCGCCAAACGCGAGGCGGTCGAGCGGGCCGTCCGGCAGCTCGGATACGTGCCCAACCCGAGCGCCCGGGCCCTCGCCACCCGTCAGACGGGAGCGGCCGCCCTGGTCGTCTCGGGAGAGGATCCGTCGATCTTCGCGGACCCGTTCTTCGCCCAGGTGATCGTGGGGGCCTCGGCCGCGCTGGAGGAGGCCGACCTGCATCTGATGCTGTGCCTGGCCGCCTCCGACCGGGGGCGCAGGCGGGTGGAGGAGCTGTTCCGGTCCAAGGGCGCCGACGGCGTCATGCTGATGGCGCTGCGCGAGCACGATCCGCTGGCACGGACGGCCCAGGAGGCGGAGATGCCCGTGGTGTTCGGCGGACGCCCCGTCGGTCCGGTTCCGCGGTGGTACGTGGACGTCGACAACGTCGGCGGCGCACGCGAGGCGACCGAGTACCTGCTCTCACGCGGCCGGACACGTGTCGCCGCGATCTGCGGACGTCTGGACACCGAGGCCGGGCGCGCCCGGTACCGCGGCTACCGCGATGCCGTGCTGGCGGCCGGTCTCGATCCGTTCCCCCCGTGCGAGGGGGACTTCACCGAGCCCAGCGGAGCCGCCGCCATGACCGCGCTGCTGGCCGACCACCCTGATGTGGACGGGGTGTTCGCCGCCAACGACAACATGGCGGCGGGGGCGCTGCGCACCTTGCGCGAGGCCGGCCGGCTGGTCCCCGCCGACGTCGCCGTGGTCGGTTTCGACGACCTGGCGATCGCCCGCATCACCGATCCGCCGCTCACCACCGTCCATCAGCCCATAGCGGCGCTCGGGCGGGAGATGGCGCGCATGCTGGTCGCGCTCGTCAACGGACAGGACCCCACCCCGCTGATCCTGCCGACCGCGCTGGTCACGCGCGCCAGCGCCTGACCGGGGGAGACCCGCTACCCGAACAGGCGTCGCTGGATCTCCCGGCGGTAGTCCTCCAGCGTCCTGTCGAGATGCTCCGCCGTGGCCCTGGCCGCCGCGTCGGGCCTGCCGTCACGGATGGCCCGGTAGATCGCCTCGTGCTCCTCGACCGCGGCCGCGGTGCCCTCGCTGAGCACGTCGTGGATGCCGATGGCGCTGGACTGCCGCTGGAGTCGTCGCGCGTCGCGCACGGTGCTCACGAGGAAGGTGTTGTGCGAGGCCACGGCGACGCCCACGTGGAACTCCTCGTCCGCCTGGTTGAACACCTCGACCTGACCATGGGCGAACCCGTGCCGGCAGTTCTGCATGGCCACCTCGATGGTCCGCAGTTCGGCGGGCGTGGCCCGGGTGGCGGCCAGGCTGCTGGCGGCCATCTCCTGGACCCTGCGGAACTCGAACAGCATGAGCACGTGATCGAGGTCGACGGGGCGGAAGAAGCCGCCCCAGCGGCTGGTGGTGAGCATGCCCTCGTCGTCCGCGACGAACAGTCCGCGCCCCTTGTGCGCCCTGACCCGGCCGAGCGCGGAAAGGATCTTCACGGCCTCCCGCACCACCGCCCTGCTGGTGTCGAGATGCTGGGCCAGGTCGATCTCCGTGGGCAGCCGATCGCCTGCCACCAGACGCGCGTCGGCGATGTATTCGAGGATCCGCTCGGCCACGATTTCGTAACCGGGACGGTAGTCACGCCGCTCCTCGTCCGGGCCGTCCGCCGCCGCGGCCGCAGCGGGAGTGGCGGGCGCAGGCAAGGCCGCTTCTGTCGCGGGGATGTGGTTCATCTGTCCTGCCTCCGGGCTGGCTGCGACGAGAGCGACTGCTCGCTGTGGAGCGCCGCACATCGTACCTCAGCACGCAATGAGTCGTATTCATGTGGAGCGACTTCAGGGGTCCTCGGATGTGGGCTCCTCAAAGGCGTGCATCCGTCTTATCCGGAACTTACTGCTGTTCAGGCCCGGGTCGTCGCCGTCGATTGGTCCCAACGGAGCTGTGCGCACCCTTGGGTGACGGCCTGGATAGGGCGGCTGATTTCGTCGATCAGCTTCCGGCCTGAACGGTGACGGTGGCCGAGCCGCGGTCGGGTCGCCATCGTCGTCCGTCCGTGTCGGACGGGTCGTGCGGTGGCCCGCAACGTGCGCGCGTTCACGCGCAAGTTGCGGGCGAGACGGGTCGGCGATCTCGCCGGTCGGTGCGGCTCCTGGATCCGCAGGGCCGTCCATGTGCTCGATCCGCCGCTCTGTCGGCTGCCCGGGCGGCCGCTCCGTGGGCCTGGCGCTCGTACTCCGGCCGGGGAAGTGCGCCGAAATGTTTCGCCAGCAATGGCGAATCTTGCGAGAGGTATTGACGCCGCCGACTGGCCTCCTATCATCCAGTTGCTCGACGCTTCGCCCTTTGTTCGATATCGCGGACGTGAATCGGAGTTACTCCACTCGTCGGCAGGGCACGGTCCGGGTCACGCCCACCGAGACGGCCGAGCCGCAAGAGGCGCGCCCGCTGCTCAGGAACCGCTGCGAACCGCAACACACCGACAGCCCGGACAGCCTGTGACGGGGTCGCCCGGGACCGCTCACTCAAGAATGAGGTCGTCATGCGCAGAGCAAGTTTCAGCCGCAAGCGTCTGTCCGTGGTGCTCGCCGCCGGGGTCGCGGCCCTGACCTCCTTGGCGGCTTCGCTCGTCGCCAACCCGGCACAGGCGGCCACCACCCGGGCGTGCGCCCTCCCGTCGTCCTACCGATGGTCGTCGACAGGCGTGTTGGCGCAGCCGGCGAACGGGTGGGTCTCGCTCAAGGACTTCACCAACGTGGTCTACAACGGCAAGCACTTGGTCTACGCGTCGAACGTGTCGGGATCGTCCTACGGCTCGATGAGGTTCAGTCCCTTCACGAACTGGTCGGACATGGCGTCGGCCGGCCAGACCGGTATGAGCCAGTCCGCGGTGGCGCCCA
>NZ_JAHHIU010000341.1 GCF_024539815.1 Streptomyces hayashii
GCGGTGGACGTGGCGGCGGGCGTGGGCGAGGCCGTGGGTGCGGTGGACCGCGTCGGCCGCCCGCTCGGCTCGGGGGTCGTCCCGCCGTCGGCCGAGCACCTGGCCCCGTCCACGAGACAGCCGACCGGGTCCCCGGTCCCCTCGACCACGAATCCGACGGTGACGGACTCCCCGGCGGCGAGCCCGTCGACGTCCCACTTCGGTGGCGTCACCGTGACGTGCCGCCCGGCCACGCTCGACGTCCCGTTCCACAGCGAACCGAGTCTCGCCCCGGCCGGCAGATCGAACTCCAGCTTCCAGTCCGCCTCGGCCCCGCCGCTGTCGTTGGTCACCACGTACTGGGCGGTGTAGCCCGTCGACCAGTCACTGGTCCTGGTGTACGCGGCCCCGACCCCGGCCGCGTGCGCGGTGCCGGTGACCAGCGCGACCCCGCCGCCCGCCACGGCCGCGGCGACCGCGCCCCCGATGACCTTGTTCCTGCCGCTGACCTTGCGCCGGTGCGTGCTCATGACGTGCCTGCCTTCACTGTTCACGGGAGGTTCCCGGAGGTGGGGTGCGGCAGCACGCTAGCGACCGTGAAAGGGACAAAAGGCCTGATGGGGACGGGAGTCGAGGATCTTAGGGCGCGCTTAAGGAAGGCATCGGGGCGGGTTAAAGGTCGAGACCTGTTGCCCTCTGATCACCCGACCGCCTGGCGTCTGCGGCGTCGGACGGAGCCCCGGTGACCCCTGCGCACCGGTTCACGGCCGTCCAGCTGTATCCAGAGGCGGACCTCTGCGCCGCCCAGCACCGAGGAGCCGATGCGAACGTCTCCGCCGGTCGATTCCGCGAGGCGGCGGACGATGTCCAGGCCGAGGCCGGTGGAGCCGGCCGTGCCGGAGCCGCGGCCACGGGCCATCGCCGTCTCGGGGTCGGGTATGCCGGGGCCCGCGTCCGAGACGAGGACGATCACCGCGTCGTCGCCGTTGTGGACGTCGACCGCGAACGCCGTGCCCTGCGGGGTGTGCCGGAAGACGTTGCCCAGGAGGGCGTCGAGGGCGGCGGACAGGTCGGTGCGGGCCACGGGTATGCGCACCGGCCGGTCGACGCCGGCCGTGCGCACCTTGCGGCCCTCGTCCTCGGCCAGCGCCGACCAGAACGCCATCCGCTCGCGCACCACTTCGGCCGCGTCGCACCCGCCGCCGGGACCCGGGGCCGCCGTCTGCGGTTTCGCCTCCCGGGCGGTGCGGATGATCGTGTCGACCTCGCGCTCCAACTGGGCGACCGCCGTGCGGGTCTGCTCGGCTGCCGGGGAGTCGCCGAGGGAGGCCGCGTTGAGCCGCAGGACGGTGAGGGGGGTACGCAGGCGATGAGACAGGTCGGCCGCCAACTCCCTCTCGTTCGCCATGAGTTGCACCACCTGGTCGGCCATCGAGTTGAACGCGACCGCGGCCAGGCGCAGTTCGTTCGGTCCCTCCTCCGGCACCCTCGCGCCGAGCTTGCCCTCCCCCAGTTCGTGCGCGCCCTCGACCAGCCGCCTGGCCGGCTGCACCATCCGCACGCCCAGCCGGTCGGCGACCGCGACGGAGCCGACGACCAGCGCGACGCCGACCGCCGCCAGCACCGCCCAGGCCGTGCCGACGCCGTTGCTCGTCTCGGACTCGGGGACGTACACCTCGATCACCACGGTGCCCAGGCTCAGCGCGACGGGCTGGAGCAGCGCGGACCCGCCCGGGACGTCCGTGGTGGAGGCGCGGCCCAGCTTCCGCACGGCCGCGACGTCCGAGGCCGCGGCCCGCTGCCGGCCCAGGTCCACGGCCGGCCGGCCGTCGCCCGCCGGCAGGTGCACGGCCATGCCGTCGTCGGAGCCCGCGGCGGCCACCACCCGCTCCAACTGGTCGCGGTCGGTGGTGATGGACAGGGCCGGCACCACGACCGCGGCCTCCCGCTCCGCGTTGGAGAACGCGCGGTCGCGGGCCATCTCCTTGACGACCAGACCGAGCGGGACGGCGAAGGCCACCACGACCATGGTGGTGACCGCCAGGCAGACCTTGACCAGAGCCCATCTCACAGCGCCGACCCCCCTTGCCCCGGCGGTTCGAGCTTCACCCCGACGCCCCGCAGGGTGTGCAGATAGCGCGGGCTCGCCGCCGTCTCGCCCAGTTTCCGCCGCAGCCAGGACAGATGGACGTCGATGGTCTGGTCGTCGCCGTAGGACTGCTGCCACACCTCGGCGAGCAGTTCACGACGCGGGACGACGACACCCGGCCGGGCCGCGAGGAAGGCGAGCAGGTCGAACTCGCGGCGGGTGAGGTCGAGTCGCACGCCGTCCAGCTCGGCCTGCCGGCGCAGCGGGTCGACGGCCAGGCCGCCGACGCGCAGGACGCTGGACGGCGCGGCCTCCCCCGCGCCGGACCGGACCCGCCGCAGCACGGCCGCCATCCTCGCCGACAGATGCTCCACCGAGAACGGCTTCGTCAGATAGTCGTCCGCGCCCGCGTTCAGCAACCGGACGATCTCCGCCTCGTCGTCGCGCGCGGTGGCGATGATGACCGGGACGTCCGTGATGCCGCGCAGCATCTTCAGGGCCTCGGAGCCGTCCAGGTCGGGCAGGCCGAGATCGAGCACGACCACGTCGAAGCGGAAATGGGCGACCTCGCGCAGCGCCTCCAACGCCGTGCCCACGCTGCGCACGGTGTGCGAGGCGTCGGTCAGCTGCCGGATGAGCGCCGAACGCACGAACTGGTCGTCCTCGACCACGAGCACACTTGCCATGCGCCGCAACCTACGCCATGCCGGCGAGCGCCATCCGGGCCTGTGGACAACTCGGCTCCTGTGGACGAACGGTGAGGCGCCGCACCGGATCGTGGGCACATCCGTGCGACACGGGTGAGGCGGTTGGGGCAAGATGGCCCGCGATGCGCAGAGGACTCGTACACGTACTGGCCTGGTCGCTCGCCACCGGCGCGGCGGTCACGCTGTCGTGGTGGGGCGTCCACACGGTGATGGCGGGCACGGTCCACGACCCGCCGCGGGCCCTGCCGCTCACCGCGGCGGACGCCTCCGCACGGGAGCCGGGACCCCGCGCCCCCTCGACAAGCCGCCCCACCCCGCCGGCGAGCCCGACCCCGCGTCCCGGTCCGACGCCCGCCGCGCCGGCTCCTTCGAGGACGGCGACGACCGGCCCCTCCCCGGTCTCCTCCGCGACGGCCGGGAGCACCGTCAAGAGCTACGACACCGACGGCGGCCGGGCCGTCTTCGACCTCGGCCGGACCTCGGCGACGCTCGTCTCGGCCACCCCGGGCGCGGGCTGGTCGATGCAGGTGTGGAAGACGGAGTCGTGGATCCGGGTGGAGTTCGCCTCCGGAGCGGACCGGGTGTCGGTCTTCTGCACCTGGCACGACGGGCCGCCCCGGGTGGAGATCGGCACGTACTGACCGCGGACCGGCCACCGGCGGGGGCCCGCTAGCGGAACACGGAGGGCGGGGGCGCCGGTGAGGCGACCGCCGTCGCGTCGTCGACCGGGGCCGCACCGCCGGTGAAGTCGGTGAGCGCGCGGCCGTGTTCGACCCGGCCGGGGTGCGGATCGGAGGCGGCCCGGCGGGTCAGTTCGGCGACCGGCAGGGGCAGGTCGGAGGCGACGAGCACCGCGTTGCCGAATCGTTTGCCCCGCAGCACGGTCGGGTCGGCGACCAGCGCGAGATCCGGGAAGCGCGCGGCCGCGGTGGCGATCTGGCCGCGCAGGTGGGTGAGCGGCGGGCCGTCGGCGATGTTGGCGGCGTAGCACCCGCCGGGCTTCAGCGCCCTGCGGACCTCGTCGAGGAACTCGGTCGAGGTGAGGTGGGCGGGCGTGCGGGCCCCGCTGAACACATCGGCCAGGACCAGGTCGGCCCAGCCGTCCGGCACCTTGGCGAGTCCCTCCCGGGCGTCGGCGGACCGGACCCTGATCCTGGCCGCCGGGTCCAACGGCAGCTCGCGGCGGACCAGTTCCACGAGCGCGGCGTCGCGTTCGACGACCTGCTGGGTGGAGCGGGGGCGGGTGGCGGCGACGTACCGCGCGAGCGTGAGGGCGCCGCCGCCGAGGTGCACGACCCGCAGGGGCCTGCCGGGCGGGGAGGCGAGGTCGATGACATGGCCCAGACGCCGCTGGTACTCGAAGGAGAGGTAGGACGGGTCGTCGAGATCGACGTGCGACTGGGGGGCTCCGTCGATGAGCAGCGTCCAGGCCCGCGGCCGGTCCCGGTCGGGCACGAGCTGGGCGAGTCCGCCGTCGACGGTCTCGACGACGGCGGCGTCGGCGTCCCGCCCGCGCCGGGTGTTCCTGGACTTTGCCATGACAGCATTTTCGCAGGCCGAGGACGCTGCCCGGGCGCCCGGCCGGCGCCGGAGTCCGGCACACGCGCGTGCGCCGCCGTTCCGGGTGGGGAGGGCGGCGAGCCGGGAGCGCGTCCGGCCCGTGCGCGCGGGCCGCCGACCCGTTCGCGCGGGCCCGCGCAGGGCCCTGGCGTCACGCGGCGACGGGGGCCGTCACCGGCAGCTGTCCGCCGCCTCGATCAGCCGGGCCGCCTCGCCCAGCGCCCGGCGCAGGACCGCCGGATCCGTCGCGAGGTCCGCCTCACCGGGCGGCACCAGCCAGTCCGAGCCCCGGGGCGGAGGCTCGGGGGCGAGTCTCAGCCCGCGGCCGTCGGTCCCGGTGCAGGTGCTGCCCGGCACGTCCCAGGCCGCCGCCGTGCCGGCCGGCACCACGAAGCCCAGGGTGTCGTCGCCGTCGTCGTGCAGGACGGCTCCCATCCCGTCCCCCGACGACGCCCTTCGCAGAATGTCGACCGCCTCCAACCCCTGACGGGTGGGCACCGTCACTAGGTCGCACGCCGCCACCGACGACGTACAAGGATCGTTGCTCTGGCTGGTCTCCATCCCGGCCTCCACCGCGCAGCCCGCCTGTAGTCCACAAGGTTCAACGCCGCACGGCGTCAAGGGCTACGGCGGAAGTCCGCCGCAAAGGATGGCAGTTCATGGCAGATCGCGGATGAGATATCCGGTTTGTAGCCAAACACCGCGTGACGGCCCGATCACAGCAGGTACGTTCTTGCCCGCCGGGAACAAGGGTGCCACACGGACACGTCACCCCTGCTCCGGCATGGTTCGACGGTTCGCACGAGAGGACCCGGCCATGGCGTCGTCAACGGTGACCCCACCTCGGCCCGACCGGCCACCACGGCCCAACCTCGCTTTCCGCCGACTGCGCGGACAGCGTTCACCGGCCGAGTTCGCCGCACTCGTGCGGCGGGCCGCGCGCGAGATCGGCGAGCGGGTCAGCTGCGACGCGCGCTACATCGGGCGGGTCGAGGCCGGTGAGATCCGCTGCCCCAACTACGCGTACGAGCGGGTGTTCCTGCACATGTTCCCCGGCCGCACGCTCACCGATCTGGGCTTCGCACCACGCTCGACCGTTCGCGGCCGAGGGGCGCGCACCGCCGAGGAAGCGCCCCGCGCGCACTTCCTCCGGCCGGCGCGCACCACGAGTGACGAGCAGGACACGGGTGAGACGGGTGGAGCGCACGAGCCGTATGACACGCAGAACCCGTACGACACGCACCACGACCACGAGGAGAGCGACGTGCTGCGTCGCGCATTCATGACCGGCGGAGGCGCCACGATGGCCGCCGCCACCCTGAGCCCCTTCGGGTTCGCCCACGACGCGTCCGGCGCCGCCCGTCCCGTGCGCCGCGCGGGGACGAGCGAGGCGGGCGCGCTCGAAGAAGCGGTCCGCAGGATCCGGCTGCTGGACGACCGGCACGGGGCCGACGGCCTCTACCGGCGCGCGGCCGCTCCGCTGCGCGCCGCCTACGCGCTGCTGGACGCCGGGACCACCCGTCAGACGACGGCCGACCGGCTCCACTCGGGGGCCGGGGAGCTCGCCATCTCCGTGGGCTGGCTCGCGCACGACTCGGGCCGCTTCGACGACGCCCGCTCGCACTACGCGGAGGCCCTGGCGACCGCGAGAATGACCGGGGATCCGGCGCTGGAGGCGCACGCCTTCTGCAACACCGCGTTCCTCGCGCGCGACGCCGGCCGTCCCCGCGAGGCCGTGCGGGCCGCCCAGGCCGCGCAGCGCGTCGCCCGCCCGCTGGGCTCGCCCCGCCTGATGTCCCTGCTCGCGCTGCGCGAGGCGGGCGGCTGGGCCGGGCTCGCCGACCGGACCGGCTGCGAAGGGGCCCTGGTGCGCGCGCAGGCCCTCTACGACCGGGGCCCGTGCGACCACGACCCCGAGTGGATGAGCTTCTACGGCGAGGCCGAGCTCGAAGGGCTCACCGCGCAGTGCTGGTCCACCCTGGGCGAGTGGCCGCGCGCGGCCCGGCACGCCGGGCGGGCGGCAGAGCTTCAGGACCCGCACTTCACCCGCAACATCGCCCTGTACACGGCCGAGTTCGCCGACGACCTCGCGCGCGGGGGCCGGCCCGACGAGGCCGCGGTCGCCGGGATGCGGGTCCTGGACCTGCTGGACCAGGTCCAGTCGTCCCGGATCCAGACCATGCTGGCGGGGACGGCGAGGGTGCTGCTGCCGCACCGCCGCGCCGGCGGCGTCTCGACGTTCCTCGAACGGCACGCCTCGACACCGCGGATGGCCTGAGCGGCACGGTGACGCCGAACGGACCGGGAACGGCACGGGGCGGGGACGGCGCGGGGGCCAGGGGCG
>NZ_JAHHIU010000342.1 GCF_024539815.1 Streptomyces hayashii
GAACGGGAATCGACGGGGGATTCCCGGGGGAACGGGGGATCGGGTCGGTCGGCCGCTGTCACGGGGAGCGACCGGCCGACCCGAATGCTTGCCGCCCGGCCGCCACGACGGCCGGGCGGATCCGGGGCGGACGGGACGCCGAGTCCCGCCCGCCCCGCCGGGCACGGCGTCAGCGGCCGGACACGGCGCGCTCCAGACGGAGCGTCAGGATCTGGAAGGGGCGCAGGGAGACGGCGACCGCGCCGTCCCGGTCGACGGTGGCCGGCTCCAGCGGCCGCTCCAGCAGATCGGTGACCTGGGCTCCCGCGAGCGGGAAGCCCGCGCGCAGGGCGCCCGTGGCCCGGCCGCCGCGCGACTCGTAGAGCCGTACGACGACGTCGCCGGACGCGTCGTCGGCGAGCTTGACCGCCTCGACGGTGATGCCGTCGCCGTCCACGGAGACGATCGGGCCGGGTGCGTCGGCCGCGTCCGCCACGCGCAGCGGGAGGTTGAGGGCGTAGCCCTCGGCGACCGCGTCCTCGATGCTCGCGCCGGGCAGCAGCGCGTAGGCGAAGCGGTGCCGGCCCTGGTCGGCCTCGGGGTCCGGGATGCGCGGGGCGCGCACCAGGCTGAGGCGGACGGTGGTGGTGGTGCCGCCGTCCTCGCGGACGGTGCGGGAGACGTCGTGGCCGTAGGTGGAGTCGTTGACGACGGCGACGCCGTAGCCGGGCTCGGCGATGTGCACCCAGCGGTGGCCGGAGACCTCGAACCGGGCCGCCTCCCAACTGGTGTTGGTGTGGGTGGGGCGCTGGACGTGGCCGAACTGGATCTCGGCGGAGGAGTGCGGCGCCCGGATGTCCACCGGGAAGGCCGCCTTGAGGAGCTTCTCCGCCTCGTGCCAGTCGATGTCGGTCTCGAAGTCGACGCGCGGGCTGCCCGCCCGCACGGTGATCGTCTGGACGAGCGTCGAGCCCTTGCCGAAGGAGCGCGTGACGCGGATGGCCCCGACCAGCGGGTCGTCCTCGACGACCGTCACCGCGTCCGGCTCCAGCAGGTCGGTGTAACGGTTCTGGTAGTGCTTGTCGATGTCCCAGGCGTCCCAGTAGTTGGGGAGGTCGGTGTGCAGCCGCAGCAGGTTGCCCGCGTCGGCGAGCACCTCGCGGTCCGCGCGCAGGTCGTACACGGACGACAGGGTGCCGTCGTCGGCGACCTCCACCCGGACCAGCCCGTTGTCGAGCACCCGGCCGGAGACCGTCACCGGCTGCGGCGGCCGCGCCCCGGTCAGCGGCGCGCTGCCGTTCGCGGGCGTCTCGACGAACACCGGGCGGCCCTGCGGCGTGCGCACCACCTCGGCACGGGCGTAGGGACTGGTGTTGAACACCCGCAGCGCCGCGTCCGGCTGCCGCTCGCCCGGCGGGCCGGCGCCCAGCGCGGCGACCGCCTCGGCGGTCAGCGTCTCCAGCTCCTCGGCGACACGGGCGTATTCGGCCTCGGCCTCCCGGTGCACCCAGGCGATGGAGGAGCCGGGCAGGATGTCGTGGAACTGGTGCAGCAGCACCGTCTTCCACAGCCGGTCCAGCTTCTCGTACGGGTAGGCGTAGTCCGGTGCGTGCAGCGCGGCCGTCGTCGCCCACAACTCGGCCTCGCGCAGCTTGTGTTCACTGCGCCGGTTGCCCTGCTTGGTGCGGGCCTGGGTGGTGTAGGTGGCGCGGTGCAGTTCCAGGTAGAGCTCGCCGACCCAGACGGGCGCGTCCGGGTACTCGGCGCGGGCCTTGGCGAAGAACGCGTCGGGGTGCTCGACGACGACCTTGGGCGAGCCTTCCAGATCGGCCAGCCGGCGCGCCCGTTCCATGATCTCGCGGGTGGGGCCGCCGCCGCCGTCGCCCCAGCCGAAGGGGGCCAGCGACATGGTGCCGCCGCCCTTCTCGGAGTAGTTGCGCACCGCGCGGTCCATCTCCACGCCGCTGAAGCGGGCGTTGTAGGTGTCGATGGGCGGGAAGTGCGTGAAGATGCGGGTGCCGTCGATGCCCTCCCACCAGAACGTGTGGTGGGGGAACTTGTTGGTCTGGTTCCAGGAGATCTTCTGGGTGAGGAACCACTCGTTGCCGGCGAGCTTGGCGAGCTGCGGGTAGGCGGCGTTGTAGCCGAAGGAGTCCGGCAGCCAGACGCCCTTGGTCTCGATGCCGAAGTGCTCGATGAAGAACCGTTTGCCGTGCACCAGTTGGCGGGCGATGGCCTCGCCGCCGGGCAGGTTGCCGTCGGACTCGACCCACATGCCGCCGACCGGCGCCCACTGCCCCTTCTTCACCGACTCCTGGATCCGCGCCCACACCTGCGGGTAGTTGTCCCGCACCCACTCGTACTGCTGGGCCTGCGAGCAGGCGAAGATGAAGTCGTCGTACTCGTCGGCGAGCGCGGTGACGTTGGAGAAGGTGCGGGAGGTCTTGCGCTTGGTCTCGCGGATCGGCCACAGCCAGGCGGAGTCGATGTGCGCGTGCCCGACGCCGGAGATGGTGTGGGCGCTGGCGTGGGCGGGGCGGGCCAGGACGGGGGCGAGCACCTCGCGCACGGCGGCGGCGCTGCCGGAGACGTCGTCCAGGTCGAGGGCGTCCATGGCCCGGTCCAGGGCGTGCATGATCTCGTGGCGGCGCGGCTCGTGCTCGCCGAGGTGGACCATCAGCTCGCGCAGCACCTGGAGATCCAGGTCGAGGTGCCAGACCTCCTCGTCGAGGACGGCGAGGTCGGCGCGGCGGAAGGTGTAGAGCGGACGGTCGCCCGCGGTCAGGACGTCGCCCAGCAGGGTCGGCGCGGCGAAGTCGCCCGCCAGGATGTCCGGGTTGGAGGCAGCCTCGACGAGGTAGTCGATGCTCTCCCCGCCCTGCGCCGGGTTGCCGACGGGCACGTACTGGTTGAGCGGGTTGACCGCCTTGAGCGGCGTCCCGTCGGTGAGGTGGACGAGGGCCTCGGCCTGGTTGCCGGGCCAGTCGCCCACGAAGCCGAGGTCGATGACCGCCTCGACGCGCCGCCCGGCCCACTCGGCGGGCACCTGTCCGCGCATCCGGAACCAGGTGGTGCCCCAGGGCGGACCCCACGGGGTGTCCATCGCGAAGGGCTCGTAGGCGGCGGCCGCGGCCTCCGCGAACGGCACGGGCTCCCCCGGCGCCTGCCAGGCCTGGACCTCGAAGGGAACGGTCGCCGCGTAGATCGCGGGCTTGACGCGCTGGCAGTGGACGCGCTCGACGCGCTCCTCGATGCGGCGGCGTTCGTCATGCATGGGGAATCTCCAGTGAGGGACCACGAGGTGCGGGGAGGCCCGGGGGCCGGGCGCCAGGCAGGCCGGGGACCGGATGCCTGGCGGAAACCGCGGGGAAAGCGCTTTCTCCGCGATGTCTACCTAAGGTACGCCAGCCCGGGATGGACGTCGGTGTAGCCCTCCACCAGCCGGCGGGCCACGTTCACCGAGTCGACCAGGGGGTGCAGCGCGAACGCCTTCACGGCCGTCGCGCGCGAGCCGGACCCGGCGGCGGCGAGCACCTCGCGCTCGACGCCCTTGACCGCGCAGACCAGCCCGGTGGCGTGCTCGGGCAGCGGGGCCACGGAGACCGGATGCGCGCCGTTGGCGTCGACCAGGCACGGCACCTCGATGACGGCGTCCGTGTCGAGCACCGAGAGGGTGCCCTGGTTGCGCACGTTCAGGATCAGCGTCGTGCGCTCGTCGCGGGCGATGGCCCGCATCAGGGCGAGGGCGACCTTCTCGTAGCCGCCGGAGAGGTCGTCGGCGTCGCGTTCGCCCGCGCCGGCGCTCTCCCGGTTCTCGGCCATGTACGTCGCCTCGCGTTCGGCGCGGGTGCGGTCCCAGGCGGTCAGGGCCGCCGCGCCGGGGCGCTTCATCTCCTCGTAGAAGCGGGCCTGCTGATCGGCCAGGAAGGCGCCGCGGGTCTTCTCGACCTGCTGGTAGGCGCGTACGGCTTCCCGGTTGAAGTAGTAGTAGTGCAGGTACTCGTTGGGGATCGCGCCGAGGGACTGCAACCAGTCCACGCCGAAGAGCTTGCCCTCCTCGAAGGAGCCGAGCAGGTCGGGGTCGGCGAGCAGCCGCGGCAGCTCGTCGCGGCCGGCGATCCGCAGACCTCGCACCCAGCCGAGGTGGTTCAGACCGACGTAGTCGATCCACGCCTCCTTCGGGTCCGCGCCGAGCACGCGGGCGATGCGGCGGCCGAGGCCGACCGGGGAGTCGCAGATGCCGATCACGCGGTCGCCCAGGTGGCGGGACATGGCCTCGGTGACGAGACCGGCCGGGTTGGTGAAGTTGATGACCCAGGCGTCGGGGGCCAGTCGGGCCACCCGCCGGGCGATGTCGACGGCGACGGGCACGGTCCGTAGGCCGTAGGCGATGCCGCCGGCGCCGACGGTCTCCTGGCCGAGGACGCCCTCGGCCAGGGCCACCCGCTCGTCGTTCGCACGGCCTTCGAGGCCGCCGACCCGGATCGCGGAGAAGACGAAGTCGGCGCCGCGCAGTGCCTCGTCGAGATCGGTGGTCGCCGTGACCTCGGGGGCGTCGGGGACGGCGGCCGCCTGCTCGTCCAGCACGCGGGCGACCGCGTTCAGCCGGCTGCCGTCCAGATCGTGCAGGACGACCTGCGTGACCCGGCCCTCGCCGCGGTCCGCCAGCAGCGCCCCGTACACGAGCGGCACCCGGAATCCGCCGCCGCCGAGAATCGTCAGTTTCACGCTTGCACCTTTCCTGCCACGACCACCTCGACGCCCGCTTCCTCGAAGGAGGACCGGGTCGCCGGATCGACCGGCGTGTCCGTCACCACCACGTCCAGGTCCTCGGGACCGCAGACCTTCGCCATTCCGGTACCCGGGAACTTCGCCGAGTCGGCGAGCAGGACGACCTTGTCACCTGCCTTGATCATGGCCCGCTTCACCGGCACCTCGACGACCGTCGTGTCCATCACCTGGCCGCCCGGCCGCACTCCGCTGGTGCCGAGGAAGAGCCAGTCGGCGTGCAGCTGGCGCAGGTTGTCCTCGGTGAGGAAGCCGACCAGGGAGCGGTACTCGCGGCGGACCATCCCGCCGAGCAGCACCAGCTCGATTCCCTCGTCGTCGGCGAGTTCCTCGTAGACCACCAGGTTGCTGGTGATCACCGTGAGCCGGCGGCCGTGCAGCTGCCGGGCCAGACGGTAGGCGGTGGTGCCGATGTCGAGGAGCACCGACTGGCCGTCCGCGACCATCGCCGCGGCCCGGGCCGCTATCGCGTCCTTCTGGGCCACGCGCACCTCGGCGACCTCGGCGAAGGGCTGGTCGCCCTCCTCCGCGACGGCGCCGCCGTGCACCCGGGTGAGCAGGCCGTCCTCTTCGAGTTTGAGCAGGTCGCGCCTGATCGTGGCGGGGCTCACACCCAGCTGCTCGGAGAGATCGGTCACGGCCGCGGGACCACCGGAGCGCAGGGCCCGCAGGATGAGTTGATGTCGTCGTTCTGCCAGCACGACATGAACACTACTCGTCATCTTCAATCAAATCTATGCTCACTTCTGCTGAGGTATTGACCAATCTCGCCGACGGGCGCACGATTCCGGTCACGAATTGAAGAGTTTTGACGAGCTCCTCCGACGTGACGGGCTCCGTCGATTCTTCCGACGAGAGGATGCGCGGTGGACGACGACCGGCCCGAGGTGCTGCTCACCGGGCTGCTCTTCTACGACCTCGTCCTCACGGGGCTCGGCGGACCGCCGACGCCCGGCGAGGAGATCTGGACGGCGGGCATGGGCTGCGGCCCCGGCGGCATCGCCAACCTCGCGGTGGCCGCCTCCCGCTTCGGCCTGCGCACCTGTCTGGCCACCGTCTTCGGCGACGACTTCTACGGCGCCCACTGCCACGAGGTCCTCGCCGGCCAGGAGGGCGTGGACCTCTCCCTCTCCCGCACGGCGCCGGGCTGGCCCACCCCGGTCACCGTCGCCCTCGCCCTCCCCCGCCCCGGCCCTCGCTCGAACGGGGGGACCCCCGTCCACGACCGGGCCCTCGTCACCCACGGACAGGAACCGCCGTACCCGCAGGACGTCCTGATGGGCGACCCGCCCGAGGCGCGCACCGCCCTCGTGCACCTGGAGGCCGAACCTCCCGGGTGGCTCGCCAAGGCGGCCGCGAACGGTACGCAGATCTACGCCGACGTCGGCTGGGACCCCAGCGGTAAATGGTCCGCCGACCTGCTGGAACAGCTCTCCCTGTGCCACGCCTTCCTCCCCAACGAGACCGAAGCCATGGCGTACACCCGCACCGACACCGCGGTCGCCGCGCTGGGCACCCTCGCGGAACTGGTGCCCGTCGCGGTGGTCACCCGCGGCGCCGAGGGCGCGATCGCCGTCGACCAGGTGACCGGGGAGTACGCCGAGGTCCCGGCGCTCGCCGTGGACGTCCTGGACGCGACCGGGGCCGGCGACGTGTTCGGAGCGAGCTTCGTCGCGGCCTCGCTGGGCGGGTGGCCGCTGGCGGAACGGCTGCGGTTCGCCGTGCTCGCCGCCGGGCTCTCGGTCGGCCACCACGGCGGCGCTCTGGCGGCTCCCGGCTGGTACGGCGTCGAGCGCTGGTGGCGCTCGCTGAACGACCCCGAGCTCAAGCGGGCCTACGGCTTCCTGGCCGACCGCATGCCCGCGGACGTGGGCCCGCCCGTGCGGTACGCCCCGGTCACCCCGCC
>NZ_JAHHIU010000343.1 GCF_024539815.1 Streptomyces hayashii
CCCGCCCGCCGGCGGCGGTTACGGCTTCCCGCCGCCCCCGCCCGGCCAGGGCGGTCAGCCCGGCGGACGTCACCCGTCCTCCGTGTCCCAGCACGAGCCCGAGCTCTGCCCGCAGTGCCGCACGCCCCGCGAGGGCGGTGCGCCGTTCTGCGAGGAGTGCCGCTGGAACTTCCTCACCAACACGGCGACCTCGTACACCCCGGCCGCCCCGCGCCCACCGGCCTCCGGCCCGGGTGCGGGCCCGGGGGGTCAGGGCCCCGGAGGTCAAGGCCCCGGAGGCCAGGGCGGTCAGGGCCCCGGAGGCCAGGGCGGGCGGTTCCAGCCGCCTCCTCCGTCCTACGGGGGCAGCGACTCCTTCGACTACCAGGGTTCACGCCCGTCCCAGGTGAACCGCCCCGCCGAGCCGATCCCGCCGTTCGGCGGCGACCCCTCGGGACCGGGCGGCCCCGGCGGTCCGGCCGGCGGTCCGCCGCCGTTCGGACGCGAGCCCTCCGGTCCGGGCGGACCCGGCAGCACGGCCGGCGGCCCCCCGCCGGGCGCCTACGGTCGTGAGCCGTCCGGTCCGGGCGCCAGCCCCTTCGGACGCGAGCCCTCCGGCCCCGGCGGCCGTCCTCCCGGCCCGCCCGGCGACCCCTTCGGCCGCGAGCCGTCCGGGCCGCCCTCGGACCCCTACCGGCGTGAGCAGCCCGGCCAGTCCTCCGACCCCTTCGGACGCGAGCCGTCCGGCCCCGGCGGCCGTCCTCCCGGCCAGGGCGGTCCCGGGCACGGGGGCCCGTCCGGCTTCGGCGGCGACCCCTCGCGGCCGGTCCCGCCGCCGCCCGGTCCCACCCCCACCGCCGGCCCGGGCTTCCCGGGTCCCGGCGGGCAGGGCGGGCAAGGCGGCCGCGGCGGACAGGGCGGTCCCGGCGGTCAGGGCGGCTACGGGCAGGGTGGTGGTCCCGGCGGTCAGGGCATTCTGCAGGCCTTCCAGCCGTCCGGTCCGTCGGCCCCGTCCGGCTTCCCGCAGGAGACCGGCCGGCCACAGCCCGGCGGCGGGCCCTTCGGCGGCGGTGACGACGACTGGGTGCTCTCCCCGCCGTCGCACACGGGCCCCGGCCAGGGCGACCCCAGGAACCCGGGCCCGGCCCAGGGCGGCGGTGGCTACGGCTATCCGCAGCCCGGCGCCACGCAGGCTCCGCCCCCGCCCGGCCCGGCGTTCCCGCAGCAGCAGCAGCCGACGACCTGGACGGCGACGATCGGCCCGGACCGCGCGTACTTCATGGCGATGATGCACCGTTCCGGCCCCGAGGCCGCGGGACTGAACCTGCCCGCGTACTCGCCCGAGCAGCAGCGCACGCTCACCGGCAACCAGATCACCATCGGCCGCCGTCGTCACTCCACCGGCGAGACCCCCGACATAGACCTGTCGGTGCCGCCGGAGGACCCGGGCGTCTCGCACCAGCACGCGGTGCTGGTGCAGCAGCCGGACGGCGGCTGGGCCGTCGTCGACCAGAACTCGACGAACGGCACCACGGTGAACGGCTCGGAAGAACCGATCCAGCCGTTCGTCCCGGTGCCTCTCCAGGACGGCGACCAGGTGCACGTCGGCGCCTGGACGACGATCACGATCCGCCGCGGCTGAGCGAGGTCCCGCCTGGGGCCCGTTGTGAAAGTGCTGGTCATAGCCATTCTTCGATGGCTGCGACCAGCACGGTCGCTTCAAAGCGGACACCTAGGCCTGCGTCGCGGCGGAGCCCGGCGAACCCGGCAGGGGCCACGCGTACGGCCCCTCCGGCTCGTCGAGCCAGGCCCACGCGTGCCCGGGGGCGACCGTGATGCCGTAGCGCTCCCGTCCCGGCATGCCCTCGCGCTCCCACAGCGCGTACGCCTCCTGCGGGTCGAGGGCGCCCCGGGTCAGGGTCAGCAGGAAGCGGAACAGGTCGCTCTCCCTGGCCCGGTGCGGGACCCCCGCGAGGGCCACCGGTTCCGGCTCGGGCCGGTCCGCCCCGCGCAGCGGCACGAAGAAGGCGGGGGTGTGCAGGAAGCGCCCCTCGGCGTGTCCGGCGTCCCGTACGGTCAAGACGATCAGTCCGGTGGCCAGCGGCGCCAGGACGAGCGCGCCGGGCACGCACTGGGCGATCAAGGCGGACGGGATCGACGCCAGGGTGCAGGTCGCGACGATCCGGTCGAAGGGCGCGCGCTCGGGGACACCACGCGCCCCGTCGCCGGTGACGACGGCCGGACGGTACCCGGCGTCGGCGAGATGCCTGCGCGCGGACTCGGTGATCTCCGGATCCAGGTCGACGGTGGTGACGTTCGCGTCGCCGAGCCGGTACGACAGCAGCGCCGCGTTGTAGCCGGTGCCCGCGCCGATCTCCAGGACCCGGGCGCCGTCCTCGACGCGCAGTTCGGCCAGCATCAGCGCCATCAGGGAGGGCTGGCTGCTGGAGGAGAGCAGCACGCCGTCGCGGAGCCGGGTGGCCAGCGGGACGTCCTCATAGGCGCCGCGCAGCCAGCGTTGCCTGCTGCGCGGGTCGGAACTCTCGCACCAGCGCCGTTCGTAGCCGCCGGCTCCGCTGACGTAGTAGTAGGGCACGAACAGGTGGCGCGGGACGGTCGCGAAGGCCTCCCGCCACCGCGGGTCGGCGGCGAAGGCGCCGCTCGCGTCGATCTCGCGCACCAGCGCGGCCCGCTCTGCCGCGGCGAGGTCCGCAAGCCTTCCGCCGAGCCCTCCGAGTTCGTGCTCACCCATGCCTCCACTGTGCGGGGCCGCACGCCCCGAGGCGAACTTGCGGATAGGGGCGCGTGTCGGCGGCCGGTGACCGATGGGCGTGGTCCTAAGCCTTGAGTCCTCCGTCTTCGCGTCTGAGACCATGGGAGGCGTGAAAGAGATTCGGCGCGGCACGCTGCAGGAGCAGACCTTCTACGAGCAGGTCGGCGGGGAGGAGACCTTCCGCCGGCTGGTCCACCGTTTCTATCAGGGAGTCGCCGAGGACCCGGTCCTGCGGCCCATGTACCCGGAGGAGGACCTCGGTCCGGCCGAGGAGCGGTTCGCGCTGTTCCTCATGCAGTACTGGGGCGGTCCGACGACGTACAGCGAGCATCGCGGCCACCCCCGGCTGCGCATGCGGCACGCGCCCTTCGTCGTGGACCGGGCCGCCCACGACGCCTGGCTGAAGCACATGCGCGAGGCGGTCGACGAGCTCGGCCTGTCCGAGGAGCACGAGCACACGCTGTGGAACTACCTGACGTACGCGGCCGCGTCGATGGTGAACACCCCGGAGTGACCCCGTCCGGTCGTCCCCGGAACGTCAGCGGACTCCATGCCGTCAGGGGCCGCCGTGACTTCAACGGCCACCGTGAATTCAACGGCCACCGTGAATTCAGCGGACTCCCTGCTGTGCGGGGCCTCCGGGATGTACGGGGTCTCCGGGACGTCAGTGGACGCTGACGTCGAGCATTCCCAGCCTGCCCGATCGCCGTACGGCGATCGACCCGTACGGCGTGCGCAGCCGTAGCCACGCGCCGCGCGAGAGCAGCGCGATGTCTCCGGAACCCGTCGAAGGCCGCAGGAAACCCAGCGACTGGGCCGCGTGCACGGCCCGCACGGGAAGTCCGGTGTCGCCGACCGTCCGGGACCAGATCTCCCGCCCGATCCGGTCGAGTTCGGCCCGCGTCCGCAGGTCGGCGGCCAATTCCTCGGTACGCGACCGGAATTCGGCGACGGCCGCGCCGACCATCGCGCGCAGCGCGTCCGGCGAGGGCAGCGCGGGCTCGGGCCGCCAGCCGCCGCGCGGCGGCAGCACACCGGCCCACGGCGGACCGGTGACGGCGGCGGGGACGGCGGCCGTGGCGGCGCTCTCGTCGACGGCCTCCAGCAGCTCACCGGCCGACACGGTCACGTCCAGCGTGACGTCCAGGCCGTGCTCGTACGGTTTGGCCAGCCGGACCGCGCGGACGGCGAGCACCTCGAAGGACGGTGGCCGGCCGAAGACGGCGAGCGCGGTGCCGGCCGCCTGCAGCCGCACGGCCGCGCCGCGGTCGTAGTGGAGCAGCCGGGAGAGGAAGGCCGCGAGGTCCGCCGCCTCCCCCTCGTCGGCGAGGTGGAGCACCGTCATGCGGCGACGGCCTCCTTGTCGGCCTCCTGGTCGTCGTCCCGGTACTCCGACAGGAACTCGCGCTCCTCCGCGGTGAGCCGGCGCGGACGCTCGGCCTCGAAGTCGAACGGGACGACCACCGTCGAGGCCCGGACGTAGACGTGGTCGCCGTCCTTCACCTCGTAGGTGATGGTGAAGGACGCGGCCCTGATCTCCGTGATCCACAGCTCGATGTCCACGGGGGTGTGCCGGTGGACGAGCTGCCGCTTGTAGTCGATCTCGTGGCGCGCCACCACGGACCCCTGCTTGAAGTCCTTCTCCGGACGGAACAGGAAGTCGATACGGGCTTCCTCCAGGTAGCGGATGAAGACCGCGTTGTTGACATGACCGTAGGCGTCCATGTCGGACCAGCGCAGAGGACAGCGGTAGAGGTGGCGCAAGATCGATCAGCCCCGGGTCAGCTTCTTGTAGGTGGCGCGGTGCGGACGTGCGGCGTCCGGTCCCAGCCGCTCGATCTTGTTCTTCTCGTACGACTCGAAGTTGCCCTCGAACCAGAACCACTTGGAGTCACCCTCGTAGGCGAGGATGTGCGTGGCGACCCGGTCGAGGAACCACCGGTCGTGGGAGACGACCACGGCCGCACCCGGGAATTCGAGCAGCGCGTTCTCCAGGGAGGACAGGGTCTCGACGTCGAGGTCGTTCGTCGGCTCGTCGAGGAGGAGCAGGTTGCCGCCCTGCTTGAGGGTGAGCGCGAGGTTGAGCCGGTTGCGCTCGCCGCCGGAGAGCACGCCGGCCGGCTTCTGCTGGTCGGGACCCTTGAAGCCGAAGGCCGAGACGTACGCGCGGGACGGCATCTCGACCTGTCCGACGTTGATGTAGTCCAGCTCGTCGGAGACGACGGCCCACAGCGTCTTCTTGGGGTCGATGTTCGCGCGGCTCTGGTCGACGTACGAGATCTTGACGGTCTCGCCGACCTTGATGGATCCGGAGTCGGGCACTTCCAGGCCCTGGATCATCTTGAACAGCGTGGTCTTGCCGGCGCCGTTCGGGCCGATGACCCCGACGATGCCGTTGCGCGGCAGCGTGAAGGAGAGATCGTCGATCAGGACCTTCTCGCCGAACGCCTTGGAGAGGTTGTTGACCTCGACGACGATGGAGCCGAGCCGCGGGCCCGGCGGGATCTGGATCTCCTCGAAGTCCAGCTTCCGCATCTTGTCGGCCTCGGCCGCCATCTCCTCGTACCGGGCCAGACGGGCCTTGGACTTGGCCTGACGTCCCTTGGCGTTGGACCGCACCCAGTCCAGCTCCTCCTTGAGCCGCTTGGCGCGCTTGGCGTCCTTCTGCCCCTCGACCTTGAGACGGGTCGCCTTGGTCTCCAGGTAGGTGGAGTAGTTGCCCTCGTAGGGGTGGGCGCGACCGCGGTCGAGCTCCAGGATCCACTCGGCGACGTTGTCGAGGAAGTACCGGTCGTGGGTGACGGCGACGACGGTGCCGGGGTACTTGGCGAGGTGCTGCTCCAGCCACTGCACGGACTCGGCGTCCAGGTGGTTGGTGGGCTCGTCGAGCAGCAGCAGGTCGGGCGCTTCCAGCAGCAGCTTGCAGAGCGCGACGCGACGGCGCTCACCGCCGGACAGGTTGGTGACGGGCCAGTCGCCGGGCGGGCAGCCCAGGGCGTCCATGGCCTGCTCCAGCTGGGTGTCCAGGTCCCACGCGTTGGCGTGGTCGAGGTCCTCCTGCAGCTTGCCCATCTCGTCGAGCAGCGCGTCCGAGTAGTCGGTCGCCATCAGCTCGGCGACCTCGTTGAAGCGCCTGAGCTTGCCCATGATCTCGGCGGCGCCGTCCTGGACGTTCTCCAGAACGGTCTTGGACTCGTCGAGCGGCGGCTCCTGCAGCAGCATGCCGACGCTGAATCCGGGCGACAGGAACGCGTCGCCGTTGGAGGGCTGCTCAAGCCCCGCCATGATCTTCAGAACGGTGGACTTACCGGCACCGTTCGGCCCGACCACACCGATCTTCGCGCCGGGCAGGAAGCTCAGCGTTACGTCGTCAAGGATGACCTTGTCGCCGTGTGCCTTGCGCGTCTTGCGCATGGTGTAGATGTACTCAGCCAAGAGAAACCGTCCGGCAGCTTGAAATCAGGCAGTGGGCAGATACACCCCATCTTGCCGGACTGCTACCCCTCGGGGGAAACCCGTTCGGGCCGAGCCCGCTGACCTGCGCTTTCGTCGTAGACGACCGATGGACGCCCCTTGGACGCCCCCGGACGACCGCTGTACGGCCGCCATCGCCGTCCCGGGCCTCCGCGGACGGCCGCCGCCGTCCCCGGGCCTCCGCGCCGCCTGGCGCTGACCGCAGTCCCCGAACCACCGCGCCGCCTGGGGCGGACCGCCGGCCCGGGCACGGCCCCGGGACGGCCCGCGGAGCTCCCCCTGCGGGCCGGCAGGGGGCCGGGGCGGGAGCTGAGAACAGATCCCGAGGTCGAGCCCTGGGGGCGCGGGGACGCAGCGGGGCAGGAG
>NZ_JAHHIU010000344.1 GCF_024539815.1 Streptomyces hayashii
GCCCCGAGCCGCACCCCGCCCGTCCGGCGGCACCCGTATCCTCCGTCTGACCAGCCAGGACGGACGTCCCCGCACCGAAATTTCCGGGTGCCGCCGACCCGTTCTCGATAGGTTGTGCACGCGTGCGAGCGCGCTGTCGGCGCTCCCGTTCCCATCCCACCTCTCCAAGGCACCCATCGTGTTCCTGACCATCAGCACCACAGGCGCCCCCGAACGCCCCGCGACCGACCTGGGCTTCCTGCTGCACAAGCATCCCGACAACTCGCAGGCGTTCTCCACCTC
The DNA here is from genome assembly GCF_024539815.1 of Streptomyces hayashii. Lineage (GTDB taxonomy): Bacteria > Actinomycetota > Actinomycetes > Streptomycetales > Streptomycetaceae > Streptomyces > Streptomyces hayashii. The sequence continues at coordinate 283 of NZ_JAHHIU010000344.1, forward strand.
ATACGGCACGGCTCACGTCCTCTATCCCGAGGCCGACGCCGAGCGCTGCACGGCGGCGCTGCTGCTGGAGGTGGACGCCGTGGCGCTGGTCCGGCGCGGCAAGGGCAAGGGCCGGGGCGGAGCCCCCGACGCGACTCTCGCGCAGTACGTCAACGACCGCCCGTACGCCGCCTCCTCGCTGCTCGCGGTCGCGTTGAGCGCAGTGTTCTCCAGCGCGATGCGCGGCGTGTGCGCAGCGAAGCCCGAACTCCCCGCGCAGGCGAGGCCGTTGCGCGTCGAGATACCCGCACTGCCCGCCCGCGGCGGCCCCGGCCTGGTCCACGCCCTCTTCGAACCGCTCGGCTGGCGGGTGAGCGCCGAACCGGTGGCCCTCGACGTGCGGTTCCCGCAGTGGGGCGACTCGCGGTACGTGAGCCTGACCCTGGAATCGGAGACGCTCACCGTCGCCGAGACCCTGCGCCACCTCTACGTCCTGCTGCCGGTACTCGACGACGCCAAGCACTACTGGGTGACGCCCGACGAGGTCGACAAGCTGCTGCGCGCAGGCGCGGGCTGGCTGCCCGACCACCCCGAACAGAAACTGATCACAAGCCGTTACCTGTCCCGCCGCTGGTCGCTGACCCGGCAGGCGATGGAGCGGCTGGAGCTGGTCCGGCTCGCCGAGACCGACGACAGCGAGGTCGAGGACATCGACAACGCGGTCGAGGCGGAGGCCGAGACACCGGAGGCCGAAACACCGGGCGTCGAGACACCGGGCGTCGAGACGCCGGGCTTCGGAACGACGGAGAACGCGGCGCAGGAGAAGCCGGCGTCGCTGGCCGAGCAGCGCCGCGAGGCCGTCGTCACCGCGCTGACCCGTGCCGGGGCCGCCCGGGTCCTCGACCTCGGCTGCGGCCAGGGCCAGTTGGTGCAGACACTGCTGAAGAACCCGCGGTTCACCGAGATCGTCGGCGTCGACGTGTCGATGCGCGCGCTCACCATCGCCTCGCGCCGGCTGAAGCTGGAGCGCATGGGGGAGCGCCAGGCCTCCCGCGTCCAGCTTCTGCAGGGCTCGCTGACGTACACCGACACGCGTCTCAAGGGGTACGACGCGGCCGTGCTCAGCGAGGTGATCGAGCACCTCGACCTGCCCCGGCTGCCCGCGCTGGAGTACGCGGTCTTCGGCTCGGCCCGTCCGCGCACGGTCCTGGTGACCACCCCGAACGTCGAGTACAACGTCCGCTGGGAGAGCCTTCCGGCCGGCCACGCCCGGCACGGCGACCACCGCTTCGAGTGGACCCGGCGGGAGTTCCGCGCCTGGGCCGCCGCGGTCGCCGAACGGCACGGCTACGACGTCGAGTTCGTGCCCGTCGGCCCGGACGACCCCGAGGTCGGCCCACCCACCCAGATGGCCGTGTTCGAGATGAACACGACCGGCGCACGGACCAGGAACGCCCGACGCGACAACGCCGGGAACGACAACGCCGGGAACGGCGACGAGAAGAGCGAGAAGGAGGCGAAGGCGGCATGAGCGACAGTCAGGCATCCGCGACGCCGGGACGCGTCCTGCCCGTCACCGACCTCTCCCTCGTCGTGCTGGTCGGCGCGTCCGGCTCCGGCAAGTCCACCTTCGCGCGCCGTCATTTCAAGCCCACCGAGGTCATCTCCTCAGACTTCTGCAGAGGCCTGGTCTCGGACGACGAGAACGACCAGAGCGCGACCCGGGACGCCTTCGACGTCCTGCACTACATCGCCGGCAAGCGGCTCGCGGCCGGCCGCCGCACCGTGGTCGACGCCACCAGCGTGCAGTCGGACGCCCGCCGTCAGCTGATCGACCTCGCCAAGCAGCACGACGTGCTGCCCGTCGCCATCGTCCTGGACGTGCCGGAGGAGGTGTGCGCCGAACGCAACGCGGCGCGCACCGACCGCGCCGACATGCCCCGCCGGGTCATCCAGCGCCACATCCGCGAACTGCGGCGCTCGCTGCGGCAACTGGAGCGCGAGGGCTTCCGCAAGGTGCACGTCCTGCGCGGCGTCGAGGACGTCGAGAACGCCTCGGTCGTCACCGAGAAGCGCTACAACGACCTGACGCACCTCACCGGGCCCTTCGACGTCATCGGCGACATCCACGGCTGCTCCGCCGAACTGGAGTCGCTGCTGGGCAAGTTGGGCTACGTGGACGGCGCCCACCCCGAAGGCCGCCAGGCCGTCTTCGTCGGCGACCTGGTCGACCGGGGCCCGGACAGCCCGGGAGTGCTGCGCCGCGTGATGTCGATGGTCGCCTCCGGCGACGCGCTGTGCGTGCCCGGCAACCACGAGAACAAGTACGGCCGGTATCTCAAGGGCCGCAACGTCCAGCACACCCACGGGCTCGCCGAGACCATCGAGCAGATGGACGGCGAGAGCGACGAGTTCCGTGCCGAGGTGCGCAGGTTCATCGACGGGCTGGTCAGTCATTACGTCCTCGACGGCGGCAGGCTCGTCGTCTGCCACGCCGGCCTGCCGGAGAAGTACCACGGCCGCACCTCCGGCCGCGTCCGCTCGCATGCGCTCTACGGCGAGACCACCGGCGAGACCGACGAGTTCGGCCTGCCCGTGCGCTACCCGTGGGCGGAGGACTACCGGGGTCGCGCGGCGGTCGTCTACGGCCACACGCCCGTCCCGGAGGCGACCTGGCTGAACAACACGATCTGCCTGGACACCGGCGCCGTCTTCGGCGGCAAGCTCACCGCGCTGCGCTGGCCGGAACGCGAGCTGGTCGACGTACCGGCGGAGCAGGTCTGGTACGAGCCCACGAAACCGCTGCGCTCCGAGGCGCCCGGCGGACACGACGGCCGTCCGCTGGACCTGGCGGACGTCCACGGCCGACGCATCGTAGAAACCCGTTACGAAGGACACAACCGCGTCTCCGTCCGTGAGGAGAACGCCGCGGCGGCCCTGGAGGTGATGAGCCGCTTCGCGGTCGACCCGCGCCTGCTGCCGTACCTGCCGCCGACGATGGCCCCCACGGCGACCAGCCAGGTGGACGGCTACCTGGAGCACCCGGCGGAGGCGTTCGCCCAGTACGCCCGGGACGGCGTCGCACGGGTCGTGTGCGAGGAGAAGCACATGGGCTCCCGGGCGGTGGTCCTGGTCTGCCGCGACGCGGAAACAGCGCGTAAGCGCTTCGGCGCCGGAGGCGCCTCCCGCCCGGGCGCGGCCGGAAACGGGGGAGGCCCCACCGGCTCCCTGTACACCCGCACCGGCCGCCCGTTCTTCGACGACGGGAGCGTGACGGAGGAGATCCTCGACCGGGTGCGCACCGCGGTGGACGAGGCCGGCCTGTGGTCGGAACTGGACACCGACTGGCTGCTGCTGGACGCCGAGCTGATGCCGTGGTCACTGAAGGCCTCGGGCCTGCTGCGTTCCCAGTACGCGGCCGTGGGCGCCGCGTCCGGGGCCGTCTTCCCGGGCGCGCTGTCCGCCCTGGAGTCCGCCGCGGCCAGAGGCGTCGACGTCGCCGACCTGCTCTCCCGCCAGCGTGAACGCGCCTCGGACGCGGCCGCGTTCACCGAGGCCTACCGTCGCTACTGCTGGACGACCGACGGCCTGGACGGCGTACGACTGGCCCCGTTCCAGATCCTCGCCACCCAGGGCCGCAGCCTTGCCGCGCTGCCGCACGACGAGCAGCTGGCGCTCCTCGACCGGCTGGTGGAACACGACAACACGGGCCTGCTCCAGACCACCCGGCGCCTGTACGTGGACACGGGCGACGCCGAGTCGGTCCGCTCCGGCGTCGACTGGTGGCTGGAGATGACGGGCCGGGGCGGCGAGGGCATGGTCGTCAAGCCGCTGGGCGCCCTGGTCCGCGGTGAGGACGGACGTCTGGTGCAGCCCGGCGTCAAGTGCCGGGGCCGCGAGTACCTGCGGATCATCTACGGCCCGGAGTACACCCGTCCCGACAACCTGGCCCGGCTGCGCGGCCGATTCCTGAACCACAAGCGGTCGCTGGCGATCCGCGAGTACGCCCTCGGACTGGAGGCCCTGGCCCGCCTCGCGGAGGGCGAGCCCCTGTGGCGCGTCCACGAGGCGGTGTTCGGCGTGCTGGCGCTGGAGTCGGAGCCGGTGGACCCGCGGCTGTGAGCCCGTCGCCCGGTCCGTGCCGACGGCACGGACCGGGCGACGCGTCTCCTCACCCCACGAGCCGCAACCGCTCCTCGCACACCCCGACGCGCACCCGCTGACCCCACGTCAGTTCCACCGCGTCGGTCTCGATGCCGTCGCCGAAGGCGATGAGTCGCTCCGACTCGACGGTGAGGGTCAGCCGGCGGCCGGCCGCGAGCTCGCCCGCCACCAGCGAGGTGCCGGTGGCGGGGGACGGCCATGCCTCCCGCACGAACCACACCAGCCGCTGTTCCGTCGGGCCCGGCAGGCGCAGGTCGCCGGCCGTCCCGCCGCCGCCCCGCTCCTGCCACACCGACCGGATCCAGCCGGTCGCCCCCGTGCCCGTGCCCACCAGCACCCCGGAGGAGGCCTGTGCCTCGACGGCACCCCCGTCGTCGTCGAGGCCCAGGCGGTAGCGGGCGGTCTGGTGGCCGGCGGCGCCGAGGTAGATCTCGTTGAGGGCCAGCAGCCGCTGGGTGTCGTCGGCGACGGCCTCGACCATGGTCAGCTCGGTCGTGCCGGTGCCGGCCGTGAGCGCGCCGGGCAGGAGCGTCGGGGCGTCCGCCGGGCGATGGCGGACCAGGACGCCCGGATTACGGCCCGGGTCCGCGTCGATGCCCACCACCGGCTGCCCCGCCAGGTACTTGGCGACGTTCGCCACCAACCCGTCCTGGCCGACGACCACCACCACGTCCTCCGGCGCGAACAGAAAGCGGTCCAAGTCGGCCCGCTCCACCCGGCTCTGACGCCAGGTCAGCGGAATGGCGGCCGTCACCTCCGCCAGTGCGCGCTTGGTGCGCCGGTGGCGGTCGGCGATCTCCTCGATGTCCCGGCCCCGCGAGGAGAGGAAGAAGGCGGCCTGGCCGTGCGTGCCGTGCCGGGCCACCAACTCCTCGTACTCCGTGGTGCGGTGGACCAGCACGGCCCGCGGGGCGAGACTCACTCCCGTTCTCCGGCCCCGAGCCTCGACAGCAGGCCGGTCAGCACGTCCGGCGAGATCGTCACGCTGTCGATGTGCGGCAGGTTCTCCGCCAGCCGCGTCCCGGTGAGCGCGTGCAGGGTCGCCACCTCGACGTCCCCGTGCACTCGCAGCCAGGCCGCCTGAGCCTGGGCCCGCGCCTCGCCGACCTCGCGCGCGGCCTCCGCCTCGGCCCGGGCGAGCCGTACCGTGCGCGCCGCCTCGACCTGGCTGAGCCGCTCGGTGCGCTGGGCCTCGGCGTCCGCCAGACGCACCTGCCTGTCGGCCTCCGCCTCGGCCAGCTTCACCGACCGCGCGGCCTCCGCCTCCGCCAGCCGCACGGACCGCGTCGCCTCCGCTTCCGCCCGCACCTTGTCCGCGGCCGCGTTCTCCTCCGCCTCACGGCGGGTGTTCGTGCCCCGCTGCTCGACCAACTGCTCCTCCCGGCGGGCCAGTTCGATCTGGCTGGCCAGTTCGTTCTCGGCGATCGTCCGCTCCCGCTCGACGGCCACCGCCCGCCGCTCATAGGTGGCCCGGTCGGCCTCCTGCTGGATCTGCTCGCGCGCCGGGGTGCGCAGCGCCCGCTCCACCTCGGGTTCCGGACGCAGCGCGACGACCCGGACGGCCACGATCTCGATGCCGGTGGCCGGCAGACGCGGTTCCGCCGCCAGCCCCGTCGCGACCCGCTCCCGCACCGCCGTCACGCCGTCCACCAGCGCCGACGACAGCGAGGTGCGCGCGAGGACGTCCAGCGCGTGCTGCTGGGCCGTCTCCGTGAGCAGGGTGCCGAGCTGCTCCAGGGGTGCGCCGCGCCAGATCCCGGTGTCCGGGTCGATGGAGAAGTCGAGGCGGGCGGCGGCGACGGCCGGGTCGCTGATCCGGTAGGTCACCGTCGCCTGCACCGTCACGTCCTGGAAGTCGACCGTGCGGGCGTGGAAGGTCATCGCCAACTCGCGGTCGTCCACCGGCACTTCGGAGAGGGCGGCGCTCAGCGAGCGGAACCAGAAGCTGAGCCCCGGCCCGTCGTGCGCCAGCTTGCCGGAGCGGTGGTGGCGCACATGGGCCGTCGGAGCGCCGCGCAGGTGGCGCCAGCCCAGACGCCGGGTGATGTCGGCCATGACAGGCCCCCCTCGTTCCCTTTTCTCGTCACTGCGACGATAAGAAAACGATATCCGCGCCTCCTCTTGTCGTCAAGGGGACGAGAAAGGGGGGCGGGCTGGGAG
>NZ_JAHHIU010000345.1 GCF_024539815.1 Streptomyces hayashii
GTGTCCTCGTCGTCGGTGGCGTCGGTGGCGTCGGTGGCGTCGGTGGCGTCGGTGGCGTCGGTGGCGTCGGTGGCGGGACGGTCGGCGGGGGTGTGACGGGCGTCCGTCGTCGGAGCGTCCGGCGTCGCCCGGGACGGGGACGGCTCGTGCGCGGCCTCCCCGGACCGGCGCCCGGCTCCGCCGCCGGCCGGGCCGGTCGCCGTGCCCGGGTCGGCGCCGGTCGCCGTGCCCGCGGCGGCTCCCGCGCCGGGGGCCGTGCCGCTCCCGGAGCCGGCGCCGGCGTGGGCCGGGGTCCGGTCGGTCCAGCCGAGCACGGCCCCGCACGCGTCGCAGAACGACTGGCCGGGCTCGGCCCGCGTTCCGCACTCCGCGCAGTTCTGGGTGGTCATCTCTCCGGGGTCCTTTCGGCTGCGGTCACCTTGACCGAGTACGGCATGTGGGCGGGGCGGGCGGCGGCCACGAGAGCGTCCAGACGGTGCTCGTCCGCCGGGCCGGGGTCGGGCAGGCGGAGCGTGACGTGCAGGTGGGGGCGCCGGTCGCCGGGGAACGGGCCGAGCGGGCGGGCGCTCCAGCCGGATCCGCCGCTCTCCTCGATCTCCGGCGCCACGCCGAACGCCAGGCGGACGGCCTCCGACAGGCCGAGGCGCGTGCCGCGCACCCGGTGCAGGTACGCCGCCGCCGCGACCGCGGCCCGCAGTCTGGCCTCCGGCTCGGTGCCGTCGGTCTCCGCGCCGACCCAGCCGGTCAGCCAGCGGGTGAAGTCGATCGGGGCGAGGGCCGGGTCGAAGTAGGCGGGAAGGCAGTCCAGCGTGTTGAGGATGGGGGCCATGACCTCGTCCAGACCCTCGACGAAGCGCTGCGCGAGGTCGTCGTCGGCGAAGACCGCCGGCAGCATCGCGCCGATCGGGGTGGAGGAGCGGAGTCCGTCGACCGAGCCCCTCACGCGCCGTCCCCGATCACGCGGACGCGGTGGTCGTAGGAGAAGACGAGCGCCGGGGCGGCCAGGTCGATGCGGTCGGTCGCCTCGCCGCGCTTGCCCGTCAGGGGGTCGGCGGGGTGCAGCGTGACCTGGTCGACGAGTTCCACGCCCGGGACGCGCTGCAACACCGCGAAGACCTCGCCGGACTGCACGGGGCGGCCGAACGGCCAGCCCTTGCCGTCCGCGCCGCCGGTCAGCGGATCGAGGTGACGGTAGAGCGCGTCGTGGGCCTGGCGGCGGACGCGGTCGGTGTCCACGCCACGGAAGGCGTGCACCGTCGCCACCACCGTCACGCCCTGGTAGAAGGGCGGGCCGACCGCCAGCCGGGTGCCGATCAGGCGGCGTTCGTCGAGGTGGCGGGTGATGCGGCCCAACAGGGAGTCGCCGGGCACCAGTTGCTCGAAGCGCAGCCGGCCGCCGGGATCGGGCACCGCCTGCGGGACGACCAGGACCCGCACCGCGTACGAGCCGTGCTCGTCGGGTTCGCCCTCCAGGCAGGTGATGCGGGCGGTCTCGGGGGCGGCGCGGCGGGCCAGTTCCTCGTAGTCGCGCAGGGTCACCGCCCGCTCCTGGGCGCGCAGGGTGATCGGCGCGCGGAGCTTCGCCTCCTCCACCGTCTCGCCGTCGACCCCGCCGCGCGCCGCCTCGCGGTTGACGACCTCCGACACGTACGGGACGGACGTGCGCAGCACCTGGACCGCGCCCCGGGCCACGTTGCCGGCCCGGCCGCCGCCGGTGCGGTAGCGGCGGGCGCGGATGACCGAGCCCTTGGGGGCGACCGCGCCGTACTGGCGCAGCCGGCCGTCGGGTTCGCGCACGGACGGGCCGAAGGCGATCTCCCCGGTGGCCGCGTCGAGGGTGATGTGGCGGTCGTCGGGGCCGGAGGCGGCGAAGTGCGGGACGACCTGCCAGTCCGTCCAGCCCTCGTGCTCGGCGGTCTGGAGCAGCAGGGGCGGATCGTCGCCGACCACGGGGGCGTGGACGAGGGCGAGGCGCTGGCCGGGCAGCCCGGTGGACTCGCCGAGCGCCTCGTCGAGGACGGTCTCGGCGTGCACGGCCGGGGCGGTCCCGCCGACCGTGAAGACCTCGGCGGACCGCACGGTCGGGGAGGTGGTGTAGAAGGGCTGGCCGGCGAGGGGCTCGGTGACGCGGCAGCGCAGCCAGCCCGCCTCCTGCCCGCCGGAGCGGGACAGCACATGGCCGCCGGGGACGTGCAGGACGACCTCGCCGGGACGGTTGAGGCCGCCGGTGCCGTCACGGTCGACCTCGCACTCCTGCCAGCCGTCCTCGGTCCACGCCTCCCAGAGCAGCGGGGGCTGACGGGGGTCGACGCCGACGCCGTCGACGCGGCTGTCCAGCTCCAGGACCACCGCGCAGTGCGGCACGGCCGCGCTCAGCCCGAACAGCATGCAGTCGCCGGGGCGCGGCGCCTCGGCGAAGCACAGCAGGTCCTTGCCCTCGGCGAGGTCGGTGGTCCGGTCGCTGACCGGCTCGCCCTGGTGCTGCACGACGAGACGGCTCAACCGGCAGGGCACGACGACGAGTTCGCGTTCCGTGCCGAAGACGACCGCCTCCTCGCTCTCCGTGCGGACCGTCGCCACCTCCGTGCCCACCGGGAGGAGCACCGGCTCGTCCTGGGGCGCCGACAGCCAGAACGTCACCTCCGTACGCGCGGCGGACGGCGGGAAGAGCCGGATGCCGACCAGGTCCAGGAAGGCGAGGTGGTTCTTCTCGGGGACGCGGTTGAGGCGGTAGACGATCTGGTCGGCCATGTGGGCGACCGTCTCGACGAGGGTCACGCCCGGGTCGGAGACGTTGTGGTCGGTCCACTCCGGCGCGCGCTGCTGGATGTAGCGCTTGGCGTCGTCGACGAACTGCTGGAAGCGGCGGTCGTCCAGGTTGGGGGAGGGCAGAGCCATCAGCGGTCGCTTTCGGAGGCCGTACCCGAGGAGCCGGGAAGGTCCGGCTCGTCGTGGGACGGAATGACGTAGAACGGGAAGACGAGACTGCGCGGGTTGTTGGTGCCGCGGATGGAGTAGCGGACGTCGATGAACAGCACGCCCTGCTCGGCGCCGGCGGTGACCTCGACGTCGTTGACCTCGATGCGCGGCTCCCAGCGGTCCAGGCTGGTGTACACCTCGTGCTGGATGCGCCCGGCCGTCGCCTCGTTGACCGGGGCGAAGACCAGGTCGTGGATGGCGCAGCCGTACTCCGGGCGCATGGGGCGCTCGCCCGGAGCGGTGGCCAGGATCAGCCGGATCGCCTCCTCGATCTCGCGCTCCCCGCTGACCAGGGCGATGCCCCCGGTGGGTCCGATGCGCAGGGGGAACGCCCAGCCGGACCCGACGAACTGTTCGGCCATCAGAGGGCCACCTGCCTTCTCCTTCTCCGGTGCCGGTCGACCGCCGTCACGGCAGCGGGTACGGCTTGCTGTTGACCATGACGACGCCCTGCAGCAGGAGCGTGGCGGCACGGATGCCCACGTTGGCGGTGGCGTTGACCTGGACGGTGCCGCCCGCGCTGACGGTCGCGGCGCCGCCCGCCTTCAGGCTGAGCGCACCCATCGCGTCCACGGAGACCACGCTGGTCAGCGACTTGACGTTGACCATGCCGGTGCCGCGGATGTCGAGCAGTCCGCCGCTCTTGAGGGTGAGTTTGCGGCCCGCGCTGAGCGTGAGGTCGGTGCCCGCCTCGATGGACACCGAGCGGGTGCCCTTGATGGTGACCGTGCCCTTGCTGTCCACGGTGATCTCGGTCTGCGCCCGGTCGAGGTTGACGACGAGCTTGTCGTCGCCGCTGGTCAGCCGCACGCCCTGCTTGCCGCCGGTGCGCTGGCTGAGCAGGTCGAGCCGGTTGCCGTCGCGGTCGGACAGGGTGTGCCGGGAGGCGCGCTGGCGGGCGCCGTCGTGCAGCGGCACGTCCTTGACCGGGGTGGGCTTGTCCCTGCCGTTGTAGAGGCCGCCGATGACGTACGGGTGGTCCAGCGCGCCCCGGTCGAAGGCGACGAGCACCTCGTCGCCGACGTCGAGCGGGAAGATCGAGCCGCCGCGCTTGCCGCCCCACTGCACCACGCGCGTCCAGTCGCTGACGTAGGCGTCGTCGAGCCAGGGGAACTGGAGCTTGACGCGGCCCTGCCGGAGCGGGTCCCCCACGTCGGTGACCAGGGCGTTGGCGGTGCCGGGCAGGTTCAGGCCGTTCTGGGCGTTCCCGCCGCCGGAGGAGAGCCCGTACAGGGACCGCCACTGCCGTCCGCTGACGGTGACCCAGGCCTCGTAGTGCTTGCCGTCGCCGAAGACGTGCCGGACGGAGGTGGCGGTGTACTTGCCCTCGAAGGGATCGCCGACGTCGGCGAGGGTGACGGGCAGGCCGGGCCGCAGCTTCGGCGTGCCGCGCGCGACGACCTCCAGTTCGGCGAAGGAACCGGTGACGTCGTCGGCGAGGGCCTCCGCGGCGAACTTCACCTCCGACTGCCGGTCGTAGGGCGTCTGCGCGTCGACCAGCTTGGCCGGCCGGAACTTGGCGGCGGCCTCGCCGGGCGTGGTGCCGATGCTGATGCCCGGGTTGGTCTTCGCGGGCGCGGTCGCGGTGAGCTTCTTCTTCGTCGTCACGTCCCAGCCGCGCGCCTCGACGGTGCCGACCTGCTCGGCGGCGGTGACGGCGGCCCGCAGCCGCAGGATGTCGGTGCCGGCCTCCAGGACGAAGGGGCTCTTGTCGCCCGGGGTGGAGGTCGGCGGCGCGCCGGACGCCGGGTCGGGGCTGACGAACTGGAACCTGCCCTTGGCGTCCACCGACATGACCATCTCGTTCTCGTCGGCCAGCCGGGCGAGGAAGTCCCAGTCGGTGACGTTGGCCTGGCTGATGAACTCGTAGACCGTCTTGGTGGACTGGATCTTCCCGACGGGGACGCCGTCCTGGGAGGCCAGCTTCCGGGCGATGTCCGAGGCGCTCTGGTTGCGGTAGGCGGCCACCCGGCGCTGACGCATCAGCCGGTGCCCGAAGTCGTAGCCGCGGATGACGGTGAAGGTGCCGGTGCCGTCGTAGTCGGCCTCCAGGCCGCAGACCTCGCCGGTGAGCAGCGGATCCGAGGCGCCCTTGCCGTCGGCGATCGGCGCGAGGACGACGGGCGTGCCGAACTTGACGTTCAGCTTGCCCAGGACCTGACGGCCCGGGTCGCGGAAGGTCAGCCGGAACGCGGCGGGCACGCCGAGCCCCTGGTCGACCCAGCCCTCGACGAGGAGCGGCGCGATGTCGACGGGCAGGGGGCTGCCGCCCAGGGTGACCTGGATGACGCTGGAGAACGCGGACTGGACCACTAGTGGCGCACCTCCTCGGCCGCGGGCAGCACGAGCTCGACGCCGGTCGGCAGGCGGGACGGGTCGTCGATGCCGTTGGCCTGCGCGATGGACCGCCACGCCGAGGCGTCGCCGTACTCGCGCCAGGCCAGGGACTGGAGCGAGTCGCCGGCGACGACCCGGTGCACGCGCTGCGCGGTGAGCGCGCCCGAGGTCGGGTTCTGGCCCTTCGTCTTGCTGGGGATCTCGTTCAGACGCACCTGGCAGGTGGCGCGGATCGGGACGCCGGTCGTGCCGAACAGCGAGTACGTGACGTCGATGCTGCTGACGTAGGCGGTGAAGCGGGCCGTGGAGAACGAGCCCCACTGGAACACCACCCACGGCGGGGAGGGCTGCTTGGCGGCGATGCTCTTGGTGGTGACCTCGCAGCACTCCAGCAGCGACTCCACCTTCTTCAGCACGGTGTTGCTGCCGGGCTGGTCGGAGGTGTCGAGGAAGATCTCGACGGTCATCTCGCGCGGCTCGGGTCCCATGAACTCCGGCACGGAGCCGTCGCGGACCGCCGCGGTCGGGGTGACCTTCCACTGGGCCCGGCGGCCCAGCTGGAGTTGCGCCGGGTTGAAGTCGAACCCGAAGGACTTGATCAGTCCGCCGGGGGTGGTGCTGGTGCCGACCGGCGGTTCGTGGATCGCGAGGGTGGCACGGACCAGGCTCTTGCCGGCGCCGCCTTTGCTTCCCTTGGCCATGACGTCCTCGTCCTCTTGGGGGTTCTGCTAGTCGGTGAAGCCGTGGTGGGTGATCTCCAGGACCTCCGTGGCCACGCCCGGGCTGTCCGGGTTCAGCGAAGGCCCCTGCCAGCTGACCGGGAGCACGTCGATCAGGCCCCATCGGGCGACCTCCGAACCGTCCGCGCGCAGCGCCGCGATCTGGGCGGTCGGGCGGGTCACCCCGGTGGTGACCGAGGAGATCCACTTGGCGACCTTGGTGGTGTCCGGGGTGAGGGGGCGGGTCAGCCGGATCGTGGAGAACGTCACCCGCGAGGGCAGCTGCCAGACGAACCCGTTGTTGCCGCCCTCCTGACGGTGCTCGATCTCCACCTGGGACGACAGCCCCTCGCACCCGTTGAAGAAGCCGAGGCTCTCGCCGTCGATGGTCAGGGTGAAGAAGACGGTGGAGCCCGGGTCGAGATCGGAGGGCATCGGGGCCTGGCCTTTCCGGGAGAGAGGGCGGTGGGAGCGGGGCGGGTG
>NZ_JAHHIU010000346.1 GCF_024539815.1 Streptomyces hayashii
TCGGTGGGGGTGGAGCCGGTTGCGGTGGTGGGGCATTCGCAGGGGGAGATCGCGGCTGCGTGTGTGGCGGGTGCGCTTTCCCTCGGCGACGGTGCGCGGGTGGTGGCGTTGCGGTCGAGGGCGATCACGCGGTTGGCCGGTTCCGGGGGCATGGTGTCGGTGTTCGCGGGTGTGGAGCGGGTGGAGCCGCTGTTGGTCGAGGGTGTGGGGATCGCGGCGGTGAACGGGCCGCAGTCCGTGGTGGTTTCCGGTGACACCGCCGGCCTGGACGCGTTCCTCGCACGGTGTGAGACCGAAGAGGTCCGGGCACGCAGGGTCGCGGTGGACTACGCCTCGCACTCGGTGATGGTGGAGCTGCTGGAGGAGGAGATCACCACGGCCCTGGCCGGTGTGACCTCGCGGTCTCCCCGGGTCCCGATGCTGTCGACGTACACCGGCGAGTGGGTCGAGGCCGGAGGCCTGGACGCGGGTTACTGGTACGGAAACCTCCGTCACCGCGTCCGCCTCGCCGACGCGGTCGCCGAACTCGCCTCCGACGGACGCCGGTTGTTCGTCGAGGTCGGTCCGCACCCTGTGCTGCTCGGCGCCCTTCAGGACTCGCTGGACGGCTCGGCGCACGCCCTCGGCACCCTGCGCCGCAACCACGGCGGAGCGGACCGGTTCGTCACCTCGCTGGCCGAGGCCTGGACGCACGGCGCCACCGTCGACTGGCGTGCCGTGCTGCCCGCGGGCGAGACGGCACCCGCCGAGCTGCCGACGTACGCCTTCCAGCGCGGGCGGTACTGGCTGGAGGAGACCGCCGGCCACCCGTTCCTCGGCGAACAGACCCCACTCGCCGACGGCGGCGCGCTGTTCACCCGCCGGCTCGCACTGCGGGCGCAGCCGTGGCTGGCGGACCACGCGGTGGCCGGCGCCGTCGTCGTCCCGGGCGCCGTGCTGCTGGAAGCGGCCCTGCACGCCGGCCGGATGCTCGGCTGCGCCCGGGTGGCCGAGCTGACTCTGCACACACCGCTGACCCTGTCGGACGCCGACGCCGTGCTCCTCCAGACCCGTGTCGGCCCCCGGGACGAGAGCGGACACCGCGAACTGGAGATCCACGCCACCGCCGTCGCAGACGAACGGGAGGGGTGGACACGGCACGCCTCCGCGATCATCGGCGACGATCCCGGCCCCGGCCCGGAGGGTACGGGCCGCGCGTGGCCGCCCGAGGGCGCCGAGCCCGTCGATCTCATCGGCGCGTACGAGGACCTGGCCGACCGGGGCTACGGATACGGGCCCGCCTTCCGTGGACTGCGCGCGCTGTGGCGACAGGGCGACGACGTGTACGCGGAGGTCGCCCTGCCCGAGGCGGCAGCCGACCGGGCGGGCCGGTACGCCGTGCACCCCGCGCTGCTGGACGCCGCGTTGCACGCGGCCCTCCTCGGCGGCCGCACCGGCTGGGCGACGGACGAGGGGTTGCTGCTTCCGTTCAGCTGGTCGGGCGTCGCACTCGGCGAGGGCGGGACCGGTGAGCTGCGGGTGCGGCTGCGCCGGACCGGCGACCGGTCGCTGTCGCTGTCGGCCTGCGACCTCGACGGTGAACCGGTCGTCGTGGTCGAGTCGTTGGCCCTGCGTCCGGCCGCCGCGCCCTCGACCGCCGTGGCAGACCTGTACGTCACCCGCTGGGAGGCGACCGCTGCGGCCACGCCCGGCCCGGTCGCGGTACTGGGAGCCGACGCGTTCGAACTGACCGAGGCGCTACGGCGGTCGGGTGGCGAGCCGACCGGATTCACGGACCTGGCGCGGCTGGGCGACGCCGTCACGGCCGGGCAGATCGGACCCGGACACGCCGTGGCCGTGTGCGCGCCGCTGCCCGGGCCCGGCACCGTGCCCGAGCGGCTGCACGACGGTGTCCTGCGCGTACTGGGCCTGGTCCAGCAGTGGCTGGCCGACGACCGGTTCGCCGGGCTGACGCTGACCGTGGTGACGCGGGGTGCGGTCGCCCGGGACGACGGGGACGCCCCGCCCGATCCGGGAGCCGCCGCCGTGTGGGGCCTCGTGCGATCCGTGCAGTCCGAACAGCCGCACCGCGTCAGGTTGTTGGATCTGGACCCGGCGCGCGCCGAGCACGTGGCCCTGCCCGCCGAGCCCCAGGCCTGTCTGCGGGACGGCGCGGTGCTGGTACCGCGTCTGCACCCCGTGCCCGCCGAGCCCGGCCCGCCCGGCGCGCAGTGCTGGCGGATGGCGGCCGGCACGGACGGCACCCTGGAGAGCGTCGGCGCCGTGCCCGCCGAGGACGTGCGGGAGCCGCTCGGCCCCGGCCAGGTGCGCATCGCGGTCCGGGCGGCGGGCGTCAATTTCCGAGACGCCCTCATCGGGCTCGGGATGTATCCCGACCCGGGTGTCCCGCTCGGCAGCGAGTGCGCCGGCGTGGTGACGGCGGTGGGCGCGGGCGACTGCGCCGGACTGGCCGTGGGCGACCGGGTGTTCGGCGTCGCACCGGGTTCCTTCGGACCGGTGGCCGTGACCGACGCCCGGCTGCTCGGACGCGTTCCGCGGGACTGGTCGTTCGCCGTCGCCGCGTCCGTGCCGATCGTGTTCCTCACCGCCTGGTACGCCTTGCGCGACCTGGCAGGTCTGCGCGCGGGGGAGCGGGTCCTCGTCCACGCCGGAGCAGGGGGAGTGGGCATGGCCGCGATCCAGCTCGCCCGGCACCTGGGCGCCGAGGTGTACGCCACCGCGAGCCCGGCGAAGTGGGGCACGCTGCGCGCACTGGGGCTGGACGACGCGCACATCGCCTCGTCCCGCGACCTGGGGTTCGCGTCGGCGTTCCCCGCCGTGGACGTCGTACTGAACTCCCTGGCCGGGGAGTTCGTGGACGCGTCGCTCTCGCTGCTCGGCGAGGGCGGCCGGTTCGTCGAGATGGGCAAGACCGACATCCGCGACGGCGGCCGACTCCCCGTGCGGTACTGGGCCTTCGACCTCTTCGAAGCGGGGACCGAGCGCCTGGGGCAGCTGCTGACCGAGGTGCGGGAACTGTTCGCCGCGGGCACGCTCCAGCCCCTCCCGGTGCGCGCCTTCGACGTCCGCCGGGCCCGGGAGGCACTGCGGTTCGTCAGCCAGGCCCGCCATGTCGGCAAGGTCGTCCTGACCCTGCCACGCCCCCTCGACCCCGACGGCACGGTCCTGATCACCGGCGGCACCGGCGGCCTGGGCGCGCTCGCCGCCCGGCACATGGTGGCCCGGCACGGCGTACGACACCTGCTGCTGCTCTCCCGGCGGGGTCCCGACGCGCCCGCCGCCCGCGAACTCGCCGCGGACCTGGCCGCGCAGGGGGCCGATGTCCGGATCGCGGCCTGCGACGCGTCGGACCGGGACGCGCTCGCCGCCGCGCTCGCCACGGTCGCCCCCTCCCATCCGCTGACCGCGGTCCTGCACACGGCGGGCGTCCTGGCCGACGGCGTGATCGCCGCGCAGGACCCGGCACGGCTGACGACCGTCCTGCGGCCCAAGACCGACGGCGCCTGGCATCTGCACGAACTGACCGCGGGCCTGGACCTGTCCGCCTTCGTGCTCTACTCGTCCGCGATGGGCGTGCTCGGCGCCCCCGGCCAGGCCAACTACGCCGCCGCCAACGCCGCCCTGGACGCCCTCGCGGCCCACCGCCGCTCCCACGGCCTGCCCGCCCTCGCCCTGGCCTGGGGATTCTGGGAGCGGCGCGGCGACATGACCGGCCACCTCGACGACGCCGACGTCGCCCGACTCACGCGCACCACCGGTCTGCTGCCCCTCGCCGACGCCGAAGGCGCCGCCCTCCTCGACGCCGCCCTGGACCGTCCCGAGGCCGCCCTCGTCCCCGTCCGGCTCAGCCGTGCCGCCCTGCGTACCCGAGCCTCGGTCGGAGACGACCTCGGTCTCCTGCGCGACCTGGCCCCCGTCCGGGTACCCGCTCCCGCCGTCCCGCGCCGGAACCGCCCGACCGAGGCGCGAGACCCCGGCGCCGACCTGGCCGCACTGCCCGTTCCGGAGCGCCGCCGGATCCTGACCCGGCTCGTGCGCACCCATGCGGCGACCGTCCTCGGTCACGGAGCCCACGAACTCCCCCTCGGAGAGAGGACGTTCAAGGAGCTCGGCTTCGACTCGCTCACCGCGGTGGAACTGCGCAACCGACTCGGCGCGGCCACCGGCACCCGGCTCGCCGCGACGATGATCTACGACCATCCCACCGTCGACGCGCTCACCGACCACCTGCTCGCCCTCACCGGCGATACGGCCGTCGGCGGCACGGACGCCGCACCATCAGGGGACGCCGCCGCCCACGCGGATCCCCTGCGCGAAGTCGAACGGCTCGAATCCCTGCTGCGCGCGCTTCCGGCGGACAGCGACCTGCGCGACGCCGTCGCCACCCGCATGTACGCCTTCCTCTCGGCCTGGACCGCCGCCCCCGACCAGGCGAACGACAGCGACCGGGACGACCTCGCCCTCGCCACCGACGAGGAACTGTTCGATCTGCTCGACAGTGATTTCGGCCTGACCTGAACGGTCCCCGACAAGGAGCTGAGCCCCAGTGACCACCGAGCAGAAACTCCGTGACTACCTCAAGCGCGCCACCGCGGACCTCCGCCTGGCACGTCTACGGGTGAGGGAACTGGAGGGGGCCGGCCACGAACCCGTCGCCGTCGTCGGCATGGCCTGCCGGTTCCCCGGTGGCATCAACTCACCCGAGGACCTCTGGGAGTTCGTGGCGGCCGGCCGGGACGCCGTCTCCGCGTTCCCCGCCGACCGCGGCTGGGACCTGGAAGCCCTCTTCTCCACCGCCCCCGACCGGACCCGCGGCGGCTGCCCACGCGACGGCGGGTTCCTCTACGACGCCGGTGACTTCGACGCGGAGTTCTTCGGCATCTCGCCCCGCGAGGCCATGGCGATGGATCCGCAGCAGCGACTGCTGCTGGAGACCTCCTGGGAGGCCCTCGAACGCGCCGGCATCGCCCCCGACAGCGTGCACGGGGAACGAGTCGGCGTCTACGTCGGCGCCCTCGCCTCCGACTACGGCCCACCCGCGCATCGCGCCCCCGGAGACTACGAGGGCTATCTGATCACCGGCAACGCGGCGAGCGTGGCCTCCGGGCGGCTCGCCTTCGCCCTCGGCCTGGAGGGACCGGCGGTCACCGTCGACACGGCGTGCTCGTCCTCCCTCGTGGCCCTGCACCTCGCCGTGCAGGCCCTGCGGCGCGGCGAGTGCACCATGACCCTGACCGGCGGCGTCACCGTCATGTCCCAGCCGGGCACCTTCGTGGACCTGGGCCGCCAGCAGGGCCTGGCCCCGGACGGCCGCTGCAAGGCCTTCGCCGCCGCCGCCGACGGCTTCGGCCCCGCGGAAGGCGTCGGCGTCCTGGTCGTCGAACGGCTCTCGGACGCCCGACGGCTCGGACACCGCGTACTCGCGGTGGTGCGGGGTTCCGCGGTCAACCAGGACGGCGCGTCCAACGGCCTCACCGCCCCCAACGGCCCGTCCCAGGAACGCCTGATGCGGGCCGCGCTGGCGGACGCCGGACTCGGCGCCGCCGATGTCGACGCCGTCGAGGCGCACGGCACCGGCACGAGACTCGGAGACCCGATCGAGGCGACGGCCCTGCTGGCGACGTACGGCGACGAGCGCCCCGACGGCCGGCCCCTGTACCTCGGCTCGGTGAAGTCCAACATCGGCCACACGCAGGCGGCGGCGGGCGTGGCCGGCGTCATCAAGACGGTGATGGCGCTGCGCGAGGCGGTGCTGCCGCCCACCCTGCACGTGGACGAGCCGTCGCCCCACGTGGACTGGTCCGCGGGCGCGGTGGAACTGCTGACGCGGGCCCGCGCCTGGCCGCGGACGGACCGCACGCGTCGCGCGGGCGTGTCGTCGTTCGGGATCAGCGGGACGAACGCCCACGTCATCCTGGAGCAGGCGCCGCAGGACGAGCCGACCGAGTCCGCGGACGCCGTCGCACCCGTACTGGACCTCGGCGGACTGCTGCCCTGGGTGGTGTCGGGGCGAGGAGCCGAAGCGCTGGCGGCCCAGGCGGAACGGCTGATCCAGGCCGCCCCCGCCGACGTCCTGAGCGTGGCGAGCGCGCTGGTGGCCGACCGAGCGGCACTGGAGGACCGGGCCGTGGTGTGGGGCCACGACTCGGCTGAGCTGATCGAGGCCCTGCGCGCGGTGGCAGAGGGCGACACCACGACGACGTCCGACGCGGTCAGCGGGCTCGCCCGGCCAGGCGGCGCGGTGTTCGTGTTTCCGGGGCAGGGGGCGCAGTGGGTGGGGATGGGGCGTGAACTGCTGGCTGTCAGTCCGGTGTTCGCGGCGTCGGTCGGGGCGTGTGAGGCGGCGTTGGCGCCTTATGTCGACTGGTCGTTGACGGATGTCCTCGCCGGGGACGAGCTGGACCGTGTGGATGTGGTGCAGCCGGTGTTGTGGGCGGTGATGGTGTCGTTGGCGGCGTTGTGGCGGTCGGTGGGGGTGGAGCC
>NZ_JAHHIU010000347.1 GCF_024539815.1 Streptomyces hayashii
GCCAGGGCCAGGGCCCGGGCCCTGACGCGCGGGGCGCGGGGCGCGGGGCGCGGGGCGGCACCCGTCAAGCGTCTCTGCCCGACCGCCGGTCCCGCGCTGGAGGAGCCGCCGTCCCGGCCCGGGCCGTCGGCTCGCCGTGTGCGCGGCCGGCGGCGCGACGGCCCCTGTCGCCGGCCGCGCGCACCGGCGCCGCGTGCCGCGGCTGTCTGCGCCGCTCGGCGAGCGGGGCGCGGCGCGGGAGGCCCCCGCCCTGCGCTCCGACGCCCGGACCCGAGCCGGAAGGCCAGTCCATCCCCGTTCCTCCGCCGTCAGTCCTGGGCGCTGCGCCACCGCGGGCTGAGCGCGATCTCCCGCAGCTGCCCGATCGTCAGGGCGGGCTCGGCCCGCGTCGCCTTCCGGTCCTGCGCGGAGCCGTTGAAAGCGCTGATCACCACCCGCAGGCCGTCCTTGCGCAGGGTGTCGACGGTCCACATCACGACGCCTTCGCCACTCTTCTCGCCCGGTCCCTGGCGCGTCGCGACGCGTGTGCCGTCGGGCAGCGTCTCGGCGTCGGAGCCGTACAGTTCTCCGGCCGGATCCGACATCCCGGGCTGCACGTTGACCTGGACCAGGCTGCCGCCCTTGCCGTCGTCGACGACGAAGTAGGCGTAGCCGGTCTCCTGGCCGCCGTGCGCGACGCGCTTGAGGTTCTTGGGCAGCAGGAGGGTGAGCTTGCGCAGGATGACCCCGCCGGCCATCTCCCCGGGGCGGCGGGCAGACGCGCCGGACGACCCCGGAGTGGGAGTCTGCTTCTTCTCCTCGGGCACGGCGTCGATGATCCGACGCCACTCGGAGGCCGCGGCCAGCGTCTTCAACCGGGCCACCGACAGGGGCGGTTCGGGCCGGCTCACCGGCTTGCCCTTCTCCGCGGCGGCGTTCCACTCGATGACGCTCACATGGTGCCCGGCCGGGGTGACCAGGTCCGCGCCCCACTCCTTGGTGTCCTCACGGCGGTCCGGATACTCGTACCCCTGGTAGACGGTGATCGCCGACCCGTCCGGCAGGAGCTCGGTGATGCAGCTGTCGAAGGGCGACTGCTCGTCCTGCTTCGGGCAGGGCATCACGGCGGCGGACGGATTGACCTCGCGGGAGTCCGAGTGGACCCGGTCCAGGCCCACGGAGAGGGACCCCGCCCCCTTCCCGTCGTCGAACGCGCCCGCCGCGAGCGGCGGCAGGTCCCCGTCCGTGCCGCGCGCGTCGGCGGTGGTGAACTTCCCCGGCGGCAGCAGCTTTCGCAGGGCGCCGACCACGTCGTCGGCCGAGTAGGCCTTCGGCCGGGCGTTGCCGCCGGCCGCGAGCGAGGACGGCTTCGCGGTGGGCGTGCCCTCCCACGGCGTCAGCAGCGCCCCGCTCACCCCCACGAGGGCCAGCCCGGCCGCGCCCCCCGCCACGGCCGCCCTGCGCCGCAGCCGCAGCCGGCGTCCGCGCGCCTGCCCGGCGGCGACGAGCGCGCCGCCCGGGCTGTGGAAGGCGCCGCCGGCGTCGTGCAGGGCGGCGGTGAGCTGCTCCTCGAAGGGGTCGCTGTGCTGGTCTACGGGCATGGTGAACCACCGTCTTCCGCGGGGATGGATTGAAGTCGTCGGCCGGGGCCGTGGAGGGGCGGCGGCTCAGGGGCGGGCGTACACGCTCATGTCCTCGCCGAGCAGGTCCCGCAGCCGTCCGAGGGCCCGGGAGCAGCGCGTCCGCACCGCCGCCGAGCTCGCGTTCATCGCGGAGGCGGTCTCCTCGATCGAGCGGTCCTCCCAGTACCGCAGGACCACCACGGCCCGGTCCTTGGCGGGCAGCCGGCCCAGGGCCTGGAGCAGCGTCAGCCGCAGCGACATGTCGGCGCCGTCGCGGTCGGCCACGTCCGGGAAAACGGCCACGGCCCGTTCGCGGCTGCTGCGCCGCCGCTGGTGCGCGAGAAAGGTGCGGGTGAGGACGGTCTGTGCGTATCCGGCCGGGTTGTCGACCCGGGACACGCGTCCCCAGCGCAGGTACAGCCTGCCGAGGGTCTCCTGCACCAGATCCTCGGCGAGGTGCGTGTCCCCGGCGGTGAGCAGACACGCCGAGCGGTACAGATGCCCGGAGCGCGCCGCCGCGAAGTCGGCGTACTCGTCCGCGCGGGCGGACTGCCTCATGAATGTTCCCCCTGTGACTGTGCCTGTGCCTGCGGCGTGTTGTCCTCACCTCACTGATGCGGTGGGAGGCGGGAAATGTTTCACGGCGGACCGAAAGCGGTCCCACAGAGGGCGCCGGGTAGGTTTCGGCTGTGACAGACCAGCCGCCGCCGCCTTCCGTGCCCCCGGGTTTCGGCCCGCCCCCGCCGCAGTACGCCCCGCAGGCGATCCCGCCGCAGCCCGTCGCGCCACAGGCCGGGCCGCCCTGGCCGGGACCGGAGTTCCTGGCGGTCGACAAGCACAACTCGGTCGTCGTCGACGCGTCGGGCGTCGCCTTCGAGATGTACGACATCACCGTCGACTTCCCCTGGCCCGAGATCCGCAGCGTGCACTACAAGGCGAGCCCCGACGGCAAGGCGCTGATGGTGGCCGTCGTCCACCTGGACGGCAGGGTCTACGAGTGCGTGGTGAGGGCGAAGCCGAGGGAGCGGTTGCAGGGCTGGTTCGCCCAACTGGCCTGGGTGCTGGGCCACTACCGGCCCGCGGGCCTCTAGGGCGACAGGCCCTGGGCGGCGGTCGGCCGCCACTCGTGGGCCAGGAGTCCCAGCACGACCTCGTCCAGGAACTCGCCCACCACCCAGGCCGAGGAGCGCAGCACGCCCTCGCGGACGAAGCCGTTGCGCTCGGCGGCGCCCAGCATCGCGGCGTTGTCCGCCAGCGTCTCGATCTGCAGCCGTCGCAGGCCGCGCACGACGAAGCCGTAGTGGCACAGCGCCGCGACCGAGTCGGTGCCGTACCCCTTGCCGCGGGCGGCCGGCAGCAGCCCCATTCCGATGTGCGCGGACCGGCTGTGGAGGTCGATGCCCCACAGCGACGCGGCGCCGACCAGCGTGCCGCCGTCGAGCTCCACCACGGAGAACGGGACCTGCCGTTCGTTCTCGTCGTCGACGATGAACGGCGAGTCCTTCGAGCCGGGAGTGAGCGGCCGCCACGCGTGGGTTCCGGACCGCGACGCGTTGACCACGTCGTCGTGGAGCTCGGCCTGCAGGACCGGGACGTCGTCCTCGTGCCGGGCCCGGAGCCCGACCTTGCTGCCTCGTAGCATGCAGGCTTCCTATCCGAGCGGGTCGGCGGGAGGCAATCCGATTACCGTCCCGCCGGCGCCGCACCGGACCCCGTCGTCCTACGGCAGCCCGTGCACGTGCGGGCCCACCGCCGACGACCACGCGTTGCCCGCCGCCGCGTCCCAGTTCGTCGACCAGGTCATCGCGCCGCGCAGCCCGGGATAGGTCTTCGAGGGCTTGAAGGAACCGCAGTTCGTGCCCTTCGCCAGACAGTCCAGGGCGTTGTTCACCACGGACGGGGAGACGTAGCCGCTGCCCGCGCCGCGGGTCGAGGCCGGCACGCCGAGGCCCACCTGGGACGGGGACAGGCCGCCTTCCAGCTGGATGCAGGCGAGCGCCGTCAGGAAGTCCACCGAACCCTGGCTGTAGACCTTGCCGTCGCACCCCAGCATGGAACCGCTGTTGTAGTACTGCATGTTGACGACCGTGAGGATGTCCTTCACGTTCAGCGCGGTCCGGAAGTAGCCGTTCGACGTCGCCTGCATGTCGATCGTCTGCGGGGCCATGGTCAGGATCAGCCCGGGCCCCGCCTTCGCGGACAGGGAGCGCAGCGCCTGGGACATGTACGTCGGGTCGAGGCCGTTCTCCAGGTCGATGTCGACGCCGTCGAAGCCGTAGGTCTGCATCAGCGCGTACACCGAGTTCGCGAAGTTCGCGGCGGAGGTCGCGTCGTTGACCGACACCGTGCCGTTCTGGCCGCCGATGGAGATGACGACCTTCTTGCCGGCCGCCTGCTTGGCCTTGACGTCGGCCTTGAACCGGTCGACCGTGTAGCCGCCGAGGCCGGCGGAGTCCAGCGTGAAGGACACCGCGCCCGGCGTCGAGGTGGCGTCGGCGAAGGCGACGGCGATGATGTCGTAGGCCGAGGGGACGTCGGAGATCTTCTGGACGGTGGCGCCGTTGTCGAAGTTCTGCCAGTACCCCGTCACGACGTGCCCGGGCAGGGCTCCGCCGCCTCCGTCCCCGCCTCCGGCCGTGGCGGTCGTGCCCGTCACCGGGGCCGACTTCGCCGACTCTCCGGCCGCGTTGGCCGCCGTGACCTGGAAGGAGTACGCCGTCGAGGCCGTCAGGCCGGTCACGGTCGCCGACGTCCCGGTCACGGTCGTCGCCTTCGTGCCGCCGCGGTAGACGGAGTAGCCCGTCGCGCCGGACACCGCGTTCCAGGAGAGCGACACGGACGACGACGTCGTGCCGGAGACGGCGAGGCCGCCCGGCGTGCCCGGCACGGTGGGGGCCGGGTCGCCGCCTCCGCCGCCGTCGGGGCCGAACACCGAGACGTCGTCGGCGTAGTAGGCGGCCTGGCCGTACCAGCCGTGCGTGTACACCGTGACCGAGGTCGTGGACGCTCCGGTGGTGAACGTGGTCGACAGCTGCTTCCACGCCGGCGAGTCCGGGGTCCAGGTCGAGACGTCCGTCGTGCCGGAGCCGGTGACGCCCAGGTAGGCGTAGCCGCCCTGGACCCAGGCGCTCAGCGTGTACGTGGAGCCGGGTTTCACCGGCACGGTCTGGCTGCACCGGGCGTTGTCCTGCCCGGCGGGCGTCGCCTTGAGGGCGGACGCGCCGCCGTGCACGGGGGAGGAGACCGCCGTGCCGCTCGCCGCCGTGCAGGTCCAGTCGGTCAGACCGGCCTCGAAGCCGGCGTTCCTGGCGTTGTTCAGGTCCGCGGCGGACGCCTGAGCCGCGCCCGTCAGGGACAGGACGAGGGCGGCGACGGCGCCCGCGGCTCCCGGCCGGAGTCGTGTCACTCGTTTAAGTGGGAACATGACAACAAGTTGGTCCAGACCAATTCCGTTGTCAAGAGGTCCGCCTGTGGAGGGCCGGTGGAGGCGACCGCCGCGTAACCTGCCCCGGTTTGCTGTGAGTTGCGCAAAGAAGAGTTGCCAGGCAGCTACGGAAAGCTGTTCTCCGGCCACAGGGGGCTGGATACAGTGCTGAGGTAGTCACGCAATGAAGTCACCCCGGTGCACCGGAGTAACGCCGGTGGACCGGACCGCGGGAATCGGGGAGCTGCGCGTGCCAACAGCCATTGCCGTGACCGGAGCCGACCTGGCGCTGCCGCCCCAGGACGAACGCACGCTGCCCGCCGCCGTCCTCGCCGACCTGGACCGGCAGCCGCTGGAACAGGCCCTCGCCGCCGTCCAGACGCTGGTCGACCAGCACGGCCACCTGATCGTCCTGTACCCGCGGACCGTGCCGGCCGCCGTGGAGCAGCGCCTGCACACCGTCCGCTCCCTCCTGGAGAGCGACCGTATCGCGCTCTTCCGCCCCGACCTCCCGCCGCTCGCGGTGGCCGTCCTGGCCCGCCAGTTGCGCCAGCTTGCCTCCTGCGACCTCGGCCCCGGCGTCATCGCCTCGGCCGGCCGGCTGCTCACCCACTACCTGCACGCCGGAGCGCTCCTCGGCTCGGTCGCCCGCCTCGACCGCGTCCCCGGCGTCGGCCTGAAGTCGCACGCCCGCTCCTGGGTGCCGGGCAGCCAGTTCGGCGTGCTCGCCCATCCGCAGCAGCAGTTGGTGCGCGCGACCCCCGAAACCGTGCTCCCCGGACCCGAGTTCGGCACCTGGCTGCTGGTCGCGCGCGGCCAGTTGCAGTCCGACTGGGTCACCGACGTCCTGGCCCCCGCCTGGAAGGCCCAGGGGCTGCGGGAGACGACGCTGCCCGCCGAGTCCGCCGACTGGTGGGGCACCGGCAAGGCGATCGAGTTCTGCGCCTACCTGCCCGACCTGTCGGTCCTCTACCAACTGGTCGCCTCGGTCCGGCAGAGCGTCTGCCACTGGTGCGGCATCGACGTCATCGGCGACCGCTGCGTCTTCTGCTCCGCGACCCCGCCGGCCGCCGACGAACCCGGCGCCCGGAGCCTCGGCTCCCACCACACCGCCCGCGCGCTCACCGCGGGCGGCTGATCCCGCATGACCCGCCCCAACTGGTCGCCTCGGTCCGGCAGAGCGTCTGCCACTGGTGCGGCATCGACGTC
>NZ_JAHHIU010000348.1 GCF_024539815.1 Streptomyces hayashii
GCCGGGCTCGCAGCGCCGCGAGCCCGGCGACCGGTCGGTGGCGGTCGGCGACTTCAGCCGGCCGGCTCGCGCTCCCAGAGGTAGAAGCGCTGTGCCATGGCGTCCTTGGGGGAACGCCAGGTCTCGGGGTCGTACGCGCTGACATACGCGGACAGCCGCTCGCTCACGTCGCGGAACTCGGGGTGCCCGGTGATCTTGGCGATGGCGGGGCCGGGCTCGCGCTCCGACTCGATCATGTGCATGTACACATCGCCGAACTGGAAGAGGCTGCGCCGGACGACGCCGACGAGGTGCGGCAGCTCTCCCCGGTCGGACTCCTCGAACACCTTGGCGATGTCGGGGGCCGATCCGGGGGCCATCCGGGCGACGATCAGGGCCTGGTGCATGGGACCGTTCTCCGTCCGCGTCAGTCGGTCAGTCCGGGGGTGGCGCCGCGTTCGGCGGCGGCCTTCTCGATGCGATCCCGGATCAGGCCCATCTGGACCTTGGAGTTCCGGTTGATGTTGTCGGTCATCCAGTCGTCGTCGACCGGCGCCTCGGGCTTCATCGCGAAGTCCTGCGTCCACACCATCCGCGTGCCGCCCGGGACCTCCTCGTACCGCCAGTGGATGTCCATGTGGTCGAAGGGGCCGGTCTCGACCCGGCGGGCCTTGACCGTGCGGGTCTCGCGGTCCGGCTCGCGCTCCGAGACCCAGCTCCACACGGTCCCGTTCTCGTCCGGGTGCATGGTCAGCCGGAAGGTCGTCCTGCGTCCCTCCCGGGAGAGGATCTCGACGGACGCGTACTCGGTGAACAGCCGCGGCCAGTTCTCCAGATCGTTGGTGATCTCCCAGACGAGGTCCAGGGGCGCCGCGATGGTGATCTCGTTCTGTGTGTGTCCGGTCATCTCAGGCTCCTGTCATGAGGGCGCTGTTGACGAGGTCGAGGAACTCGCGGGGCGTCTTGGAGCGTTCGGCGTCGGGCGGCATCGGCGTGCCGTACCGGTTCTCCAGCTCTCCCACGATGCCCAGCAGACCCAGCGAGTCGACGCCCAGGGTGTCGAAGCCGGTCTCCGGGTCCCGCAGGCGGTCCGGGGCGACGGTGACGCCGGCGGACTTCTTCATGAGTTCGGCCAGCTCTTCCACGGTGATGCGGTCAGTCATCGGTTCCTCTTCTCTCTGCTGAACGGCGCCTCGCTACGAGGCGTCGGCGACGCCGTGCCGGAGCACCAGCGCCGAGTTCGACCCCATGAGTCCCCGGCTCAGGACCAGGGCCGTGCGCACCTCGGCGGTGCGGGCGCGGCCGGTCACCAGGTCGAGGTCATGGCAGACGTCGAAGACGTTGGGGGTCGGGGGGATCAGACCGTGCTCCATCGTGAGCACCGCCGCCGCGGCGTCCATCAGCGGCGCCGCGCAGTACCCCCGCCCGATACCGGTCTTCGGCGCGGTGACGGGCACCCGGGCCCCGTGCGGGCCGAGCGCGTCGACGATGGCCAGCGCCTCGGCGCGGTCCGCCTCGGGGACGCCGAGCGCGTCGGCGAAGACCACGTCGATCTCCTCCGGGGCGCAGTCGGCCTCCTCCAGGGCTCCTCGGACGGCCTGGGCGAGGCCTTCCCGGGACTCGGCCCAGCGGGAGGCGCCGGTGAAGGTCGCCGCGTGTCCGGCGAGGACGGCCCGCACCCGCGCGCCGCGCGCCCGGGCCGCTCCCGCCGCCTCCACCACCACCATGGCGCCGCCCTCGGCCGGCACGAACCCGCAGGCCGCGGAGGTGAACGGGCGGTAGGCCCGGGCCGGGTCGTCGACCGTGCTGAGTTCCTCGTAGCCGAGCTGGCAGACGACCGAGTACGGCGCGATCGGCGCCTCGGTCGCCCCGGCCACGATCACGTCCGTGCCGCGGCACACGGCCCGCGCCGCGTGGGCGAGGGCGTCCAGACCGCCGGCCTCGTCGGCGGCGACGACCGAGCAGGGACCCTTGAAGCCGCGGCGGATGGAGATCTGGCCGGTGCTGGCGGCGTAGAACCAGGCGATGGACTGGTAGGGGCCGACATAGCGGCTGCCCTTGCCCCACAGCTGCTGGAGTTCACGCTGGCCGAACTCGCCGCCGCCGGAACCGGCCGCGGTGACCACGCCGACGGAGAAGGGCGCGGCGTCCGTCTCGGTCCGGCCGAGACCCGCGTCGTCCAGCGCGAGGTCGGCGGCCGCCATCGCGAAGTGCGTGAACCGGTCGGTCTGGACGAGGTAGCGCTCCTCGATCGCGGCCGACGGGTCGAAGTCGCGGACCTGGCCCGCCACCCGCAGCGGCAGATGCTCACAGCCCTCGCGGGTGACCCGGTCCAGGACGCTGATGCCTTCCTGGGTGGACTTCCAGAAGGTCTCCGTGCTGGCTCCGTTGGGCGCGACCACGCCGATTCCCGTGACGACCGCGCGCCGTTGAAGGGGTTCGCTCATCGTGTCTTCTCCCTCGGCCGGTTCATGACCACCGCGGACTGGAATCCGCCGAACCCGCTGCCCACCGAGAGCACGCTGCCCAGCTTGCGCTCACGGGCCACGCGCGGGACGTAGTCCAGGTCGCACTCGGGATCGGGCGTCTCGTAGTTCGCGGTCGGCGGCACGACCTGGTGCGCCAGCGCCAGGACGCAGGCGACGAGTTCGATCGCCCCGATCGCGCCCAGGGAGTGGCCCACCATGGACTTGATGGAGCTCATCGGGGTGTCGTAGGCATGTGCGCCCAGGACCTGTTTCACCGCGGCGGTCTCATGACGGTCGTTCTGCTTGGTGCCCGACCCGTGCGCGTTGACGTAGTCGATCGCGCCGGGGTCGATCCGCGCGTGGTCGAGGGCGTCCTCGATGGCCCGGGCCATCTCCAGGCCCTCACTGGTCAGGCCGGTCATGTGGTAGGCGTTGCCGAAGGTGGCGTACCCGCCGAGCTCGCAGTACACGTGCGCGCCGCGGGCCCGGGCGTGCTCCAGCTCCTCCAGGACGAGCACCGCGCCGCCCTCGCCCATCACGAACCCGTCGCGGTCGGCGTCGAAGGGACGCGAGGCGTGGGCGGGGTCGTCGTTGTTGGGGGAGGTCGCCTTGATCGCGTCGAAGCACGCCATGGTGATCGGGGAGATCGGCGAGTCCGAGGCGCCGGCTATGCAGATGTCGGCCCGCCCCTCCTCCACCGTGTGGAAGGCGTACCCGACCGCGTCGAGCCCGGAGGTGCAGCCCGTGGAGACGGTCTGCACCGGACCGCGCGCACCGAACCGCTCCGCCACCGTCGAGGCCAGCGTGCTGGGGGTGAACGCGCGGTGCAGCTGCGGGGCCGCCTCGCGATGGTCCACGTCCCAGCGCTGCCCGCCATGGCTGACCAGGACGTAGTCCTTCTCCAGCCGGGTGGTGCCGCCGACCGCGGTGCCCAGGGAGACGCCGACCCGCCAGGGGTTCTCGGCGCCGAGGTCCAGACCGGCGTCCCGTACGGCCTCGTCGCCGGCGGCCAGCGCGAACTGGATGTAGCGGTCGCACCGTTCGACGTCACGGGCGTCCAGGCCGTGGGCCGCCGGGTCGAAGTCGCACTCGGCGGCGATCCGCGAGCGCAGACCGGTCGGGTCGAAGAAGGTGATGCCGCGCGTCGCCGTGCGCCCCTCGACCAGGAGCTTCCAGAACGCCGGCACGCCTATGCCGCCCGGGGCGACGATGCCTATGCCGGTGACCGCGACACGTCTCGTCATGACCGGACCTGACGCCGTGCGGCCGCCTCGGCTCCGATCACCACGGGCTCGGCGTCGGTCTCCTCGGTGTCGACGTGGCCGAGCGGCGGGGTCGGCGCCAGCGGACCGAGGTGGAACACCATGCGGGCCTCGACCTTGCCGACGTTGCGGAAGCGGTGCCGCATGCCGACGGGGATCATCAGGCCCTGCTCGGGCTGGAGGGCCTGCGCCTCGCCGTCGAGGTCCACCTCCAGCTGCCCGCACACGACGTACACGAACTCCTCGGAGTACGGGTGGTAGTGCTCGGCGATGCGGTCGCCCGGCTTGATGAGCGCGACGCCCATGAAACCGCTGGTCGAGCCGACCGTGACGGGGGTGAGCATGGCGCGCAGATCGCCGCCGCGCCGGGTGTTGGGCTCGACCTCGCTGAGATCCACTACTCTGGGACGGGATGTGATCACGACGTTCCTCCGATGGTGTACTGCGCCGGCGTGGGAGGGGCGGGGGCCCGCCCCTCCCACGTGATGGGGGATCAGGCCTCGGGCGACCGGCGGTCGGTGACGAGGTCCATGCGCGCGAGCTGCAGGAACCGCGCGAGTCGGACGTCCTTCGCGGCGGACCGGTCGGATGCGCCCGGGTCGTCCTGGAGGGTGGTCAGCTCGGCCACCTGTTCGGCGTCGGCCAGGCCCAGGGCCTGCACCGGGTCGGCGGCGTCGAGTCCGCCGCGCACGTCGATCAGCCGGACGACTACGTCGTCGCGCTGGAAGATCGTGCTGCGCAGGACCGGGTTGCGCGGGTCGTCCGCGGCGGCCTCGTCCTGCCGGGCGAGCAGCTCGGCCAGCTTCATGCCGCGGTCCGGCCGGGCCGGGTAGCACAGGGCGTACCGCTCGGCCTGCGCGTCCTGCCGGTCCGCCGTCACATGGTGGACGGCGGGCAGCGCGGCCCGGGTGAAGAACACCCGCGCGGACTCGGGGTCGTTGAGGTCCCGGTCCTGCTCCAGATAGGGGTTGATGGCCTCCTCGACGGCCCGCACCTCGGGCTGCCGGGAGACGTGGCGCAGCGCGGACAGCAGGTCGCCCCGCACCTCGATGGCCCGCACCACGCGGTTGCCGTGCATGAACAGCGAGGTGCGGCACAGCCGGGTGGTGTCGTCGACCTTCGGCTCGGGTGAGGCGTAGTCGGCGAGGATCTTGGCAACGATGTCTTCGCTGCCCGGCTTGACGGTGAAGGTGAGCGCGTGCCGGATCATGCCGTCGCCGATCCGGGGCGAGGACTGGAGCCGGCGCTTGCCCTGCCGGCCGTCCGCCGGGCCGCCCGTCTCGCGGACGACGTGGAAGCGCAGCGACCTGGTGTCGCGCACGCAGCTGTGCAGCGGCTCCACCATCCGCACGTGCTCCTCGCTGTTGACCCAGGCGAGGAACGGAGGGGCGCTCTCCCATTCGCTGGTGATGAGCCACTGGGACGGGTTCTCGATGGACTGGCACAGCTGGTCGCTGACATGTCCGGGGACGGACGCGACCTGGTTGCAGAGCTGCTCGTACGCCTCCAGGAACTGCTGCTGGGCCCCGTCGTAGACATCGACCAGGAGGACGACGCGAAGCCGGGATCCGTCGAACACGGACTGGGAGACGCGTTGCGACGCCTGTCGCGTCCGCGAGCCTGCAACACGTTCGGACGTGGTGGTCATCCTGCGCACATCTCCTTCACGGAGGGGGAAGTGAACGTCGGCCGCGGTGATGCGACGTCAGCGTTCCTCGATCCTGTGCCCGTCCCCGCGAGCGCGCGAGTCGGATGAACTACGCGGGTGACCGGCCGGGTGAACGTCAGACGAGATGGGCGAAGACGACCAGGTTGTCCGTGTAGTCCTTGACCTGCCGGTCGTAGTCGCCCGCACAGGTGATCAGGCGTGCCTGGGCCTGGGCCGTGTCGCCGTACACCCGTTCGCTGGGGAAGTCGTCCTTGGCGAAGGTCTCCACGCTGTCGACCCGGAAGGTCGCCCGGGTGCCGTCGGCCCGCAGGACGTGGAACAGATCGCCCTTCGTCAGTTCGCTGAGCCGTGCGAAGACGGCCGGGGACGTCTTGGTGTCGACGTGTCCGGCGATGATCGAGGTGCCCGTCTCCCCGGGGGAGGCGCCCTTGGCGTGCCAGCCGACGAGGTTGACGTCGCTCGCCGGGGGCGGGTTCAGCCGCCCGCTGGGGCCGATGGCGAGGTCGGTGAAGGGGGCGTCGACCGAGATCTTGGGGATGAGGAGCCGTACCGGCCGTGAGCGCGGCAGGTGCTTTCCCACCGGTCGGCCGTCGGGCGCCGGCGGGGCCTGCGCCTCCGGGGCGTCCGCCGCGGGCGCGTCCGGTGCGGGGGCCGCCGGGGCCGAGACTGCGGCGGGCGGGGCGTGCGGCGGGCTGGCCGTGCCGGAAGGGGCGTCGTTGCCGCCGGCCAGGCCGAGCGCCACGATCACGGCGACCGAGGCGCAGATCATCATCAGGCCGGTGCGGGAGGTCCCCTCTTCGGCGGCCCCCGGCTCACCGCCGGAGGGATCGGAGGGGGAAGGGGAGGAAGAA
>NZ_JAHHIU010000349.1 GCF_024539815.1 Streptomyces hayashii
GTCCCCGCCCCGGCCCCAGCCTCGGGCTCGGTGCCGACGGCGGCACGCCCCCGATGAGCAAGGAACACCCCTTCGTGACCACCCCGCCTTCCTGCCCGGACGTCCTCCATCAACAGCGCCTGGACCAGCTCGCCGCTTTCGTGCGCACCAGCGAGCAGCTCCTGGACGCGTGGGACGCCTACTCCGACCAGCACACCGACCCCGACGGCTGGCCCCACGACGACGAGTCCTACGGGCGTCGCGCCGCCCGGCGCGACGCCGACACCTGGGAAGCTGCCGCCCGCATCCGCCCCTTCGCACGCGAGCTGATCTCCACCGCCGCCGTCCAGCTCCAGCACCTGCCCGCCCGAACCATCCAGCCGGCCTGGCCATGGCACCTGACCGCAGCCGACGACGCCCTCGACCAACTCGACGCCTTCGAAGCCGACTTCCGCGCGCGCCTCGACGAACTGCCGCCGTCCGCCGGGCCAAAGACGGCGGCGTACGACGACCTGGTCGACGCCCGCAACGCCGAGGCGTGGCACGCGCTGGACGAACTCGTCCTGCACACCCCGGCGATCCTCGCCATCCACGCCGCCGCCCAAGCCGCTCCGCCTCTCCTGGACGCCGTCGCACCCCGGCCCGCGCCCGCGGTGTCCGCGAGCCCGGCGCCGGTGGCCCGGCGGTGAGGCGGATGCGTTTCCTGCCCCACGACGCTGCCGACGAGGTCCTCGTCTCCCCGCCCTGCCTGGCCGGCGGCGGGGACCCCCGCTGGATCACCGCAGCCCTCCACCAGGCCGGCGGATGGCGCTACGAGCACACCCCGCTCTCCCCGTACGTCCACCTGGTCCGCCGCGACCAGCAGGCAGAACTGAGCCTGTATCCGGACCCGGACGAACCGTGGTGGACGATCCTCCACGCCCCCACCGACGAACACCCCGCCTGGTACGCGCGGTTCGGGGCCCGGACCCCGGTGGAGATCCTCGCGGCGTTCACCGACACCCTCACCGCCCCCACCGCCACGACAGAGGCGGACCCTCCCTTCGAGATCCTGTACTCGGCCGGCTGGCTGGAGCACGCCGACCTTGCCGCGTCGTCCCCCGACGGCCTCCTGCGTGTCGAGCGCGCCGACCACGGACCGTGGCCGGGCAGCTGGTGGATCACCACCACACTGCCCGGCGACCCCGACACGGTGATCTGGCGGGCCCACCTCGGCGGCGACACCCCGCTGCCCCTGGTCGCCGCCCTCGCACGGGCCCTCACCAACGCCACACCGCTGCGCCGCGATCCGGCCGCGCTTCCCCTCTTCGTACGCCCCCACCTGCAGACAGCCCCCACACCGCCGCCCCCGGACGCCGGGCTGGATCCGCTGGAACAGCGCGTCCAGGACCTCGCCGCCCGCCGCACCCGTCCCGCCCCGCCCATGCCGCCGCACCCGCCTGAGCCCCGACCGCGCCATACGCGCTGACCGCCCTCGCGCCCTTCTCTCCTGGACTCCCCCTGCCCAACACCCCGCCTTCTTCCAGCAACGACGGCTACGACATCGCCTTCAAGGTCCTCCTCGGTGCCCTCGCCATCGCCGTCCCCCTGTCCAACCTCGCCTGGCTGTGCGGCAACCTCACCGCCCGGATCACCGCCTCAGCACCCTGGGCGCCGTACCAGCCGGTCGAGGCCCTGCTCCATCCGGCCCAGCTCTGGCCCCAGGCCGGGGAAACGTCCCTGCTCTGGGCCACCCGCATCATCCCCGTCACCGCATTGACCGCTCTCGCGCTGGCCGCCGCTGTCGTCTGGTCCCGGCACAAGAACGCCGGAGGCGGGCGGAAGAAAGTCGCCGCCATGGCGAAGCCGAAGGACATCGAGCCGCTGATGGCCAAGGCGATCACCGCAAAGGCGCGTTCGCTTCGGCCGAGTCTCAAGGACGCCAAGCACATCGAAGCCGCCGACACCGGCATTCTGCTCGGCAACCTCCAGGGCACCCGCCACGAAGTCCGCATGGGATATGAAGATGTCGCTGTCGCGATCATGGCACCGAGGTCCGGGAAAACCACCAGCCTCGCGATCCCGTCCATCCTGGCGGCTCCCGGCCCGGTTCTGTTGACCTCGAACAAGGCGGCCGGCGACGCCTACACCGCCACCCTCGACGCCCGCGCCGCACTGGGACGGGTGTGGTCGATGGACCCCCAGCAGATCGCCCACGCCGAGCACCGGATGTGGTGGAACCCGCTCGCCGACGCCAAGACCCTCGACGGCGCGGGCCGCCTGGCCGGACACTTCCTCGCCGCCTCGGTGGACGCCTCCCAGCAGGGCGACTTCTGGTCCAAGGCCGGCAGCAACATCCTGAGCCAGCTGTTCCTCGCCGCCGCCCTCGACGAACGCCCCATCACGGACGTCATGCAGTGGCTCGCGTTCCCCGCCGACCGCACCCCGCTGGACGTCCTGCGCGACCACGGCTTCACCGCGGTCGCCGCCCAGCTCAAGGGAACCGTCGAAGGACCGCCCGAAACCCGGGACGGCATCTACGAAACCGCCCGCCAGTACGCCGCAGCCCTCCTGAACAGCGAGATCGCCCGCTGGGTCACCCCGCAAAAGGACGTCCCCGAGTTCCGGCCGTCCGCGTTCGTCGTCTCTACCGACACGCTGTACCTGCTGTCCAAGGACGGCGGAGGCGGAGCCTCCGCACTGATCGCCGCGTGCGCGGACTCCGTGATGCGCGCGGCGACCGCCCAGGCCGAACGCGCCGGCGGACGCCTCGACCCGCCGATGCTCGCGATCCTCGACGAGGCCGCCAACGTCTGCAAGATCAGTGATCTCCCCGACCTGTACAGCCACTTGGGCTCGCGCGGGATCATCCCGATCACGATCCTGCAGTCCTACCGCCAGGGCCAGAAGGTCTGGGGCGACGCGGGCATGGACGCCATGTGGTCCGCCAGCACAGTCAAGGTGATCGGCTCCGGGATCGACGACCCGGACTTCGCCGACAAGCTCTCCCGCCTCATCGGCGACCATGACGTGGAGACCACCTCGACGTCCACCTCCGAGTCGGGGAAGTCGACCTCGGTGTCGATGCGGCAGGAACGGATCCTGCCCGCGGACGCGATCCGCGCACTGCCCAAGGGCACCGCCCTCGTCTTCGCCACCGGACTGCGCGCCGCCATGCTCGACCTGCGGCCCTGGTACGCGGAGCCCGGCGCCGGCGAACTGGCCGCCGCCTCCGCGCGCGCGTCCAAGGCGATCACCGCCCGTGCCGTCGCCAAGCACGCACCCCAGCCGGGCGACTACGGCACCGCCGCGTAACTCCCGCCGCCCACACTCAAGTCCCTCGTCCCCGCGTTCGTCCCTTCACCGTCCCGGAGTTCTTCTTGCAGCTCGTCGACCTGGCCGAGCAGACCCGGCTCCTCGGCCAGGTGGCCCCCGCACTGGACACCCTGCGCAACGAAGTAGACAAGACCCGGGAGGGGGAGATCCTCGCGCCCGTCAGGGAGATCGCCCCCGCCGCTCTGCGCACACAGCGGCTCGCCACGCAGTGCATCGAGCAGCTGCACACCCTGTCCACCAGCCAGTACGCCGCGATGAAGGACGGCCACCAGAGCCTGGCCCAGCTCGCCGGCGCCTGCGCGCAGGTCTCTCTGGCCGCCACCCTGTGCACCCTCGCGATCAACAGCCGCACCGAGATCCTGCTGTACGAGGACGCCGACCCCACCCCCGCAGCCAGCCGCGACCACCTGCGACGCGCCACCGTCGAGATGGACCGTGCGGCGACGACCTACCGCGCCTTGGCCCAGCGGCATTCGCGGCGCCTGGCCTCCGCCGCCGCCCGAAGCGAGGACCAGCAGCTCATCGACCGTGCGCTCGCCGGTCCCAGCGCCGCCACCCCGACAGCCGCCCGCTCAGCAGCCACCGCCCCCGGCCCGGCCGCGAGTGCGCCCGCGCCGAAGAGTCGCTGACAACGGCCCGGCCAACATCGCCTTCCCGGCACGGCGCCCTCCTGCCCAGCCCCGAGCCTGCGCTGCCCCCCTACTTCCCGGAGCGTCATGTCCCTCGTGGATCACCACGACGTCTTCGTCGGCTCGACCGACGACGGCTGGACCTTCCTCGTCCTCAACCGCCCGCTGAACGGGGCCGCCCGCGTCCTCACCGCAGCGGGCTTCACGGCCCGCCAGACCCAGGGCCGCACGCTCTACCTCCTGCCGCCCGAGACCGCCGCTGACGCACACGAGCACGCCGGCATCGCCGCCTACGGACTCATGGCCCACACCATGGACCTCGTCGACCTCGCCTGGACCACACACCACCCCAGCACCGACGGCGTCGTGCCCGAGGCGACCATCCGCTTCCACGACGGCACGGTCACCGCCACCGCGGTCACCGACCGCGCCGCCAACGTCCTCGCCCAACACGGCTTCACCCCCGCAGAAGCCACACGGGAGTACACGCTGCCCGCCCAGCGCGGCGAAGCCGACACCGTGAACACGGTCGTCCGGGCCGAGACCCACCTGTACGCCCACGGCGTCCGGGTCCGCGTCGACCTCGGGATCCCGACCGTCCAGGACATCCCGCCGGCCCCGTCCCGCCCTCACATCACGCCCGCACCGCCCTCCCCGGACCGGGCCCAGCGGCGGCGCCGTTGACCCCGCCTCCCTCGACCACCCGGAACAGCACCATGCACCAGATCGACCTGCACGCCGAGATCCAGCATCTGCGGCAGCTCGGCAGCGACTTCGCGGACCTGCACGCCGAGGTCCGCTCACTGCCCCTCATACCCGGAACCGACACCCGCCGGCAGCTCACCTCGAAGATCCTTGCCGTCAACGGCCTGGTCGAGCAGCTGATGGAACGTCTGGCCGCGCTCGACGGCAGCCAGTACACCGCCGTCCCCGGCAGCCGCCCCGCTCTGGAAGCCCTCGCCTCCGTCGTCCACGCCGCCACCACCGCTGCCAGCGACCTGGCCACCGTGCTCCTCGAAAACCCCCTGGAAGCCGCCGCGTTCCCCGGACCACCCGCCGACGAAGCCGCCGTACGCGCGGAACGGCACGCGGAGGCGGCACCGAAAATGGCCGAGCACCTCGCGAACGCCGCCCACGAACTCGACCTCGCCTCCACCGGCTGCTACTACCTCGCCCGTGGCATCACCCACGACGTGAAACAGCACACTGAACGCAGCCGGACCGCCGCCGCACCGAAAGTGACGGATCGCCAGGCAGAGGTTCTCGCGCGGCTGTCCAGCGGGGCCGGAACCCTCTCCGAGTACGGTCGCATGGGGGTGGGCAAGGCCGTCGATCATGACCGTGCCGCCATCCACCTCGCCACCCTCAACTCCCTGATCAAGCGAGGGCTGGTCTCCGTGAACACCACGACCTCCCGATACACCGGCCAGCGCCTCATCGTCACCGCCGAGGGCCGGCAGGCCCTGGCCCAGCGCAAGCCGGCGGTCAAGGTCTCCACCCACGCACCGTCCGTAGCGTCCCCTGCCGCACCGCAGGCATCCGGCCGCCGGCGATGACGGACCGCGCGTCCACCGACCGCGTGCGGGTCTCCCCGCGCCATGCAGCCGACAGCGGACCGGGGGAGCTCCTCCACTCCGTACTCGGAGCGCTGATTCAGCGGTCCAGATGGCGCTACGCCCACGACCCGGCGACCAGCCACATGAAGTTGGACAGCCCCTGCCACAGCGTCTTCATCGACATCGCACCGACCAGGACGGACGAGACCTGGTGGCGGATCAGCCACCACGAGCCCTACTGGCAGGCCCTCTTCAGTGGACCAACGCCCACCGAGGCGATCACCGCCTTCGTCCATGCACTGCCCGAGTTCCTCGGCGATGACCGGCACACCGAGCAATTCCCCCTCGACACACGCACGTTCATCGAGATCGCGGACCGCAACGGCTGGACGATGGCCACCGACGCAACGGCGACCGTGTTCACGTCTTCCGACGGCCACGGAATCCTCACGCACACCCCTGACGCCGAGACCCGCTGGACGGTGCGGCACGTCCTGCCGGGCGACGCCGGCACCCGCTGGAGCGCCAACTTCATCCACGCCACCCCGCCCCTGCTGGTGGCCCAGTTCTTCGCCGCTCTCGCCGGCACGACGCCTACCGAGCGCACCTTCGGCAGCCCTCCGTCCCTCGCGCACTACGCCGGCGCCGCTGCGATCACCCGCGTCCACGACACGACGCTCGCCCCTCCCACGCGCCAGCCCCCTGCCCC
>NZ_JAHHIU010000350.1 GCF_024539815.1 Streptomyces hayashii
CCTCACCTCACCTCACCTCACCTCACCCGCCCCGCCCCGACCGGGCCCCAGAAGGCCCCTCTGAGGGGGTTTTCGCAGGTCACAAGGGGTATGGCAAACGGATTTCACATGACGGCGGCAGTCATGTAATGTTCTTCCTGTCGCCGCGAGCGGGCCGGAAGGGCCGGGAGCGAAGACAGAAAAACCGAATAACAAGCACTCGTAGCTTAACGGATAGAGCATCTGACTACGGATCAGAAGGTTGCAGGTTCGAATCCTGCCGAGTGCACAGCAAACCAGAGGCCCTAAGGATCACTCCTTAGGGCCTCTGGCTTTTGCGTTGACGGCAGTGTTTGACGGCAACCACTTCCGGGAGCGAGATCCATCCCTGCTGAACCGCTAGGCGTCAGGCGCTGCCTCGGGTGCCATGGGCGACTTCGCTGCTGCTGGAAAGCACCGCCCCATCGGTTGCGGCCGGGTCCAAGCGGACTCTCGTGGTCCATGAGTGCAGCCAATACCCTGCACTCATGGCGAAACGTGGCGACAGTGAACCGGGCAAGAAGCCCGCGCGGCCGACTGCCGCTACCCCTTAGGGCATCCCCTACCCGATCGAACGCCGAGCGCTACGAGGCGAGCCGGACGAAGATGTAGATGTCCATGGGCGGCGAGCAGTCTTCGAGATCAGCTCAGGGCTTTGCCCACCTCGTAGATCGTCGGCCGGTCCTCGGGAGCATGGCTGAGCATCGCGTCGACCAGGTGCCCCAGCACGCCCGGCACCTTCACGGGACGCCGCTGCCCCTTCACTACGGCTTCTCTCTGTACGGCGCGGGGGGCGTCGTCCGGGTACTCGACAGCGCGCCAACCAGTGGCGGAGATGAGCAGGGAAGCGCCGAGGGCGTAGACGTCGGCAGCCTGCGTCGGCTCGGCCTGCCCGGTGGCGAGCACACTGCGGGCGATCTCCGGGGCTTCGTAGTGGACGAGGCAACCGCGGAACGGGAAGTCGTACCCCTGGGGCACGTGTCCGCCCTGAGCCAGGGCAAGGTCGATGAGGTGCGTTCGTTCCACTCCGATGATGAAGTGGGCGGGCTGCACGTCTCCGTGAGCCCAGCCCTTGCCGTGGAGTTCGGCGAGGGCTTCGACGCATCCCAGGGCGACACCGGTGTGGGGCGCGATGACGGGGTCCGGTTCACGGCAGGGTTCCCACAGCCGGTGGAGGTCCGGTCCTTCATGCCAGGGCTGGAAGTTCCAGGTGCCGTGCTCCCACTCGCCGTAGGCGATCTCGTCGAGGCCGAGGCGATGGAGCACGGCGCCCTCGCGTGCTGGCGCGAGGGCGGTCCAGGGCTGCGCGGGCCAGTCGGCCGTGGCCTCGATCGGATAGCCGACCTTCACGGCGTAGTGACCCCGAGGGCCGAACACCTCCCACACGGTGGAGCCGCGCCGGTTGACGACCAGGCGCCGCGCATTGGGCATGAGCGCATCGAGCACCACGGTCGGCACTTCATGGATCGAGCAGGACAACGTCGTTGTTCTCCTTCCGGACGAACGCGGCCGACCCTGAATTCCGGGCCGGCCGCGTCACTGGTGTCAGGTCCTAGTTCTGACCGTAGGGACGGCCGCAGTCCGAGTCGCACTGCGCGAGGTTCGTGCCGTCGACGGTCCACAGGTCGTCGAAGACCGCGAACCCGGCGGCCTTCATGGCACGAGCCGAGGTCGCGACCTTCTCCAGGTCACGGGCCCCGCCACCCGGCTTCGGGTTGTGGTGGAGGAAGCGGCCCGCGTACCGCTCGCACAGCTGGGCGTACTCCTTGGTGTGCAGGATGAGTGCGTGGAGGCCGAGGTCCACGTCGTCCGACGGGACCATGGGAACGGTCGCGGTGGCCGCCGTGACCACGAAGGCCACCGCCTGGTCGGCGATGCGCTCGGCGCGCTCGGCCGACTCGCCGTCGTGGGTGACCACGAAGTGGGCGAGGCTCTCGAACAGCTCCTCACCCGCGACCGTGCGACCGGTCTTCCGCACGTTCGCCGTTGCTGTCATGTGCCGTCTCCTCATGTGAAGTGGTGCAGGGCACTTACCTGCCGCCTCGATCGCCGAGTTCGACTCGAAGGTGATCGACGGCGGGCTGGAGGCCGGCCCCGAGCGGGGACGGGGAGCTGTGTGTGGCACCCACCCGGGGCGGCCGGTCAGTACTGGCCGGTGCCGAGGGCCATGCCGATCACCAAGCCGCACGAACCGCTGATGCAGATGATGAACAGGACCCCGGCGTACCGGCCGACGGCGCGCATCACAGACCGGCCCGACTGTTGCCGTTCCTCGCGCTCAGACGCGCGCTCAGCTCTTCCCGAGCGCTGGGTGCGACGACGCCACCCGGCATGGCATCCCACTCCCTGCCGCCACGAACGGGCCGCATCTGTACACGACCGCCGATCTCCCCCATGACGACGCCGATGCGTCCGCTGGCACTGTCCTTCGCCAGTTCGCCGATGCCTGGCCTGGTCTGCTGGTTGCTCGCCATGCCGACGAGCTTCCTGCCGACCGGCAGGACGTCGGAACCACCGACAAACACCACTTCGGGACGTCCCGCGTCCGGTAGAACGTCCCTAGTGCCGTCCCCGGTTGTTAGGAGAGATTGAAATGGCAAACGAGAGGTTACGTGCGGCCATGGCGGCCGGCGGCTGGACGTACAACGCCCTCGCGGACAAGGTCGAAGTCGATCCCAAGTCCGTCGAACGATGGGTCAACCTGGGGCGTACGCCACGTCGTGCCACGGCCATATTGGCAGCAGAGACGCTAGGAGAAGACGTGCACGCTCTATGGCCATCGCTCAGGCAGGCACGCCCCGCCCGCGCCGTCAGTCCGGAACTTGTGGCCCTCTACGACCAGCGGGCGGACATCCCCGTCTCCACCTTCGTGGACACGCTGACCCAGGCACGCGAGCAGATCGACGTGTTGGTGTACGCCGCCGTGTTCCTGCACGAGGCGTACCCGCGGCTCAACGAGCTCTTGAAGGAGCGGGCGGCCGAGGGCTGCGCAGTCCGCATCGCAGTCGGCGACGCGGACAGCCCCAACGTCCAACAGCGCGGGGACGAGGAGAAGTTCGGCCACGGAATCCAGTCCCGGTGCCGTCTCGCGCTGATGCACTACCGCCCCCTCATCGGGGTACCGGGCATCGAGGTGCGGACTCACGCCACGACGCTCTACAACTCGATTTACCGGGCCGATGATCAGGCACTGGTCAACGCCCACGTCTGGGGCGTGAACGCCTACAGCGC
This sequence comes from Streptomyces hayashii, assembly GCF_024539815.1. Taxonomy (GTDB): domain Bacteria; phylum Actinomycetota; class Actinomycetes; order Streptomycetales; family Streptomycetaceae; genus Streptomyces; species Streptomyces hayashii. The sequence goes on from NZ_JAHHIU010000350.1 coordinate 3,250, forward strand.
CCCTGTTTGGCACCTGCGCCGAAACGGGGAAGGCGGCATGTTCAACACCTACGCAGGCAGCTTCGACGCGGTGTGGGCAACCGCGACACCAGTACGAGAGAAGTGATCATGGCACGCACCGAGTACTACGACGACCCGGACGCCCCCAAGCCGAACAGTCTGGTCGTCGCCGCGTCCGCGGTGGTCACTGACGACGAGGGACGCATCCTCCTCCAGCGCCGGCGAGACAACGATCTCTGGGCGCTGCCCGGCGGCGGCATGGAGATGACGGACTCCCTGCCGGGGACCGCCGTCCGCGAGGTGAAGGAGGAAACGGGCCTGGACGTGGAAATCACCGGGCTTGTCGGGACCTACACCGACCCGCGCCACGTAATCGCCTATTCGGACGGTGAGGTGCGCCGACAGTTCAACGTCTGCTTTACCGCCCGAGTGGTCGGCGGGCGGCTTGCTATCTCGGACGAGTCCACGGAGCTGCGTTTCGTTCGACTGGAGGAGATCGATCAACTGCCGATGCACCACACGCAGCAGCTCCGGATTCGTCACTTCGCGGAACATCGTGAGCAGCCCTATATCGGTTGATTGGACGCCCTTGGACCAGGTAGATCGGTCAGGTGAAGTCGCGTCGTGCGCTGCCTGGCGACAGAATTCTTTAGTCATTTGATGAATCTATGGGCAAGGCGTTCCGGGACCACGCCGGTAACCAGCTTGTCAAGCGTGTCCCCATATTTTGCATCGTCCTCCATGAGGATCATGACGATAAGGCCGGACATCGTGTGCCAGGCCGAGCTTTCTAGTGTCTCCGCAATAGGGGCGGCAGCATAGAGGAGCATGTTCGCGTCGAAGCTTTCAGTGCTTGCATCCAGGATTCGAAGACTGAATTCTCGAAAGTCCTCAGCCCCCCGAACTTTCAGATAGATGAATCCAATCTGGGCGACTAGGGCGATCTTGTTCCGAAGGTCAAAAATCCGCTCCAAGGGTGTTTGTTCCAGGCGGTAAATCGTGTCTTCTATGGTCGGGACCGTGGAGAGCTGAAGTGGCTCTCCGCCTGCCAGTTCACGCTCGGCAAGAATTTTCGCAATAGTTTCCCCGAACTTCTTTCTGTCCTCTTTTGTGGCGGTGGAGGGTCCGCCATCTGCAAGTACGTCGGCTAGCTTCTGTGTTCCAATTTCTTCGGCTCCCAGAAAGTTGCCAATGGTTAGGGCCGTAAGCAATTGAATGCTCTGTTCGTTCTTTACAGTCCAAGTAGGTGGTCGATGTTCCGCAGTTGGCGGGGGGTGAAGAAGTGCGGTGTTTCTGTAGTGTCGAGAAGCGATTCTCGCGATGAGATCAGCGGCCTCATCGCCCTGTTTTCCTGTGCGTTTTAGGGCTCTCTCAATGCGCCGGTCGACGCTTTGATCTCCATTTCGAACGAACCAATCGAAGGCGCATCGGATCGCTTTCTCTGGAATCGGAAGGCACGGCTCATACAAGTCCTGAGAGCGAGGGTTTACAGTGAAGAGGCGGAGTATCGCTTCATGTACTGACCGACCAATTCGGCTGACCATCGCCACGGCTTCAACTAGTTCTTCGCCGACATCGTCGACGGTCGATGTTGAGCCCTTTCCGCGCCCGAGATGCGTTCTCCTGTTTCGCGGTACGACGCCGACGGACCTCCAGCGTTCGAGCTGGGCAGCGCTGACCTGCAGCCCTTTCCTGCTCAGCTTCTCGATGAGAGCTGCGTCTGCAGCGCTAGGGACAGTCCTTGCCATGGGCCCCACTTTAGAACCCCGCGAGGTTGGTTCGAGGTCCGTGTCGTCGGGCCTGACTGACTTGCTACCGAGGGGCCCACCGGGGGCTCCGCCAAAATGGAGACCCAACATGACTGACCGTCAGACTGCCAACCGGCGTTCCGACACCGCCCGCGCCGTCTGCACCGGAGCCGCTTCTGGAGCCGTGCGGGCACTCGTTGCCTGGATCCTCCGCATGCTCTGGGACGAGAACACCTGCGAGTGAAGGCGCTGGATGGCGGAGCGAGGTGTTCTGGGTGATCACTGTGCGACGTTCCGCCTGCTCGGACGCTTCGCTGTGTATTCACCCGTGCCCGCGCCGTGCGAGGTCCTTCCAGTAGAGAAGGTTGTGACTTGCAGCCGGGTTGGCCGGAGTTCTGCGCACGCTAAGACCTGGCGCTGGTCGGTGTGCGCTCGTCCGGAACCGACGGCAACCCTGACGGCAACGACGGCACACAGAGGCCGTTGATCACGACCGTCAGCGATCAGCCGACAGGAAGGCGGAACCTCCGCCCAACGGCTTGCCCGATCCTACGGATCAGAAGGTTGCAGGTTCGAATCCTGCCGAGTGCACACAGTTCAAAGGCCCCGGAGAGATCCGGGGCCTTTGGCGCTTCAGTGGCGTACAGCAGCGAAGTGCAGCACGGCCCGTGGCGGCCAATTCGTTCGTACAGTGGCGCGCTCCACCTGGACGAAATGAACCACGCCCGCTCCAGGGTGTGTGGGCGACTGCGGACGGGATGGAACCCGGGGAGAGAGTGGAGCGGTGGGTGCAGGAAGCGGGCAGGTCCATGCCACACTCTGGAGGCCCAGCTCGCGGGCGTACCTGACTCGGGAGTGCACATGGAACCGCGCTTCAGGCGGTTCGGCGACCGGCTGATGACCTGCGTCGCCCTGGCTTGGTTCGGCTACCAGGCCCTGTATGGACGGGGGATGCTGCGGATCGTTTCCGTCGTCATGTTGGTGATTGGCGTAGTGACGACTGCAGGCGCCCTCCTCGACCGCATCCGCCCTCGACCGAAGCGGCGCCGATCCCGTGAGCGGGACGCCGGTTGAAATGTCCCTGCTGCCAGCGGTGGCTCGAAGCGGGGTCAGAGCAGTCCCAGGTCGCCGAGTTCCTTGTGCAGGTCTGCGCGTGGGGTGCCGGC
>NZ_JAHHIU010000351.1 GCF_024539815.1 Streptomyces hayashii
CCTGGCCTTACTCGGGCTCGCCGCTGCCCTGTGCTGCTACAAACGACTCATCCGCCTCACCACGTAGGACACGGTCTAAGGCCGCCGGCGCCCATACAGGAAGGCTGCGCCCAAAAGTGACCCCGATAGCCGTCATGGATGCAATGCAGCAACCCACTCCGACATAATTTTGGAGTTTGCTTTCTCTCGACTCGGGCCAGTCGCTCATGCGTCGTGGACTCCTCAGCCTCTCAGTCCTCTCCGGCTGCGGACCGCCATGCCAGAACGCGATCTACGAGTCACGCGGCCAACTACCCGTGTGCTGTGCGGCTTGCGTTCCGTTGCCGGTGGCGACCCGCTATGCCCATGCCGCAACCTATACCGGCCGCGTGCATCGGTCGGCGGGCAGCGTTGGTCGCCCATGCACCCAAGCCACGTTCCCGGAGAAGATCCGGATCGGTGGCACCCGCCCTGGCGTTCTCCGGCCGGTGGCCGAGCGCCCCGCCCGGAACCTATTCCCGGACGGAGCGCTCGGCACGGACAGCGCACCCGGTCGCTAGCCCGGGGTCACCGTGTCGCTCATGCTCGGCTTGCCCTCACCCGACGCGTTCCAGGCGCAGACCATGATCACGTACTGGTGGCCCGCCGTGACCCCCGTGATCCTCGCGGAGCGGGCGGAGGCCGGGTAGCCGATGATCCGGGAGTGGTTCGTCGGAGTGCTCTTGTCGTAGACCCACACCGCGTACCGGACGATCGAGCCGCTGTGCGAGTCGGTCGGCGCCGACCAGCGCACGTCGATCGAGCCCGCGCCGGCCGTTGCGGTGAGCCCCGGCGGCCGTCCCGCCGTCGTCGGCGCCGCCTTGCCCCGGACCGCCGAGGACCAGGAGGAACGGTTGGCCGTGCCGTCACCGGCGACGGCGCGGGCCCGCACTTCGTAGGTGTGGCCGTCGTAGGGCTGGTCGGCGAACTGCCAGGACATGTCGTAGCGCGGGGCGCTCACGCCGGGCATCACGTCCTGCCAGTCCGCGTTCGAGTCGGTGGTGACGTCGCGCCACTGAACGTCGTAGGTGTGCGCGCCGAAGACCTTGTTCCAGGTGGCGGTGACGCCCTGCTGGGTGCCGTCGAACTTCATGCCGGACGGTGTGGCGAGCGACCGGCCGGGCGCGCTGTCCGGTACGTCGGGCGCGGCGGAGCCGATGCCGAACTCCTTGTGCAGCACGGTGCCGAACGCCTGGGCGATGCGGTACTCGCCGAGGGTGTTGGGGTGCAGCCCGTCGTAGGTGGTGGCGCAGGTCGTCGCCTTCGGGTCGCAGCCCATCGCCTTGTTCAGGTCGGCCAACTCCACCGGCGAGGCGCTGGTGCTCCAGCCGGGGGCCGCCTTGGCGAGGGCCGCGTTGTAGTCGCTGATGCGCTGGGGGAGGCCGGGGTTCGCGTCGCCCAGGGTGGTCCGCTGGGGGACGTTGGCCAGGACGATCCGCACGTCCGGGTTGACCGCCCGCGCGTTGTCCACGAACTTCTTCATGGTGGCGACCAGATCGGCGCCCGCCCCGTACCAGCCGATGTCGTTGAAGCCCAGCTCGACCAGGAGCAGGTCGGGTGTCCGGCCCTTGGCCTTCAGCTCCTGCATGACCGGCTTGATGGTCGGCACGGTCCGGGTCAGTGAACGGCCCCAGAGGGCGTAGTGGGCCGAGCCGCCGACGGAGAACCCGGCGTCCACGTCCGCGGCGTACTCGCCCTGCACGCGCGCGTCGCCCGGTAGGGGCTCCGTGGGCTCGCCGCCGCTGCTGTCGCCCAGCACCGGCGGCCGCGGCGGCTGCGCGTCGGCCTGCTGCACGGTGCCCCGGTACGGTCCGACGAAGGTGACCGGCCACTTCTTGCTCCTGGCCCAGTCCCACAGCCGGTAACGCCAGGTGTGGTCGCCCTCGTACCCGTGGCTGATGGAATCGCCGACCACCATGACGTCGCGGATGTCGGTGTGCGTCACGGAGTTGCGGGCGATGATCTCGTCGATGAGCTTGCCGCCGGGGAAGTCCATCATCATGACACCCATACGGTCCAGGTCGGACCGCCCGCCGAACCGGTCGTCGCGTCCGGCGTAGAACTCCGGGCACCGGTCCTTCTCGGCGCGCAGACACTGGATGAGGAAGTTGTTCACACCGGTCGCCGTCGGGGTACCGCCCGCCGCCGTGTAAGGGTGGACGCCGGTCCCGGAGGCGCTGGTGTAGTTCACATACAGCGCGTCCTGCTTGTAGGCGTGGTCCTTCTCACCGGGGCGGCTGCCGTCCCAGGTGCCGTTGGTCCGACGCAGGTGCGCGCGGACCTTCTCCCACTTGTCGTCGATGTCGCTGATGGTGGACAGCTCGAAGTCGTCCTGCACGTACTCCTCGTTGGACCCGCCGGACGGGTAGGGCTGCTTGAGCCCGTAGCCGCCGAAGATGCCGCCGCCGGTGTTCCGGTAGCCGAGGAGGACGACCTTGCCGCGTACCTCGCCGAGCGTCGGGACGCGGCTCGACTGGCTGTTGCCGGTGACCGAGGGGCTCCAGAACAGGTCGCGCCAGGCGGTCGACGGGGTGCTCTCGTTGCCGTCCCCGCTGTACGAGCGGCCTTTCAGGTAGGAGTCGAAGATCTTCTTGCGCCACTCGTCGGTCCCGAACCCGTCGGCGTCCTTGCAGGAGAAGGTGGAGCCGGTGCACTCCGCCTTGAGGTTCATCAGGACGGTTTCGCCGGGGTGGGCGTTCAGGAAGTCCTCGGTGGTCTTCAGTACGTCGGTGAAGTTGGCGTACTGATAGGTGGCGCCGTGGTGGACGGTGAACTTCAGCCCTTCGTCCCCCTTGTCGACGCGGACCCGGATGTCGAGCGCCCGGATGCCGGCGTCGAACTGGGTGGTGAGGGTCTTCGCGCTGAAGCCGTGGTTCTCCTGCGTCTGGGTGATGCTGGTGACGATGCCCGAGCACTGGCCCGTGTCCGGGTCCGGTGTGTCCCCGCAGAGCGCGAGGCTGTCATGGGTGCCGGGCACCGAGAGCCAGGCGAGGTTGGTCCCGTCCGGGACGCGTGACATCCAGTCGACGTTGGCCGCGGAGGCTTCGGTGATGCTGCTGTAGTAGTCGTTCGCCCGGGCGGGGGCGGCGGAGAGGAAGACGCCGGAAACGGACAGCAGCAGGGCGAGGAGCACACCGAGCACGGTGCTTCTCGCCACCATCGCCGGTCGGCGCGTCAGGAATCCTGGGGACGAGCGGGTCTGGCGTATGACGGTGATCATTTCCATCCTGGGGCGGATCGGTCGGTCGACCGGTAGGGCCGCGCGGGCGCGCGCGAGTCGTCCGGCGAGATGTGTGATGATCCCCTTGTCGGGCTCGCCGGTTGGTGATCGCAGCCTGCCCGGGACGTTTGTCCCGGGCCAGCCCGGACGGCCGTCCCGGGACACTGGGACGTTCCGCATCCCCTGACCAGGCAGGATGCGGCCGCAAGAGACACGGAGTGGGACGCGTGGGTGGGGTGGGGACGGTGAGGGACGCCGAAACGGCGGCCGGGCTGGGCGAGATGTTGCGCTCGCTGAAGGAGCGCGCGGGCCTCAGCTACGGCGCCCTCGCGGGCCGGCTGCACCTGAGTACCTCGACGTTGCACCGCTATTGCACCGGTGACTCGGTGCCGGCCGAGTTCGCCCCGGTCGAACGTTTCGGCCGGATCTGCCGGGCGGACCCCGAGGAACTGCTGGAGCTGCACCGGCGGTGGGCGGTGGCGGACGAGGCGCGGCGGGGGAGGGGGACGAGTCCTGCGGAGGGTGCGGTGGCGCCGGTGCTCGCGCCGGTACCGGCCGTCCAGAGTCCGCCGACCGTCGCGGAGCCGACGTCGCGAGCCCGCCAACTCGTCTCGCGCTACGTCCTGCTGGGGGCCGCCGTGGTCGCCCTCAGCACCTCCGGAGCGCTCGCCATCGACCGGTACCGCGCCGAGTCGGTACCGGACCTGACGGTCCCGGCCATCACGGTGCCCGACCCCTCGACCGAAAAGGTCGGGGCGGACGGAGGGAACGTCCCCCTTTCGGCGACCGTCGTCCCCTCCGACGACGACTGCCCCCGGACAAACGGCACTCGGACCCGTTCAACGACGTTCCGCCTGAAGGTGCGCAGCACGGCAGAGAGCCCCGTGACCATGACCGCCATGGACGCCCGGGTACTGCCCGCCGAAGCCCCGCCCGCCGACGTCACCTACGCGGACTGCCAAGGCGCACACGCACAGCACCCGTTCGCCCTGGATCTGGACACCCCCGGGCCCCGGGCGGTGAGCGCAGGACGCGGCTTTCCCTACGAGGCGTCCGCCGGGACCCCACTGGTCCTGGACGTCACCGCGCACACGTCGAAGAGCGAGGTGCGCTGGTACCTGGAACTGAGATGGACCCAGGGCCCCCGCTCGGGCACGCTAAGGATCGACGACGGCGGTCACCCGTTCCGCACCGGAGCGGTGAAGTAGCGCCAACCCCTCTCACCGTGTTCTTTATCTACCAAGATCTTCAGGGCTTGCCGATGGCCTTGAGGGTCTCGGGGCGTTTGACGGTCTTGCCGACGTCGTAGCGCGGTGCCCGGTGTTTGTTCCTGGTGCCGGGGCCGTCCGGGGCCGGAACCTCGGGGTTTGGGAACAAGGGCAGGGCAGGCGAGGTGAGCGCGGATGCCCGGCTTGTTCTTTTTCTTCTGATCTCGAACGGTGTCCTGAAACGACGTCTCGTCCAAGCCGTCCTCTGCCTGCATCTGGCCAGCTCAGACTGAGCATGGAAAACGCTCAGTCAGGGAATCCACGTGGAGGCGGTACAGGTTTGCTCCTGCATGCCGGGCTCAAGGAATCGGTTCAGCAGCGGACGCCGCCGTTAACGAAGGGCGTCTGGTAGGCGATCTCGTGCCACCATGTATTCCCGGCAATGTCGCCATATTCGTAGGAGACCTGAAGATCGTCAATGAATGCCTTGACGAAGTCTCCGTCCTCGCATCCCGGGAGGCTTGCCTCCCAATGCCTAGGGAGGTCGTTGGTGTACCCGAGCGGCATCGGGCTGTTGTAGCTACTGATTCCGTTCTTCAGTGTCTGGACCATGCCTCCGGTGACTTTACAGGAATTGGGGAATTCCCTACCACGCGCACCCAGCTTGAAACAGGTGAATTTCTCGATCGAAACCTTCACCTCGCCCTCATCCGCCTGGATGCAGAAGTCGAAGTCAGTGACGTAGTACTGTGTCCGGTCATAGCGAGTGGTCTGGTGCTCGCACCGCTCGACAGCAGCTGCAGGTGAGGCCGCTACGGAAACGATGCCGAGGGCCATTACCGACCCTGCCGAGAAGGAAGCGAGTGCCTTCTTCAGCATGGAATTCACAGAGATCTCCTCACGTTTGTCCTTGATGGCCGGAAAGGGGATGCGCGAATCGCCAGTCGGCCTGCGGGGGCCGCGCGCATCCCTCTCCCCCTGTCGCTCAGGGTGGCCAAATGGATGCACAGTGAGCGTAATGGGGTTCTTGCGGCAGATCGGCGGATGCATTGGGCAAACCACCCGAACGCATGGCAGTGAAGCTCCGACCGGGGTGAGATTGTTCTTCATCTACCAAGATCGGCCAGGTCTGCCGATGGCCTTGAGAGTCTTGGGCCGTTTGACGGTCTTGCCGACGTCGTAGCGGGGTGCGGGACGGCGGTTCCTGGTTCCGGGCGGTCGTCCGGGACCAGGACCGTGAGGTTGGGGAACACGGGCCGGGCAGAGCAGGTGGGCTCGGATGTTCCTGAACCCTCGGCGGACCCGGGCCGGGGTGAGGCGTTCGGGCTTGGCCGGCTTCTCCCACGGCCGTCGGAGGCCGGCGGCCAGCGGTCGGGCGAGACGGAGTTGGGTGTGGGCGAGCACCATGAGCCAGGTCCCACGGTCCGCGGCTTCGGGAGTACGGACCTTCGGGGTGGTCCAGCCGAGAATCTGCCCCGCCGGACATTCAGACACACCATACTCATGACAACGGCCTTCGACTGGTTCTCCTCGTGACGGAGCACAGGATCAGACGAAGGCCGCCCTCATGTCGGTGAATGCCGAGGTGAGTGATTTCGTTCGGGACACCGTTCGAGATCAGAAGAAAAAGAACAAGCTCTGAGCTGCACTGAGATTTGTGGAGTCCCTGATGCCAGGGTTACGGTCCTGGCGAAGGAGATCCACCAGCACCATGC
>NZ_JAHHIU010000352.1 GCF_024539815.1 Streptomyces hayashii
GGCCCCCGCCGCCCCGGAGTTCACCGCTCCGCCGGCCGCTCCGGCCGCCCCCGCCGCTCCGGCGCAGTCGTCCGGCCCGCGGCCGGCCTCGCAGGGTCCGCGCCCCGGCGCGCCGCGCCCCGCCGGCCGTCCCGCGCCCGGTCAGGACCGCGGTGACCGTGGCGACCGCGGCGATCGTGGTGACCGCGGCCAGCGTCCGGCCGCCGCGCAGGGCCCGCGCCCCGGTGGCGCCGGCGCCCCGCGTCCGGGCGGCGCCCGTCCCTCGGGTCCGCGTCCGGGCAACAACCCCTTCACCTCCGGCGGCAACGCCGGCATGGCGCGCCCGCAGGCGCCCCGTCCGCAGGGCGCCCCGCGTCCCGGCGGCCCGGGTGCTCCCGGCGCCGGTCCCCGTCCCCAGGCCCCCGGCGGCCAGGGCGGCGGTCCTCGTCCGCAGTCTCCGGGCGGCGCCCGTCCGAGCCCGGGCGGCATGCCCCGTCCCCAGGGCGCAGGCCCCGGCGGTCCGCGTCCCGGCGGCGGTCCCCGTCCCAACCCCGGCATGATGCCGCAGCGTCCCGCTGCCGGCCCGCGTCCCGGCGGCGGCCCCGGCGGCCGCGGTCCCGGCGGTGCGGGTCGTCCCGGCGGCGGCGGCGGTCGTCCCGGTGGCGGCGGCGGCTTCGCCGGTCGTCCCGGCGGTCCCGGTGGCGGCGGCGCCCGTCCGGGTGGCGGCGGCGGCTTCGCCGGTCGTCCCGGCGGTCCCGGCGGTGGCGGCGGCTTCGGCGGCGGCGGAGGCGGCCGTCCCGGATTCGGCGGTCGTCCCGGCGGTCCCGGTGGCCGTGGCGGCACGCAGGGCGCCTTCGGTCGCCCCGGCGGCCCCGCGCGTCGCGGTCGCAAGTCGAAGCGTCAGAGGCGCCAGGAGTACGAGGCCATGCAGGCCCCGTCGGTCGGCGGCGTGATGCTGCCTCGCGGCAACGGACAGTCCGTCCGCCTGTCGCGTGGTGCGTCCCTGACCGACTTCGCCGAGAAGATCGGCGCCAACCCGGCGTCGCTCGTCGGCGTGATGATGAACCTCGGCGAGATGGTCACCGCCACGCAGTCCGTCTCCGACGAGACGCTGAAGCTCCTCGCGGACGAGATGAACTTCGTCCTGGAGATCGTCAGCCCGGAGGAGGAGGACCGCGAGCTGCTTGAGTCCTTCGACATCGAGTTCGGCGAGGACGAGGGCGACGAGGACGACCTCGTGGTTCGTCCGCCGGTCGTGACCGTCATGGGTCACGTCGACCACGGTAAGACCCGACTGCTCGACACCATCCGCAAGACGAACGTCATCGCGGGCGAGGCCGGCGGCATCACGCAGCACATCGGTGCGTACCAGGTCGCCACCGAGGTCAACGGTGAAGAGCGCAGGATCACCTTCATCGACACCCCGGGTCACGAGGCGTTCACCGCCATGCGTGCCCGTGGCGCCAAGTCGACCGACATCGCGATCCTCGTGGTGGCGGCCAACGACGGTGTGATGCCCCAGACGATCGAGGCGCTGAACCACGCCAAGGCGGCCGACGTGCCGATCGTGGTCGCGGTCAACAAGATCGACGTCGAGGGCGCGGACCCGACCAAGGTGCGCGGTCAGCTCACCGAGTTCGGTCTGGTGGCCGAGGAGTACGGCGGCGACACGATGTTCGTCGACATCTCCGCCAAGCAGGGCCTCAACATCGAGAGCCTGCTGGAGGCCGTGGTCCTGACCGCGGACGCCTCGCTCGACCTGCGGGCCAACCCGGAGCAGGACGCGCAGGGCATCGCGATCGAGTCCCACCTCGACCGCGGCCGTGGTGCCGTCTCGACGGTCCTGGTCCAGCGCGGCACGCTGCGCATCGGCGACACGATGGTGGTCGGCGACGCGTACGGCCGAGTCCGGGCGATGCTCGACGACAACGGCAACAACGTCGAGGAAGCGGGTCCGTCGACCCCCGTCCTGGTCCTGGGTCTCACCAACGTCCCGGGCGCCGGCGACAACTTCCTCGTCGTCGACGAGGACCGCACGGCCCGTCAGATCGCCGAGAAGCGCGCGGCGCGTGAGCGCAACGCCAACTTCGCCCGGCGTGGAGTCCGGTTCTCCCTGGAGAACCTGGACGAGGCGCTCAAGGCCGGTCTGGTGCAGGAACTCAACCTCATCATCAAGGGCGACGCGTCCGGTTCGGTCGAGGCCCTCGAATCCTCGCTGCTCCAGCTCGACGTCGGCGAAGAGGTCGACATCCGCGTCCTGCACCGCGGTGTGGGTGCGGTCACCGAGTCGGACATCGACCTGGCGACCGGCTCCGACGCCATCGTCATCGGCTTCAACGTCCGTGCGGCCGGCCGTGCCGCGCAGATGGCGGAGCGCGAGGGCGTCGACGTCCGGTACTACTCGGTGATCTACCAGGCCATCGAGGAGATCGAGGCGGCCCTGAAGGGCATGCTGAAGCCGGAGTACGAGGAGGTCGAGCTCGGCACGGCGGAGATCCGCGAGGTCTTCAAGTCGTCCAAGCTGGGCAACATCGCCGGTGTCCTGGTCCGCTCGGGCGAGGTCAAGCGCAACACCAAGGCGCGCCTCATCCGCGACGGCAAGGTCATCGCGGAGAGCCTCACCATCTCCGGGCTGCGTCGCTTCAAGGACGACGTCACCGAGATCCGCGAAGGGTTCGAGGGCGGTATCAACCTCGGCAACTTCAACGACATCAAGATCGACGACGTCATCGCGACGTACGAGATGCGGGAGAAGCCGCGGGTGTGATCACCCATGGTCCGCACCGGCCGGCGGGGGATCGCTCCCCGCCGGCCGGTGCGGCGTCCGGCGCACGCGCGAGCGGGTAAAACCCCGTCGAGCAGCCGCCGGGAACGCTGTACCGTTCTCGATGTCCCTGTCCCAAGGCGGCAGGGCCATCGATCCCGTACCGGCGGGTGAACCGGATACACATGTACGTGGGGACTCTGTCCTTCGACCTCCTCCTCGGCGACGTACATTCGCTGAAGGAGAAGCGCTCCGTCGTCCGTCCCATCGTCGCCGAGCTCCAGCGCAAGTTCGCGGTGAGCGTGGCCGAGGTGGACGACCAGGACCTTCACCGCAGGGCCAGGATCGGCCTCGCCGTGGTCTCGGGTGACGCGGAGCACCTGACCGATGTACTGGACCGGTGCGAACGGCTGGTCGCCGGGCGTCCCGAGGTGGAGCTGCTGTCGGTCAGACGCCGCTTCCACGGCGAAGACGACTGACCGACCGACCACGAAACGCAAGAAGAAGAAAGAACGGGAGACGGACCAGTGGCCGACAACGCGCGCGCCAAGAGGCTGGCGGACCTCATCCAGCAGGTGGTGGCCCAGAAGCTGCAGCGCGGGATCAAGGACCCGCGGCTCGGCTCCCACGTCACCATCACGGACACCCGGGTCACGGGTGACCTCAGGGAGGCGACCGTCTTCTACACCGTGTACGGCGACGACGAGGAGCGGGCGGCCGCGGCCGCCGGCCTGGAGAGCGCCAAGGGCGTCCTGCGCTCCGAGGTGGGCCGCGCGGCGGGCGTGAAGTTCACGCCGACGCTCGCCTTCGTCGCCGACGCCCTGCCGGACAATGCCCGCACCATCGACGACCTCCTCGACAAGGCGCGCGCCGCCGACGAGAAGGTCCGCGAGGTGTCCGCGGGCGCCGGCTACGCGGGCGACGCCGACCCGTACAAGAAGCCCGGCGACGAGGACGAGACGGACGACTCCGCCTGATGAACCGCAAGCCGACCCCGCCCGACGGCCTCGTCATCGTCGACAAGCCGTCGGGCTTCACCTCGCACGACGTCGTGGCCAAGATGCGGGGGATCGCGGGGACCCGCCGCGTCGGCCACGCCGGCACGCTCGACCCGATGGCGACGGGCGTCCTCGTCCTCGGCATCGAGAAGGCGACCAAGCTCCTCGGGCACCTCGCGCTCACCGAGAAGGAGTACCTGGGCACGATCCGGCTCGGCCGGACGACCCTGACCGACGACGCCGAGGGCGAGATCACGGGGTCCACGGACGCCTCGAAGGTCACCCGGGACGCGATCGACGCGGGCATCGCCGAGCTGAGCGGCCAGATCATGCAGGTGCCGTCCAAGGTCAGCGCCATCAAGATCAACGGGGTGCGCTCCTACAAGCGGGCCCGCGACGGCGAGGACTTCGAGATCCCGGCCCGCCCGGTCACCGTCTCGTCCTTCTCGGTGTACGACGTCCGCGACGCCGTCGCCGAGGACGGCACTCCCGTCCTGGACCTGGTCGTCTCCGTCGTCTGCTCCTCCGGCACGTACATCCGGGCCCTCGCCCGCGACCTGGGCGCCGGACTCGGCGTCGGCGGCCACCTCACCGCCCTGCGCCGCACCCGCGTCGGCCCCTACAAGCTGGACTCGGCGAAGACCCTCGACCAGCTCCAGCAGGAGCTGAGCGTGATGCCGATCGCAGACGCGGCCGCCGCCGCGTTCCCCCGCTGGAACGTGGACGCCAAGCGGGCCCGGCTGCTCCTCAACGGGGTGCGGCTGGAGATGCCCGACGAGTACGCCGACGCGGGCGCCGTGGCCGTCTTCGACCCCGAGGGCCGCTTCCTGGCCCTGGTGGAGGAACAGAAGGGCAAGGCCAAGAGCCTGGCCGTACTCGGCTGAGGCACTCCCGGCCCGGCCCGGCCCGTGGAGCGGCGAACACGGGGTGCTGCTGCGCCGCCGCTCCACGGTCCCCCTCGGTTCCCCCACCCCTAGGGTGTGTCCGCCGGCCCCCCTTCATTCACCCGTCCGGACGGGCGCTCGGAGTGAACCGAGGGAGTGCAGGGGGGCGCTTTCGCCGAGCGATCCGTTCCGCTGATCATCCGCCCCTACCGTCGGACCCAGGACACGCGGGCGCGGCGGGAGGTACGACGATGGCGGGACGGGGCCCACGGGCGCCGTGGCACGACTCCGGGCCCGGCACGCCGCAAGGCCGTCCGGTGGACGGCTCCCGCACAGCCCCGGACGCCGACCCCTGCCTCGTCCGCATCCGGGACCTCGCCGGCCGGCCGCGCGGCGCCGGCTTCGTCGCCGACCACCACGGCACCGTGGTCACCAGCCACGAGGCGGTCGACGGCCTGCCCCGGCTCGTGCTGTACGCCGCCGACGACCGCAGCTGCGTCGTGACGGCCGACGCGGTCACCCCGCTGCCCGAACTCGACCTGGCCCTCGTGCGCACCGAGGGGCTCGGCGTGGACCCGCTGCCGGTCACCGTGCGGGAGGGCGTGGAGACCGGCAGATACGTCAGGCTGGCCGCCGGTTGCTGGCGCGAGGCGCGGGTACTGGCCGAGACGAGCGCGACGTACACGGCCACGGACCGTTTCCACCTCCTCGACGGCGTCCTGGAACTGGCGATCGGCACCGCGGGCCGGGACGCGCTGCGGCTGGGCGGGGGCGCGGCCGGCGGACCGGTCCTCGACGCCGCGACCGGCGCGGTCGTCGCCGTCCTCGGCACCGCGCTGCACTGCGGTCACCGCGACACCGGCTTCGCCGTGCCGCTGCGCCCCCTCATCCGCACGGTTGGCGAGCGGCGGGGCGACGACGGAGACGGGGCGCCCACCGCTCCCCCGACGGGGACCACGGTGTCGGGCGACGGCCGGGCGACGGGACAGTTCTCCGTGCCACCGGGGGAGACCCTCACGGCGCCCGAGGAGCCTGCCCGGGCCGACGGCTCCGGGACGCCGGGGACGCCCGCGCGACCAGCGACCACCCGGGGCGCCGGGTCGACGGAAGCCTTCGGCGGTGCGGAGACGCCGGAGACGCCGGGGGCGCGGGCCGAGGGGCCCCTCGCCGAGTTGCTCGCCCGCAACGCGGCGACCGTGCCCGCGTACGGCGCCGATCTCAACCTGGCAGCCGTCCTGGAGCTCACGGCCACGTCCGTCGGCTCGGACGGCCCGCCCGGCGCGCTGAACCACTCCCTCGACCGCATCGGGAGCGGGTCGCGCACCGCCGCCTCGGAACCCGTCGAACGGGCTCTCCCCGTCAGGGAGTTCGCCCGGTTCGCGTCGAGCCCGGCGGCCGTCCTCGGCCTGGTCGGCGCTCCGGGCAGCGGCCGTACGACGGAACTCGCGGCCCTCGCCGCCCGCCGCACCCGGGGCG
>NZ_JAHHIU010000353.1 GCF_024539815.1 Streptomyces hayashii
GGTCAGCGGGGCAGGGGGCGGGGCGAGAGCTCTAGAGCTCGGCGAGCAGCTCGGCCTTCTTGACGGTGAACTCCTCGTCGGTCACCAGCCCTGCCTGATGCAGCTCACCGAGGTGCCGGATCCGGTCGGCGATGTCGGCCGGGTCCCGGCGCGCCACGGTCACGGCCGGTACGGCCGCCGGGGCTCCGCGTCCGCGGACCGCCGCCAGCACCGCGGCCGCGAACGGCAGCGACTCGTGCACGGGCCCGTAGCCGAGCCCGAAGACGACGGTCGCCGGATCCTGGTCGGGCTGGACCGGCGCGTCCTGTCCGTCGACCAGCCGGAGGTGCCCCTCGAAGACCTCCGGCGAGCGCCATTCGACGCCGCTGAGCTCGGAGACGGCGAAGCTCTGGTCGCCGGCCTTCCACTTCGCGGACGACGCCCCCGTCCAGAACCACCGGAAGCGCACCGTCCGCCCGTCGAACGAGGCCTTGCCGTCGTACGCCTTGAACGACAGCGGCGCCTCCGGCGCGTCCACCAGGAACCGTTCGGCCGGTCCGGAGCCGCTGAGCTGCGAGCGCAGCTCGTCGGCGTAGTACTCGGCGAGCGTCTCCCGCTCGGCGGGCAGCACCAGCCGGTAGGGGTCGCTTCCCTCCTTGAGCTGCCCGGCGGCCGCCTCGATCAACGGATCGGCTCCCGCTCGGGGCTCCAGGCGCAGGACGACCGTCCCCCGCTTGCCGTGAGTCAGCGTCACCCCGGCGACGGCCGACAGCGGTATCCGGCGCTCCCGGAGCGCCGAGAGCAGCTTCGGTGTGCGAAGCCCCCGTTCGTAACGGATGAGGACGGAGTCGGACTCGAACTCCCAGGCGGCATGAAATCCGGCCAGTACGTCACCCATGCGGCTCATCGTATGCGTGACACCCATTCTTCGTCCCCTCCCCGCGCACACCCGCAATTCCTGCGTCTCTACGCGCGTCCAGCCTCTGTCGTGTCGGACAAACCCGCCGTGCAGACGTCATCATCGTGGGCGCACTCCACCGAGCGGAATGCGCCGGCGCCGATCTCGGCGAAGTTGCGCAGGCTGTCCGTGCCCGGTTCGAAGTAGCCTCCGTGGCCCTTGGCCTCCCGCGCCGACAGCACGCGCGCGCCGAACTCCCGCGCCATCGGGTCCTCGCCGTGCCCGAGGCCGCCGACCTCCAGGTGCGGCACGTCCTGGATCCAGTCGTCGGCGTCGCGCATCGCCCACACCCGGGCTTCGGTGCCCAGCTGGGCCGCGTTGTCCACGCGCATCCCGGGGCTGCCGGCCACCGCGATGTCGGTCACCCGGCGCGGCATGGAGCGCGCGGCGACCCCGCACACCACGGAGCCGTAGCTGTGGCAGAACATCGACACCGGCGCGCGGCCCGGCAGGGCGCCGAGCAGGGCGTTCAAGCGGACGGCGCCGTTCCTGGCGCGCATCGCGGTGGCCGAGTCGATGCCCAGACCGCCGGGCGCGGTGTAGTCGGCCCAGGCGATCACCGCCGTGCGCGTCGAGGGGCTCGCCTCGTGCTCGGCCGCGTAGAGGGCCTGGGCCATGCCGACGGGCGCCGAGTACTTGCGGTTGGTGCGCTGGAAAGTGAGCAGGTCGGTGTCGACGCCGGGGACGATCACGGAGATCCGCTCGGC
Organism: Streptomyces hayashii; assembly: GCF_024539815.1. Taxonomy (GTDB): domain Bacteria; phylum Actinomycetota; class Actinomycetes; order Streptomycetales; family Streptomycetaceae; genus Streptomyces; species Streptomyces hayashii. Next base: position 1,645 of record NZ_JAHHIU010000353.1, read on the forward strand.
GTCGTCGAGCCGGCCGAACACCTCGGCGGCCCGGCCGGAGCCCTCCGGGTCGAAGGCGAGGATCTGCCGGTCCGCGGTGCTCATCGCTTCGTAGCGGTGCATCCGCCGGCCGGCCAGCTGCTGCCCGGCCGGGGTGAGCCGGCTGTCGTGCATGCGTCTGCGCTCCAGGCGGATCTGCTGGTGCAGGGCGACGCGGTTGGCGCGATAGCGCAGCTCGGCGGGGGCGCCGTTCATGTTGCCCACCGCGAGCGCGTAGTCGTGCGCGAGCGCGCTGCGCTGCGGCGCGGTCAGCGCGGCGAAGAAGCGGGCGATCCGGGCGGGGGCGGAGTCGAGGTCCGGCAGCCGCCGGCCGTCGACCCGGCCGTGCTCCCACGCCGTGCGCGAGTTCTGCAGGGCGCCGTCGCCCCGGTGCTGGTGCAGGGCGGTCCAGCCGGTGGTCGTCAGCATCACGAACACCACGGCCAGGGCGGCCAGGGCGCGCCAGACGTTGAGCTGAGGGGAGGTGTCGAAGGAAGTCACTGAAAGGACACACTAGGAGAACGAGAGGGTCTCGGGTGACCCAAGTGACGGGGATCACGTTTCAACCGGCGCGTGAATGGTCATGATCCCCTTCAGGCCTGTACGGGGTCTCAGACCCCGCGGCCCGCTCCGGTCTCGCGCCAGTCGCCCAGCAGAGCGGGTCCCAGCCCGTCGAGGTACCGGGCCGTCAGCAGCCGGATCCCCTCCGGGTCGAGGTCCTCGACCGTGGACCACCGGCGCTCCGCCGCCCGCATCGCCCCGCCGAACACGGCCACCGCCAGGCGCGGCCGCGGATCGGCGTCGACGTCGAGCCCCTCGCGCTCGGCGATCACCCGCACCAGATCCTCCTCGACCTCCGTCGAGCGCCTCAGATGCGCGGCGAGCAGCACCGGCGTCTCCTCGATCACCCGGTACATGCGCAGATACAGCTCGACCGGGACGACGGACTCGACGACCTCGTTGATCGCGTACCAGTCGTCGACGACGGCCCGGCGCAGCGCGTGCAGGGGCGCCTCGTGCGGCGGGCGGGCGCGGACCGCCTCGACGAACCGGGCCACCGTCATCTCCACCAGACCGAGCGCGGCCTCGTCCTTGCCGGCGAAGTAGCGGAAGAAGGTGCGCTCGGAGACGTCGACGGCCTCGGCGATCTCGTCGACCGTCGTCCCGTCGTATCCCCTGGTCGTGAACAGCTCCACGGCGGCCCGCAGCAGCGCGTCCCGGGTGCGCTGTTTCTTGCGTTCGCGCAGTGTGTGCATAAGTGTCAGTTACCGACTTGTGAACTCGTTTGTCAATTGTCAGCGGCTGTCACTAGCCTCGAACACATGACTAGTCAGACCGCCATCGACTCGACGGGGCCCGGGGGCAGGGCGCCGGCAGACCCGTCGCAGGGACCGTCCGCCGAGGGGCTGCGCGGCCACCCGTGGCTCACCCTGCTCACCGTCGCCGTCGGCGTCATGATGGTGGCCCTCGACGGCACCATCGTGGCCATCGCCAACCCGGCCATCGCCAAGGACCTGGGCGCCACCTTCGCCGAGGTCCAGTGGATCACCAACGCCTACTTCCTGGCCCTCGCGGTCTCCCTGATCACCGCGGGCAAGCTCGGTGACCGCTTCGGCCACCGCCAGACGTTCCTCATAGGCGTCGTCGGCTTCGCCGCCGCCTCCGGCGCGATCGGCCTGTCCGACAGCATCGCGCTGGTCGTCGTCTTCCGTGTCTTCCAGGGCCTGTTCGGCGCCCTGCTGATGCCGGCCGCGCTCGGTCTGCTGCGCGCGACCTTCCCCGCGGAGAAGCTCAACATGGCCATCGGCCTGTGGGGCATGGTCATCGGCGCGTCCACCGCGGGCGGCCCGATCCTCGGCGGCGTCCTCGTCGAGCACGTCAACTGGCAGTCGGTGTTCTTCATCAACGTGCCGGTCGGCCTCCTCGCCCTGGTCCTGGGCGTGCTGATCCTGCTCGACCACCGCGCCGAGAACGCCCCGCGCTCCTTCGACATCCTCGGCATCGCCCTGCTCTCGGGCGCCATGTTCTGCCTGGTCTGGGCCCTCATCAAGGCGCCGGCCTGGGGCTGGGGCGACGGAGCGACCTGGGCGTTCGTGCTCGGCTCCGCGGTGCTCTTCGCCGCCTTCGCCTACTGGGAGACGAAGGTCCGGGAACCGCTGATCCCCCTGGCGCTGTTCCGCTCGGTCCCGCTGTCGGCGGGCGTGGTCCTCATGGTGCTGATGGCCGTCGCCTTCCTCGGCGGCCTGTTCTTCGTGACGTTCTACCTCCAGAACGTGCACGGCATGAGCCCCATCGACGCGGGCCTGCACCTGCTCCCGCTCACCGGCATGATGATCGTCGGCTCCCCGCTCGCGGGCGCGCTGATCACCAAGCTCGGTCCCCGCATCCCGCTGGCCGGCGGCATGGCGGCCACCGCGATCGCCATGTACGGCATGTCCACGCTGGAGACGGACACCGGCAGCGCTGTCATGTCGGTCTGGTTCGCCCTGCTGGGCCTCGGCCTCGCGCCGGTCATGGTCGGCGCGACCGAGGTCATCGTCGGCAACGCGCCCATGGAGCTGTCGGGCGTCGCGGGCGGCCTCCAGCAGGCGGCCATGCAGATCGGCGGCAGCCTCGGCACGGCCGTGCTGGGCGCGGTGATGGCCTCCAAGGTCGACAGCGACCTGCCGGTCAACTGGAAGGACGCGGGTCTGCCCGCTCTCACCCCCGCCCAACTGGACCAGGCCTCGGAGGCGGTCCAGGTCGGCGCGGCCCCGGTGGCCAAGGGCACTCCCGAGGCGATCGCCGCGAAGATCGCCGACGTCGCCCACGACACGTTCATCTCCGGCATGAGCCTGGCGTCCCTGGTGGCGTCCGGGGTCGCGGTCGTCGCCGTCGTCGTCGCGCTGTTCACCAAGCGCGGGGAGAACGCGGACGCCGGCGCCGGGCCGGGCCACATCTGAGGCGTTGCCGCCGGCCGGTACAACCTGACGGAACTTCAGGGAATATCCCCTATCAGGGTGACAACGCTAAAGGTTCCTCGCCTCCGGCCCGCGCCGCAGGTCACAGTTAGTCAAGCCCTCCGGATGGCAGGGCGGCCAGGGCTGCGGCGCGCTGCCGGAGGGGGACAGCGCGCCGACTGCCCGGCAACCGCGGGGCATAGTCCGCGTGTCGCGGGTACCCGACCATCGAACAGCCCCGGAATCCAGGGAGTTGACGATGGCCGGTTTCGGAAACGGCGCCCGCAGGTACCCCCGCTCAAGTGGCCGCATGGGGTCACGGTCCGGGCCGGATCGCGCGACGCTCGGAATCATCGGCCTCGTCTGCGCGGTCGCCGGATTCTTCGCGCTGGGGATCATCCTCGGCCCCGCGGCGATCGTCTGCGGCTGGCTGGCCATGGGCCGTAGCTGGGCGGGCTCCCGCCCGGTGCCGGCCCTGGTCGCCGTCGCCCTCGGCGCGATCGACACACTGCTCGCGATCATCTGGCTGGCGGGCGCCACGGGAACGGGCAACGGGCTGCTCTGACCGGCCGCGGACCGCTCCGACGAGTTGCGGGGCGCTGCGAGGTCCGAGGACGACCCGGCTCGGCGCGCCTCCCGGTGGCCCCGCTACCCGGACGGCCCGCGGGTGGTCAGCGAGGAGGTCGCACGGGCGCCGTCCTGAAGCGCCGCCACCTCTCGCCGCAGCGCCCGCACCTCCTCCGTCAGCGCCAGGATCGCCTCCGTCTGGGCGCGTTCCTCGACGTCGTCCTTCTCGAACCGCTCGATGAACCAGGCCGCTATGTTCGCGGTCACCACACCGAGCAGCGCGATCCCGGAGAGCATCAGCCCGACGGCGATGATCCGTCCGAGCCCGGTGGTCGGCGAGTGGTCCCCGTATCCCACGGTCGTCATCGTCGTGAACGACCACCACAGGGCGTCACCCAGTGTGCGGATGTTCCCCTCCGGGGAGTTCCGTTCGACCGACAGCACGGCGAGCGAGCCGAACATCAGCAGCCCGACGACCGCCCCCACGACGTAGGTGGTCATCCGGATCTGCGAGGCCATCCGTGCCCGCCGCCCCACCAGCAGGAGCGTCGAGACGAGCCGCAGCAGCCGCAGCGGCTGCAACAGCGGAAGCACCACCGCGCACAGGTCCAGCCAGTGGGTCCGCACGAACCCGCGCCGCTCGGGCGTCAGCGCCAGCCGGATCACGTAGTCCGCGGCGAACGTCCCCCACACCGCCCACTCGACCGAGGTGCAGGCCACGGTCAGCGAGTGTCCGGCGGAGGTGTCCACGATCGGCACCGCATAGGCGAGGGCGAACACCACGGTGAGGGCCAGCAACGGCCGCTGGGTCCGCTCCTCCCACCGGATCTGCCGGTCCTGCGCCGTTCGTCGTTGCATGTCCGCATAGTAAAGAACGAGTAAGGGGCGGGGGAGCCGAAGCCCCACCGCCCCCGCCCGCC
>NZ_JAHHIU010000354.1 GCF_024539815.1 Streptomyces hayashii
GCCGCCGCCCCCGCCGTTGCCCTCGCCGCCGAGGACCCGGCCCAGGCCGTTGTAGCCCATGATCAGATCCCAGGCGCTGCCGTCGGTCGAACCGCCGATGTACGGACGGTCGCCGGCGGGCACCAGGGACACGGCCGTGGCCCACCAGAAGCTGGAGACGGCCAGCGCCACGGCCGCCGACACCAGGTTCACGGCCTTCTTCCGCCACCCGAGCCCCGAGGCGCACAGGTACACGGCGAAGACGGCGGGCAGGGCGATGTAGCCCTGGAGCATCTTGGTGTTGAACGCGAGCCCGAAGCACACCGCGGAGCCGAGGAGCGGCAGCAGCCGGCCGTCGCGCGTGGCGCGCAGCGCGAGGGCCGCGCCGCCGACCATCAGCAGGACGAGGACCGTGTCGGGGTTGTTGTCGCGGTTGATGGCGACGGTGATCGGCGTCAGCGCGAGCACGAGGGCCGCGAGGGCGGCGGCCGCATGGCCGAACGCCCGCTTCACGCTCGCGTGCAGGATCCAGATCGTGCCCAGCGCCGCCGCGACCTCCGGCAGCATCATCTGCCAGGTGCCGAAGCCGAGGATCCGGCAGGACAGGCCCATGATCATGAGCGCGAACGGCGGCTTGTCGACGGTGATGAAGTTCCCGGCGTCGAGCGAGCCGAAGAACCACGCCTCCCAGCTCTTCGTGCCGCTGTAGACGGCGGCGCTGTAGAAGCTGTTGAGGCTGCCGCCGGACAGGTTCCAGCCGTAGAGCAGCGCGGCGAGGAGCAGGATCGCGAGCAGCGCGGGCAGGGACCAGCGCGGCGCCCGGTCCGGTGGCGGCGTCCCGGCCGCCGGCGCCGGCGGCGCCCAGTCGGGGGACACGGTCGGGTGGGGGAGGGGATCGGTGGCAGATGTCACCCTGCGCATGCTGTACGGCCGTTGTGGGTGGCCGCTGTGCCGGAGCTGGCCGTGGCCTGTGAGAACGCGCCTGCCGCGATGACGCGTTGACCGGGCTCCCCCCGGCGGCCGAAAATTCGTGCGACGGGTTCGTACAACCATTCCTGCGAACTCGTGTGTCAACTGGGCATGAATCAGGGGACATCCAGCACGACACGACGCGCACGCCTGCTCGCCGCGGGGCTCGGCGCCGGCCTCCTCGTCACCGGGGTGGCGGCCGCGCCCGCCTCGGCCGCCACCCCGACCGTCAGCTGCACCTCGGCCAAGGCCGGTCTGGCGGCCAAGCTGAAGAAGGACATCACCGCCGCACTCGCCAACCGCAGGGGCACCGTCGCCGTCGGCCTCTACGACCGGACCGCCGGCACCACGTGCAGCCTGCGCGCCTCCACCGCCTACGACTCGGCCAGCGTCGTCAAGGCGACGGTCCTGTCCGCGCTGCTGTGGGACGCGCAGAAGACCCGGCGGGCGCTGACCAGCCGGGAGAAGACCCTCGCGACGGCCATGATCACCAAGTCGGACAACGCGTCCACCTCCACCCTGTGGAAGCAGCTCGGCCTGACGAAGATCAAGGGCTTCCTGACCGCGGCGAACATGACGCAGACCAAGCCCGGCGCGGACAACTACTGGGGTCTGACCCAGATCACCGTCACCGACGAGCAGAAGCTGCTGAAGCTGCTCACCGCCAAGAACGCGGTCCTCACCGACGCCTCGCGCGCCTACGTGAACACGCTGATGGGCCAGGTCATATCCTCGCAGCGCTGGGGCACCCCCTACGGGCTGCCCGCCGGGGTCAGCTGGCACGTGAAGAACGGCTGGCTGTCGCGCGCCACGAACGGCTGGCGGGTGCACAGCATCGGCTCGTTCAAGGGCGGCGGCCATGACTACGTCATGACCGTCCTGACGCACGGAAACAGCACGATGGACTACGGCATAGCGACCATCCAGGGCGTCGCCAAGGTCATCCACCGGGACCTCGCCGCGTCCTGAGCGCCGGTTCTCCGCGCTCGACAGGACGACGTGCGGCGGCTCCTTTCGGCGGCGGCCCCTGCGCCCTCGCGACGGACGGGGAGGGCTCCCTCGCGGCCCTGTGCGACCGCTTCCCGGCCGTGCGGACGCCGGGCCGCCCGGTCTCCGCGGCGCGGGCATGTGTTGCGGAGGGATGAAATCCGCTCCTCTCGGCGTTGGTGCCTTCCGGCAGAGCAGGACGACAGGAAGGCACCGGCGTGGCAGCGCAGCAGGGGGAGCGGCGACGGAGCTGGGCGCGCAGACTGGCCCGATACGCCTGGCGTCACCCCACGGACGTCGTCCTCGCCCTCGGGTCCTCCCTGGGCGGGATGGCCGTCATGGCGCTGGTCCCGCTCGTCACCAAGGTGATCATCGACGACGTCATCGGCGATCACAGTCGCGACATGGCCCCCTGGGCCGGAGCCCTGATAGCCGCCGCATTGCTGGTCTACGCGCTCACCTATGTGCGCCGCTACTACGGCGGACGGCTCGCCCTCGACGTGCAGCACGATCTGCGGACCGAGATGTTCGACACGATCACCCGGCTCGACGGCCGCCGCCAGGACGAGCTGTCCACCGGACAGGTGGTCGGCCGCGCCACCAGCGACCTACAGCTCATCCAGGGCCTGCTCTTCATGCTCCCGATGACGATCGGGAACCTGCTCCTCTTCGTGATCTCCCTGGTGATCATGGCGTGGCTGTCGCTGCCGCTGACCCTGGTCGCCCTCGCCGTGGCGCCCGCCCTCGCGTACATCGCCCGGCGCAGCCGCACCAAGCTCCACCCCGCCACCTGGTACGCCCAGGCCCAGGCCGCGGCGGTCGCGGGCGTGGTCGACGGCGCCGTCAGCGGCGTCCGCGTGGTGAAGGGCTTCGGACAGGAGGACCAGGAGACCGGAAAGCTGCGCGAAGTCGGCCGCCGGCTCTTCGCCGGCCGGCTGCGCACCATCCGGCTGAACAGCGCCTACACCCCGGCCCTCCAGGCCGTCCCCGCCCTCGGCCAGGTCGCCATGCTGGCGCTCGGCGGCTGGCTGGCCGTGCGCGGCCACATCACCCTCGGCACCTTCGTCGCCTTCTCCACCTACCTCGCCCAGCTCGTCGGCCCGGTCCGGATGCTCGCCATGGTCCTCACGGTCGGCCAGCAGGCCCGCGCGGGCACCGAGCGCGTCCTGGAGCTGATCGACACCGAGCCGTCGATGAGGGACGGCGTCAAGGAACTCCCCGCCGACGCCCCCGCCACCGTCGAGTTCGACGACGTCGCGTTCGGCTACGACCCCGACCAGCCCGTCCTCGACGGCCTCACCTTCGAGATCCGCCCCGGCGAGACCCTGGCGGTCGTCGGCTCGTCCGGCTCGGGGAAGTCCACGGTCTCGCTCCTGCTGCCCCGCTTCTACGACGTCACCCGGGGCGCCGTCCTCGTCGGCGGCCACGACGTGCGCGAGCTGACCCTCGACTCGCTGCGGGCCGCGATCGGCCTGGTCCCCGAGGACTCCTTCCTGTTCTCCGACACGGTCCGCGCCAACATCGCCTACGGCCGTCCCGACGCGACCCGGGAGGAGATCGAGGCCGCCGCCCGCGCCGCCCAGGCCGACCGGTTCATCGCCGAGCTGCCCGACGGCTACGACACCACGGTCGGCGAGCACGGCCTCACCCTCTCCGGCGGCCAGCGCCAGCGCGTCGCGCTCGCCCGCGCGATCCTCACCGACCCGCGCCTGCTCGTCCTGGACGACGCGACCTCCGCCGTGGACGCCGCCGTCGAGCACGAGATCCACGAGGCCCTCAAGCAGGTCATGCAGGGCCGCACGACCCTCCTGATCGCCCACCGCCGTTCGACCCTCAACCTCGCCGACCGCATCGCCGTCCTCGACGGCGGCCGGCTCGCCGACCTCGGCACCCACGAAGAGCTCCAGGAACGCTCCGCGCTCTACCGCCGCCTGCTCACCGACCCCGACGAGCTCGGCGGCGTCTCGCCCGGCCACGCCCCCCGGGTCGAGCAGAGCGAGGACACGACCGTCCGCGACGAGCTGGACGCCGAGTTCGACGCCGAGCGCGGTGTGACCCCCCGACTGTGGACGGGCGACCGCGAGCCGAAGGACACGGCCCTGTCCGGGACGCCGGCCACCCCCGACCTCCTCGCCCAGGTCGAGGCGCTGCCCCCGGCCCTCGACACGCCGGACGTCGACGAGGGACGGGCGGTCCAGCCGGAGGAGTCCTACGGCCTGCGCCGGCTGCTGCGCGGCTTCCGCGCGCCCCTCCTCGTCAGCCTCGCGCTGGTCGCCGTCGACGCCGGGACGAGCCTGCTGCTGCCGGTGATGATCCGGCACGGCATCGACCAGGGCGTGACCCGGATGGCGCTGGGCGCCGTCTGGGCCGCCTCGCTGCTCGCCCTGCTCGCGGTGCTCGTGCAGTGGGTCGCGCAGACCGGCGAGATCCGCATGACCGGCCGCACCGGCGAACGCGTCCTGTACACGCTGCGCCTGAAGATCTTCGCCCAGCTCCAGCGTCTCGGGCTCGACTACTACGAGCGGGAGCTGACCGGCCGGATCATGACGCGGATGACGACGGACGTCGATGCCCTGTCCACGTTCCTTCAGACCGGCCTGGTCACCGCCTTCGTCTCGGTCGTCACGTTCTTCGGCATCATGATCGCCCTGCTGGTGATCGACGTGCAGCTGGCGCTGGTCGTCTTCGCCACGCTCCCGCCGCTGGCCGTCGCCACCTACTTCTTCCGCAAGGCGAGCGTCAAGGCGTACGAACTCGCCCGCGAGCGGGTGTCGACGGTCAACGCCGACCTCCAGGAGTCGGTGTCCGGGCTCAGGATCGTGCAGGCCTTCCGGCGCGAGCGGGACGGCGCGGCACGGTTCGCGGAGCGCTCCGCCGGCTACCGCCAGGCGCGTATCCGGGGCCAGTGGCTGATCTCGGTCTACTTCCCGTTCGTGCAGCTGCTGTCGTCGGTCGCGGCCGCGGCGGTCCTCATCTCGGGCGCGGGCCGGGTCGACGCGGCGACGCTGACCACCGGCGCCCTGGTCGCCTACCTCCTCTACATCGACCTGTTCTTCGCCCCCGTCCAGCAGCTCTCCCAGGTCTTCGACGGCTACCAGCAGGCCACCGTCTCCCTGGGCCGCATCCAGGAGCTGCTGCGGGAGCCGACGTCCACCGCGTCCGCCGACGAACCGCTGGAGGTCCTCTCGCTGCGCGGCGAGATCGCCTTCGAGGGCGTGCACTTCGCGTACGGTCCCGCCGGCGAACCCGAAGAGGCCCTGAGCGGCATCGAGCTGCGCATCCCGGCCGGCCAGACCGTCGCCTTCGTCGGCGAGACCGGCGCGGGCAAGTCGACCGTCGTCAAGCTGGTGGCCCGCTTCTACGACCCCACCGCCGGCCGGGTCACCGTCGACGGCACGGACCTGCGCTCCCTCGACCTCACCTCGTACCGCCACCGGCTGGGCGTCGTCCCGCAGGAGGCCTACCTCTTCCCCGGGACCGTCCGCGACGCCATCGCCTACGGCCGCCCCGACGCCACCGACGCCGAGGTGGAGGCGGCGGCCCGGGCGGTCGGGGCGCACGAGATGATCGCCACGCTCGACGGCGGCTATCTGCACGCCGTCGCCGAACGCGGCCGCAACCTCTCCGCGGGCCAGCGCCAGCTGATCGCACTGGCCCGCGCCGAGCTCGTCGACCCGGACGTGCTGCTCCTCGACGAGGCGACGGCAGCCCTCGATCTGGCGACGGAAGCCCAGGTCAACCAGGCCACGGACCGGTTGGCCGGCCGCCGCACCACCTTGGTGGTCGCCCACCGCCTGACCACCGCCGCCCGGGCGGACCGCGTCGTCGTGATGGACCACGGCCGGGTGGTGGAGGACGGCACGCACGAGGAGCTGCTGGCGCTCGGGGGCCGTTACGCCCGGCTGTGGCGCACCTTCGTGGGCGAGGACGCGCCCGCGGCGGTCTGATCGGGGCAGGGGCAGGGGCAGGGGCAGCGGGACGGCGCGCTGGACGACGGGGGCAGGGGCGGGCGTGGACGCCTGGACGGGCAACGACGTGGGCGTGGGC
>NZ_JAHHIU010000355.1 GCF_024539815.1 Streptomyces hayashii
TGCCCTTATCTGTAAGTGCTCTTTCAGGTCTGACATTCAAGGACCTCTCCGCGCTCTACATGGCGGAACGCAAAGACAGCATTCAGGTCAGCACCATGCGGGACGTGAAGTCATCGTGTGAGGCTATCGGCACGATCCTTGGCGACTTGGACATGAAGACCCACACACGGGAGGACATGAAGAACCTTCGGAACAAGCTCCTTGAGGACCGTAAGCCTTCGACGGTTAAGAAGCTGCTGACCCGGCTATCGACGGTCATGGATTGGGCTGTGAATAACGGTTACCTCGACAAGAGTTTTGATAAGGGTCTGAAGCCAACGAAAGGCGCTGACAGTTCCCGTGAGGCGTTCTCTCAGGATCAGGTAAAGGCCCTAATGGCTCACGCTAAGTCCCTTCCTGTGGACGCATGGCAGCGCTGGGCGTTGTCCCTTGGGGTGATCACTGGGACCCGTATTGAGGAGCTTAGGCAGTTGACCAAGGCTGACGTTAAACAGGTCAGCGGCGTGTGGGTCATCGACATTAATAGGAACGATGGCAAGACGGTCAAGACCAAGAATGCTCTCCGTGTTGTGCCTCTGACTGATGGCGCTTATGGTTTTGATCTTCAGGCGTTCCTTGAGTTTGTCAGGAAGGCCGACTCTCGGCTGTTCACCTTGGGAGCTGGTCAGTTCTCGAACGTGCTTAATGGGGCGCTACGGGATGTCTTGAGCTTGAAAGCTGATCGGACCCAGACCTTCCACTCGTTGCGTCACTCTCTGGCCGGTGCCCTGAAGGCCGCTGAGGTGCCTGTGGGGACCGCTGAGTCCATCTTGGGGCACGCCTCGGGGTCGATCAGTTATGACCTGTACGGGGCTGGGAGTGCGGTTGAGGTAAAACGAATGGCCGAAGCTCTGATTGAGGCATTATCAGAAGGCTGATTCGAGGGTCGCTGGCGTTCGATCTGTACGGAGGCAATGCGAGCGCCTCAATGGTGCTTATGGTGTGCGGGCTTCAGGAGATTCGCTGGGTATGTGGTAGCCTTCAGCCATTACGGGTTGAAAGGAATCCATTGCAAATGGGCCTAATGAGTTTTTTTAAGAGGCGGAGCGAGCCAGCGCCGAAGGTTTACCCTGTGAGTAGTCCAGCGGTGACAGACCTTGTAGCTGATGTGTGCTCGGCGCTCAAGGCGCAGTACCAGTTACTCTGCGGTGGTGAAGATAGAGGAAATCCTCCATTAGTTCACTGGACCAACGACGGAAAACCGATTATTGATCTTTGGCTGATGGGCTATATAAGTGGTTTTTATGATGCAGCCAGTCAAAGTCGAGGCTGTCCATTCGAGCTTAATGCGCTGGAGCTTATTTTTTGCGTGTTCTATGGTGAAGAAGATGCAAGCGCGGCGGTGGCGCAATATCACGTAGTGCGCATGGCACTTAAGTCAGATTCGGAAGCGGCGAAGCTCTTCGGCTTTGATGAGTTCGAGGAAGGTATGCTTTCTGGAGGTAACGAGCTATTCGAGTGGCTGAGCAAAAAAATTCAGTGTCCGCTAAAAGTTTACAAACGGTATAGCGGGATGGCTTAGATTTAGTTTGTGCTCTGAGCGCTATTCCTTATCGGTACCACGGTCCGAAGCAATTTGGGGCTGGGTGAAGCAGCAGGTGAGTCCGTCGATCAGCGAACTGCGTCTTACAGGGCGGAGTGGTCGGAGACAGCGTAGCCAGTTGTAGCGTGTGGCTTAACTAACAAGTTGGCAGCACGTTCGACGAAGATTTAAAAACCCTCACCCAAAGAGGGACAGGCTAAATCAGCGTTGCTTTCCTTTCAAGATGCCGCAAGGTCACCTCAAGGTGGCCCTCTGCGGGCAAGGCGTGTACGTCCAGTGACCACCGCTACCTCTTTCAGGTAGCCCAATATCCAAGACGTCATGACCACCAAGCGCAGCCCTAACGGGATCTGCGGGACCAGCATCAGGTCCGCTGTAGCGATTCTGTCTGCGCGCTTCGTGTGAATAGACCCTTGATAGGTTTGGGCCTCCTATCTCTGATCGCACAGTATAAAGGGGCCTTTTAACTTAAAGATCTCTACAAGATGACTCTAAGATTAAGTTTTATTGGTTTAGTTCTATAAATAATAAAACCTTAAAGAGAATGCTCTTAGAGTTACCTTAAGGTCGATCATTAAGATCTTGGGTCTACCTTCGATGTCGTGGTTGTAGAAGTGTGACCGTAGCGGCTCGTTGGTACTCCAGTATGACCAGATTAAAAACCCTCACAAGAACAGGGACAGACCGCTAAGCTAATCGGTCGTTCTGAATTCCTCTACGCCCGTCGCTGGGCTTTTATCAACGTCAAGTCTTTCTGAATGCTTCTTGAGCCATGGTCGATGCCCGTAGTGGGGCCTTGACGGTCGGCCTGTGGGAGCGAACTCAGGGAGCATTCAAAAGGAGTCCACTACTATGCTGGCCAACACCAATAACCAAACTGACCTGCTGCCTATCGTGATTGAGGGGCAGACCTTCAAGCCGAACGAAGATGGAATGTGGAATCTCAACGAGATCGCCAAGACTCTGAATGTTCGGGAACCGGGTCAGTGGCGTAATGCTGTTCAAGCTGCCCTGATCAAAGATGCAAATTTGCATGTCTCCCACGGTAACGGGACCCTTGCAACAGAAGAGGGCGCAATTGCATACGCCATGTGGGTTTCAACCGACTTTTACCTGATGGTCATTCGTGCGTTCATCGCCATGCGTAACAGTGCCGTCCGTGAGCTGCGCCATAAAGATGCCCTTCTGGACGCAAACATGCCCAAGGCTACGACTCTCGACATGAAGGCTCGCGGCGCGGGTCTGACATGGACCGAGGCTTGCCGTGTGGCTGGTATTCAACAGCCTCGACTTGCTCTTGAATTTCTCGCAAAGGGGACGATGTTCGTTCACGTCTGTGACGATTTTGGTAGCCGTACTGGTCAGATCCGACCAAAGCAGCAAGGTTTCTCATCAGGCGCCTTTGTGGCGATCTCATCGGACTTCGGCAACCGTGAAGGCTGGAGGGTCAAACCCCGTGGCCTTGACTGGTTGCGTGCAAATACTGAGACCATCAACGTCGGCGTAGCTGAAGCCAAGGCCGCTCAGGCCAAAGCTAAGAAGGCCGCTCAGGCATCCCGTGTGGATCGCTGGGGCCGTGCATGCAAGGAGGCACAGCTATGAGCAGTTCATTCCTCGACCAGCTCAATGCCCTGTGCGTCACCCCCGCGTCCCGCGTGAAGTTGCTGACCCTCCGTGGCATCTGGCGTGATCGACGTGCCCGTAACAGCTTCTATTGCGAGTCATCATGCGGGGTCCATTTGGATTCCCTACTGGCCCACCTCGAAGCCAATCACCCCGGTCTGAGCGCCTTCGTTAAGTCGATCATCGGGTCACCATCGCTCCACATCGACGCGGTACTCCGTGCACGCTTAAAGGTCCCTTTAGGGAAAGCTCAACGCATCATCCATCTACTGTAACGCCGTCCGCCATCGGCACCAAGATCACACCCCGCCAAGTTACAGACCCGTGATCGCACCAACCCAAACCCAGAAGATATTGATCATGTCCTTGAGAGGTCCGTGCGGCTACTCCTTGCCATCTGGTCACGTTGCCTCTATGCGGCAGGGCCATGAATCAATGTCTCGAATTTAGGAGACACCTACCATGCAATTGAACATTCAAAACGTAACGCCCGAAACTGTTGAAGTCCAAGGCCAGAGCGTGACCCGTACCTTCGCTGAAGGCGTGATGCTGTCTGGGCTGATCGCTGGTGCAGGTAAGAATGATTCGGCCCGTGAGGCCATCGTTAAGCAATACCTTGACGCTGGTCTGATCGCTGATGCGTTCCCCGCTGTGGTCCGAGCAGTTCGTGCTCGTGAGGCCCATTCAGCAGCCGAGCGTGAGCGCCAGTTAGCTGAGTCTCGTGCCCATGCTGAGCGCGTTGCTTCCTATGCGACCCCTACGGCCCTTGAGGTCGCCCGTCGCCGTGCCAAGCGTGAGGCCCGCGAGGCTGAATACCGTGCACGTGGTGCTGCTATCCGTGCCGCTAATGGCCGGTCCTCATGGTCCTCGTGGGAATGACTCACGGGCAACCTACTGACTCACACCGTCTTGCCTCCGGTGGCGCTGGCTCTTGTTGGCGTCCCGTTGAACCCCTTCAAGTAAACTTTCAGGAGATACTCAATCATGCCTACTCGTAAACAGAACGCTTTCAAATCCGCCGACCACCGCGAGAACACTGACCGTTACAGCGCACCGACTGCCTATGAGCAGGCCGTGTGGGGCAATGGTGGTAACCTTCAGTTCAACACCCAGGCATCCACAAGCGCCCCATGCAGTGACGGCAGCGTCGCCGCTGAAGGTATCGTTGCGGTCCTTGACGACTTCTTTAATGGTGGCGAATGGCACCAGAACGCCGTTGATGCTATCCCGTGTGAGTTTCGACCTAAGGGCACTGAGCCGACCCCTGTGCAACTGGTCAACATGGTCGACCGCAACGTCGAGTTCGACCCACGTAAGTCGATCTACGACACCTCGACCATTACAAAGGGTGAAGCTGTTGCCGGTGACGTGATCTTTACGGAGCCCACTGATACCGCCGCGTTCTTCTCGCACCGTATGACTCTGTTAGATGCTCATGTGGTGGCAGGTTTCACCAGCAACTCCATCGGCCAAATGCTGGATAAGGCCATGCAGGACTTTGAGAAAGCGTGCGGCTCTACCATCGTGGACATTCTCCTGAAGTCCCCAAGTGTCGAGGTCAAGGAAGTCACCATTGCTGGCACTGGACCACGTGATCGTGCTGAGGATTGGATTGACCAACTAACACTGAGCATCAACCACTCAGTGGGCAACTCCCTGAGTGACTTCGTGCTGCTGATGCACATGACCGAACAGGCAATCCTTGAGCGTGCTGCCCAGCGTGCAGGCGTAGATGATATTGAGGACCTGTTGGGCTGCCGTACCCAGTTCTATTCGGATGGCAACCGTGGCGTCTTCATGCTCCCTAAAGGCTTCGCCTCCCTGTCGTTCCGTGAAGGTAACGACGGTGATGTGTGGTCAATCCTCGCCAGCCGTAACGCCTCGGTACAGGGCTGGGACATCGAAATCACCGGTATCGCTGACGTAATGGCTCAGGCCAAGGTCAAGCTGAAGCTGGCAAACCCAGCGGACCCTACTGAGAAACTTCAGGTCGAGACCGTAGACTTTCCGCTGATCACCCGTGTGGTCGTCAAGCCGTAACACCCGCTGTATCCATGAGGTCCGTAATGGGCCTCATGGGCGAGCTGTTTAGTTGCTATGCTTGGGCATCGACCATGTTACGGCAAGGCCAGCCATGAGTTTTACTCTCTGTTATACCTACAAGGACAAACGGGTGGTTACGAAGATACAAGTCGATCACCTGACCCCATATGCAGCCGTTTGCTTTGCCCTGCTCCAGTCAGGGGCCACCAACGACTCAAGTGGTGGAGGCTGGCCTAAATCCTATGAGGGCATCCTTGAGATTGCCACTCAATACGGTCTCACAAACCTGACGGTTCACCGATCCCTTAACTCTTAGGACAACTTCATGGACACGTTTAGCGCGGCCTACGGGCCTGCGTTGGTGTTCATGTGGCCTTCTGGCTGTATGGGTGCCTCAAGGGCACCTCATGAGGATCTGGCACAAAAATCTGAGTGACCACCTGTAACTACTAACCTGCGCGCTTACCCCCATAGGCCCTCGCATGCTCGCTCAGGCGCACGATAAGGACCCTTGCGGGCAGGTGATAAGGACCTCAGCGTTGGGACAAATGTGCGCCAAAGCTGTTACAAACTGGGGCCCCATGGTGCTACGCTATGGCTCCTAACGTGCCTCATTTGTCGGGTGTAAGGATCGTATCCTTCGCCTCTGGCAGCAGCTCTGGATAGTCCAACGTGTAGTGCAGACCCCGAGATTCCTTACGTTTCATGGCAGACCTGATCAT
>NZ_JAHHIU010000356.1 GCF_024539815.1 Streptomyces hayashii
CGCCGTCGCCCCCGCACCGCGCCCCCGCGCACGAGCTGGGCGACAGCCGGGAGACGCCCGACTGGTGGCTGCACGAGCCGACCCCGTTCGGCCCCGGCGAGGACGTGCACGGGTTCGTCGGCGGTGTGGAGATCCCGGACCTGCTCAAGCCCCCGCCCCGCCGGGACCCCGAGAAGGAGGCCGCCGAGCGGAAGGCCGCCGAGAAGCCGGCCGCCGACGGCGACGGGACGGCGGACGACGAGGGCGCCGCCCGCCCGCGCCGCCGGCTCCCCTTCCTCAGGGCGTCCGGCGCGCAGGCCCGGCGCTGGAGCAACCCCCTCCTGCTGATCGCCGCCGGCTGCCTGGTCGTCGGCGCGGTGCTCGGGAACTGGTTCGTGCTGCTCCTGGGCTGGCTGATCGCCTACGCCTCGCGCCGGCTGACCGACCGTGAGACGAAGCTGGCGGTCGTGTGGCTGCCGGGGCTCGCGCTCACGGCCGGGCTCGTCTGGCTGTGGGGGCGCTCCGAGGGCCGCTGGGGCGAGCCCATCGCCCAGGGGCACATGAACGACGCGGTCGCCGAGACCTGGCCGTGGGTGATCCGGGGCGCGGCCGTGGCCTCGGCCCTGTTCCTGGTCTGGCGCTCACAGCGGCAGAGGTGACGGCGCCCGCGGACGCGCGCTTCCGACCGGGGACAATGGCGGCCATGACCGTCACTCCCGCCCGCACCGTCGGCTTCGACCTCGACATGACCCTCATCGACTCCCGCCCCGGCATCCGCGCCTGCTGGCAGGAGCTGTCCGCGCGGACCGGGACGTACGTCGACGCCGATCTGGTGGTGACCCGGCTGGGGCCGCCGCTGGCGCAGGAGATGGCGCACTGGTTCCCGGCGAGCGAGATACCGGCGATGACCGATCTCTACCGCGAGATCTACCCGGAGTTCGCCGTCGCGGGAACGCTCGCGATGCCCGGCGCCCGTGAGGCCGTCGACGCGGTCCGGGCGGCCGGCGGGCGGGCGATCGTCGTCACCGCGAAGTGGGAGCCGAACGCCAGGCTGCACATGGAACACCTGGGCATGCGGCCGGACGCGGTCATCGGCGACCTGTGGGCGGCGCAGAAGGCGCAGGCCCTGCGCGAGCACGGCGCGTCCGTCTACGTCGGCGATCACGTCGGGGACGTGCGCGGCGCCCGCGCGGCCGGGGCGTTCTCGGTGGGCGTGACCACGGGGCCGTGCGGCGCGGCGGAGCTGACCGAGGCCGGCGCGGACGTCGTCCTCGACGACCTGACGCGGTTCCCGGAGTGGTTCGCGGACTACGAGGGCTGACCCCCGCCCCGGGCCTGACGGCGTCCCGCGGCGGCCGACCGCAGGACGCCCGCGGCCGCGACGAGGAAGCCGACGCCCATCAGCATGCACAGTCCGAACATGTACGGGGGAAACGGCGTCGTGCCGAGCAGCAGCGGGGCGACCGTGACGAGTGTGGCCACGGCGCCGACGAAGAACACGACGGCCCCGGCACGGATCAGTCGGTCACCGGCGGCGGCGGAATTCATTTGGGTTTTGTCACGCACCCGACCAGGGTAGTTCCCAGCCCTGAGGAACAACCGGGGGACGTCTTGTCACCGGCCCGAAGACCATTAGCCTTGGTACCGGCGGGTCGTGGACGACCCGCCCAAGTGCTATCAGGAGCCGTTCCGCAGCGGTTCAGAGCTCTTCCGACGCAGTTTCCCGACGAGTACGAGGACGAGGACAGACGTGCCTACCGGCAAGGTCAAGTGGTTCAACTCAGAGAAGGGCTTCGGCTTTCTCTCCCGCGACGACGGCGGTGACGTCTTCGTGCATTCCTCGGTCCTCCCCGCCGGAGTCGAGGCACTGAAGCCGGGCCAGCGGGTGGAGTTCGGCGTCGTCGCCGGACAGCGCGGCGACCAGGCGCTCTCCGTCGTCATCCTCGACCCGACCCCGTCGGTCGCCGCCGCGCAGCGCAGGAAGCCCGACGAACTGGCCTCCATCGTCCAGGACCTGACCACTCTCCTTGAGAACATCACCCCGATGCTGGAGAAGGGCCGTTACCCGGAGAAGACCTCCGGCAAGAAGATCGCCGGTCTGCTGCGCGCGGTCGCCGACCAGTTGGACGTCTGAGACGGCGTCCGGGACGGGCTTCGGCGACCGGTCCGCGGCCGGTCACGGGAAGTCGAGCGCACCGGGGCCGAGGGGCGGCAGCAGTCCCTCGGCCGCGGCGCGGGTGAGCAGGCCGCGGACCGCCGCCCGGCCGTCCTCGCCCAGATCCGCGGTGAACTCGTTGACGTACAGGCCGATGTGCTGGTCGGCGACGGACGGGTCCATCTCCTGGGCGTGTTCCATCACGTACGGGCGGGAGACCTCGGGCTCGTCCCAGGCGGCCCGCACGGAGGCGCGGATCGAGTCGGCCAGCCGGGTCAGCGCGGCCGCTCCCAGCGAGCGCTTGGCGATGATCGCGCCGAGCGGGATCGGCAGGCCGGTCGTGGACTCCCAGTGCTCGCCCATGTCCGCGAGCTTGTGCAGCCCGTAGTTCCGGTAGGTGAAGCGCGCCTCGTGGATGACCAGCCCCGCGTCGACCTTGCCGTCCCGCACGGCCGGCATGATCTCGTGGAACGGCATGACGACGATCTCGCCGACGCTGCCGGGGAGCGTGTCCGCCGCCCACAGGCGGAACAGCAGGTAGGCCGTGGAGCGCTCGCTCGGCACGGCGACCGTGCGGCCGGTGAGGTCGGCCCCCGGCTCACCGGTGAGGACCAGCGGTCCGCAGCCCCGGCCCAGCGCGCCCCCGCAGGGCAGCAGCGCGTACTCGTCGAGGACGTACGGCAGCACGGCGTACGACACCTTCAGCACGTCCGACTCGCCGCGCTCGGCCATGCCGTTGGTGAGGTCGATGTCCGCGAACGTCACGTCGAGCGCGGGCGCGCCCGGCACCCGGCCGTGGGCGAGGGCGTCGAAGACGAAGGTGTCGTTGGGGCAGGGCGAGTACGCGATCTGCAGCGCCGGCTCAGTCGTGGTCATGTGCCTTCCAACTCTCCAGGACGGGTGCGAGCTTCCCGAAGGCCTCGGTGAGCGCGTCGAGCGCCTCGCCGATGCGCCAGGCGGCGCGGTCGCGCGGGCCGACGGGGTTGGAGACCGCGCGGATCTCCAGCACGGCCGTGCCGTGTGCGGCGGCCGCCTCGGCCACGCCGAAGCCCTCCATCGCCTCGGCCAGCGCCCGCGGGTGGCGGGCGCGCAGGGCGGCGGCCCGGGCGGCGGTGCCGGTGACCGTCGACACGGTCAGGACGACGCCGGGACGGGCGCCGGTGGCGGTCGCGGTCTCCCGTACGAGGGATTCGGGCGGACGGTGGGTGACGGCGCCGAAACCCAGCTCGGTCACCGGCAGGAAGCCGTCGGCGGTCTCGGCCCCCAGGTCGGCCGCGGTGATCTCGTCGGCGACGACCAGGGAGCCGACGGGCGCGGCGGGCGCGAAACCGCCCGCGATGCCGGCCGAGACGACGAGGCCGTAGGGCGCGCCCCGCAGCGCGGCGGCGGTGAGGGCGGCGGAGACGGAGGCCGCGGCCAGGGCGGGGCCGACGCCCGCGGCGAGCAGATCGCACGCCTCGCCGGCGCGGTGCAGCGTCAGGGCGGGCAGCGGGGTCCGCGGGGCGGGTCCGGACGGCCAGGCCCGTGCCACCGCGTCCCGCTCGGCGGGGACCGCGGTGGCCACGAGGACGCGTGGGCGGGACGTGGTCAGTCGTCCTTCTTGAGCTTGAAGGACCACAGGCCGGTCGCCGCCTGGCTCTGCTTCTTGCCGTCGCCCGCCTTGATGGTGACGAGCGTGGAGTTGCCCTGGGCGCCGTACTGGGCGTTGAAGAACACGCTGCCCGGGATCGTCCGGTAGGTCTTGTCGCTGTCCTCGGTGAGCGGCTGACCGTTCATCAGGATGGTCCAGCGCTTGTCGGCCACGTCGGGGTCGACGCCGATGCGGACGGTCTCGTCCGGGTCGACGCTGATGGACTTGATGTCCTTGTCCCCGAGGCACTGGGTCAGGGCCGCGGCCTGAAGGGTCTTCCCCTGACCACCGCAGGTGGCCTCGGAGCTGACCGAGTCGCGGCCGACGGTGATCGTGGACAGGGGGGTCGGCTTGTCGCAGGCCGACAGGACGAGCAGTCCGGCACAAACGGCGCCGGCGGCGGCGACGGCACGGCGGCGTCGCACCACGCCGAGGACATCAGCGGCTCCGCCGCGGGGCATCGTGGTCATGGCGGAAGGCTATCGGGCGCCTCGGGTGGTCTCTTTACGCGGGGGGCGGCGCGGCTGTGTGTTACGCCACGCGGGGCTTCGCGCCGCTCCCGTGCCGCACCGAGGAGAGCAGCCCGCGGACCGTGGCCAGCCAGCCCAGGGCGACCACGGCGGCGGCCACCGACAGGCCGAGCGAGCCGTTGAGCGGCATGACGATGCCGACCGCGCCGCCGAACACCCAGCACACCTGGAGCAGCGTCTCGGAGCGGGCGAACGCCGACGTGCGCACGAGTTCCGGCACGTCCCGCTGGATCAGCGCGTCCAGGGACAGCTTGGCGAGGGCCTGCGAGAACCCGGCGACGGCCGCCAGACAGGCCACCAGCAACGCGCCGAAGAACACGGCGGCCACGAGCACCGCGCCCAGCACGACGGCGACGACCGTGACGATGATCAGTTCGGGGGCCTTGGAGCGCAGCCATGCCCCGACCGCCGTCCCGAGCGCGTTGCCGACGCCTGCCGAGACGGCCACCATGCCCAGCGACACGGCCGCGCTCTGCCCGGTGAGCGGGTGCTCGCGCAGCAGGAACGCGAGGAAGAAGGTGAGGAACCCGGACAGCCAGCGCAGCGCCGCGTTGGCGCCGAGGGCGTGGGTGACGGCGATGCCGACCGTCCGCAGGCCGGGACGTTTGACGGGATGGCGGTGGGGGCCGTGCAGGTGCTGTTCGTCGGCGGCGAGGAGGGCCACGTCCTCGCCCTTGGCGGAGTCGACCTTGCGGGGCAGCGAGAACGACAGGAAGGTCCCGGCCACGAAGATCAGGAAGGCGCCGTAGAGCGGGTAGCGGGGGCCGAGGACCTGTAGCCCGGCGCCGACGGGCGCGGCGACGCCGGTGGCGAGCAGGCCGCCGAGGGTGACCCGTGAGTTGGCTTTCACCAGGGAGAACCCGGGCGGCAGCAAGCGGGGCACGACGGCGCTTCTGACGACTCCGTAGGCCTTGGAGGAGACCAGCACGCCCAGCGCGGCCGGATACAGCTCGATGCTGCCGGTCGCGACGGCCCCGGACAGCACCAGGGCGAGCAGGGCCCGGGCGAGCATCGCCCCCGCCATGGCGGCGCGACGGCCGTGCGGGAGCCGGTCGAGCAGGGGGCCGATCACGGGGGCGAGGACGGTGAAGGGGGCCATGGTGATGGCGAGGTAGAGCGCGACGCGGCCGCGGGCCTCGTCGGTGGGCACGGAGAAGAAGACGGTGGAGGCGAGCGCGACGGTGATCATGACGTCGCCGGCGCCGTTCACGCTGTGCAGCTCGATCAGCTTGCCGAGGCCGGACTCGCCGGCGCCGTGTGCGTGCGTGACCTTCCTGATGCCGCGGGCTGCGCCGGTGAACGGTCGGTTCAGGGCGCGGCCGACCGCGCGGACGGACCCGCTCATCCGGCCCGAACCGCTCACCTGGCTCCTCCCCTTGTTCCCCTTCGTCGCACCGGTCCCGGTGGCGCCCTGGGGTGTCCTTGCGGCTGCCACCCCGTCATAGTGCCCCGGAAACGCCGTGCATAGTGCGGTTACCGCGCGTATGGCCGTGTGATCGTCGGCGCGCCGGACCGCTACGGCAACGGTTGCGATGCGATTGTGCCGCGACCCGGAGACGGCGCGCAGGCCGGGGGCGCGGGAGCGGCCCGGGAGAGACGCTGGAGAGGCGTGGGAGAGACGCTGGAGAGGCGTGGGAGGGGCGTGGGAGGGG
>NZ_JAHHIU010000357.1 GCF_024539815.1 Streptomyces hayashii
CCCTCCTCCACCACCGCCGCAGCCACCGCCACCAACGGCACCGACGCAGCCCGCACCCCCGACCCGCCACTGCGCAGCACCCCGAGCATCTCCCGCAACTCGGTCAACGCCTGCCGCCCCATGTCCCCCACCAACACCGCGTTGCGCACGGCCTTCTCCGGGTCCTTCCGCGCCACCGCCTGCAACGCCGCCGCGTGCACCACCATCAGACTCACCCGATGCGCCACCACATCGTGCATCTCCCGCGCGATCCGCGTCCGCTCCTCACCCCGCGCCCACTCGGCCCGCTCCTCCGCACGCTCCGCGAGCAACTGCAACTCCCGCTCAAGACTGTCCGCCCGCTCCCGCAGACTCTCCATCAACCGCCGCCGCGCCCCCACGTACATCCCCAGCAGCAACGGCGGCGCCGTCAACCCCAACGACGTCGTGATCGCCGCGAACGGAACGAACCAGTCCCCCAGCGTCAACGACCCACGGTTCATGCTCTGGCGCACCTGCACGAACGTCACGATCAACGTCCCCACCAACTGCATCCCCGCCAGCGAACCGATGATCCGCCGAGGCAGCTCCGACGCGGCGAGCGTGTACAACCCCACGATCCCCATCAGAAAACCCATCTGCGCCGGCGTGATCGCGATCGCCACCAGCACCACCGCGATCGGCCACTTCCGCCGCACCACCAGCACCGAACCCGCCAGCGCCCCGAACACCACCCCCACCGCCACCGGGATCCCCGCGTCCCGTGCGAACGGAACCCCCTCCACCGCACACTCCACGGCGGACACGAACCCCAGGGTCCAGTCGAACGCCGCGCTACGCCGTCTGCCCCACCACAACGGCCCTCCCCGGGCCGCCGTGTCCTCTTCCCCCGTCGTGGTCATGACTCCACCCTACGGGCGCGGCCCCCGCCTTTTCCGGCGACTTTCTCCGACCGATCCCCACCACACACCGTAACCGAACAACATCGAAACCCACCGGTATCCCTCGAACTGCTGAACCACGCCCGTTCGACCCCGGAACCGAGCATTCCGCCCAGACGGTATGCGCATGGCACATACCCTCGGCAAGTACACGGACTTCGAAGGACTGCGGGAGCGGGCGCTCGCCCTGCGCCGGGCCGGGCTCAGCCTCCGGCAGATCCGCGACGAACTGAAGATCCACAACAACGACCTCCTCAACCGCCTCGTGAAGGGGGAACCGCCCCCGGAGTGGACGAAGCGCCCCAACGCCAAGGACGACCTCAGGGCGAGGGCGCGCGAGCTGCGACTCCAGGGCTGGACGTACGACCGGATCCAGGTGGAGCTGGGCTGCTCGAAGAGCTCCATCTCGCTGTGGGTGCGGGATCTGCCGAAGCCGGAGCGGCGGGACGCGGCGGCGCAGGCCCGGCTGGCGAACCGCCTGAGGTGGGAGCACGAGCTGGCGGTGCGGGACGAGGCGCGGCAACGGACCAAGGCCGCGGCAGCGCAGCAGATCGGCGAGATGTCCGCCCGCGATCTGTTCGTCGCGGGCGTCGCCCTCTACTGGGCCGAGGGTTCGAAGGACAAACCCCATGGCCGCCGCGAGGACGTCCTCTTCGTCAACAGCGACCCCGGCGTGATCCGTCTCTACCTGGCGTGGCTCGGTCTGCTGGGCGTGGAGCCCGAGCGCCTGACCTACCGGCTGATGATCCACACGACCGCGGACACCGGGGGCGCCGAGCGCTTCTGGGCGGACCTGGTGGGAGTCGACGCCTCCGGCTTCCAGAAGACGACGATCAAGAAGCACAACCCCAGGACCGTCCGGAAGAACGTCGGCGAGAACTACCGGGGCTGCCTGGTGATTCGGGTGCGGCAGGGAGCCGAGCTGTACCGCCGTATCGAGGGCTGGTGGTCCGGCATGGTGGACTCGGCCGGGCGGGATCATGCCCCCTCCCTGCCTCCGGTAGGGTTTGAGGCAGCAATCCGCCGTGGGGTAGCGGCATCCCGCAGGCCTTTGGAGCCTTGAGACGCTGGTTCGAATCCAGCCGGCGGAGCTGCCGAGCCGGGCCCTGACATCACTGTCGGGGCCCGCTCTCATGTCCCCCCGGAAACGCCCCGGTATCCTTCGGATGTCCCCACCTCTCCACAGCCGAAGGGCAACTCCGTGAGCGCCATTCGCCCGGCAGCCGTCGTCGTACTCGCAGCGGGTGAGGGCACCCGTATGAAGTCGGCCATACCGAAGGTCCTGCACGAGATCAGCGGCCGCAGCCTCGTGGGCCATGTGCTGGCCGCCGCCCGCGAGCTGGACCCGGAGAACCTGGTCGTCGTCGTGGGGCACGCCCGCGAGAAGGTCACCGCGCACCTCGCCGAGGTCGACGCCGCCGTGCGCACCGCCGTGCAGGAGGAGCAGAACGGCACGGGTCACGCCGTGCGGATGGGGCTGGAGCAGCTCGGCGGCGGTGTCGAGGGGACCGTGGTGGTCGTTTGCGGCGACACTCCGCTGCTCACCGGCGCGACGCTGGCGCAGCTGGCCGCGACGCATCGGTCGGACGGGAACGCGGTGACGGTGCTGACGGCCGAGGTGCCGGATGCGACGGGTTACGGGCGGATCGTGCGGGACGAGGCGTCGGGCGCCGTGACGGGGATCGTGGAGCACAAGGACGCGTCGGAGTCGGTGCGGGCGATCCGGGAGATCAATTCCGGGGTGTTCGCGTTCGACGGGCAGTTGCTGGCGGACGCGTTGAAGAAGGTGCGCACGGACAACAGTCAGGGCGAGGAGTATCTGACGGACGTGCTGGGGATTCTGCGCGAGGCCGGTCACCGGGTCGGTGCGTCCGTCGCCGCGGACCATCGTGAGATCGCGGGCATCAACAACCGGGTGCAGTTGAGCGAGGCGCGTCGGATCATGAACGACCGGTTGCTGACGGCGGCGATGCTGTCGGGTGTGACGGTGGTGGATCCGGCGTCGACGTGGGTGGATGTGACGGTGACGTTCGAGCAGGACGCGGTCGTCCACCCGGGTACGCAGTTGCATGGTTCGACGCATGTGGGCGAGGGCGCCGAGGTGGGTCCGAACTGCCGGCTGACGGACACGGAGGTCGGTGCGGGGGCGCGGGTGGACAACACGGTGTCGTACAGCGCGCGGATCGGTGCGGGGGCGTCGGTGGGGCCGTTCGCGTATCTGCGGCCGGGTACGCGTCTGGGCGCCAAGGGCAAGATCGGCACGTATGTGGAGACGAAGAACGCCTCCATCGGCGAGGGGACGAAGATCCCGCATCTGTCCTATGTGGGGGATGCGACGATCGGTGAGTACTCGAACATCGGCGCCG
Organism: Streptomyces hayashii; assembly: GCF_024539815.1. Taxonomy (GTDB): domain Bacteria; phylum Actinomycetota; class Actinomycetes; order Streptomycetales; family Streptomycetaceae; genus Streptomyces; species Streptomyces hayashii. The sequence goes on from NZ_JAHHIU010000357.1 coordinate 3,287, forward strand.
CGAGTGTGTTCGTGAACTACGACGGACAGGACAAGCATCACACCACCGTCGGGTCGCATTGCCGGACGGGTTCGGACAACATGTTTGTGGCGCCTGTCACGGTCGGGGACGGTGCGTACACCGCCGCGGGGTCCGTGATCACGAAGGATGTGCCGCCCGGTTCGTTGGCCGTGGCCCGTGGCCAGCAGCGGAATATCGAGGGTTGGGTGGCTCGTAAGCGTCCGGGCAGTGCGGCGGCGAAGGCGGCGGAGACGGCGTCCCGCCAGGCGCAGAGCGAAGGCTGACCGGAAACAGGCGCGTCGGACTCGGCGTACCGTGATAAGTGCCCACCCGCACCCCACCAGCTGAGACGGCCTCGTCGCGCCCAGCGGCGTGGTTTCTCGACATCCAGCTGAGACACCTCTGAGGAGACAGTGCTGTGACCGGGATCAAGACGACCGGCGAGAAGAAGATGATGTTCTTCTCCGGCCGCGCCCACCCCGAGCTTGCCGAGGAGGTCGCCCACCAGCTGGGTGTCGGGGTCGTCCCGACCAAGGCCTTCGATTTCGCCAATGGTGAGATCTATGTGCGGTATCAGGAGTCGGCGCGCGGTGCCGACTGCTTCCTGATCCAGAGCCACACGGCTCCGATCAACAAGTGGATCATGGAGCAGTTGATCATGATCGACGCGTTGAAGCGTGCGTCGGCGCGTTCGATCACCGTGATCGTGCCGTTCTACGGCTATGCGCGGCAGGACAAGAAGCACCGTGGGCGGGAGCCGATCTCGGCCCGTCTGATCGCGGACATGATGAAGACGGCGGGTGCGGACCGGATCCTGACGGTGGATCTGCACACGGACCAGATCCAGGGTTTCTTCGACGGTCCGGTGGATCATCTCTTCGCGCTGCCGCTGCTGGCGGACTACGTGGGCAGCAAGGTGGACCGGCAGAAGCTGACCGTCGTGTCGCCGGACGCGGGCCGGGTGCGGGTGGCGGACCGTTGGTGCGACAGGTTGGGCGCGCCGCTGGCGATCGTGCACAAGCGGCGTGACAAGGACGTGGCGAACCAGGTGACGGTCCACGAGGTCGTGGGCGAGGTCAAGGGTCGTGTGTGTGTTCTCGTGGACGACATGATCGACACGGGCGGCACGATCTGTGCGGCGGCCGACGCGTTGTTCGCGCACGGCGCCGAGGACGTCATCGTGACGGCGACGCACGGTGTGCTGTCGGGTCCGGCGGCCGATCGTCTGAAGAACTCGAAGGTGAGCGAGTTCATCTTCACCAACACCCTGCCGACGCCGGGTGAGCTGGAGGTCGACAAGATCACGGTGCTGTCGATCGCGCCGACGATCGCCAACGCGGTGCGCGAGGTGTTCGAGGACGGTTCGGTGACGAGCCTGTTCGACGAGCAGTGACGGTCGCGGTGCCGGCCGTCGTGGCGCCTGTCGTGACGGTCGTCGTGACGGTTCTCGTCTAGATCGATTTCTTGTACGGCCTTCCCGCTGCGTAGACTGTCCCAGTTGCTCGGCGAGGGAGGCCGTACGCGTGCGTTGCGCGTGTGTACGGCGGTCCGTTATCGACGCGCTCTTCGTAGCAGGCCGATGGTTTGGCCGGGTGACCACCTTTCCCCAGTTCTACGAGGAGTGAACATGGCCGAGGTCAAGCTCGCAGCCGAGACCCGCACCGAGTTCGGCAAGGGCGCCGCCCGCCGTATCCGTCGTGCCAGCAAGGTTCCCGCCGTGGTCTACGGTCACGGCGCCGAGCCGATGCACATCACGCTGCCGGGCCACGAGCTCCAGCTCGCCCTGCGCACCCCGAACGTCCTGCTGAGCCTGGAGCTTGAGGGCAAGACGCAGCTGGCCATCCCGAAGGCCGTGCAGCGTGACGCGATCAAGGGCTTCCTCGACCACGTCGACCTGCTGCTGGTCCGCAGCGGCGAGAAGGTCAACGTCGAGGTCTACGTGCACACCGAGGGCGACCTGGCGCCGGGCGCCTACCTGCTTGAGCACGTGCTGAGCACGCTGACCGTCGAGGCCGAGGCCACGCACATCCCCGAGTCGGTCACGGTCTCCATCGAGGGCCTGGAGGCCGGCGCCTCCATCCTCGCGAAGGACATCCCGCTGCCCAAGGGCACCACGCTGGCGATCGACGAGGACGCGGTCGTCCTCCAGGTGCTGGCCGCCCAGGCGGAGGAGGCCCCGGCCGAGTCCGAGGCCGAGACCACCGAGGCCTGATCCTCCGGATCGTCGTTCCGTCGGCCGCCGCTTCCTTCGGGGAGCGGCGGTCTGCGTATGGTCCCTGTGTGTGGTCCCGGTGTGCGGCGGCTGCTTCGCGGCTGCCGCCCGCATGGTGTGCGGCCCGCACGATGTGTGTAGTACCTGTCTGCCGGTCCGGCAGGCAGCCCCTGCCCGTTTGAGTCGAGGAGACGTGGACGTGACGACCGATGCCAGTGCGCCCTGGCTGATCGTGGGCCTGGGCAATCCGGGTCCGGAGTACGCGATGAACCGGCACAACGTCGGTTTCATGGTGGCCGATCTGCTGGCGGGGCGGATGGGCGGCAGGTTCAAGCGGGCGGGCAAGGCGCAGGCGCAGGTGGTGGAGGGG
>NZ_JAHHIU010000358.1 GCF_024539815.1 Streptomyces hayashii
GGGCTGGGGGGCGGGCTGGACCGGGAGGGGTTCCGTCGCCGCGGGCGCCGGACGGCCGGCTTCGATGCGCTGGGTCGGCACCTCGTGGTGGGGCGGCGAGGCCTGCTCGCGGGCTGTCGGCGGGGTTTCCGCGCGCTTCCTGGCCCGTACCGCCTTCCAGCGGGCGAATGTCCCTATCGCGAACACCGTCATGACGAAGAGGATCATCAGCTCGCCGATGAACAGGCCCCAGAACAGGCCGTAGCCCGACAGGTCCCGCGCCTCGGCCTCCGGCCAGGCCCCGGGGACGTCGTGGGGCTGGGCGACGAGGTGGCGCATGGCCTGGGGCGTGCGGGTGAAGGCGACGCCCGAGGGCCAGGAGCCGTGCGCGAACAGGGCGGCCAGTCCGGTCGCCGTCCAGACCAGGAGCGTCATGCCGAGCAGGAAGGCGAGTATGCCGACCAGCAGGCCGTCGGGGACGCCTCCCTGGCCGTCGCGGCGCTGTTCGTCACCCGGTCTCATGGCCACTCCCGCCCCGTCTACGCCACCGTCGACTCGGACGAGCCGTCCAAGTCGGCCAGGTGCTGTTCCATGAAGGCCGCCGCTCGGCGTTCCTGTTCCAGTTCGGCGGCGAGGAGGGCGTCGTCGTCGGACATGGTGCGGTCGGCGGAGGACTCGGTCATCGCCCGGTCGGTGAAGACGAGCGGCCGTTCCGTCTCGGTGACCAGGTGCTTCACCACCTGCACATTGCCGTTGACGTCCCAGACGGCGATGCCGGGGGTGAGGCTCGGGATGATCTCCACCGCCCACCTGGGCAGGCCGAGGACCCGGCCCGTCGCTCTGGCCTCGTCCGCTTTCTGGGCGTAGATCGTGCGGGTGGAGGCCATCTTCAGGATGGCGGCCGCCTCCTTCGCGGCCGCTCCGTCCACCACGTCGGACAGGTGGTGCACGACCGCCACGAAGGACAGGCCGAGCCGGCGGCCGAACTTCAGCAGGCGCTGGAAGAGCTGGGCGACGAACGGGCTGTTGATGATGTGCCAGGCCTCTTCGACGAGGAAGATGCGCTTGACCCGGTCGGGGCGGATCCAGGTGTGCTCCAGCCAGACCCCGACGATGGCCATCAGGATCGGCATGGCGATCGAGTTGCGGTCGATGTGGGACAGGTCGAACACGATGAGCGGGGCGTCCAGGTCGATGCCGACGGTCGTCGGACCGTCGAACATGCCGCGCAGGTCGCCGTCGACCAGGCGGTCCAGGACCAGCGCCACGTCCAGGCCCCAGGCGCGCACGTCGTCTATGGCGACGTTCATCGCCTCGGCCGACTCCGGTTCGGGGTGGCGCAGTTGCTCGACGATGTCGGTGAGCACCGGCTGGCGTTCGACGATCGTCTCGTTGACGTAGGCGTGGGCGACCTTGAGCGCGAAGCCGGAGCGCTCGTCGAGGCCGTGGCCCATCGCCACCTCGATGATCGTGCGCAGCAGCGCGAGCTGGCCCGTCGTCGTGATCGACGGGTCCAGGGGGTTGAGGCGGATGCCGTGGTCGAGGGCGGCCGCCGGGTCCAGGCGGATGGGAGTTATGCCGAGAGCCTGCGCGATGAGGTTCCATTCCCCGACGCCGTCCTCGCCCTGGGCGTCCAGGACGACGACCTGGCGGTCGCGGAAGCGGAGCTGCCGCATGACGTAGGTCTTCTCCAGGGCCGACTTGCCGTTGCCCGACTCGCCGAGGACGAGCCAGTGCGGGGCCGGGAGCTGCTGGCCGTAGAGCTGGAAGGGGTCGTAGATGTAGCCCTTCCCGGAGTAGACCTCGCGGCCGATGATGACGCCGGAGTCGCCGAGACCGGGGGCGGCCGTGGGGAGGTAGACCGCCTGGGCCTGGCCGGTGGAGGTGCGGACCGGAAGGCGGGTCGTCTCCACCTTGCCGAACAGGAAGGACGTGAAGGCGTCGGTGAGGACGGACATCGGGTCCCGCATGTGAAGCCCCTACCTTCGGATTCCGGTGGCGAACGGGAGGGTGTTCACGAACGCGCGGTGGTGCTCGCGGTCGCACCACTCCAGCTTCAGGTACGACTTTCCGGCCGACGCCCTTATCGTCCGCTTGTCGCGGGCCAGGGCCTCGGGGCTGCGGGAGGAGACCGTGATGTAGCCGACCAGGTTGACCCCGGCCGCGCCGGACGCCAGGTCCTCGCCGCGCTGGTCGAGGCGGGAGTGGGCGGCCACGTCGCGGGGGTCGACGGTGCGGTTCATCTTGGCGGCGCGGCTCGCCTCCGCCTCGTCGTTCGTCTTCTCCGTCAGCATGCGTTCGATGGCGACCTCGGTGGGTTCGAGGTCCATGGTGACGGCGACCGTGCGGATGACGTCCGGGGTGTGGACCAGCAGGGGGGCCAGGAAGTTGACGCCCACCGGGGTCATCGGCCACTCCTTCACCCAGGCCGTGGCGTGGCACCAGGGCGCGCGGGTGGTCGACTCGCGGGTCTTGGCCTGGAGGTACGTGGGTTCCATGGCGTCCAGCTCGGCCGGCCAGGCGTTGCGCTTGGTCATCGCCTGGATGTGGTCGATCGGGTGGTCCGGGTCGTACATGGAGTGGACCAGGGAGGACAGCCGGCCCTGGCCCAGGGGCTGGCGGACGCGGATGTCCGCCTCCTGCAGACGGGAGCAGATGTCGGTGAGCTCGCGGGCCATGACCACGGCGAGGCCGGCGTCGCGGTCGAGTCTGCGGCCGGCCTGGGGGCGGGCTGCGCGGGCCATGGCGTGGGCCTCGGCGGACAGCTCGCGGGTGAAGTGCATACAGGCGACGAGGTAGGCGCGGTGCTGCTCGCTGCTCGTGGACACCATGGACTGCAACTGGTCGTAGGAGCGGGCCAGCCAGTCGGGGGACCGCTCGTCGCCCCGGACGGCGACGTCCTTGGCGTGGGCGTCGGGGTCGGCGGGGAGGGTGCGGGCGAGGATCTGCAGGCGGGTGACGAAGCCGTCGCCGTTGGCCACGTGCTTGAGGAGGGTGCCGAAGCGGTCGACGAGGGCTTCCTGGTCCTCGCTGTCGCGCAGGCCGACGCCCGGGCCCTCGATCTCGATCGCGGCCGTCACCGTGCGGCGGTCGGCGTGCAGGAGGACGGCGATCTCGTCGGGGCCGAAGGGCGCGGCGAGCCAGCTGATGCGGCCGATGCCCGGGGGCGGCCCGATCTCGATCTCCTGCCCGTCGAGCCGGGTGCCGGCCTCGACGGCGGACGAGCGGTACGTGGTGCCCCGGCGCAGGGTGCGCTTGTAGCTGCGGTTGATCTCGAACCACTTGTAGAAGGTGCGGCGCTTGTACGGCACGTAGACGGCGGCCACGGCGAGCAGCGGGAAGCCGCTCAGCAGGACGATGCGCAGAGCGAGGACGGGGACGAGGAGGCCGCACATCATGCCGAGGAACGCGCCGAGGACGATGAGCGCGATCTCGCCGGACTCGCGGTTGCGGCCGACGATCGCGTTGGGCCTGGCGCGGCCGATCAGATATGTACGGCGGGGCGTGATCGCGTGGGACACGTGGGAATCGGTCGTCAACGCCCTTCACCTCCCGTGCGGTTGGTACTGCTGTTGCGGGTGTTGCCGGCGTGCGGGGTGTTGACCGGGTTGCTCGCGCGGGGCGGGGGTGCGGCGGAGGGGACAGATCCGCCGCCTCCGTTCGAGGAGCGCGAGCTGTGCGCGGCCACCCCGCCGCTGGCGGGGTTGGAGGGGCGGGCGCCGGAGGAGCCCGACTGGCCGCCGCCGTTGTTGTCCGCACGGGTGCTGTGCGTCTTGATGCCCTGGGCGACGAGGGTCGCCGGGGAGCTGATGACCGCCGCGGCCTTGCCCTCGGCCCCCTGCATGATGCGGTTGTTGCGGCCGTTGGCGATCTCGTCGCCGAAGCCGGGGACGAAGCGGTAGATCATCGCGCTGGCGAAGATGGCGAGCAGGATGATGGCGAGGCCGGAGACGACGGCGGAGAAGGCGTTCGGGCCGTCGCCGGCGGACAGCGCCCCGGCCAGCCCGAGGACGATCACGATCACCGGTTTGACCAGGATGACGGCGATCATGATGCCGGCCCAGCGGCGGACGTGGCTCCACAGGTTCTTGTCGACCAGGCCCGCGTAGACGACGGTGCCGAGCAGGGCGCCCACGTAGAGCAGCGCGGCCCGGATGACGAGCTCCAGCCAGAGCACTCCGGCGGCGAGGATCGACACCAGGGACACCACGATCAGCATGATCGGGCCGCCGCCGATGTTCTCGCCCTTGGCGAGGGCGGCGGAGAACGTGCCGAAGAACGTGTCGGTCTGGTTGCCGGTGGTCTTGGCGAGGACGTCGGTGATGCCGTCCGTGGCGGAGACGACGGTGTAGAGGATCAGGGGGGTGAAGGCGGAGGCCAGGACGGTCAGCCAGAGGAAACCGACGGCTTCGCCGATGGCGGTGGTGAGGGGGACTCCGCGCACCGCCCGCTTGGCGACGGCCAGCAGCCACAGCAGGAGCGTCAGGACGGTCGAGGCCGCGAAGACGACGGCGTACTGCTGGAGGAACTTCTCGTTGGTGAAGTCCACGTTCGCCGTGTCCTTCACGGCGGCGCTGAGCTTGTCGACGGTCCAGGACGCGGCGTCGGCACAGCCCTTGGCGAGCGAGGAGAGGGGGTCGAGGGTGTCGGAGACGCCGGGGCTGGTGGTGGAGGGGTGCTCACCCTTCAGGCAGTAGTCCCTGGCGGGGCCCCGGATGAGTTCGCCGCAGTCGCTGTTGCTGGGAGAGGCCGAGGGAGACGGGGACGGGGACGGACTGGGCGTCGGCAGGGCGACGGCTCGGGTGGCCAGCAGCACAGCAGTTGCCTGTACGGCGACGAGGGCGGCCGTCACCTTGAGGGAGAGGTGCTTAGCGCGCATACGTGAACCCTCCGAACTCCTCGACGGCCTTCGTCATGTCGTCGGCGGTGGAGGCCTTCTGATCGCGCCCGACCGGCACGGGACCGTCCTTCTGCTGGAAGTCGGTGACCTTCCAGTCGTTGTCCGTCCATGTGAGCTGGTAAGTGGTGGTGAACCAGCTCTCCGCGACGGGGTTGGTCGAGGTCTCCCCCGACAGCCCGAAGAGCGACGTGTACCAGACCTCGACGGTGGCGGCGCTCGCACTGGAGGCGGTGGCCTTGGTGCCGACGGGAATGACCCGGGAGACGAAGGTCTGGCCCTCCGGTGCGGTGCCGTCCTTGTCGAGGCCGATGTTGCTCAGGAACGTCTCGTTCGCGTACGCCTTGTCCAGGGCGGACTGTCTGGCGGCGGCGATATGGGGTGCGTACACGGTGTCGACGATCTGGTGCCGTTGTGTCGTGAGGAACATGTCGGCCGAGCCGAGTGCCACGGCGTAGTTGGCCGCTGCGCTCTGCGCACCCTGCGCGTCGTGGCCGTAGCCCACCGGGATGCCGCCGTTCGTGGCCCGCACGGGCTTCGTTCCCGTGGCTGTCGTGCTGGTGGCGGCCGGCTTGTCGGCTTCGCCGCCGCCTGTCGACGTCGAAGGGGAGTCCCCTCCTCCACGGTTCGCGAAGGCGATCGCTGCGATCAGCAGGACGACGACGCCGACCACGGTGACCAGGCTGCGCGACGACGAGCGGCCGCCTCTGCGGGCTCCGCCGTAGGGGTCGTTCTCGGGCAGGCGCAGACGGGTGCCGCCGTAGCCGCGGCCCTCTTCGGTGCGCGCGGATTCGCCGTAGTCGTGTTCGTCGCCGGGAGTCATGCCGCGTACGCCCCCTCGTTGCCGTACCGGAACGCGTGGTAGTACGACGGTAGCCGTGCTGGTTCCCGCGCGGGCGCGGTGTGGTGACTCGACATCAGGGACATCAGGGAAACGCAACCTCAGCCGGTGGGCACGACAGGTGGGTGGGGGTGGCGG
>NZ_JAHHIU010000359.1 GCF_024539815.1 Streptomyces hayashii
GGGTGTTGGCGGGTGTGTCGGGTGTGTCGTCGGGGGTGCCGTTTTATTCGACGGTGACGGGTGGGGTGGTGGATACGGGGTTGTTGGATGGGGGGTATTGGTTTCGGAATTTGCGGGAGCGGGTGCGTTTTGAGGAGGTGACGCGGGTTCTGTTGGGTGAGGGGCGGCGGGTGTTCGTGGAGATGAGTCCGCATCCGGTGTTGGGTTTTGTGGTGGAGGAGTCGATGGGTGCGGTGGGTGTGGATGGGGTGGTGGTGGGGTCGTTGCGTCGTGGTGAGGGGGGTTTGGAGCGGTTTTTGCGGTCGGTGGGTGAGGTGTATGCGGGGGGTGTTGATGTCGATTGGTCGGCGGCGTTCGATGCGCGGGGGGCGCGGCGGACACCCCTGCCGACGTATCCCTTCCAACACCAGCGCTACTGGCTGAAGGCGGAACGAACCGAGGGCGACGTCTCCTCCGCCGGCCTCACCCCGTCCGCGCACCCGCTCCTCGGCGCCGCCGTGGACCTGCCCGGAACCGGCGGCCTCGCCTTCACCGGCCGCTGGTCCACACGCACCCACCCCTGGCTGGCCGACCACGCCGTGTGGGGCACCGCCCTGCTGCCCGGCACCGGCTTCGTCGACCTGGTCCTGACCGCCGGCGCCGAAGCCGACTGCGGCGCCCTCGAAGAACTCGTCATCGAGGCCCCCCTCATCCTCCCCGAGGACAGCGGCATCCAGGTCCGCGTCGAACTCGCCGCACCCGACGAGTCGGGCCGCCGTGCCGTCTCCGTCCACTCCCGACCCGAGGGCGACGAACCCGACTGGACCCGCCACGCCACCGGCACCCTCGTCCCCGAGGACCCCGACTCCGCCGAGGCCGCCCTCACCTGGCCACCGGCCGGCGCCACCCCCGTACCCGTCGACGTCGAGTCCGTCTACGCGGACCTGGCCGAACGCGGCTACGAGTACGGCCCCGCCTTCCGGGGACTGCGCGGAGTGTGGACCCGCGACGACGAGATCTTCGCCGAGGTCGCGCTGCCCGAGCAGCAGCAGGAGGACGCGGGGCACTTCTCCCTGCACCCCGCCCTGCTCGACGCCTCGCTGCACGCCCCGCTGATCTACGGCACCGGTCTGCCGCGACTGCCCTTCTCCTGGAACGGCATCACCCTGTGGACCCGCGGAGCCTCCCGTCTGCGGGCGCACTTCGTCCCCGCGGGCGAGGAGACCTGGCAGGTCACCGTCACCGACCAGAACGGCGTACCCGTGGCGCGCATCGACGCCCTGGTCGGCCGTCAGGTGACGCCGGAACAACTCGCCGGAGCCCGGCTGGCCCGCGAGACCGCCTCCTCCCGGCTGGACGACTGGATCTACGGCACGACCTGGATCCCGGCCGGCATCACCGACCCGGCAGCCGCGCCCACCGGCGTCTGGCTGGTCGCCGTACCCGCCGACCGGCCGGACGACACCACCGTCACCGCGTGCCTCACCGCACTCCGCGACCGGGGCGCCCATGTCGTACCGCTGCCCGTCGACGGACCGGAACGCGACACGCTCACCGGTCTCCTCACTCGCACGGTGACCGACGCGGTGACCGACGGCGCCACCGTCATGGGCGTCCTGTCCCTGCTCGCCCTCGACGAGAGCGAGCACCCCGGCCTCCCCGGAGTCACCGGCGGTCTCGCGGCGACACTCGCCCTGGTCCAGGCGCTCGGCGACGCCGGCGTCGAGGCACCGCTCTGGCTCGCCACCCAGGACACCGTGGCCACCTCCGACACCGACCCGGTGCACAGCGCCGACCAGGCCGCCCTGTGGGGACTCGGCCAGGCCGCCGCCCTCGAACACCCGGGCCGCTGGGGCGGCCTGATTGACCTCCCCGCCACCCTCGACCCGGGGACGGGCGCCCTGCTCGCCACGGTGCTCGGCGGCGGCAGCGGCGACGAGGACCAACTCGCGCTGCGCGAGGGGACGGTCCTCGCCCGCCGCCTGGAGCACACACCGCTCCACCGGCCCCAGCCGGACCAGGAACCCCGGCGGACCACCGGCACCGTACTGATCACCGGCGGCACCGGAGCCCTCGGCGGGCACGTCGCCCGCCGCATGGCCGCAGCCGGCGCCGCACACCTGGTCCTCGTCGGCCGCCGCGGCGCCGACACACCGGGCATCGCGGAACTGACCGACGAACTCACCGGGACCGGAGCCCGGGTCACCGTGGCCGCCGTCGACGTCACCGACCGGCAGGCCCTGGCGGACCTCCTGGCGAAACTGGCCGCGGACGGCGACCCGGTCCGCACGGTGGTGCACGCCGCCGGCGTCAACGGCTTCGGCGCCCTCCAGGAGACGACGCTCGACGACTTCGGCAGTGTCGTGTCCGCCAAGACGGCGGGCGCGGCCCACCTCGACGCCCTGCTCGGCGACACCCCGCTGGACGCGTTCATCGTCTTCTCGTCCATCGCCGGAGTCTGGGGCAGCGGCAGCCAGAGCGCCTACTCCGCGGGCAACGCCTACCTGGACGCCCTCGCCCTGCGCAGGCGGGGCCAGGGCCGGACCGCCACCTCCATCGCCTGGGGCGCATGGGCCGGCGGCGGCATGGTCGACGCCGGCTCTGCGCCGCAACTGCGCCGCCAGGGCATCGAGACCGTACGCCCCGAACTGATGCTGACCGCTCTGGACCGCGCCCTGGCAGGAGGTCAGAGCGGCCTCACCGTCGCCCACATCGACTGGAAGCGGTTCCACGCGGCGTTCACCGCGCCCCGGCCCTCCGCACTCCTCCAGGGCGTGGCCGAGGTCCGTCGCATCGCGGCTGCCGAAGCCCGCGCCCGGCGCGCCGACCTCGCCACGGCCGGCTCCCTGCGCGAGCGCCTGGCCGGCCTGGAGGAGAACGCCCAGAACGCAATCCTGCTCGACCTGGTCCGCGCCGAGACCGCCGTCGTCCTCGGCCACCAGGACACGCACGCCGTCCACCCGGACCGCGCCTTCCAGGAGCTGGGCTTCGACTCGCTCACCGCCGTCGAACTGCGCAACAAGCTGTCCGCCGCCACCGGCCTGCGCCTGCCCGCCACACTGCTCTTCGACCACCCGGCGCCGGCCGTGCTCGTCGCCCACCTGCGCGAGGCGCTCGCCCCCGAGGGCGGCCCCGCGGTGCACCGGGCGGTCGCCGAGGTCGACAGGCTCAGGGCCGCACTCGCCTCCGTACCCGAAGACCGGGCGGTCCGCGCCCAGGTCACCGCCACCCTGCAGGTCCTGCTGGCCAAGTGGGCCCCGGACACCGCTCAGGACGAAACCGACGACGACCTCGACTCGGTCACCGACGACGAGGTCTTCGACATCATCGACAACGAGTTCAACGAGTTCACCGCTTCCTGACGCCGCCGCGCCTGCCGCGCCTCACGCCCCCCGGTCGAGCCTGCCGCCTCGCCGCCGACCGCCCGCCGCCCGCCGTCAGAAGTCTTTCTCTAGGAGCTGACCTTCACCGTGCCCGACGACAAGAAGTACCGCGAATACCTCAACAAGGCCGTAGCCACCGCCCGTCAGGCGACCCGCCGGCTGCGCGAGGTCGAGGAGAAGGCATGGGAACCCATCGCCATCGTCGGTATGGCCTGTCGTCTGCCGGGAGGAGTGACCTCCCCCGAGGACCTCTGGCGGCTGGTGGCCGACGGCGTCGACGGCATCACGCCCTTCCCGGCCGACCGGGGATGGGACCTGGCGGGCATGTACGACCCGGACCCCGACGCACCGGGCAAGTCCTACGTCCGTGAGGGCGGCTTCCTCCACGACGTGGCCGGTTTCGACGCGCCCTTCTTCGGGATCTCCCCGCGCGAGGCAGTGGCGATGGACCCGCAGCAGCGGCTGCTGCTGGAGACCTCCTGGGAGGTCTTCGAACGCGCCGGCATCGACCCCGCCTCCCTGCGCGGACGCAGGATCGGCCTCTACACCGGCGTCATGCACCACGACTACGCCCCGCGCGTCCGACAGGTCCCCGAAGACCTGGAGGCGTACCTCGGACGCGGCAGCACCGGCAGCTTCGCCTCGGGCCGCGTGTCGTACACCCTCGGCATCGAGGGCCCCTCGGTGACGGTCGACACCGCCTGCTCCTCGTCGCTGGTCGCCATCCACCTCGCCGTCCAGTCGCTGCGCACCGGCGAATCGGAGATGGCGCTGGCCGGCGGCGCCGCCGTGATGGCCGACAGCAGGATGTTCGTCGAGTTCTCCCGCCAGCGCGGCCTCTCCCCGGACGGCCGGTGCCGCGCCTTCGCCGCCGGGGCCAACGGCACCGGCTTCTCCGAGGGCGTGGGCGTCCTGCTGCTGGAGCGGCTGTCGGACGCCCGCCGCAACGGCCACGAGGTCCTGGCCGTCGTCCGCGGCAGCGCGGTCAACCAGGACGGCGCGTCCAACGGCCTCACCTCGCCCAACGGCCCCGCCCAGCGCGAAGTGATCCGGCAGGCGCTGGAGAACGCCCGGCTGTCCGCGGCGGACGTCGACGCGGTGGAGGCGCACGGCACCGGTACGTCCCTCGGAGACCCGATCGAGGCACAGGCGCTCCTCGCCACCTACGGACAGGAGCGGCCCGACGACGGCCGACCGCTGTGGCTGGGCTCGCTGAAGTCCAACATCGGTCACGCCCAGTCGGCAGCCGGTGTGGCGGGTGTGATCAAGATGGTGCAGGCGATGCGGCACGGGGTGCTGCCGAAGACGTTGCACGTCGACGCTCCGACGCCTGAGGTGGACTGGTCGGAGGGTGCGGTCGAGCTGCTGACGGAGGCGCGGGAGTGGCCGGAGCGGGACGAGCCGCGCCGTGCCGGTGTGTCGTCCTTCGGCCTCAGCGGCACCAACGCCCACATCGTCATCGAGTCCGCGCAGCCCGCCCAGCTTGCGCCGTCCGCGGCCCCGGTGCCCGAGGCGCCCGCATCCGAGGCGCCCGCATCCGAGGCGTCCGGCTCGGCGGATCCCGAGGCCGACGCAGCCGACGCAGCCGACTCGGCCGGCGCATCCGACACAGCCGGGGCGTCCACCGGATCCACGCCGACGGCCGCCGAACGGGCCGTCCCCCGGGGCGTGGTGCCGCTGGTCCTCTCAGGCAAGACCCCCGATGCCCTGCGCGCCCAGGCGCGGCAGCTCGCGGCGTTCCTGGAGGAACGGCCCGAGACCGTGCTGCACGACGTCGCCCTCTCCCTGACCGCACGCACCGCGTTCGCCCACCGGGGCGTGGTGGTCGCCGGCCACCGCGAGGAGGCACTGGAACGCCTCACCGCCCTGGCCGAGAACACCTCGATCCCGACCACCGCGCCGGTGGCCTCTGGTGGTTCAGGTGTGGTGTTTGTGTTTCCGGGTCAGGGGGCGCAGTGGGTGGGGATGGCGTTGGGGTTGTTGTCGGAGTCGGTGGTGTTCGCGGAGTGGATGGGTCGGTGTGGGGAGGCGTTGGAGCCGTTTGTGGGGTGGTCGTTGGTTGATGTGTTGGGTGATGAGGAGGCGTTGGGTCGGGTTGATGTGGTGCAGCCGGTGTTGTGGGCGGTGATGGTGTCGTTGGCGGGGTTGTGGCGGTCGGTGGGGGTGAAGCCGGTTGCGGTGGTGGGTCATTCGCAGGGGGAGATTGCGGCGGCGTGTGTGGTGGGTGGGTTGTCGTTGGTGGATGGTGCGCGGGTGGTGGCGGGTCGTAGTGGGGTGATTGCGTCGTCGTTGGCTGGTGGGGGTGGGATGTTGTCGGTGGGTTTGCCGGTGGGTGTGGTGGAGGGGCGGTTGGG
>NZ_JAHHIU010000360.1 GCF_024539815.1 Streptomyces hayashii
CCCACGCCCCCGCCGCCCCCGTCGGCCGAGCAGAAGCGCGCGGCCCGCGGCGCCACCCGGCCCGGTGACCGGATCTTCCTCGGTCTCTCCCGCGGCTCGGGCATCTTCCTGCTGGTGATCATGGCCGCGATCGCGGTCTTCCTCACCTACCGGGCCTACCTGGCCATCAGCAAGGACGACGCGAACTTCCTCACCGCCTTCGAGTGGAACACCAGCCTCGTCCCGCCGCAGTTCGGCATCGCGGTCCTGGCCTTCGGCACGGTCGTCTCGTCGATCATCGCCATGGTCATCGCGGTCCCGATCGCCGTGGCGATCGCGCTGTTCATCACGCACTACGCCCCGCGCCGGATGAGCGGCCCCGTCTCGTACGTGATCGACCTGCTCGCCGCCGTGCCGTCCATCGTGTACGGCCTCTGGGGCGCCCTGGTCCTCGTACCGCACATGGACGGTCTGTTCGGCTGGCTGAACGACTACCTGGGCTGGACCGGCGTCTTCTCCTGGGACCAGGGCGCGCCGCGCTCGATGCTGACGGTGGGCATCCTGCTGGCCGTGATGATCCTGCCGGTCATCACCAACGTCAGCCGCGAGGTCTTCCGCCAGGTCCCGCAGATGCACGAGGAGGCGGCCCTGGCGCTGGGCGCCACCCGATGGGAGGTCATCCGCATGTCGGTGCTCCCCTTCGGCCGCTCCGGCGTGATCTCCGCCTCGATGCTCGGCCTCGGCCGCGCCCTCGGCGAGACGATGGCCGTCGCCACCGTCCTGTCGCCCGACTTCGACATCCACGCCAGCCTCCTCAACCCCGGCGGCGGCACCTTCGCCCAGAACATCGCCAGCAAGTTCAACGAGGCGACGGAGTTCGGCCGCGACGCGCTCATCGCCTCCGGCCTGGTCCTGTTCGTCATCACCCTGCTGGTCAACGGCGCGGCACGCATGATCATCGCCCGCCGCAAGGAGTACTCGGGGGCCAACGCATGAGCCACGCAAGCGCAGTAGCCGACAAGACCCCCAGCACCCTCCGCGGCGCCAGCCTTCCGACGTGGTCCCCCTGGGCCATCGCGGCCGGCTCGCTCGCCCTCGCGGCCGTCATCGGCCTCGCCGGCGGCCTGGACAGCAAGGTCCAGTGGGGCCTGATCGCCGGCATCCTGTTCCTCGTCGGCACCTACGGCATCGCCGCGAAGGTGGAGGGCCGCCGCCAGGCCAAGGACAGGATCGCGACCAGCCTGGTCTGGGTGGCGTTCCTGCTGGCCGTGGTCCCGCTGGTCTCGCTCCTGTGGACGACGGTCGCGCGGGGCGTGAAGGTCCTCGACGTCTACTTCCTCACCCACTCGATGGGCGTGGTGGCGGACAGCGAGCCGGGCGGCGGCATCTACCACGCGATCCTCGGCAGCCTGGAGCAGGTCGGGCTGGCCACCGCGATCGGCGCCCCGATCGGCATCCTGACGGCGATCTACCTGGTGGAGTACGGCCGCGGCAACCTGGCCAAGGCGGTCACGTTCTTCGTGGACGTGATGACCGGCATCCCCTCCATCGTGGCCGGCCTGTTCATCCTCAGCCTGATGCTGATGCTGGACATGCAGCCGTTCGGCTTCGCGGGCTCACTGGCGCTGGCGATCCTGATGATGCCGGTCGTCGTACGCTCGACCGAGGAGATGCTGAAGCTCGTCCCGAACGAGCTGCGCGAGGCGTCGCTCGCCCTGGGCGTCCCCAAGTGGCGCACGATCCTCAAGGTGGTGGTCCCGACGTCGATCGGGGGCATCATCACCGGCGTGATGCTGGCGATCGCCCGCATCGCCGGCGAGACGGCCCCGGTCCTGCTTCTGGTCTTCGGCAACCCGTTCATCAACGCGAACCCCTTCGAGGGCGCGCAGGCGTCGCTGCCGCTGTACATCTACCAGCAGTACGCGCAGAGCGCGGGCTCGACGGCGGCCTACGACCGCGCCTGGGCCGCGTCGCTCACGCTGATCGCCTTCGTGATGATCCTGAACCTGGTGGCTCGCGGCATCGCCCGCTGGAAGGCCCCGAAGACCGGTCGCTGAAGCGGCCACAGCGACTGATCTATACGACCGGGAAGTGAAGTAGAAGACATGGCCAAGCGAATCGACGTAAGCGGACTGACCGCCTACTACGGATCCCACAAGGCGATCGAAGACATCTCGATGACGGTCGAGCCGCGCTCGGTGACGGCGTTCATCGGCCCCTCCGGCTGCGGCAAGTCGACGTTCCTGCGCACGCTGAACCGTATGCACGAGGTCACCTCCGGCGGTCGCGTCGAGGGCAAGGTGCTCCTGGACGACGAAGACCTCTACGGCGCGGGCGTGGACCCGGTGTCCGTCCGCCGCGAGGTCGGCATGGTCTTCCAGCGCCCGAACCCCTTCCCCACGATGTCGATCTTCGACAACGTGGCCGCGGGCCTCCGCCTGAACGGCAGCTACAAGAAGTCCGAGCTGGCCGACGTGGTGGAGAAGTCCCTCAAGGGCGCGAACCTCTGGAACGAGGTCAAGGACCGTCTGAACAAGCCCGGCTCGGGCCTGTCGGGCGGCCAGCAGCAGCGTCTGTGCATCGCTCGGGCGATCGCGGTGGAGCCGAAGGTCCTGCTGATGGACGAGCCCTGCTCGGCCCTCGACCCGATCTCCACCCTCGCCATCGAGGACCTGATCGGCGAGCTGAAGGAACGCTTCACGATCGTCATCGTGACGCACAACATGCAGCAGGCGGCCCGTGTCTCGGACCGCACGGCGTTCTTCAACCTGGCCGCGGTCGGCCAGCCCGGCCGTCTGATCGAGCTCGACGACACGGAACGCATCTTCTCCAACCCGTCGGTCCAGGCCACGGAGGACTACATCTCCGGCCGCTTCGGCTGACCCGAAACCCCTCGCGGTGCTGCATGGCGGTGCCACCGCGAGGCCGCAAGAGCCCGCCCCCTGACTCCCGGGGGGCGGGCTCGCGGCGGCTGGGGGAGGAAATGGAATCGCTTCCCCGCCACCCACCGGGCCGGCGCCGGGTGGGCGAGAACCGTCCTACAGGAACGCCAGGTCCACGACCCAGAACGCGCACGCCGCCACCAATGCGGCCGCCGGCATGGTGATGAACCACCCGAGCACGATGTTCTTGGCGACTCCCCACCGCACGGCGTTGATCCGCTTGGTCGCCCCGACGCCCATGATCGCCGAGGTGATCACATGCGTCGTCGAGATGGGCGCCTTGAACAGGAACGCCGTCGTGAACATGATCGACGCCCCCGTCGTCTCCGCGGCGAACCCCTGCGGGGGATCAAGCTCGATGATCTTCCGTCCGAGCGTCCGCATGATGCGCCATCCGCCCGCGTACGTCCCCAGCGACAGCATCACGGCGCACGCGATCTTCACCCACACCGGAATCGGATCGTCCGCGCCCTGCACATCGCCGATGACCAGTGCCATCACCACGATGCCCATCGTCTTCTGGGCGTCCTGAAGACCGTGCCCCAGCGCCATGCCCGCGGCGGAGACGGTCTGCGCGATGCGGAAGCCCCGCTTCGCCTTGTGCGGGTTCGACCGCCGGAACAGCCACAGGATGGCCGTCATCACCAGATAGCCGACGATGAGTCCCACGACCGGCGACACGAACATCGGGATGACGACCTTGTCCAGCACGCCGGACCAGATCACCTCCGTGCCGCCCGCGAGCGCGGCTCCCACCATCCCGCCGAACAACGCGTGCGACGACGACGAGGGCAGCCCGAAGTACCAGGTGACGAGGTTCCAGACGATCGCCCCGATCAGCGCCGAGAACAGGATCCCCATTCCCTTGGACCCGTCGGGCGTCTCGATCAGCCCCTTGCTGACCGTGTGCGCCACGCCGCTCCCCAGGAACGCGCCGGCGAGGTTCATCACCGCGGCCATCGCCAGCGCCGCCCGCGGCGTCAGCGCCCGGGTGGACACGGACGTGGCGATGGCGTTCGCCGAGTCGTGGAAGCCGTTGGTGTAGGTGAATCCGAGCGCGACGCCGATGGTCACGACCAGAGCAAAGGTGTCCATGAAAGGTTCAGGACTCCTTGACCGCGATGGTCTCCACCGTGTTGGCCACGTGCTCGAAGGCGTCGGCGGCCTCCTCCAGCACATCCACGATCTGCTTCAGCTTGAGCACCTCGATGGCCTCGTACTTGCCGTTGAAGAGATGCGCGAGCAGCTTGCGGTGGATCTGGTCGGCCTGGTTCTCCAGCCGGTTGACCTCGATCCAGTACTCGGTGAGGTTCTGCATGGTGCGCAGGTTCGGCATGGCCTCGGCCGTGAGCTCCGCCGCCCGTGCCAGCACCTCGATCTGCTGTTCGACGCCCTTGGGCAGTTCCTCCACGTTGTAGAGGACGACCAGGTCGACGGCCTCCTCCATGAAGTCCATGATGTCGTCGAGGGAGGACGCGAGGTTGTAGATGTCCTCGCGGTCGAAGGGCGTGATGAACGAGGAGTTCAGCTGGTGGAAGATCGCGTGCGTGGCGTCGTCACCTGCGTGTTCCGCGGCCCGCATACGCTCCGCGATCTCAGCCCGGGCGGAGGTGTCCGCCCCGAGGAGTTCCATCAGGAGTTTCGAGCCCGTGACGATGTTGTCCGCGGACGCGGCGAACATGTCGTAGAAGCTCGTCTCCCTGGGGGTCAGACGAAAGCGCACGTGGGGTCCTCAAGATGCATCGGTTTCGGTCAGGCTGATGCTAGGCGCATCATCCGGCCACGGCTAATGGGCCGTCCACCAGTGTCGCCCATCGGGCACGGAGACCGGCAGGGGGGCGACCGACGGAGTGCCGTCCACGGCCGTCCGCCCGCAGAAGTTCGCTAGGATATACCCAGTAGGGGTATATGTCTGGAGCTGGAGCGCTGGAGGACACCATGACGACCACCGAGGCCGGCGCGGAAGCCCCCTCCACCCCCGAGCCGGGCCGCACGCCCGGACCCGCCGCCGTGGCCGAAACCGACCGCCCCGCCACCACGACGGTCCACGGCTACCACGACCAGAAGGCCGAGCACCTCAAGCGCCTGCGCCGCATCGAGGGCCAGATCCGCGGCCTGCAGCGGATGGTGGACGAGGACACCTACTGCATCGACATACTCACCCAGGTGTCGGCGTCCACCAAGGCGCTGCAGGCCTTCGCCCTGCAACTCCTGGAGGAGCACCTGCGCCACTGCGTCGCCGACGCGGCGCTCAGGGGCGGCGACGAGATCGACGCGAAGGTGGAGGAGGCGACGAAGGCGATCGCCCGCCTACTGCGCACCTGAGCCGCCGGACCCGTCCGGTTCCTCGCCCACCCGCAGCACCAGGTCGATGCTCTCCATGCTGAGACGTTCCTCGCCGGCCGCCGAGGCCGCGATGATCAGCTCCCCGCACAGCTCGATCTCGGCGAGGGCCACGTGGTCCTGAACTGCCGTACCGCCGCCCGGAGCCACGCGCATCACCTCGTCCCTGCCGTCACCGGCTTCCTAGAGTAGGGAGCGCTATACACCGCGCGCATGGCACGGAAGGGCTAGTCCTTGTGTCCCCGTGGCCGAAATCATCTTCTCGAAGCCGGTCGAAGCAGGTCGAAGCCGACCCGGGAGGCGTTCAGTCCTCCGCGATCCGGCCCGCGTAGATGTCGTCCGCCGCCGGCAGCCGCACATCGACGGGCGCGCCGAAGTCGTACAGCAGCGTCGTCGAGGCGACCGCGACGACCTGCCTCAGCCGCCCGCCGGACCCGCTGGGCCC
>NZ_JAHHIU010000361.1 GCF_024539815.1 Streptomyces hayashii
TTTCCGATCCGGTCCCCTCCCCCGCCCCCTCAGCCGGTCGCCGGGGCGGCTTCCGGCCCGTGCGCGTGCTCACCGCGGGCGTCTTCGCCCTCGCCGGACTGCTCTTCTTCACCAGCTTCAGCACCGCCAAGGGCACCAACATCCGCACGGACGCCTCCCTGCTGAAGCTGTCCGACCTCGTTCAGGAGCGCAGTCAGAAGAACGGTGAGCTCGACGCGACGAACGGCGCCCTGCGCGACGACGTGGAGTCGCTCGCCGAGGCGGACGACGGCAGCACGAAGGCCCAGGACGACAAGCTCGCCGGCCTGGAGAAGAGCGCGGGCACTCAGAAGATCAAGGGCCGGGCGATCACCGTCACGCTCAACGACGCTCCGCCGAACGCCACCGCAAAGCTTCCCGGCTACCCGGAGCCGCAGCCCGACTACCTGGTCATCCACCAGCAGGACCTGCAGGCCGTGGTGAACGCGCTGTGGCAGGGCGGCGCCCAGGGCATCAAGGTCATGGACCAGCGGCTGATCTCCACCAGTGCGGTCCGCTGCGTCGGCAACACCTTGATCCTCCAGGGGCGCGTCTACTCGCCGCCGTACAAGATCCAGGCGGTCGGTGATCCGCAGAAGCTGCAGCAGGCGCTCGCGGACGCTCCCTCGATCCAGAACTACATGGTCTACGTGAACGTCTACGGCCTCGGCTGGAAAGTCACCGAGGACGGAACGGTGACTCTGCCGGGCTACTCGGGCACAGTGGATCTGCACTACGCCAAGCCTGTGGAGTAGTCGAGCGACGGCCGCCGGGGGGCGCCTGTGTCGGTGCGGGTGATCGTCAGGACGTTCAGCGAGCTGTGCATCACCGCCGGAGCCGTCATCGTCCTGTTCGTCGTCTACGTGCTGTTCTGGACCGGTGTGCGGGCCGATCGAGCCATGGACGACCAGATCGACGCCCTGCACGACCAGTGGGCCCGGCAGGCCCCGCGAGCCGCCCCGAGCGCGGGTTCCGGCTCCGGGACGGCGGCCCCTGTGACGCCGTACCGCGACGGCAGGCCCTTCGCGGTGATGTACATCCCGCGCCTTGGTTTCACGTGGAACAAGCCGGTGCTGGAGGACACGGCGGCCGGCACCCTGAAGAAGGGGCTCGGGCACTACAAGGGGAGTGCCCGGCTCGGGCAGACGGGGAACTTCTCCGTCGCGGGCCACCGCCGTACCTACGGCGACCCCTTCAAGGACTTCCCCGAGCTCAGGCGGGGGGACGCGGTGGTGCTGACGGACGGGACCACCTGGTTCACGTATCGGATCGACAAAGGCCCTTACAAAACCGTGCCCTCGGACGTCGAGGTGATCGACCCTGTGCCACGTAAGTCGGGGTATACGCGTCCGGGCCGGTATCTGACCTTGACCACGTGCGATCCGGAATGGGGGCACAGTCACCGGCTGATCGTCTGGGCGCACCTTGACTCCACACAGCCCGTGGAGGCAGGCGAACCGAAGGCCCTACGCCGTTAGTCTGGTGGCGTACGGCGTGAGTCAGGTGCCGTGGTGCGACGGAAGGGACGGCATGTACGGCTGGATCTGGCGGCATCTGCCGGGAAACGCGTGGGTGAAGGCGCTGATCTCGATCATGCTGGTCGTGGCCGTGGTGTACGCGCTCTTCCAGTACGTCTTTCCGTGGGCCGAACCGCTGCTTCCCTTCAACGATGTGACGGTGGACAACCAGTGAGCGCGCGCATTCTCGTCGTCGACAACTACGACAGCTTCGTCTTCAACCTGGTCCAGTACCTGTACCAGCTGGGCGCCGAGTGCGAGGTCCTGCGCAACGACGAGGTCTCCACCTCCCATGCCCAGGACGGGTTCGACGGCGTCCTGCTCTCGCCCGGTCCGGGCACGCCCGAGGAGGCCGGCGTCTGCGTCGAGATGGTCCGCCACTGTGCGGCCACCGGGGTGCCCGTCTTCGGCGTCTGTCTGGGCATGCAGTCGATGCAGGTGGCGTACGGCGGAGTCGTGGACCGGGCGCCGGAGCTGCTGCACGGGAAGACCTCGCCGGTGGAGCACGGGGGCAAGGGCGTCTTCGCCGGTCTGCCCAGTCCCTTCACTGCGACGCGCTACCACTCGCTGGCCGCCGAGCCGCGGACGGTGCCGGCCGAGCTTGAGGTGACCGCCCGTACGCACGACGGGATCATCATGGGCTTGCGCCACCGTGAACTGCCCGTCGAGGGCGTTCAGTTCCATCCGGAGTCGGTGCTGACCGAGCACGGGCACCGGATGCTGGCCAACTGGCTGGCGGAGTGCGGCGACCAGGGCGCGGTGGCGAGGTCGGCGGGGCTCGCCCCGGTGGTGGGCAGGGCCACGGCGTGACCGCGCTGCGCCCCGAGCGTGAGGACTCGTACGGCGCGGCGCCGTACGAGTCCTTCGGCGGTGACCACTACGCGGAAGCCGGGTCCGGGGCCGTGGGCGGAGCGGGGTCCGGGGGCGGAGTCGGGTCGGGGCCGGGTTTCGGTGCGGGAGCCGATCCGTACGCGGGGGAGCCGTACCGGCCGCCGGCCGACGACGAGACGGTGGCGCTGCGGATACCGCCGGCGTCGGCGTTCGGCAGTGGTCCCATATCCGCCTCTGGCGTCCCCGGGGCCTCTGCGGCCCCTGGAACCCCGGCGGGCGGGCGTGCGGCCCGCAGAAAGGCCGCCAAGGGCCGTCATGGGCGTCACGGCGGGAATGGCGGTCAGGGTGAGGTCACCGAGACGCACGAGGGGCCGGACGCGCCGTCGCAGGACGAGCGGCCTCTGTCCCGCGTGGAGGCCCGGCGCCGGCAGAAGGCCCGCAAGCCGAGCGCGGCGGTGGTCGCCAGCCGGGCGGTCGGCGAGGTGTTCATCACCACGGGCGTGCTGATGCTGCTGTTCGTCACGTACCAGCTGTGGTGGACGAATGTGCGGGCCCACGCGCAGGCCGACAAGGAGGCCAGCAGCCTCCAGGACGACTGGGCCAGCGGCAAGGGCGCTCCCGGGGTGTTCTCGCCGGGGCAGGGTTTCGCGATCCTGCACATCCCGAAGCTGGACGTGGTGGTGCCGATCGCCGAGGGCGTCAGCAACAAGAAGGTGCTCGACAAGGGGATGGTGGGGCACTACGGCGAGGGCCCGTTGACGACGGCGATGCCCGAGGCGAAGACCGGCAACTTCGGGCTAGCGGGCCACCGCAACACGCACGGGGAGCCGTTCCGGTACATCAACCGGCTGCAGGCGGGCGACGACATCGTCGTCGAGACGCAGGACGATTACTTCGTCTACAAGATGGCGTCCTCGCTGCCGGTGACCGCGCCGAGCAACACGAGTGTGCTGGATCCGGTTCCGCCGGGCTCGGGGTTCACGGGTCCGGGCCGGTACATCACGCTGACCACGTGCACCCCGGAGTTCACGAGCAAGTACCGCCTGATCGTCTGGGGCAAGATGGTCGAGGAACGGCCGCGGAGCAAGGGCAAGCCGGACGCGCTCGTCGAGTAGGCGCGCGGACCGGGTGGCATGCCTTGGGTAGGCATGCAGTCGAGTAGGGGCAGATTGAACGTGGCAGCGACCACCGGCGACACCGAGCACGAAGAGCACGCGCGCGTGGAGGCGCTCCCGTCCGGGCCGCGGCGCCGCGGGGGCGGCCGGATCGCCTTCGCCGTCAGCGTCTTCGGCGAACTCCTCATCACGGCCGGCCTGGTGCTCGGCCTGTTCGTCGTGTACTCCCTGTGGTGGACCAATGTCGTCGCCGACCGTCATGCGCACCGGCAGGGTGACAAGGTGCGCGACAACTGGGCGCAGCAGGACAGCGGCCCCAGCGGCCCCGGCGCGCTGGACACCAAGGACGGCATCGGGTTCCTGCATGTGCCCGCGATGAAGAACGGCGAGGTGCTGGTCGAGGAGGGCACCTCGTCGAAGATCCTCAATGAGGGGGTCGCCGGCTATTACACCGACCCGGTCAAGGCCGTCCTGCCGACGACCGGCAAGGAGGGCAACTTCGCGCTCGCCGCGCATCGCGACGGCCACGGTGCGAAGTTCCACAACATCGACAAGCTGGAGAAGGGCGACCCGATCGTCTTCGAGACGAAGGACGACTGGTACGTGTACAAGGTGTACGCGGTTCTGCCCGAGACCTCGAAGTACAACGTCGACGTGCTCGGGCGGATCCCGAAGGAGTCCGGCAAGAAGAAGGCCGGGCACTACATCACGCTGACGACCTGCACGCCGGTGTACACGAGCCGCTACCGCTACGTGGTGTGGGGCGAGTTGGTCCGGGTGGAGAAGGTCGACGCGGACCGGACCCCGCCGAAGGAACTGGGCTGAGCGGTCCGGGCTCCTCCGGGGCGTCCGCCGCCCGGCATGGCGAAGGTCCGAAGCCGCGCATCGCGTTTGCGGCTTCGGGCCTTCTGCCTGGCGTCGTCGTCACTCCAGGACCGTCAGGGGCGACCCGGCGCTCCACTGCTCCAGCAGCCCGCGGTGGACGGCGGTGATGCCGGTCTCGGCGGCGATGTTGAGGGCGTCGCGGGTGAAGGGGCAGGTCGCCACGTAGAGCGCCACTTCGGAGTCGTGCAGGACTTTGGCGGCGCCGACGAACTTCTGGAGTTCGGGGCTGGTGATCGAGAGGTGGGGCGCGAACCTCTTGCACTGGACGACGAGGCGTCGCCCGTGGGCCGTGCGGGCGGTGATGTCGATGCCGCGGTCCCTTCCGCCGCCTTGCACGACGACGTCGGTGCAGCCGTCGCGGCGCAGTAGTGCGGCGACGTGCTCCTCGAACTCGCGCCCGTTCATGGCGTCCATGGCAGCCATGACTCCGGCGAGGGGCCGGTCTGCGCGTGGGGCTTCCAGCCGCTGCAGCCGGGCGTTGTGCTGCCGGAGCCGCTTCTCGATCCGCTGGACGCCCGTCCGGAGGGCGATCAGCTCCCTTCGATGGTCACCTGATGTTGCGATCAGGACGTTGAACATGGGCACGACGGTCCTGCCGAGGACGTGGGTGATGCGTGCGTCGATGCGGTCGTCGAGGGAGACGGAGTCCGAGTGGACGGGGTTTTCCACAGGGCGCGTCCGTGCCAGGTACTCCATGTCGAGAAGGTACGTGCGCACCTGGCGGGCGACGTCACTGTCGCGGAGGAGCATGGCGACGTTGAGTACCGCGCGGCGGGAGTACAGAGTGAGGCCGGACCGGGGCTGTGGATGACCTCCCGGATGGCGTGACAGGATGTCACGCTTAAATTCAGCGAGGTCAGGGCCTCGCAGGGTGAGCATTCCGTTGTCCGACAGCTCCCCGTGGTGGCGTGCTTTGAGCTGGCGGACGGCCTCGGCGGTGACGCCGAAGTACGCCGCCACCATCGCCGTGGTCACGTGCATGCCGTCCGGGAGCAGTGACAGTGCTTTCACCCTGTCGAGTACGTCGGTGCGTTCGAGCACGCCGTCGCGCAGGCTCCTGGATTCCAGCAGTGCGGATTCGTTGATCATGTCTGTCTGCCCCGTTGTCGGTGGTCGGGCCGTGCGGCCAGGGCAGAGCTGTGAAATGACACTCCACCCCAATGGGGGAACGAGTCGGCAGATATGAAGACACGATCGTTCTGCGGGTATTTGGGTGGGGCGGGTTGACGCGGGCCGCGCTCGGGCGACGGGGGTGGGCGGTGCCGTCCCTCCGTAAGCAGGCAAGGACCAGGCACGGACGAGGGCCCTGCCGGAAGTCTCCGGC
>NZ_JAHHIU010000362.1 GCF_024539815.1 Streptomyces hayashii
CCCCGCGCATCCCCGCCGCACGTCTCACCCTCGAAGGCGTCTCCCCCGGGGCCGCCGCCGGACTGCGAGCGGGCGGCGGCGGAGGCTTCGCCTGGCTCGGGGGCGAACCGTTCGAGGGGACCCGGGAAGCCGCCGGAATGACGGCGACCGCGTACGCGCGCGGCGTGCACCGGCCGGAGTTCGGCCTCTACGTCCTCGTACGCCGGGCCGACGGTCTGGCCGTCGGCAGCATGGGCTTCCACTCCGCTCCGGACGAGGACGGCCGCACGGAGGTCGGCTACGACCTCGTCGAGGCCGCCCGCGGCCGGGGCTACGCCACCGAGGCGCTGCGCGCGCTGGCCGGCTGGGCACTGGCCCGCGACGACGTCCGGCGCCTGTTCGCCGTCGTCGAACGCGCGAACGCCCCTTCCCGGGCCGTGCTCGAACGGACCGGCTTCGTCAGGGTCGGCGAAGCCGAGGGCGAGTACGCGTATGAGCTGCGCGGCCGACCTCACCTGACGTAGCCGGGGGCGATCTTCGCCGCTTCGCCCCCCGCCGCCCGGTTCGCGCTTCGGATAATTCCGGCACGGCCGCGCCTCGCGCGGTCGCGTGCGCCGGGGGAAACGGGGGAGCGTCATGAGCAGCAGCGGCCCGTCCACGCCACCGGAGCCGCCCCGCCCCCCGCGGACGGACCCCGACGCCCACCGGCTGGCCCGGCAGAGCGTGCGGTGGGCCGTCATCGGGGTCGTCGTCAGCTCGTTGCTCGCCCTGGCGGGGCTGTACCAGTCGTCCCACGGCGGCGGGCGAGGAACGACGGACGGCGGCGCCGGTTCCGGTTCCGGTTCCGGCTGGAGCACCGGATCCGCGCCCGGCCCGGACACCGCCTCCCCCTCCCCGACGGACTCCGCCGACGGGACCACCGAGGTCTCCGACTCCGGCGGGACGCCCGACGGCGACGCCTCACCGGACGACGACGGCGCCGACGGGACCAGCGGGAGCGGTGGGAGCGGTGGGAGCGACGGGACCGACGGTCTGACCGCCGCCGAGCGCGATCTGCGGGACTCGCTCAACGCCGACCAGTGGTCGCGTGAGAGCTGCTCGCACGCCCGGTGGGAGGGCGCGCAGGCCGCCCTGTCCTGCACGGTCACCACCGTGGACGCCTATGGCGTGCCCGGCGTCGGCAAGGCCGGCGTCGTGATGTACGGCACCAAGTACGACCGCGACGAGGTCTTCCAGTCCTACGCCGGACGGCTCCAGCCGGGCAACTGCGACGCGCAGAACGGCGTCTACAGCACCTGGCGCGAGAACAACACCGGGAACTCCGCGGGGGACGTGGTCTGCTTCCTGTCGGACACCGGCCAGTACGTCTTCCTGTGCAGCTACTACGACCGTCCGGCGCTGGTCCAGATCAGCGGCGCCGACCGGACGGCGCTCGTCGCGTGGTGGCACACGATGGAACCGGTGTTCACCCGCTGACGCCGCCGCCCTTGCGCCGGCGCAGGCCGGCCGCCGTCAGCAGCCGCACCACCTCCCGGCTGCTCACCTCGACCGCGCCGGCCGCCACCAGCTCGGCGTACCGGTGCGAGGGGACGTCGTAGTGGTCGCGTTCGAAGGCGCGCCGCGGAACGCCCGACCGGTCGGCGAAGGCGTGCAGTTCGGCGTACGAGACGTCGCTGACGAGGTGGGACCACATCCGGCCGTGCCCCGGCCAGTCCGGCGGGTCGATGTAGACGGTCATGAGCCGCTCACGAGGTCGACGCGCCTCCCGTGGCCGCTCCCAGCGAGCCCACCGAGGCGATCTTCACGCCCGCCTTGTGGCACACCCAGTGCGGATCCGGGCCGAGTTCGGGCTCGACGTCGAGGGCGTGCGGGTCGCCGGAGCCGCAGACCGGGCACAGCGGCCAGCGGCCATGGCTCTCCAGCAGGGCGTCCTGCACGTCCTGGGCCACCAGACCGGCGACGTACTCCGCGCCCTCGGGCCACTGCTCGACCCACCAGCGCCGCTGCACCACGGAGTCCTCGACCATCGACACCACGTCCGCCGCGGCGACGTCGCCCGAGGCGAGGTCGGCCAGTACCAGGGCGCGTGCCGTGTGCAGTGTTCGTTCCAGCGGGTCGACGGGGGTGAGAGGGTCGTCCATGCCCCCATTGTGCGCACTCTTGACCGGTACCCGGCCAGAAAATACGTTTCACGAGTGCCCAAGGACGTGAAGGAAACGTTCGCCGCCCCTCCCCCTCCGGCTCCCCCTCCCCCTCCCGCCGCCCTCGCCGCCAAGGTCCGCACGCTCGCCCCCACCATGACGCGCTCCGTGCAGCGCGTCGCCCGGGCCGTCGCCCACGACCCGGCCGGCTGCGCCGCGCTCACCGTCACCGGCCTGGCCGAGCGCACCGGCACCAGCGAGGCCACCGTCGTGCGCACCGCCCGTCTCCTCGGCTATCCCGGCTACCGCGAGCTGCGCCTCGCCCTCGCCGGGCTGGCGGCCCACCGGCAGTCCGGGCGGGCGCCCGCCCTCACCACCGACATCACGGTCGACGACCCGCTGGCGGACGTCGTCGCCAAACTCGCCCGCGACGAACGGCAGACCCTCGCCGACACCGCCGCAGCCCTGGACACCGTGCAGCTCGACGCGGCGGTCACCGCGGCGGCGGCCGCACGGCGCATCGACGTGTACGGGGTCGGGGCGTCCGGGCTGGTCGCCCAGGACCTCGCGCAGAAGCTGCTGCGGATAGGGCTCGTCGCCCACGCCCACAGCGACACCCACCTCGCGGTGACCACCGCGGTGCAGCTCTCCGCCGGCGACGTCGCCGTCGCCGTCACGCACTCGGGGGCCACCGGGGACGTCATCGAACCCCTGCGGACCGCGTTCGGGCGGGGAGCCACGACGGTGGCGATCACCGGCCGGCCGCACAGCGCGGTGACGCAGTACGCGGACCATGTCCTGACCACGTCGACCGCGCGGGAGAGCGAACTGCGGCCGGCCGCCATGTCCTCCCGCACGAGCCAGCTCCTGGTCGTCGACTGCCTGTTCGTGGGAGTCGCGCAACGGACCTATCCGACCGCCGGGCCCGCCCTGGCCGCGTCGTACGAGGCGCTGGCCCACCGGCACCGGTAGACCGTAGGTGTGCTCGTGCGGCCCGGGTCACGGACCCCGGCCGCCGGTCCCGTCCGCGCGGCGCAACCCGGCGGCGGAACCGCGCGGCGGGCCGCCCGCGCCCCCGACGTCAGACACCCCCCGCACCGGAAGAGAGCCCGTCCCGATGACCTCCAGCCCGGACCCCCAGGAACTGCGCGCCGCGCTCGAAACGCTGACCACCGAGGCGTTCCGCCCCGACCTCTCCGAGATCGACCGCCTGCCCACCCTGGACATCGCCCGCCTCATGAACAGCGAGGACGCGGGCGTGCCCGCCGCCGTGGCCGCGCAGCTGCCGGCGATCGCCGCCGTCATCGACGCGGTGGCCGAGCGGATGGCGCGCGGCGGACGGCTGGTCTACGCCGGCGCAGGCACCGCCGGCCGGCTCGGCGTGCTCGACGCCTCCGAGTGCCCGCCGACCTTCGGCACCGCCCCCGGCCAGGTCGTCGGGGTGATCGCCGGCGGGCCGTCGGCCGTGGTGACGTCCGTCGAGGGCGCCGAGGACTCCCCGGAGCTGGCCGAGGCGGACCTCGCCGCCCTCTCCCTCACCCCCGACGACACCGTGATCGGCGTCTCCGCCTCCGGCCGCACCCCCTACGCCCTCGGGGCCGTGCGGTACGCGCGCTCGCGGGGCGCGCTGACCGTGGGGCTGGCCTGCAACCCGGGCAGTGCGCTGGCCTCGGCCGCCGACCACGGGGTCGAGGTGGTCGTGGGGCCCGAGCTGCTCACCGGCTCCACCCGGCTGAAGGCGGGCACGGCGCAGAAACTGGTGCTGAACATGATCTCGACGGTCGCGATGATCCGGCTGGGCAAGACGTTCGGGAACCTGATGGTCGACGTCCGTGCCTCCAACGACAAGCTGCGCGCCCGCTCCCGGCGGATCGTCGCCCTGGCGACGGGCGCGGGGGACGACACGGTCGAGGCGGCCCTCGCGGCCGCCGACGGCGAGGTGAAGAACGCGATCCTGGTCGTGCTGGCCGGGGTGGACGGCCCCACGGCAGGCCGCCTTCTGGAGGAGTCCGGGGGACATCTGCGCGCCGCGCTCACCGCCGCGGGCGGCTGAGCCGCACGCTCGACGGGTGCGCATCGACTCCTCCTCCACAGCCGCCGCGATCCTGCCCCTGGTCGGCGGCCCCGCGAACGTCACCTCCGTCGCCCACTGCATGACCCGGCTGCGCCTCGGCCTCGCGGATCCGTCCCGGGCCGACGGGGCGGCGCTGCGCGCCGTGCCCGGGGTGCTCGGACTCGTCGTGGACGACCGCTCGTACCAGGTGGTCCTCGGACCGGGTGCGGTGACGGGGGTGACGGCCGCGTTCGAGAAGCTGATCGCCGGCGCGCCCGCCGCCGACGCCCCTTCCGCTCCCTCGGCCCCCGCCGCGGGCGCGGCCGGCGCGCCGGGGACCGGTCCTGCGCCGGGACCCCGTGGGGCGGACACGACCGGGGCGAAGGCCGTGCTGCGCCGCGTCGCCGCCGTGTTCCTCCCGCTGATCCCCGCCCTCATCGGCTGCGGGATCCTCGCGGGCGTCAACGGGCTCCTGCTGAACGCGGGCCTGCTGCCCGGCCTCACCCCCGCGCTGACCGCCGTCGCCTCCGGCTTCATGGCGCTGCTCGCCGTGTTCGTCGGCTACAACGCGGCGAAGGAGTTCGGCGGCACCCCGATCCTGGGCGGCGCGGTCGCCGCGATCGTCGTCCACCCGGGCGTCGCGAAGGTGACGGCGTTCGGGGTGCCGCTCTCCCCCGGCCAGGGCGGGGTCCTCGGCGCGCTGGCGGCGGCCCTGCTGGCGACCCGCGTCGAGAAGTGGTGCCGCGGCCGGGTCCCGGAGACGCTGGACGTGCTCCTCACCCCGACCCTCACGGTCCTCGTCGCGGGCCTCGGCACGCTGTACGGGCTGATGTACGCGGCCGGCGCGGTCTCCTCGGCCGTCGGCACGGCGGCGAACTGGCTGCTGGCGACGACGGGCGCGTTCGCCGGACTCGTCCTCGGCGGCCTCTTCCTGCCGCTGGTGACGCTCGGCCTCCACCAGGCCCTCATCCCCGTCCACGCCACCCACATCGAGCAGCAGGGCTACACGGTCCTGCTGCCTCTGCTGGCGATGGCGGGCGCGGGCCAGGTCGGCGCGGCGATGGCGGTGTACGTCCGGCTGCGCCCCGGCGCACCCCTGCGCACGACGATCAGGTCGGCGCTCCCGGCCGGACTGCTGGGCGTCGGCGAGCCTCTGATCTACGGGGTGTCGCTGCCGCTGGGCCGCCCCTTCCTGACCGCCTGCGCGGGCGGGGCGGCCGGCGGGGCCTTCGTCGGGTTCTTCGCGATGCTCGGCGAGCGGGTGGGGGCGACGGCGATCGGCCCGTCCGGCTGGGCGCTGTTCCCGCTGCTGGCGGGCAACCGGGGGCTGGGCACGACGGCGGCGATCTACGCGGGCGGGCTGCTGACGGGGTACGCGGTGGGGTTCGCCGCCACCTATGCCTTCGGCGGGGTGACGGCCGCGGTCGCGGCCGCCGCGGCCCGTGACCCGCAGGACGCCTGAGGAAGGCACCCCCTGCCCCCGAGCCC
>NZ_JAHHIU010000363.1 GCF_024539815.1 Streptomyces hayashii
GTACTGGGTTGTTCAGCGTCTGGCCAGCATGTTCGTAGTGCGCAGCGGCAATTCCTATATCTGTGTTGAAAACCTGGCGAATCCGTACAAGCGCACAGTTACTCGGGGTGCGCGTGATGGGGGAGGGGCATAACCATGGCGAAGGAACCTATCAAGCCAATTGATCAGCAAGCGGATAAAACCCGCGAAGAAGAAATGGCCGAATGGAACGAGTCGCAATCGAACTCGATGCTAAAGGCTGGTTCTGGTGGAAAGCGCAGCGGCGTTCTCATGATTGGCGCAGCGGTTGTGGCGTGTGGCTTTGTGTACTGGCTCAAGCATGACAGTGGCGAGCCTGCTGCCCCTGCAAAAAACGATGAGATAGTCGCGGCTGAGCGCCGTAAGGTCCAAGACCCAACACCTAAGCGCGAAGCGGCGAAGGTCAAGCCAGTGAGCAACGATGGCGAGCCTGGCGCACCTGCTGACACACCGCGTTCAACAGCTGAGCGTCAGACTCAACAGGAGGGTTTGAGCGAAGCTGAACGTCAGCGACAAGCGTTGGAATTACAGGAAGAAATTAAACGCAAACAGATGCTCGCTGCGCGCCAGCGCTCTGCGATCTTTGCAACTGCAAAGGACGATGGTTTTGCGCAAGGTCGTGACGATCAAGATCCAGCTCAACAGTCAGCCGGTGGGTCGTTGCTGGGCGGTAACTCGGGTAATTCCGGGCACGTCTCCCGCAATGCCAACGAGAATTTCGCATCGTCGACTTACTCCACCGGCGTGCCGGTGGCGAAAGCTCGGGCTCTGGAGAACTTGCAGTTCAAGGTTCTGCAGGGTGCTGCAATCGAGGCGACTTTGCAGCCACGTGCGCAGAGTCAATTGCCCGGTCAGATTTGCGTAACCACTGCTCAGGACGTTTATGCAGCGGAGGGTCGCCGCGTAATGATCCCTTGGGGGTCTTCGGTGTGCGGGAGCTACAACGCCAGTCTGACACCTGGTCAAGAGCGCCTATTCACCGTTTGGAACTGGTTGCGTATGCCCAAGTTGGCGGGTCGCCGTGCAATGGAAATTCCATTGGATAGCGCTGGATCTGATCAGCTGGGTTCCGCTGGCCAAGGTGGTGTCGTTGATAACCACTGGGCGCAGATCTTCGGTGTTGCTGCTGCCGTTTCGATCATCGGCGCGGGTGCTTCCAACTCCGGCGTTTCCTCGGGCGATCAAGACAACTCCGCGTCTCAGTACCGCACTCAAGTGCAAGAGGCTGCCGCTGAGTCTTCGCAAACCATTCTTAGCCGGTACGCAAACATTCAACCGACAGTCACCGTTCCTCATGGCTCACGCGTGGTGATCTACCTGCAGCGTGATTTGGACTTCACCGAACAGTTCGCCGAGGAAGCCAAAGAGGCTGACAACGGCGGCGTGAAATTCATTAACTGAGGTTTTTCCATGTCTGAGATTGCTTCGTTCCGCCAAAAGCTGCGCAGTTTTGATTTCCTGCTCGATGACCCAGCGGTATCCGAGATCGCTATCAACGGTCCAGGCAACGTATGGGCGGCGTATCGCGGTAGCCGCTTCATGCGCCCCGTCGCTGTGGATGGCGTCACCCTTCCGCTGATCAAGTCGCTAGCCGAGTTGATTGCGGCGCATACAGAGCAAGAGGTCAACGCTTATACGCCGATCCTTTCCGGTCGCATCCCTATGGACATGAGCGACCACGTAGCGGACTCGGAACGTGGCGACTATCGAGTCCAGTGCGTGCTTGCGCCTGCCGTTGAGCAACATATCGGCGGCATCGTCTGTATTCGTAAACCTGGCCGCGTTCAGCTGACGATGGACCAATACATCGCTTCGGGAGCGTTTGACCAGATCAACGAGGCACGCACGCCAGATCAGTACAGCGATGATCACCTGGTCGAGTTGTACCGCGCCAAGCGCTGGTCGGAATTTTTCATTGGGTGCGTCAAGGCCCACAAAAACATCATGATTTCGGCAGGGACAAACGCGGGCAAAAGCACCTTCCTCAACATGCTGTTGCAGCATGTAGACCCTAATGAGCGGATCGTCACAATCGAAGATACCCGCGAGATCCGTCTCAAAAGCGAGAACGTGGTTCATTTGATCTATTCCCGAGGTGGCCAAGGCAAAGCGCGAGTCACGCCGTTTGATCACCTTGAATCGATTCTCCGTCTTACGCCTGACCGCGCAATCATGGGCGAGCTTCGCGGTGCTGAGGCTTACCCCTATCTTGAATTGCTGAACACCGGTCATAGCGGTTCATTCAGCACTATCCACGCGGATAGCCCCGACCTGATGTTTGACCGGCTTGCGTCGATGGCATCGCGTGGCGGTTCCGACATGAGCAAAAACCAACTTGTGGAATTCGCCCGTCAGCTGATCGACGTAGTGATCCAGTGGGAATATGGCTTTGATGGCCGTCGTTACATCACGGAGGTGCAATATGCAAAAGCTGCCTAAATTCGCGCTGGCCATCCTCGCATCGGCCTGCCTTGTCGGCCACGTTGCCGCCGAAGAATCACAGCCCAAGCGCTTTTCCGAACTGGCAGCTAAGTGCGCGCCGAACGTTCATGCGTCAACTCTCAAAGCGCTGATAGGCAATGAATCTTCGTTCAACCCCTATGCCATTGGCGTAGTTGGTACTCGTCTAGAGCGTCAACCCCAGTCCCTGAGCGAAGCCGTTGCGACGGCTGAGCAACTGGAGCGGGATGGTCATCGTTACGCGATGGGCTTGGGGCAATTGTTGGTTACGAACATGCGAGCCCGGGGCCTGAGCTATCAAGATGTTTTCGAGCCATGCCGCAACCTGCAGGCGATCAGCAATTTGCTGATCGAGTATTACAGTCAGGCCCTCAAGACCAGCAGCACGAAGCAAGAAGCGTTGTTGAAAGCAACGTCGATGTATTACAGCGGCAACGAACTGCGCGGTTTCAAACCAGACCATCCTGGGGAAATGTCCTACGTCGAAAAGGTTGTCGACCGTGCAAGTAATCCAACGGCAGAAGATCCGATTGTGCCCGCGTTCGACATTCAGGAAGCCGCGCAAGCCATTCCTGTAGTCGCTAGCACCAAATCCCCATCGAAAGCTCGTAAGCGCGCTCAGGGAGCCGCTGAGCAACCTGCAGGCCCGTGGTTGACCTTCACGGATGCAAATGGTCAGGCGGTAGCACAGGCCCAGCCTCAAGCACAGCAAAAGCCGCAGATTCAGGTCCAGTTGGATACCGGCGATGCGCCCGAGGAAAAACGGCAGTTCACAGCCTTCGACGCGCGGACTGCCAATGCAGAGCCAGCGGCAATGCCCGTACAGCAACAACAATCTGCCCCTTCATTCGTACAGATAATCAACTGATTTCTCGCATGCGAGAAAAGGAGATCCCAATGCGCAAACACTTTTTAGCTTTTATGGCGACCTTGGCATTCGCAGGTGCTGCCCAAGCAGGCGCGCAGCCCCCTACAGACTTCTCGGATGGGGACAACAGTAATGAGGACGCATGTGGCGCAACCCTTTGTCTGCTTGGCATGTCCCGCGATGGTGATTGCAACAAATATCTCAAGCGCTATTTCAGCATCGTGAGATTCAAGCACGGGCACTTCAGCCCTTCACGCACTGCCGCTGCTCGAGGGAATTTCGTGGCGCAATGCGTTGGTGATCAGGCTGGGGCCAAAAAAGCAAACGATCAGTGGGGAGGCTCACGCAATGGATTCTAAGTTGCACGCTTTCCGTATTTTTGCCTTCTCCGCGCTATTTGGCTTGGTGTCGCCGATTGCATGGGCGAACCAGCCCACGGACGCCAAGTCGTCAGCGGTGGCTGTCGATGTTGATGGTGCCCGCCGTATCGAGGTGGGGTTTTCTCCGGAAGGATCTGCCCGCGATTTGGTACTGCGAACCATAAATTCAGCCTCCAGCTCGATCAGGCTCTCGGCCTACATGTTCACCAGTCCTGATGTTGCGAAAGCATTGATCACTGCGAAACAGCGCGGGGTCGATGTGGCGGTGGTTGCTGATTACCAAGGCAACCTGCAGGGCAACGGCTCACGGGCTGGGAAACACGCTCTGTCACTCCTGGTACGTGCTGGCATACCGACGCGCACTATCAGCACTTACGCGATTCATCATGACAAGTTCATCGTAGTGGATGGCAAAGCGGTAGAAACCGGAAGCTTCAACTACACCGCTGCCGCCGCCAAGAGCAACAGCGAGAACGCATTGGTGGTTTGGAATGATGCCGATCTCGCCGAGCAATACCTGAACCACTGGCAAAGCCGGTGGGATCAGGGCAAAGCTTTCAAGCCGCAATATTGAGCGAGGGTCTACCAATGGACAAAGACGAAAACCCAATGGACAAGGATCGAACGCAACAGGGTGAACGTGGTGCTTATCAGCTGACTGGAGCCAAGCGACCTGGTGAGAACGTAGCAGAGCATGTGAACGCTTCGCCACGGAATGCCGAAGACTGGGCGACCGATCATAAGCGCAGTAATGAGCCATCCTTCGAGCTGTTTCAAAAGTACGGTCCAGCTATCCAGCCGGACATTGGCAGGGCCTACGAAGGTCCAATCGTTCATCGCGATTCCCAGTCGTTTTATCAAGCATCACGGGTCAATGGTTACGATGTTTTGATTGAACACAAGCGCACGTCGCTCAACAGCGCGCAATCCAACGTGTTCACCAATGACAGGTCAGTGAGCGTTCGTTATGTGTCTGAAAGCGTCGGCATAGCGAAGCCAGCCCTGGAGCTGGATGGACAAAGATCACCGGAACGCCTGCCGAAAGGCGCCGCTGGAATAGGGCGGGTTTAATCCGCTTTCAATTGCTGCAGATCTAGGACAGATAAGAGGATTAGGACATGGCCAAAGAAGACGTTACTAAAACCACCTACACCATCAATCAGGAAGGCAAAGAGCGTCAGGTATTCACTGACGCAAAGGCTGCGGGAGAAGCGTGGTTCAAGGCAGACTTGACCAATAAACCGATGATCCTGGTACAAGAGCCCGGTGATCGTCCGAAAATGTACGCTGGCACCGGTGTGCATGAAGGTAAGGCATACAAGGATTTGCCGTTTGATAATGCACCTGGCGCTGCTGAGTTCAAGGCGTCGTTCAAAGACGCCCTCGAATTGAGCAAGAAGGAGCTGGCAGGCGCTGCAGCAGGTAAGCCAGTCGAACATGAGCAAGCCCGTTCAAAACAAGCGGATATGCCGGCGTTCGAGCACGCTGTAACTGGCAAAACCTACGAAGGTAAGGTTGTCGGGTTCAAAGAGAACCAAGTCATCCAGCAGATTGTGAACGGTGATCGAGTGACGCACATTGCGCATGATCGCTCTGCGCTGAGCAGCGCTAAGTCCGGGCTTGTCCAAAGTGGGAAAGACCTTTCCATTCGTTACCCTTTCGCCGGTGTAGGCATCGTCAAAGACCGTCAGCTGCAGCATGAACAAAAGGTGCCTTCGCACCAGCCAAAGGGGTTCGGCGGAATGGGCCGAGACTGAACATAGGTAGATTGTTTGAAAAGGGGGCTTTGCCCCCTTTTTGCTGCCTGCGGTAAATGTGGAAGCGCGCCATGCTGTCAGAACGAAGCGCGGTCAAGGGGTTCGGGGAGCAATGGAACAGTAAACGCACTTAAGCCCAGTACCTGCCCGCAAACCAGCGCTCTGTCTGGGGAG
>NZ_JAHHIU010000364.1 GCF_024539815.1 Streptomyces hayashii
GGTGGGAGAGATGCGACGGTGGAAACGCGTGGAAGGTGTTTCCGGGTGTTTCCCGCCCGCTCCCCACCGTCTCCGTGCCTTCCCGCTCGTTCCGACCCGTTCCCGCGTGTTCCTGCTGCCTGTTCAGGGAGTCACCGTGACCTGTTACGACCGACGTGATCTGGGCCTGCTGCTGCTCCGGCTGGGCACCGGCGGAGTGCTGGCGGCCCACGGCGCGCAGAAGCTGTTCGGCTGGTTCGGCGGCCACGGTCTGGAAGGAACGGGGCAGTTCATGGAGTCCGTGGGCTACGCGCCCGGCAAGGCCAGCGCGACGGCGGCGGGCCTGGCGGAGGCCGGCGGCGGCGCGCTGCTGGCGCTGGGACTGGCCACCCCGGCGGCCGGCGCCGCGGCGGCCGGCGCGATGGCGGGTGCGGCCGCCGTCCACACCCCCAACGGCTTCTTCGCGGCGAGCGGCGGCTACGAGCACGCGGCCTCCCTGGGGCTGACCGCCGCGGGCCTCGCCGTGGCCGGCCCCGGCCGGCTCTCCCTGGACCACGCCCTCGGCCACACGGTCGACCGCGGCTGGATGGTCCCGGCGGCGCTCGGCGCGACGGCGGCCGTCACCGCGGTGGTGGTGGGCCTGCGCAACCAGCGGCTGCGCAGGCGGACGGAGGGCGAGCAGGAGTCCCTGTTCGACCAGTGAGCCCCGCGCCCGCCGGGCCCGCGTCCGGGGCGTGACCTGACAGGCTGCGGCCATGGACACCCCACCCCCGCAACGCGCCCCGGGTCCGGCTCCGCGACCCGCCCCCGGTCCGGCTCCGCAGCCGCCCCCGGGTCCTCGAACCGCCCCCGTCGGGGATACGGGTCCCGCCGGACCATCAGGCCCGACCGGACTTCCGCACCCCTCGGGGCTTCCCGGACCTGACGGTCTGTGGGCCGGCGCCGACGTCTGGGCCACCGTCGACGCCCTGCGGGTCTGGCTGGACGACCACCGGACGCACGGCGGCCGCGAGGGCCTGCTGCTGCGCGTGCTGAAGCTGTCCGAGGAGGTCGGCGAGGTCGCCCGGGCGGTCATCGGCGCCACCGGCCAGAACCCCCGCAAGGGCGCCGACCACACCTGGGACGACGTCCAGGCCGAGCTGTGCGACGTGGTCATCACCGCGCTGGTGGCCCTGCGCACCCTGACGCCGGACGCCCCGGCGGTCTTCGCCGGACACCTGGCGCGAGTGGCGAACCGGTCCCTGGGCCCCGGGAATCCCGACGACCGCCCCGCGTGACCGGGGCGAGGAAACGGCCTTCTCGGCCAGGGCGGGTGAACAGGCCGCGTGACGGGGGCGGGCGAGCGGCCTGTACCCCGTCATGAACGATCCCCCGGTTCGCGGAACCGTCCGTCCGCCGTCCGCGTGCCTCTGTACGATCACCGCACGCGAAGCGGGGGCGCTGAGGCTGAGGGGGCGGGCATGGTGGACAACGCACGCAGGCGCAGAACGACTTGGCCGGTGCGGGCGGCGGCGTCGGCGGCCGGGGCGGCACTGCTGGTGGGCGGCTGCGGCGCCGGGGGCGACAAGGCGGCCGGGCCGAGCCCTTCGGCGTCCGGCCGGTCCGCGAGGCCGTCCACGTCCGGCTCGCCCTCGGCGCCGGCGTCCACCGCCGCTTCGGGCGGGGACACGGCCAAGGCGACCCCGTTCAAGGCGGACCCGGCCAAGCTGCCCCGGACAGGAGCGCGGGCCGAGGCCCTGGCGCAGGCGGTCGCGCTGCAACCGCAGGACTGGGGCTCGGGCTTCCGGGCCCAGCGGCCGGCCGCGAGCGCCCCCGGCACCGTCGCCGTACTCGACGCGGAGTGCCGCTGGCAGCGCCGGCCCCTCCCGGGCAGCGTCCTGGCCTCGTCGTCCCGTTACAGCGAACTGCCGGGCACGGGCGGCAAGGGGACGCTGAAGGTCACCGCGGCGGTCACCGTGCACACCACCGTCCGGGCCGCCGACGAGCAGCTGGCCACCACCCTGGAAGAGGCGCTGCGCTGCCGGGACCAGCAGGTCCGCACCGATGAGCGGATCTCCGGACTCGCGTCGGTCGCCATGCCCTACGGCCAGGGCGGCAACACCTACGCCGACGACTCCGTGCTGGAGATCGGTTCCTACCTGACCGGGACCACCCCGCAGTCGTACCGCTGGAGCGTCGCCAGGCTCGGCTCGGTGACCGTCGCGGTGTCCGTGATGGGCGCGCAGGGTTACCAGGAGAGCGAGTTGACGCGGCGCGCGTCGTACGCGCTCACCACCATGCTCAGCCGGATCGAGTCCGAGCTCGGGGGGAAGAACTGATGGAACCGCTGCGTTCGTCCGATCCCGCGCGGATCGCGGACCACCGTCTGCTGGGCCGGCTCGGCGCCGGCGGCATGGGCGTGGTGTACCTGGCGCGCACGCCGGGCGGCGCGCTGGTG
Organism: Streptomyces hayashii; assembly: GCF_024539815.1. GTDB lineage: Bacteria > Actinomycetota > Actinomycetes > Streptomycetales > Streptomycetaceae > Streptomyces > Streptomyces hayashii. The sequence goes on from NZ_JAHHIU010000364.1 coordinate 2,417, forward strand.
GCGCTGAAGGTCCTGCTCGCCGAGTACGCGGAGGAGCCGGGCTTCAAGGAGCGGTTCCGCCGCGAGGTCGAGATCGCCCGGCGGGTCGACAGTCCCTGGGCGGTGCCGCTGGTGGACGCCGACCCGGACGCCGAGGCCCCGTGGCTGGCGACCGCGTTCGTGCCCGGCCCGTCCCTGGGCGAGGCGGTGGTCGCGCACGGCCCGCTGACGGAACCCGGCGTGCGGCACCTCGGCGCCCGGCTGGCCGAGGCGCTGGGCGAGGTGCACCGGGCCGGTCTGGTCCACCGGGATCTGAAGCCGGGCAATGTGCTGATCGCCCACGACGGGCCCCGCCTCATCGACTTCGGCATCGCCCGCGCGCCGGAGGACACCGCGCTGACCGCGACCGGGCTGGTCGTCGGCACCCCCGGCTATCTGTCGCCGGAGCAGGCGATGGGTCCCGGCGGCGACGGCCTCGGACCGGCGAGCGACGTGTTCTCCCTCGGCTGCGTCCTGGCGTTCGCGGCGACCGGACGGGCGCCCTTCGGCAGGGGAGCGGTCGACGCCCTGCTGTACCGGGCCGTGCACGACCCGGCGGACCTCGACGGGATGCCGCCGCGGCTGCGCGAGGTGGTGGAAGGCTGCCTGGAGAAGGACCCGGGCCGGCGGCCCGAAGCCGCCGAGCTGGTGAGGCGGTTGAGGGTCGGCGGCGACCCGCGGACCCCGGCGGCGGCCGACGGCGGCCCGCAGGACGCGGCGGTCTCCGGGTGGCTGCCGGAGCCGGTCGCCCGCCTGATCGCCGAGCGGTCGGCCGCCGCGCTCGCGCTGCCGGACATCGAGCACACCCAGGCCCCCTCCGACGCGGTTCCCCACGCCGGGCCGGCGCGGCCCGGCACGGGCGAGGCCTCCGGCTCCGGCTCCGGCCGCGCAGCACCCGGCACGGACGGGACGTCCGGCTCGGGGCGGCCGGACGCCGACACCCGTGACACGTCCGGCTCGGAGCGGGCGGACGCCGACACCCACGCGACGTCCGGCTCCGAGGGGGCGGAAGCCGACACCCACGAGACGTCCGGCGCGGGGACCGGAACGCAGGACGCCAGCCCGGCCGGCCGGCGCCGCTTCCTGCTGCTCGCGGGCGGGGCCGTCGCGCTGGCGGCGGCCGGGGGCGGAGGCTGGTGGGCCGCCGCCCGGGACGACGACACGGGAGATCACAGCCCGTCCGCGGGCGCGTCTTCGCCGCGCCCTGTGCACACCGTCGCGCTGCACGGCGACCTCAGCGGTCCGCAGCGCGACACGGGCAGGGCGCAGGAGCGCGGACTGCGGCTGGCCGTCGCGGAGTTCAACGCGCGCGGCGACGCACCGTTCACCGTCAAGGTCAGGACCGTCGACGACGGCGGCGATCCTGCGACCTCGGCCCGGCTCGCTGCGGAGCTGACGGACGACCCGGCGGTCCTCGCCGTGGTCGGCCCGACGACCGACGCCACGGCGCAGGCGGCGCTCGCGAAGTACGACTCCGGATTGCTGCCGGTCGTAGCCGTGTCCCCCGGCGGGATCGCCCTCGTCCTCCAGGGGTTCCGCTCGTTCCTGCTCGGGCGGCTGCCGGACTCGGTGCTCGGCGTGTACCTCAGCAACTACCTTCGGGGGACGGCCCGTTCGCACAAGGTCGGCCTCGTCGTCGATCGGCCCGCCGGCAACTACGGCACGGATCTCGGCACCGCCCTCAGCACCCAGCTCAGCAACGCGCAGCAGCCGCCGGTGCCGGCGGTGGTCAGTGCGATGCGCCGCGACTTCGGCGCGGCGGTGGACGCGGTGCTCTCCGCGGGCGCCGACTCCGTGTTCTTCGCCGGCCTGCCCGACCGGGGGGCGCTGCTCGCCTCGACGTTGCGGGAGCGCGCGTTCCGGGGTGCGCGGGTGTCCGGCCCGGCGCTGCTCGACGGCCGTTTTCTGACGCAGGCTCAGGAGGACGCCGAGGGCTGGGTGATGGTGGCCCCCGTCATCGACGCGACCGGCAAGCCCGGGGCGAGGAAGTTCGCCGCGGCCTACCGCGAGCACTGGAAGGAGGCGCCGCCCCGGTACGCGGCGGAGGCCTACGACGTGACGGGGATGCTGCTGAAGGCTCTGTCCGGGCTGCCCGCGAAGAGCAGAACCCGGAAGAACCTGCTCACGGCCGTGCAGACGGGCAAGTACCAGGGCATCACGAAGGCGTTCGCCTTCGAGCAGACCGGTCAGATGGCGCGGACCGGACTGATGGTCATCGACGGCACCGGCGGCTTCCTCTGGAAGGTCGAGCAGGGCGACTTCGTGTACGGCGGCCCCGCGCCGCTCACGATCTGATGGAGCCGCTGCGCTCGGCCGACCCCTCCCGGCTGGGTCGGTACCGTCTGCTGCGGCGGCTGGGCGCCGGCGGCATGGGCGTCGTCTTCCTGGCCCGTGCGCCGGGCGGGGGTATCGCCGCCGTCAAGACGGTCCGTGCCTCGTACGCCGAGGAGCCGGGTTTCCGGGCCCGGTTCCGCCGGGAGGTGGAGGTCGCCCGGCGGGTGGACAGCCCGTGGGTGGTCCCGCTGCTGGACGCGGACGCCGACGCGGAGACGCCGTGGCTGGCCACCGCGTACGTCCCGGGGCCGTCGCTGGCCGAGACGGTGGACGTCTTCGGACCGCTCGGCCCCGCCTCCGTGCGGGTGCTGGGCCTGCGGCTCGCCGAGGCCCTCGACGCGGTGCACGCGGCCGGCCTCGTGCACCGCGACGTCAAGCCGGGCAACGTCCTGCTGGCCCCGGACGGCCCCCGGCTCATCGACTTCGGCATCGCCCGGGCGCCGGAGGCCACCGCGCTCACCTCCAGCGGCATGATCGTCGGCTCGCCCGGTTTCCTCTCGCCGGAGCAGGCGCGGGCGCGGGGGGGAGAGATCGGCCCGCCCAGCGACGTGTTCTCGCTGGCGTGCGTGCTGGCGTTCGCCGCGACCGGAGTGCGGCCGTTCGGCGGCGGCGGAGCGGCCGGGATGCTGCTGCGCACGGTCTACGAGGAGCCGGACCCCGCCGCGATCCCGGACGAGCGGGCCACGCTGCTCAGAGCCTGTCTGCACAAGGACCCGGCCCGCCGCCCCACCCTCGCCCACCTCCGCGAGGCCCTCGGGGAGCGGACGGAGGGGGCGGAGGAGGCGGAAAGGGCAGAGGG
>NZ_JAHHIU010000365.1 GCF_024539815.1 Streptomyces hayashii
GGCCCCCTCCCCGGCGGCCCAGTCCCCGGCGGCCCAGTCCCCGGCCGCCGGCGCCGTCGGCTCCGACCTCGGTGACGTCACCCCCGAGCGGCTCGCCCGGCTCGCACGCGCCGTCGGACGCCCGCTGCTGCTCCTCCTGGACGGACCCGAGGAGATGCCTCCGGTCCTCGCGCACCGGCTCGCCGAGTGGACCGAGTGCACGGCGCGATGGCTGCGGGAGACGGGAGCCCGGCTCGTGATCGCGTGCCGGAGCGAGTACTGGGAGCACGCCGGGGCGCAGTTCCCGCCGGACATGCTGTACGGGGCCGCGGCCGCCGGGGATCCGCTCCCGCCCTGCGTCCGCCTGGGCGACTTCACCCCCGACGAGGCGCGCGAGGCCCGCGCCCGTCACTGCCTTCCGGAGACCGCGCTCGCCCCACCCGACGACCGGCACCCCCTCACCCTGCGCCTGCTCTCCGAGGTCCGAGCCGCGCTCCCCGGCCCGCCCGACCGGGCCCCGGTCGACCGTGACGACGTCCTCGCCGCCCACCTCGACCTGGTGTGCCTGCGCGTCGCGGTCCGCCTCGCCGCCGGGAACGGGCTGCGCGGCGCCACCGTACGACGCCTCGCGGCGAAGGTCTCCGGCCAGGTGCACGAGGCCGCCCGGCGCAGCCTCGGGCCGGGACAGGGCGGCCTGGACCGGGCGTCGTTCGAGGCGGTCTTCCCGTGGGGGCCCCCGCCGGCCCGCCTCGGCGGCGGGGCCGGCTGGGCGTCCGCCGTCCTCGCCGAGGGCCTCCTCGTGCCGGCCGGCGGCGGCTACCGCTTCGCCCACGAGGAACTCGCCGACTGGATCCAGGGCGCCCACCTCGACCTGGACGAGGCCCTGCGCGCCCTCGTCCACCGGCCGGGCGCTCCCGAGGACGGCCGTCCGCTGCCCGTCCCGCACCATCGCATCGGCCCCGTCGTCCAGGCCCTGCTGCTCCTCGCCCGCCAGCAGGGCCCGCACCGACTCGCCGCCCGGTTGCGCGAATTGACCCACGCCCTGGAAGCCGACCCGGACTCGTGGTGGGCCGCCCGGCTCCTCACGGAGACCCTGCTGCGCGTCCCGGACGCGACGCCCTACACGGCCGTCCTGCGCCTGATCGCGGACCGGATCGGCGCCGGCGCCGCGGACGCCGGCCGGTTCGCGGACCTCGGCCCCGCCTTCTGGACGCGGCTCACGCTCCCGCCCGACGCCCTGCTCGACCTGCTGCGCCGCCTGGTCCTCGCCGACGGCGCCCCGCACGACGCGGACGCCCCCCGCTACCTCGACGCCGTCGCCGGGATCCTCGCCGCCGACCCCCGCGCCGTACAGCCGTACCTCACGCACTGGTTCGACGACGAGCGGCCCTTGCCCGCGACCCCGCACGCGACCGTGGCGACGGCGGCGCAGGCGCTGCTGCACACCCACCGCCACCGGGCGCCCGACGACCTCACCGAGGCCCTCGTCGACTGCGGTCACCCGCGCGCCGACGAACTGCTCGCGGTGCTGGCGGAGGAGGAACCGTCCGCACTGTGCCGGGCCGCCGACCGATGGGCGCGCGACGAGCGGCCGGCCCGGCGGGCGGCAGCGGTCACGCACGGGCTGCGCGCCGCACCGCACGTCCGGACGGAGCCCGACCGCCTGCTGCTGCGCCACGCCGCCCTCACCCTGCTGGCCCGCCCGGCCGACCGCGCTCTGCACGGCGGCGCGCTCGCCCTTCTGATCCGCGACCCCGAGACCCGCTCCCGCCACCTCGCACAGGCTCTGGAGCGCTTCGCGGCGGGCGACCGCCAGCTGCCCCCGGACGCCCTGCTCACCGCCCTGAGCACCCACCCCGAACCGGTCCTGGACGCCTTCCGGACCCGGCTGCACGGACCCGGCCGCACCCACCCGGGCCGGACTCACCCGAACCGGGCGGACGCGAGCCGGGCGGACGCGAACCGGGCGGACGTCGGTCGGGCGGACGTCGGTCGGGCGGACGCGGGCGGTGTCCTGCGCGCCCTCGTGGAAGCCGCCACCCCCGCCCTGGCCCACCGGATCGCCGCGCTCCTGCGGGGGGCGCTGGAACGGCGTCCGGAGAGCGCCGGGCGACTGGCCGAGTCCGTCGGCCGCCGCCTCGACGACGAACCCACCGCGCGAGCCGCCCTCCTCCCGCTGGTCAGGGGCCTGTTGGGCGGCGACTGCCCCGAGCAGGCGCGGGCCGCCCTGGCCGGCGTGCTGGCCGCACCCGGCGCTCCACAGTCCGCCCCGCTCCGTCGTGAACTCCTGGACCACCTCCTCACGCAGGAACGCGCCCCGGCCGTCCTGGTCGCCGTCCTGTACGGAGCCGCCGGGCGCAGCGGGGAGGACCTGCGCGCGCTCGTCCACCGCACCGGCCTCCTCCTCGTCCGCACACCGGACGGCGCGACCCGCTTCGACCGGGGCCTGGTCGACCTCGGGCGTCATGTGCCGGGGTTCGCCGCGCAGGCGGTGGACTGGCTCGCCCGTGATCCGGGGGAGTGGGCCGTCGTGGTCGGCCCGAGCGCCCGCCGGACGCTCGAACACCTCGCGGGAGCGCGCGTCCCCGCATGACGCCCACCGGCGCCATGACCCACCGGCACCCGGCCGTCTTCGGCCGGTCTCCCGCCGGCCTCTTGCCGGTCCCCCGCGGGCCGGGTCAGTGGGCCGGGTCACAGCCTCCATGCCGATGCGGGCCCGAAGCGCCCGGCATGGCACCCTTAGACCTGCGTAAGAGACAACAATGGATACGGACACGGGTTCGAGGAGCGGTCACAGTGCAGCGCTGGCGTGGCTTGGAGGACATCCCCGAGGACTGGGGACGCAGCGTCGTCACCATCGGGTCCTACGACGGGGTCCACCGCGGGCACCAGCTGATCATCCGGCATGCCGTCGACCGCGCCCGTGAGCTGGACGTTCCCGTGGTCGTCGTCACCTTCGACCCGCACCCCAGCGAGGTCGTCCGCCCCGGCAGCCACCCGCCGCTGCTCGCCCCGCACCACCGCCGGGCCGAACTGATGGCGGAACTGGGGGTCGACGCGGTCCTGATCCTGCCGTTCACGACGGAGTTCTCCAAGCTCTCGCCCGCCGACTTCGTGGTGAAGGTCCTCGTCGACAAGCTGCACGCCAAGGCGGTCGTCGAGGGTCCGAACTTCCGCTTCGGCCACAAGGCGGCGGGGAACGTCGACTTCCTCACCGAGCAGGGCAAGGTCTACGACTTCGACGTCGAGATCGTCGACCTGGTGCTGTGCGGTGAGGCGGGCGGCGGTCAGCCGTTCTCCTCCACGCTGACCCGACGACTGGTCGCCGAGGGCGATCTCGCGGGCGCCGGTGAGATCCTCGGACGCCCGCACCGGGTCGAGGGCGTCGTGGTGCGCGGGGCCCAGCGCGGCCGCGAACTCGGCTTCCCCACCGCGAACGTCGAGACGCTCCCGCACACCGCGATCCCGGCCGACGGCGTCTACGCGGGCTGGCTGCACGCGGCCGGCGAGGCGATGCCGGCCGCGATCTCCGTCGGCACGAACCCGCAGTTCGACGGCACGGAGCGCACGGTGGAGGCGTACGCCATCGACCGTGTCGGCCTCGACCTCTACGGTCTGCACGTCGCCGTCGACTTTCTCGCCTTCGTGCGCGGCCAGGCCAAGTTCGACTCGCTGGAAGGCCTGTTGGAGCAGATGGCGCTGGACGTGAAGCGCTGCCGGGAACTGGTGGCGGCGCAGCGGTAGCCGCCACGCCACGGCTTTGACCGTGAACGGCCGAAGGGCGGCCGGTGTCCCATGACACCGGCCGCCCTTCGGCGTTCTTCACTGCTGCGGCGGCTGCTGCCCGGGCTGCGGCGCCTGTGGGTGCTGAGGCTGCTGGGGGTCCTGCGGGTAACCGTAGCCGGGCGGGGGATACCCCGGGTGCGGCTGCTGGGGCTCGGGCTGAGCCTGCTGCTGCGGGTACGGCTGACCCGGTTCCTGCGGGTACGGCTGACCCTGCGGGGGATACGGCTGACCCTGCGGGGGATAGGGCTGGCCCGGTCCGGGCTGGGGAGCCTGCGGGTACGGCTGGCCGGCCTGCGGGGGATACGGCTGACCCGGCATCTGCTGACCCGGCATGGGCTGACCCGGCATCTGCTGACCCGGCATCGGCGGGGCGGCCACCGGCGGCGGGTTGCCGTCGCTGGTCCACAGCCCCTGGCGCTGCTGATGACGGATGAAGTCCTCCGCGACCAGCGCCGTGAGGTTGAAGTACGCCTCGCGCACCTTGGGTCGCATCATGTCGAGGTCGACCTCGGCGCCTGCCGCCAGATGCTCGTCGAAGGGCACCACGACGACACCGCGGCAGCGGGTCTCGAAGTGCGCCACGATGTCGTCCACCTTGATCGTCTTGCCGGTCTCGCGCACCCCGGAGATGACGGTGAGGGACCGTGAGACCAGCTCGGCGTACCCGTGCGCGGACAGCCAGTCGAGCGTGGTGCTGGCGCTGCTGGCGCCGTCCACGGACGGGGTGGAGATGATGATGAGCTGGTCGGCGAGGTCGAGCACCCCGCGCATGGCGCTGTAGAGCAGACCGGTGCCGGAGTCGGTGAGGATGATCGGGTACTGGTTGCCGAGCACGTCGATCGCGCGCCGGTAGTCCTCGTCGTTGAACGTCGTCGAGACGGCCGGGTCGACGTCGTTGGCGATGATCTCCAGGCCGGACGGCGCCTGGGAGGTGAACCGCCGGATGTCCATGTACGAGTTGAGGTACGGGATCGCCTGGACGAGGTCGCGGATCGTCGCCCCGGTCTCGCGGCGCACCCGTCGGCCGAGCGTGCCGGCGTCCGGGTTGGCGTCGATGGCGAGGATCTTGTCCTGCCGTTCCGTGGCCAGCGTCGACCCGAGGGCGGTGGTGGTCGTCGTCTTGCCCACACCGCCCTTGAGGCTGATGACCGCGATCCGGTAGCACGACAGCACCGGCGTGCGGATCAGCTCCAGTTTGCGCTGCCGCTCGGCCTCCTCCTTCTTCCCGCCGAGCTTGAAACGGGAGGCGGCGGCGGTCGGCCGGCCGCTCTTGGCCTTCTGCTTCTTGTTGTTGAGCAGCCGGTCCGACGACAGTTCCACAGCGGCCGTGTAACCCAGGGGCGCGGCACCGGGGTTGACCGGTCGGCGTTGGTCGTGCTGGATCGGCTGCGGCCACGCGGCCCCGGACCGGGGGTCGATGGGCTGCTCGGGAATCTGCGGGGCCGCGTGGTGGACCTGCGACGAGGAGTCAGGACCGGGACCGGGACCGGGGCCGAAATCGGGTGCGGGGGCCGGCGCGGGTGCGGGCGCCTGAGGCGCGTACGGCGCTTGTTGCGGGGTCGGATGGGCGGCCGGCTGCGGGTTCGGCTGAGGGGCCGCCTGGCCGGGGAAACCCTGCGGGTGACCCTGCGGAGCCACCCCCTGCGGAGCTCCCTGCGCGTAGCCCTGGGGAGCGGCCGCGGGGAAGGTCCCGTCCGGCTGCTGCGGAATGCCGGGCTGGACACCGGGCTGCGGAAACCCGGGCTGCGGCTGCGGCTGCGGAGTTTGAGGTGCCTGGGGCTGGGAGGCGGGGGGC
>NZ_JAHHIU010000366.1 GCF_024539815.1 Streptomyces hayashii
CCCCCTCCCTGCCCCCCACACCCAGGAGCTTTCGTCGTGACCATCACCCAGCCCGACCTCAGCGTGTTCGAGACCATCGAGTCCGAGGTGCGCAGTTACTGCCGCAGCTGGCCCGCGATCTTCGACCGCGCGCAGGGCAGCCTCATGTACGACGAGGACGGTCACCGCTATCTCGACTTCTTCGCCGGAGCCGGGTCTCTCAACTACGGCCACAACAACCCGGTGCTGAAACGGGCGCTGATCGACTATCTGATGCGGGATGGCGTCACGCACGGGCTCGACATGTCGACCGTCGCCAAGCGGACCTTCCTTCAGACCTTCCAGGACCTGGTGCTGCGCCCGCGCGACCTGCCCTACAAGGTCATGTTCCCGGGCCCGACGGGCACCAACGCAGTGGAGTCCGCGCTGAAGCTGGCCCGCAAGGTGAAGGGCCGCGAGGCCATCGTGTCCTTCACCAACGCCTTCCACGGCATGTCCCTGGGCTCGCTCGCGGTCACCGGCAACGCCTTCAAGCGGGCCGGCGCCGGGGTCCCGCTGGTGCACGGCACGCCCATGCCGTTCGACAACTACTTCGACGGCCAGGTCCCCGACTTCCTGTGGTTCGAGCGGCTCCTGGAGGACCAGGGATCCGGCCTCAACAAGCCCGCGGCCGTCATCGTCGAGACCGTGCAGGGCGAGGGCGGCATCAACGCCGCCCGTCCGCAGTGGCTGCGGGCGCTCAAGGAACTGTGCGAGCGGCAGGACATGCTGCTGATCGTGGACGACATCCAGATGGGCTGCGGACGCACCGGCGCCTTCTTCTCCTTCGAGGAGTCCGGCATCGTCCCGGACATCGTCACCGTGTCCAAGTCCATCAGCGGCTACGGACTGCCCATGTCGCTGTGCCTGTTCAAGCCCGAGCTGGACGTGTGGGAGCCGGGCGAGCACAACGGCACCTTCCGCGGCAACAACCCCGCCTTCGTCACCGCCACCGCCGCCCTGGAGACCTACTGGGCCGACGGGTCCGCGATGGAGAAGCAGACCCGCACGCGCGGCGAGCAGGTCGAGCAGGGGCTGATCTCGATCACCGAGGAGAACCTCGCCGACGTCAAGGAGTACCGGGGCCGCGGCCTGGTGTGGGGCCTGGAGTTCCACGAGAAGGCGCGGGCCGGCCGGGTCGCGAAGCGGGCCTTCGAACTCGGGCTGCTGATCGAGACGTCCGGCCCCGAGAGCGAGGTCGTCAAACTGCTGCCGGCCCTGACCGTCTCCCCCGAGGAACTGGACGAGGGCCTGAGCATCCTCGCCCGCGCCGTGCGCGAGACCGTCTGACCCCCTCGTCGCGCGTCACCCCCCCCACCCCACTATCCAGGAGGCATCGCACCACCGTGATCGTCCGTTCGTTCAAGGAGATCGAGGGCACCGACCGCCATGTGCGGGCGGCGTCCGGCACCTGGGAGAGCAAGCGCATCGTCCTGGCCCGGGAAAGGGTCGGATTCTCGCTGCACGAAACGATTCTGTACGCGGGCACCGAGACGTCGATGCACTACGCGAACCATGTCGAGGCCGTCGTCTGCGTGGAGGGCGAGGCCGAACTGACCGACCACGAGACCGGGCTGACGCACACCATCACGCCCGGAACCATGTACCTCCTCGACGGGCACGAGCGTCACACGCTGCGCGTCAAGGAGGACTTCCGCTGCCTCTGCGTGTTCAACCCGCCCGTGACCGGGCGCGAGGACCACGACGAGAACGGCGTCTACCCCCTGCTGACCGAGCCCGAGGAGGTGTGAGCATCGTGACCACCCTGACCGATCTCTACCCGACCCGTGGCACCACCGAGGTGTCCGTCCCCCGTCAGGACCCCGTCGTCTGGGGCTCCCCCGACGCCCCCGGCCCGATCGGGGCCACCGACCTCCAGACGTACGAGCGCGACGGTTTCCTGGCCATCGACCAGTTGATCGGCGACGACGAGGTCACCGTCTGCCGGCGGGAGCTGGAGAGGATCGTCGCGGACCCGGAGATCCGGGCCGACGAGCGGTCGATCGTCGAGCCGCAGTCCAAGGAGATCCGGTCCGTCTTCGAGGTGCACAAGCTGAGCCCGGTCTTCGCCGCCCTGGTGCGCGACGAGCGGGTCGTCGGACGGGCCCGGCAGATCCTCGGCTCGGACGTCTACGTCCACCAGTCGCGGATCAACGTCAAGCCGGGCTTCGGGGCCGGCGGCTTCTACTGGCACTCCGACTTCGAGACCTGGCACGCCGAGGACGGTCTGCCGAACATGCGGACGGTGTCCGTCTCCATCGCGCTGACCGAGAACTTCGACACCAACGGCGGCCTGATGATCATGCCGGGCTCGCACCGGACGTTCCTCGGCTGCGCCGGCGCCACGCCGAAGGACAACTACAAGAAGTCGCTGCAGATGCAGGACGCGGGCACGCCCTCGGACGAGGCCCTCACCGCGATGGCGGGTGACTACGGCATCAAGCTGTTCACCGGCAAGGCCGGTTCGGCGACCTGGTTCGACTGCAACGCCATGCACGGGTCCGGCGACAACATCACGCCCTTCCCGCGCAGCAACGTGTTCATCGTCTTCAACAGCGTGGAGAACACGGCCGTGGAGCCGTTCGCCGCGCCGATCCGCCGCCCGGAGTTCATCGGCGCCCGGGACTTCACGCCGGTGACGTGAGCGTCTGCGCACGCGTCCCGCCGCGGTGACGGCGAAGAGGCCTGCGGCGCGTCCCACTCGGCCGAGTGGGACGCGCCGCAGGCCTCTTCGGGTCCTCCCGTCAGCCCGACAGGACCTCCAGCAGCCGGTCGACGTCGGCGGGTGTGTTGTACAGATGGAAGGCGGCGCGCAGGTTGCCCGAGCGGTCGGAGACCTGGATGCCCGCGGCGGCCAACTCGCCCTGCCGGGAACCCAGTCCGGGCACCGAGACGATCGCGGAGCCGGGCGCGGGGAGGGGCTCGCGGCCCAGCGCGGCGAGCCCGGCCCGGAAGCGGTCGGCCAGGGCGAGGTCGTGGGCCCCGATCGCCGCCACGCCGAGCTCCTCGATCAGTTCGAGGGAGCGGCGCAGTCCGGCATAGGAGAACAAGGCCGGCGTCAGGTCGAACCGCCGTGCGGAGCGGGCGAGTTCGGCCACCGGTCCGTAGCAGCTGTCCCAGGGCTTCTCGCCGGCGACCCAGCCCGCGAGGATCGGCGACAGTCCGCCGAAGTCCTCCGGGACGACGAGGAAGGCCGCGCCGTGCGGGCCGAGCAGCCACTTGAAGGAGACGGCGGCGGAGAAGTCGTGGGCGCCGGCGTCCGCCGGCAGCCAGCCCGCGGCCTGGGAGAAGTCGACGTAGGTGCGGGCGCCGTGCTCCAGGGCGGCCGCGCGCAGGGCGGGCAGGTCGGCGATCCGTCCGTCGGCGGACTGGGCGGCGCTGACGGCGACCAGGGCGGTGCCCGGGCGGACGGACTCGGCGATCCGCTCCAGCGGGACGGCGCGCACCTTGAGGTCGCCGCGGACGTGGAACGGGTTGAGCACGGAGGTGAAGTCGTCCTCGGCGGTGAGCACCTCAGCGCCCGCGGGGAGCGAGGCGGCGATCACGCCGGTGTGCGCGGCGACCGATGCGCCCAGCGCCACCCGGGCGACCGGGACGCCGGCCAGCCGGGCGTACGCGGCCCGGCACGCCTCCACGTCCTCCTGCAGCGGAGTCAGCGGCCGGCCCTCGGCCCGCAGCAGCGCCGCCTCGTGCAGGGCGGCGACGGCGCGGGCGGGCAGCAGGCCGTTGCTCGCGGTGTTCAGATAGGTGGTCTTCGGGGTGAACTCGGCCCGGACGAGGCTCTCGAAGGTGTCCATGCCTCCCACTGTGGGCCTCGCGGAACCCCCCGTCCATTGCCGATTCTCGCGGGTATTTCCTAAGCAACGCTTATAGATCGGCTCCGACCTGCGGATTCACCACCGGCTCGCACCGGCTGACCGGCGGCTCACTGCTGGGGGACCGCGCAGCCGTCCGGGCCGCAGGCCTGCGCGCCGCCGTCGTCGATCAGCTTCAGCGGCGAGCGGTCGCCCCACGCGCGGGTAAGGGCCTGGGCGAAGACCTCGGCCGGCTGGGCTCCGGAGACGCCGTAGGCACGGTCGAGGACGAAGAAGGGCACCCCGTTCGCGCCGAGCTGGGCGGCCTCGCGCTCGTCGGCGCGGACCTCGTCGGCGTACGCGGTCGGGTCGGCGAGGACCGTCCGGGCGGCGTCGGCGTCCAGCCCCGCCTCGGCCGCCAGCTCCACGAGGCGCTCCTCGCCCTCGGTGAACAGCGACCGTTCCTCGGCGAAGTTCGCCCGGTACAGGATCTGGATCAGCTCGTCCTGGCGGCCCTGCTCCTTGGCGAAGTGCAGCAGGCGGTGCATGTCGAAGGTGCTGCCGTGGTCACGGTCGCGGGTGCGGTAGTCGAGGCCCTCGGCGGCGGCCTGCGCGCCCAGGTTCTCCTCGCCGGCCTGGGCCTGCGCCTCGCTCATCCCGTACTTCTTGGCCAGCATCGCCAGCACGGGCTGGACGTCGTCCTTGGCGCGGCCCGGGTCCAGCTCGAAGGACCGGTGCACCACCTCGACCTGGTCGCGGTGCGGGAAGGCCTCAAGCGCCTTCTCGAAGCGGGCCTTGCCCACGTAGCACCAGGGGCAGGCGATGTCGCTCCAGATCTCGACGCGCATGTCTCGGCTCTCTCCAGGTCGTCCGGGTGACGCGGAGACTCCCTCCGCCTGATGGATGAACCTTCAAGCAGCTCGTTTCATTCCCCGGGCACCGAATACCTCAGCCAGAGGTGGTGGTCGCCCTCGGCGGGCGGGTCCCCCGGCTCCGCGGACCAGCCCTGACGTGCGTAGAACGCCTGGGCCCGCCGGTTGCCGACGTGCACGTCGAGCACGGCCGTGCGCCGGCCGTCGGCCCGCCACTGCTCGACGCAGGCCGCGTGCAGGGCGGCGCCGATCCCCGTACGCCAGCGGTCGGGGTCGACGTGGAACTGGAACAGCTTGACCGTGTGCGCGGGCGCTCCCTCCGGCGTGCGGAAGGAGGCGAGGCCCACGATGCGCCCCCGCTCGACGACGCACAGCACATGGCCGTCGGGCCGCTCGACGGCCGCGCGCCAGGCGGCGAGCCAGTCGGCGCCGTCCTGCGGCAACCCGTCGGGGCAGTACGTCGCCCGGGCGCGCGCGTGCAGCGCCGCCACGCTCTCGACCTCGGCGGGGACGACCGTGCGGATCACCCGGCGTCCTGTGACGCGTTCTCCGGACATGCACGGGAGGACGTGACGAGCCGTCCGGCCGGTTCCGGCCGGCCCGTCGGTCCCGGCCGGCCGTGCGAGGACCGGCGATGACACCCGGCGGACCGATAAACCGCATTCAAGTGATTGTCACTGCTTCGGGGTAAGCGTCCCGTCTCCCTGGTGGCTGCGGCCGGTCCAGCGGCTAGCTTTCTGCAGGCGGACGGATTCCCGTGATCCTTCCCGCCCGTCGCCCACCCC
>NZ_JAHHIU010000367.1 GCF_024539815.1 Streptomyces hayashii
CTCCCCGGGGGCCGGGCCCCCGGGGAGCGCGCCTCTCATGCCGCCGCCCGCTCCTCGCGCGGTGTGGGGCGCGGGTCGGCCGCGTTCAGGGAACCGGCGGCGCCGAGGTCGCAGACGATCGCCGAGGCGGCCCGGCGCGCCGAGTGCAGCGCTCCCTGCACGGTGCTGGTGTCCCGGTGGTCGCCGCACACGTACAGGCCCGCCAGCAGCCGCACCGCGCGCCGCAGGTCGTGCGGCGCCCGCATCGCCGGTACGGCCTCGGCGGTGTGGTGCACGGCCAGCGTCTCCCACCGGGCGGTCGAGACGCCGTACAGCCGGGACAGATGCATGCGGACGGCGGTGTCCACCCCGGGCGGCGGCGTGCCCAGGACCGTGGACGAGATCAGCGTGCGGCCTCCGGGAGCGCGGCTCGGGTCGACCCGGCTGACCACCGCCGTGTGCGCGACCGGGCCGCCCCGGTCGGCGTCGAGGAGCAGCGAGGCGTCGGTCGGGGGCGGCTCGTCCGTCGTGTGGTGGACGACCGTCACCGGGTGGAAGTCGGGCACCCGCAGCCCGGGCAGCAGCTCGGCCGCGGTGCGCGCGTCGGTGGCCACCAGGACGGCGCGGCAGCGGAACTCGCCGTGCTCGGCGGTGGTCACCGAGGTCGTGGAGACCGAGGTGACCCGCACCCCGGTGTGCACGGTGCCCGTCGGCAGCGTCCGGGCGAGCAGTTCCGGGAGCACCTCGGCCCCGCCCTCCGGCAGCGCCAGCCGGCCGGCCGCGAAGGCGCGCAGCGCGAGGTCCGCGCAACGGCTGGAGGTGGTGAGGTCCGGGTCGCACAGCAGGGCGGCGAGCAGCGGACGCAGAAAGCCGTCCACGGTGCGGGCGGGCAGACCACGGTCCGCCAGCGCCTGCGCGGCCGGCGACTCGGGGCGGCGCAGCAGCCGTTCGACCGGGGTGACGGCGAGCCGGGTGAGCGCGGCCCCCAGCCGGGCCTGGTCCATGGCGGTGCCCAGCGGCGCGCCCGCCCGCACCCGGGGCGGGGCCGCCGGACGGCTCTGTCCGGGCACGGAGCCGCCGGCGCGCGGCCTGGGCAGCCCGCCCGGCCGCGGAGCGCCAGCAAGGGCGCGTACGGCATAAAGTGCGCCCCTTGCGCTCCCGGCGCCCGCCTGCGCCCCGGCGCGATGGTGACGTCCGTCGCTGTGCAACAGGACCCCCGGCGCGAACGGGCGCAGGACGAGCGCGTCCAGCCCCGGCGTCGAGGCCAGTTCGGGGTAGGCCGTGGACAGCAGCTGCCCGATGCGGTCGAGCCGGAATCCGTCGACCTTCTCCGTCGACATGCGGCCGCCCACGTAAGGGGCCGCCTCCAGGACCGCGGTCGTTACTCCTGCGCTGGCGAGCCGGTGCGCGGCGGAGAGGCCGGCGACTCCGGCCCCCACCACGACGACGTCTGCCTGGTACGCGGGCTCAAGCACGTGCCCCTCCTCAGGGTTGCGCGGCCGGTGGAGACGTCATGCCCCCAACAGCCGTCCCGGATACCCGAGTTCGGATCGAGGTTAGGGCCGAGACCGGTCAGGAACAGTCGCGCATGGACAGGGCACGGTCGCACGGCGGTCGCATACGGTCACGAGGAGGATCAGGCGGCTCGGATCGCGTCCTCGATCCCGGGAAACGCGAAGACGAACCCTGACTCCAGCAGTCGCTTCGGCACCACCCGCGCACTGCCCAGCACGTCCCCGGCCATCTCGCCCAGCACCGTGCGCAGCACCGGCGCCGGCACCGGGAAGAGCGTCGGCCGATGCAGCACCCGTCCCATCGCCGCGGTGATCTCCCGGTTGGTCAGGGGCTCGGGCGCGGTCAGGTTGAAGGGCCCCGACAGGTCGTCGCGGTCGATCAGGTGCCGGATCGCCGCCACCTCGTCGTGCAGGGCGATGTACGACCAGTACTGCCGGCCGTCGCCCATCCGCCCGCCGAGCCCGGCGGCGAACAGCGGGAACAGCTTGCCCCAGGCCCCGCCGCCGCGGGCCACCACCAGCCCGGTGCGGGTGAAGACCGTCCGGACGCCCGCGTCCCGCGCCGGCGTCGCGGCCGCCTCCCACTCCACGCACAGCTCCGGCAGGAAGCCGGTCCCGGCGGGCGAGCCCTCGTCCACGATCCGCTCGCCCGTCTCGCCGTAGAGGCCCATCGCGCTGCCGTTGACGAACACCCGCGGCGGCGCGTCGAGCGAGGCGACGGCCTTCGCCAACGCGGCCGTGCCGTGCACCCGGCTGTCATGGATCCGCCGCTTGTACGCGTCGCTCCAGCGCCGGTCGCCGACGCCGGCCCCGGCCAGGTTCACCACGACGTCGCATCCGGCGAGCCCGGCACGGTCCACCTGCCCCTTCTCCGGGTCCCAGCGGACCTCGTCCCCGCCCCGGGGCGCATGGCGGACCAGGCGCCGCACCTCGTGGCCGTCCGAGGCCAGAGAGCGCACCAGAGCGCTGCCGATCAGACCGGACGCACCGGCCACCGCGATTCGCGTACGTTCCATGCGGTCATCCTGCCCGCGTACCGGATAAAACCTCCGTTCGCTCGCCGCCCGCCCGCACTAGGGTGACCACCATGCCCGATGCCCCCGAGCCACCCCTGACGTCCGCACTCCGCATACGCGCCGCGCTGCCCGACGACGAGGAAGCGCTGGCCGCCGTCGACCGGGTCACCTGGTCCCCCCTGCACGCGGTGATGCCGCGGCCGCAACCGCCGTACGACCCCTTCTTCGACGAGCGGCACGTTCCCGGGGACTATCTGGTCGCCGCACTGGACGGCCGCGCCGTCGGGTACCTCCGGCTGGTCGCGCCCACCTCGCTGGCGTGCAACGCGCATGTGCGGCAGATCCAGGGCCTTGCCGTCCTGGACGAGGCGCGCGGCCGGGGCGTCGCCCGGGCGCTGCTCCGCGCCGCCGTCGAGGAGACCCGCCGGCAGGGCGCCCGCCGGCTCACCCTGCGCGTCCTCGGTCACAACGCCCCCGCGCGCGGGCTCTACGAGTCCGAGGGGTTCGTCGTGGAGGGAGTGCTCCCGGAGGAGTTCCTGCTGGACGGGAAGTACGTGGACGACGTGTTCATGGGCCGGGCGGTCTGACGCCGCCGGACGCGAGGCTCAGGAGGTCGTCAGGTCTCCCGTGTCCACCGAGCGCGTGGCCGTCGCCGCCCGCTCGGCGTCGTCCGCGACCTCGGCCGCCGTCAGCACGTACCCCGTCTCGTCGTCGGACGTGGAGCGCGCGAAGACCACGCCGAAGACCTGACCCGTCGTGGTCAGCAGCGGACCGCCGGAGTTGCCCGGGCGCACCGTGGAGCGGATCGAGTAGATCTCCCGGGTGACGATCCCGTCGTTGTAGATGTTCCGGCCGGTCGCCTTCACCCGGCCCGCGACCGTGGCCGCCTGCAGATTCAGATCGCCGTCCTGCGGATAGCCGGCGACCACCGCCGAGTCGCCGCGCGAGGCGGCGTCGTCGAAGCTCAGGACGGGCGCCCGCAGCTCCGGCACGTACAGCACGGCCACGTCCCGGTCCGGATCGAAGAGCACCACGCGCGCGGAGAACGACCGCCCCACGCCGCCGATCCGCACGGTCGGGCGGTCGATGCCCGCCACCACGTGCGCGTTGGTCATCACATGCTCGCTCGCGTAGACGAAGCCGCTGCCCTCGCGCCCCTGGTCGCCCGAGGAGCCCTCGATCTTCACCGTGCTCCGTCTGGCCGCGTCGGTCGCACGCGCCGTGACGCTGTCACCGGTGGGCTTGGCGACCTCGGCCGTCGACTCGTTCTCGAACGGGTTGAAGACCTGCGGAAAACCCGCCTGGGTCAGCGCCGAGGTGGCCCGCGAGAACCAGTTCGGCGTGGTGTCCGGCATGGCGTCCTGAACGGCTCCCAGCAGCCGCGAATCCCTTATCGACGACGTGACCACCGGCGACGAGGACGCGCCCAGCACACTCGCCGCCACCCAGGCCACGACCAGCACCGCCACCGTGTTCGCCGCCGCCCCGCCGATCCCGTCGGCCGCCCGCAGCGGCCCCCGGTCCAGCTCGCGCCGCAGCCGCAACCCGAGCCGGCCCGCCAGCTCGTGCCCCACCACCGCCGGGACCAGGACCGCGAACACCGCCGTCACCGTCGCCGCCGTGGTCCCCGGCGTCACGAGGTCCATCAGCCACGGCAGGACATACACGCCGATCACCGCGCCGCCGACGAACCCGGCCAGCGAAACGCAGCCCGCCACCAGCCCGCGCCGGTAGCCGGAAGCGGCGTACGCCAGGATCACCAGCGCCAGCAGGATGTCGAGCAGGTCCACGCGGCCCCCCTTCTCTCGGATCCCCTAGTACGTGCGGGAAGCGTCCAGTGATCAGTACCCGCCGACCACGCGCGCGTGACGGCGGACACCCGCCACGGGTGCGTGCACCTCGTAAAACGGCGTGGACCGGGAGGATGGTTCCACCAGGTGGCACAGCACACATCGCGGACGGACCGGAACCGGCCGACAGTGGAGCCATGTGTGCCCTCCGACCGGCATCCCGCGCTGCGCGCGGCGGACGCGGACGGTTCCCGGCGCGGATACCGGGCCCGTTCCTGGTGCTTCTGGGCTGTCTGCCGGGCCTCGCCGCCGTGGCCGCGCTGGGCCTGTGCGCGGGCGGCGTCGAGCACGCCGCCCGCGCCGCCCCGCCCGTGAGAACCGCCGACGCGCGCGCCGCCACCGCCCACCGGGCGGCCCGGCCGCCCATCGTGCCCCGCACCGCCTGGCTGGACGACCTGGCCCGGCACGCGCAACCGCCGCCGCGCTACGACGACAAGGTCGTCGCCGTCTTCGTCCACCACACCGACTCGCCCAACGGTTACGACTGCGCCGACGCGCCCCGGATCATCCGCTATCTGTACGCCGGCCAGACCGGCGCCAGGAACTGGGACGACATCGGCTACAACTTCCTCGTCGACCGCTGCGGCACCATCTACGAGGGCCGCGCGGGCGGTGTGGACCGTCCCGTCACCGGCGCCCACACCCAGGGCTTCAACCACCGCACGGCCGGCATCGCCGCCCTCGGCACCTTCACCGCCGGCATCCCGGTCCCGCAGGCGATGGTCGACGCGATCGCCGCCCTGACCGCCTGGAAGCTCGGCCTGTCCGGCGCCGACCCGCGCGCGGCCGTCCGGCTCACCTCCAGCAACAGCCACAGCCGGTACGCCGCCGGATCCACCGCAGCCTTCCCCGCCCTGGCCGGCCACCGGGACGCCTACATGACCAGCTGCCCCGGCGCAGCGCTCACCGCACGCCTCCCGGAGATCCGCCGGGCGGCGGCGCGCCTCCAGGGCAGAACGTAGGCGCGGGCTCTCACAGGAACGCCTCAGGCGCCGTTCAGCGTCCTCCCATCCCCGCGTCCTACGGTCGTGCACACCACGAACCGACCGGAGGCGGGAACATGAACAGCAACCGTGAGCAGCCGACTCGTTCCGCCCGACCCGCCCAGCC
>NZ_JAHHIU010000368.1 GCF_024539815.1 Streptomyces hayashii
CCGCCCCGACTCCGACCACGAATCACCGGCCCCACCCCGAGGTGTGACACGCATGGCGAACGAGGACAAGCTCCGCTACTTCCTGAAGCGGGTGACGGCCGACCTGCATCAGGCCCGTCAGCGGGTGAAGGAGCTGGAGTCCGGTGGTCAGGAGCCCGTGGCGATCGTCGGCATGGCCTGCCGGTTCCCGGGGGGCGTGGACTCGCCGGAGGCGTTGTGGGAGTTGGTGGCGTCCGGTGCGGACGCCGTCTCCGGGTTCCCCGAGGACCGCGGCTGGGATCTGGAGACGCTGTTCCATCCCGATCCGGACCACCCCGGGACCTCCTACGTCCGGGAAGGCGGGTTCCTGGAGGGGGCCGCCGAGTTCGACCCCGAGTTCTTCGGCGTCTCCCCGCGCGAGGCGCTCGCCATGGACCCCCAGCAGCGGCTGCTGCTGGAGACCGGCTGGGAGGCCATCGAGCGCGCCGGCCTCGACCCGGCCGGGCTGCGAGGCTCCCGCACCGGCGTGTTCGTCGGCACCAACGGCCAGCAGTACACCGCCCCGTTGATGGGGGCCCGGGAGGAGGGCGTCGAGGGCTACATCGGAACCGGCAACGCGGCGAGCGTGATGTCCGGCCGGCTCTCGTACGTTCTCGGGCTCGAAGGCCCCGCGGTCACCGTCGACACGGCCTGCTCCTCCTCGCTCGTCGCGCTGCATCTCGCGGCGCAGGCGCTGTGGCGGGGCGAGTGCACGATGGCGCTCGCCGGCGGCGTCACCGTGATGACCACCCCGGGCGTCTTCGTCGACTTCAGCCGGCAGCGGGGACTCGCCGCGGACGGGCGGTGCAAGGCCTTCGCGGCGGCGGCCGACGGCACCGGCTGGGGTGAGGGAGTCGGCGTGCTCCTCGTGGAGAGACTGTCCGACGCCCTCAGGCGGGGACACCGTGTGCTGGCTGTGATCCGGGGGACGGCCGTCAACCAGGACGGCGCCTCCAACGGCCTCACCGCCCCCAACGGCCCCTCCCAGCGCCGCGTCATCCGGCAGGCCCTGTCCGGCGCGGGACTCGGCGCCGCCGACGTGGACGCCGTCGAGGCGCACGGCACCGGCACCGCCCTCGGCGACCCCATCGAGGCGCGCGCCCTGCTGGCCACCTACGGTCAGGGCCGCGGCCCCGAACGGCCGCTGTGGGTCGGCTCGGTGAAGTCGAACATCGGGCACACCCAGGCGGCGGCCGGGGTGGCCGGCGTCATCAAGATGGTCATGGCCCTGCGGCACGGCGTCCTGCCGCCCACGCTGCACGTCGACGACCCCTCGCCGCACGTCGACTGGACCGCCGGCGCGGTCCGGCTGCTCACCGAGCCGACCGAGTGGCCCGACACCGGCCGCCCGCGACGTGCCGCGGTCTCCTCCTTCGGCGTCAGCGGCACCAACGCCCACACCATCGTCGAAGCCCCGCCGGAGCCGTCCGAAGCCCCGGCGGCCGCCGCCGCCGCCGACGCCGACGTCGAGGTCGCCCCCGACGCCGACCCGGCCCCCGCGCCGTTCACCGGGGCGGGCCTCCCCGTCGTGCCCTGGGTCGTCACCGCGCGGACCCCGGAGGGGCTGGCCGCGCAGGCAGGGCGGCTCGCCACGCTGGAAGCCGAACCCCTCGCGGCGGGCCGCGCCCTGGCCGGTGGACGTACCGTCTTCGCCGAGCGCGCCGTCCTCCTCGGCGCGACGGCCGTCGAACTCCGTGCTGCCGCCGAGGCGTTGGCGTCCGGCCGCGAACAGCCCGCAGGCCTGGCGCGCGGTCGGGCGCGCGGACGGGGCAGTGCCGTGTTCGTCTTCCCCGGCCAAGGCGCCCAGTGGACCGGCATGGCTCGTGAACTGCTCGCCGCCAGCCCGGTGTTCGCCGCGTCCATCGCCGACTGCGAGCGCGCGCTGGCCCCTTGCGTCGACTGGTCGCTGACGGACGTCCTCACCGACGGCGAGCTGGACCGGGTGGACGTCGTCCAGCCGGCGTTGTGGGCGGTGATGGTGTCGCTGGCCGCGCTGTGGCGGTCGGTGGGCGTGGAGCCGGCCGCGGTGGTCGGCCATTCGCAGGGTGAGATCGCGGCCGCGTGCGTGGCCGGAGCGCTGTCGCTCGCCGACGGCGCGCGGGTGGTGGCGTTGCGGTCGAAGGCGATCCGGCGGCTGGCCGGGACCGGTGGCATGGTCTCGGTGTTCGCCCCCGCCGACCGGGTGGAGCCGCTCCTCACCGACGGCATCGGCATCGCCGCCGTCAACGGGCCACGCGCGGTGGTGGTCTCCGGCGAGACCGACGCCCTGGACGCCTTCCTCGCTGCGTGCGCGCAGACGGGGGTGGAGGCCCGGCGGGTGGCCGTCGACTACGCCTCGCACTCCCCGATGGTCGAGCGGCTGGCCGCCGAGATCACCGGCGCGCTCGTCGGCGTCACCCCCGGCGCCCCGGCCGTGCCGATGCTGTCGACCTGCACCGGGGACTGGGTCGAGGGCGGCACGCTCGATGCCCGCTACTGGTACGAGAACCTGCGCAGTCCCGTCCGTCTCCACGACGCGGTGGCCGGCCTCGCCGACGCCGGGCACCGCGTGTTCGTCGAGATCAGCCCGCACCCCGTGCTCGCGATGGCCGTCCAGGGCGCCCTGGACGAGACGGACGGCGGCGTCGCGCTGGGCACCCTCCGTCGCGACCAGGGCGGCCCGGCCCGGTTCGCCGAGTCCGTCGCGGAGGCGTTCTGCGCCGGCGCCGACGTCGACTGGACGGCGCTGCTGCCCGGCCCGGCGACCGGCCCCGTGGACCTTCCGACCTACGCATTTCAGCACCGCCGCTTCTGGCCGGCCGCCCCGGTGACGAGCGCGGGCGACCCCGCGGGGCTCGGCCTCGCGGGCGTCGACCACGGGCTGCTCGCCGCCGCCGTGACCCTGGCCGAGGGCGACGGACTGCTGCTCACCGGCCGCCTCACCCTGCGCGGCCGGCCATGGCTCGCCGACCACGCCGTGCACGGCGCCGTGCTGCTGCCGGGCACCGCGTTCCTGGAGTGCGCCCTGCGCGCCGCCGACCAGGCCGGCTGCGAGAGCGTCGAGGAACTGACCGTCGAGACCCCCCTGGTGCTCCCCGTCACCGGCGGCGTACGCGTCCAGGTCCGCGTCGGCGCCCCCGACCCGGCCGGCCGCCGGCCGCTCACCGTCCACTCCAGCCCCGACGGCGACGACCAGCCCTGGACCCGGCACGCCACCGGCAGCCTCACCCCCGTCCCGCCGCCGCCCGGCGAGCCGCAGACCCACTGGCCGCCCGCCCGGGCCGAACACCTCGACGTCGACGGCCTCTACCCCGCCCTCGCCGGCGTCGGCTACGGCTACGGCCCCGCCTTCCAGGGCCTGCGCCGCGTCTGGCGCGACGGCGACGACGTGTACGCCGAGGTCGAACTCCCCGCCGACCAGCACCGGGACGCCGCACGCCATGCCCTCCACCCGGCGCTCCTGGACGCCGGGCTGCACGCCGTCATGGCCGCCGGCCTGTTCGCCGACGACGGCGAGGGGCCCGGCCGGCTGCCGTTCTCCTTCACCGACACCGCCCTGTACGCCGGAGGCGCCACCAGCCTGCGGGTACGGCTGCGCAGGACCGGCCCCGACACGGTGACCCTCGACGCAGCGGACGCGGTCGGCGCCCCCGTGGCCACCGTCGGCGGACTCGTCCTGCGGCCCATGACCGCCGGGACCCTCACCGCCGACACGACCGACGGCGAGGTGCTCTACGGCGTCGAATGGACCGCCGTCCCCCTGGCCGAGCCCGAGGCGCGGGAGCGGTCCTGGGGCGTGCTCGGCGAGCCGTCGCCCGGCGTGCCGGACGCACTCGCCGGCGCCGGGATCGTCCTCGACCCCGTCGCCGACGGCCCCGTGCCGCCCCTCGTCCTGCTGGACCTGACCGTGCACGACGCCGCCGGCCGGGTCCGCGGGCTCACCGCCGACGCGCTCGGCACGCTGCAGCGCTGGCTCGCCGACGCCCTAAGCGAGGACGCCCGGCTGGTCGTGCTGACCTCCGGCGCCGTCGCCGCCGTCCCCGGCGAGGACGTCACCGATCTGGCCGCCGCCGCCGTGTGGGGTCTGGTGCGCTCCGCCCAGTCCGAGCACCCCGGACGTCTCGTGCTGGCCGACACCGACGGCGACCCGCGTTCCTGGACGGCGCTGCCCGCGGCGCTCGCCGGCGAGGAGACCCAACTCGCCCTGCGCGCCGGCGCGGTGACCGCCCCCCGGCTGATCCGGCTGCCGCGCCCCGCCCCCACCGGTTCCGCGGCCGCGCCCTGGGACCCCGACGGCACCGTCCTCCTCACCGGCGGCACCGGCGCGCTGGGCCGCCTCACCGCCCGGCACCTCGTCACCGCCCACGGCGTACGCCACCTGCTGCTGGCCTCCCGCCAGGGCGCCGACGCGCCCGGAGCCGGCGAACTGGTGGCCGAACTGGCCGAGTCGGGCGCGCAGGTCACGGTCGCCGCCTGCGACGCCGCCGACCGCGAGGCCCTGGCCGCGCTGCTGGCCGGCATCCCCGCCGACCGCCCGCTGCGCGCCGTGCTGCATCTCGCGGGAGCCCTCGATGACGGCACCCTCGCCGCGCTCGACGCCGAACGCCTCGACACCGTGCTGCGGCCCAAGGCCGACGCCGCCTGGAACCTGCACGACCTCACCCGCGGCCTCGACCTCACCGCGTTCGTGCTGTTCTCCTCCCTCGCCGGCGTGGTCGGCAGCCCCGGCCAGGCCGGGTACGCCGCCGCCAACGCCTACCTCGACGCCCTCGCCGCGCACCGCCGGGCCGCCGGACTGCCCGGCGCCTCCCTGGCCTGGGGTTTCTGGGCCACCGCCGGCGCGATGACCGGCCACCTCGGCGACACCGACCGGCGCCGCATGGCCTCCGGAGGCGTCCTGCCCCTCGACGACGAGCACGGCATGCGCCTCCTCGACGCCGCCTGCGCCGACGGCCACGGCCCCCTTCTCGTCCCCGCGCACCTCGACCTGCCCGCGCTGCGCACCCGGGCCGCCGCCACCGGCCTGGCCCCGCTGTGGCGCACCCTCGTCCCCGTCCGGGCCCGGCGCACCGCGGCGGGCGCGGGCGCGGTCTCCGGCACGGTGTGGGCGGACCGGCTCGCCGAGCTTCCCGAAGCCGACCGCGCACGCGAGGTCACCGCGCTGGTCCGCGCCCAGGCCGCCGCAGTCCTCGGCCACGACTCACCCGACGCCGTCGACGCGACCCGCGCCTTCAAGGACCTCGGCTTCGACTCGCTCACCGCCGTCGACCTGCGCAACCGGCTCACCGCCGCCACCGGGGTGCGGCTGCCCGTCACCCTCGTCTTCGACCACCCCACCCCCGAGGCCCTGGCCGCCCGCCTGGCCGGGGAACTCCTCGGCCGTGCCGCCCCCGC
>NZ_JAHHIU010000369.1 GCF_024539815.1 Streptomyces hayashii
CACCAGCACCAGCACCAGCACCAGCACCAGCACCAGCACCAGCAGGATGGCACCTGCACGGAATCCGCCACCGGATCGGCGTTGCAGAAGCACGGCGCCGAACGCAGCGGCGTTGCAGAAGCACGGCACCGAACGGAGCGGGCCAGGGACGCAGAAACAACGATCTACGACGCGGCGTCCTGAACCACCGTCAGCGGCAACGGCGTTGGCGTGACGAAGGGCGCCGTCCTCCGCCCGAGGTCCAGGCGACGACGGCCGCGCCCCATCCGAGGAGCCACACCGCCGCTCCCAGCACCCCCGCCTCGACGCTCACGCGGCCGCTGCGTCCGCCGTCGGAAAGCCGCTGCTGCGCAGTACCCGCCCGCCGCTCAGTACGGCGTACACCTCGCACCCCTTCTGCGCAGCCGCCCACTCGACGCCCTCCGCGCCCAGGGCGAAGGCGGCAGTGGCCACGGTGTCGGCCTCGGTCAGGGTCGGGGCCACGACGGTGAGGCTGTCGATGCCGGTGACCGGTCGTCCGGTGCGGCCGTCGAGGATGTGGTCGCCGCGCTCGTAGCGTGCGGAGGTCGCGACCGCGGCGTCGGTGAGGTCGAGGACGGCGCACAGCCTGTCGGCGAGTTCGGGGTGCCGTACGCCGACCCGCCAGGGGCCGCCGGAGACGACCACGTCGCCGCCGGCGTTGAGGCAGAACCGGCTGAGACCGGCGCCGGTCAGCAGCTCGGCCGCGCGCTGCACGGCCCAGCCCTTGACCACCGCGCAGGGGTCGAGGCCGCGGCCGGGCAACCGGACGTCGAAGGCGCCGCCGGTGGCAGCCCGGTAGCGCTCGCAGATGGCGAGGACGTCCACGAGGTCCGCGCTCAGCTCCTCGGCCGGCAGTTCGCCCCGGTCGTAGCGGGACACTTCGCTGTCGGCCTTGAAGGGGCTGAACCGTTCGTCGACCGCGCGCAGCCAGGCGAACACGGCGTCCCCGGTCTCCTCGGCGACGACAGGGTCGTCGATCCGCAGGGAGACGGGGAACCCCATGACGTGCTCGACGCGCTGCACGTCAGGCGCCCTTCGCGTCGATCGCCGCCTGCAGGGATTGCTTGTAGCCGTCGCTGGTGAGCGTCGCGCCGGAAACGGTGTCTATGTCCGCGCTCTGCGCTGTAAGCGTTTCCGCAATGAGTTTCGGCACCGCGGCCGTCGTCTGCGGATGGTTCGGCTGCTTCAGCATCTTCACAGCCGTGATCTTGTCGCCGTCGTAGGTGATCTGGACCTGCACGTCGCCCTTCTCCGTCGTCACGGTCGGGCCGGTGAGGACCGGCGCCCCCGAGGCGGAGGTGGAGGACGAGCCGGAGGAGGACGCGGGGGCCGTCGAGGCGGCCTCGCTGGTGGACGTCGTACCGGTCGACGGCGCATAGCGCCAGACCGGGATCAGGCCCGCCACGGACAGGACCAGGACAGGCAGTGCTCGCTTCACGTCGTCTCTCTCATCCCGCCAGGCTGAAGCGCTCGAAGTGGATCTGCGGCTTGGGCACGTCGAGCTCGCGCAGGGTGCCCAGGACCGCGTTCATCATGGGCGGCGGCCCGCACAGGAAGACGTCGCGCTGCGCGATGTCCGGTACGAGCGCGGCCAGTTGGCGAGGCGCCAGCCGGTCGGGGGCCGACGGCCCGGTGACCAGGTGGAGTTCGGCGCCCTTGGTGAGGGCCAGCTCGCGCAGCTCGTCGTAGAGGACGGCGTCGCGTTCGCCGGCCACACGGTAGATGACGACCGCGTGCCCGTGGATCTCCTCCAGCAACGCACGGATCGGGGTCACACCGACGCCGCCGGCGATGAGCACGGCTTCCGGGCGGGTGCGGTGCATCGCGGTGAAGGCTCCGTAGGGACCTTCGGCGAAGACACGGGTGCCGGGGGCGAGGTGGCACAGGCCAGCTGAGCCGTCGCCGGCCGCCTTCGCGGTGAGCCGCAGGCGCGTGCCGTCGGGTGCGGCCGACAGGGAGAAGGGGTTCGCCTGCCACCAGCGGTCCTTGGTCAGGAATCGCCACAGGAAGAACTGCCCGGCCCGGGCGGGCATTCTGTCCAGGTCGCGGCCGGTGATGTACACGCTGACGACGTTGTCGGCTTCGGGGACGACCGCCTCGACGCGCAGTTGGTGCCGCCAGTTCCGCCACAGGGGCAGGACCAGTCGGCCCAGCAGGACGGAGCCCAGGGCGACGCCCCACACCGTGTACCAGTAGGCCGTGGCTACGGACGACGAGGTGAACGTCGTCCCCGCCGCGACCTGGTGGGTGAAGGCCAGCACCACGGCGACGTAGGCGTACAGGTGAACGAAGTGCCAGGTCTCGTAGGCGAGCCGGCGGCGGGCCCAGCGGGCCGAGGCACCGCCGATCACCAGGATCAGTCCCGTCGCGACGACCGCGCGGAAAACGCCTTCGACGGTTTCGGCGAGGTCGACGATCTGGCTCACGGGGTTCATCGAGGAGGACTCGGCATAGCCGAAGGCGATGAAGACCACGTGTGCGACCAGCGTCCACAGCAGGCCGAAGCCGGTCCAGCGGTGCCAGTTGGTCAGCCGGTCCATGCCGATGCGGCGGTCCAGCCAGGGCAGCCGGGCCACCAGCAACAGCTGGAACGCCATGAGCAGGGCGGCGTACAGGCCGGCGAACCGGCCGATGACGACCAGCGCGTTTGAGGCGAAGCCCGCCTGCACGGCGAACCAGGTCACGACGGCCGCGTTCACGGCCAGAACGGCGTACAGACCTGTGCGGGCCACCACTCTCGGGCGTATCGCCGTGGGGGGCGCGGGAGGCGATTGGACGGTCGTCACGGACGGAAACTCCTAGATCGGGGCCTCAGGTAACAGAGCTTCTCCGTGCTTTGCTGTCGTTTTCCTGTCGTACAACTTTCAAGAGCATATCGATGCGCGCGCAGGGCGGACGCGGGTCTGGCGCCGGGGGTCGCGTGGCGCACTATGAGCGGGTGGAAAAAGTACGACTCCTCGTCGTGGACGACGACCCGCCGATCGCCGACCTCGTGGCGACGGTCGCCCGCTACGAGGGCTGGGACGCGGTCACCGCGAACTCGGGAGAGGAGGCGCTGAGTCGCGCCGCCGACTTCCATCCTGACATCGTGGTGCTCGACCTCATGCTGCCCGACCTCGACGGCTTCGGGGTGCTCGACCGTCTGCGGCGCTCCGGCACGATGGTGCCGGTGGTCTTCCTCACGGCGCGCGACGGGGTCGCCGACCGTGTGGCCGGGCTGACCCGAGGTGGGGACGACTACCTGGTGAAACCGTTTGCCGTGGAAGAGCTGATGGCGCGGCTGCGGACCGTGCTGCGGCGCAGCGCCGGGCCCGGCTTCCAGCGTTCCGTGCTGCGGGTGGCGGATCTCGTCATGGAGGAGGACACCCGAGAGGTACGGCGCGACGGAAAGCTCCTGACGCTGACCCCCACCGAGTACGAGGTGCTGCGCTATCTGATGCGCAAGTCCCCGACCGTGCTCACCAAGGCGCAGATCCTCGACCATGTCTGGGAATACGGTTTCGGCGGGCGTTCCAACGTCGTCGAACTCGTCGTCAGCCGGTTGCGCCGTAAGCTCGACGCGACGGGCGACGATCCGCTGATCCAGACGGTACGCGGTTTCGGATACGTCCTCCGGCAGGCCGCCGAGTGATCGCCTGGCATCGGCAGTCCTACCGCGGGCTGCGGCTCGGCACTCGGCTGGCGCTCGGGCTGGGCGCGCTGTCGTTGGTGGTGTTCGCGGTGGTCGGAACGGCCCTGACCACCTATATGCGCGACTATCTGTCGGCCCAGCTCGACGACCAGCTCGCGATCGCGCAGGTCGCCCAGTCCAAGAGCATCGTGGACTCGGGGTCGCTGGCCGGGAAGAAGTACTGGGGCTGGTACTACGCCGTGTACGACGTACGCGCGGGTGAGCCCGTGCTGCGCAAGCCCGAGGACCCCGGTGACGTGCCCCGGGACGTCGACGACCTCACCGCCCTGGCCAAGGCGCAGACGGCCGCCGACGCCGAAGTGCTGAGCACCGTGCACATCGCGGGACAGGGCGAGTACCGGTTGCGCGCCTGCGAGGTGGAGGCGGGGGTGGTGCTGGTCAGCGGCGCGCCCATGGACGACCTCAAGGACACCGTCGGTCAGCTGATCACGATCCAGGTCGTCACCTTCGGCCTGGCCCTGCTGGCGCTCGTGGTGTTCGGCCGGGCGCTGCTGCGGCGGGGGCTGAAACCGCTCAGCGACATGGCGCACACCGCGCACGGCATCGCCTCCCACGATCTGACCGAGTCGGCGTCCCGGGTCCCCCTGCGCGCGGACGCCCTGGGCGGCGGGCCCGAGGTGGAGGAACTGCGCACGGCCTTCAACACGATGCTGGAGCACTTCGACGACTCCCTCGCCGTGCGCGCGGAGGCCGAGCAGCGGCTGCGGCGTTTCGTCGCCGACGCCTCGCACGAGCTGCGCACCCCTTTGATGTCAGTACGCGGTTACGCCGACCTTTTCCAGTACGCGGCGGCCAACGCGCCCGAGGAGCGTGACAAGCATCTGGCCCGGCTGCGTGCCGAGGCCGCCCGGATGGGCTTTCTGCTGGACGATCTGCTGTTGCTGGCCCGTCTGGACGCAGCTGAGGTGGAAACACCGCTGCGGATGGAGAACGCCGACCTGGTGGAGCTGGTCGAGCAGGCGGCCGACGCATTCCGCGTCAGCCACCCCGGCCATCCGCTGACCGTGACGCCGGGGCCGGCCGCCGTAACGCTGCGGATGGATCCCCACCGCATCCGTCAGGTGCTGGACAACCTCCTCACCAACGCCGCCGTGCACACCCCGGCGGGCACGCCGGTCCGCGTCGAGGTGAGCGTCTCGCCGGACGCCGCACGGGTCCACGTGGCCGACGAGGGCCCCGGCATTCCACCCGACGATCGCGACAGCGTTTTCGACCGTTTCTACCGCGTCGACAAGGCCCGCAGCCGCGACCGCGGCGGCAGCGGTCTGGGCCTCTCCGTCGCGCGCTCCCTGGTCCAGGCGCACGGCGGCTCACTGGAACTGAACCCCACGGCGAAGACCACGGTGTTCACGGTGACGCTGCCCCTGTGACGGGGGCAGCGGTGCGCCGCCCGGTCCGGGGCATGAATCCGGGGCGGGGCATGAATCCGGGGCGGGGTATGGATCCGGGGC
>NZ_JAHHIU010000370.1 GCF_024539815.1 Streptomyces hayashii
GCCCCGGCCCCCGCTCCCGCCGCGGCAGCTTCGGCCGCGATCGAGGAGAGCGACGGCGCGATCGCCGTCATCGGCGTCGCGGGCCGCTACCCGCAGGCCCCGGACCTGGAGACGTTCTGGGCCAACCTGAGATCGGGACGCGACTGCGTCACCGGCCTGCCCGCCCACCGGCACCGGCCCGGCTGGCCCGTCGAGGACATGACCGGCGGCTTCCTCGACGGCGTCGACCGCTTCGACCCGCTGCTGTTCGGCATCACCCCCCGCGACGCCGCCCTCATGGACCCGCACGAGCGCCTCTTCCTGGAGACGGCCTGGGCCGCCCTGGAGAACGCCGCCTACCCCCGGCGACGGCTGCGCGAACAGCACCGGTCGCGGGTCGGCGTCTACGCGGGCGCCATGTACGCCGACTACGCCTTCTTCGGCGTGGAGGAGACCCTGCGCGGACGCCCCGCCTACAGCGGCGGCGCGCTCGGCAACATCGCCAACCGCGTCTCCTACGTCCTCGACCTGCACGGCCCCAGCCTCGCCGTCGACACCATGTGCTCCTCCTCGCTGGCCGCCCTGCACCTGGCCGTTCGAGCACTGCGCGCCCAGGACTGCGAGATCGCGCTCGCCGGGGCCGTCAACCTCTCACTGCATCCCAACAAGTTCGTCCAGCAGCGGCTCATGTCCCTGACCTCCAGCTCCCGGCGCTGCCGCAGCTTCGGCGCGGGCGGCGACGGGTTCGTGCCGGCCGAGGCGGTGGGCGTGCTGGTGCTGAAGCCACTGGCCCGCGCCCTGGCCGACGGCGACCGGGTGCGCGCGGTGATCCGGGGCACCGCCGTGGTGCACGCGGGACGCACCAACGGCTACATCGTGCCGTCCCCCGTCGCGCAGAGCGAGGTCGTCCGGGACGCCCTGGCCGACGCCGGGCTGCGACCCGCCGACATCGACTACGTGGAGGCCCACGGCGCGGGCACCGCACTCGGCGACCCGGTCGAGATCGACGGTCTCGCCCGCGTCTTCGGCGGCGACCACCGTCCGCCTGGCTCCCTGCCCATCGGGTCGGTGAAGTCCGCCATCGGGCACGCCGAGGCGGCGGCCGGCATCGCCGCGCTCACCAAGAGCCTGCTCCAGCTGGAACACGGCACGTTGGCCCCGACCCTGCACGTGGACCGGCTCAACCCGAACATCGACTGGGACGCCGTGCCCTTCCGCGCCCAGGACACCGCCGTCCCCTGGCCGCGGCCGACCGGACCGGACGGCGCACCGCGCCCCCGCCGCGCGGGCATCAGCTCCTTCGGCGCCGGCGGAACCATCGCCCACGTCGTGCTGGAGGAGTTCCCCGCGCAGCCCGGCACGGACGGCGCCCCGGCCCCTCGGCTGCTCGTGCTCTCCGCGCACGACGACGAACGCCTGAAGGACACCGCGTCCCGCCTCGCCGCCTGGCTGCGCCGCCCCGAGCCGGCCCCGCTCGCCGACATCGCCTGGACGCTCCAGATCGGCCGCGAGCCGCTGCGCGCGCGGCTCGCGCTCCTCGCCACCGACGCGGCGGAGGCCGCCGACCGCCTGGCCGCCTTCGCGGCGGGCCGGGACACGGGCGCCGAAGGCGTCGTACACGGCCGGGCGCCGCACGGCGGCCGGCCCCAGGGGCGTCTGCTGCCGGACGGCCCGGACCCCGACCTCGGCGCGCTCGCCCGGCACTGGGTGACCGGCGGACCCGTCGACTGGGCCCGGCTGCACACCGGGGCCGTGCCACGCGTCACCACCCTGCCGGCCTACCCCTTCGCCGGGATGCGCTGCTGGATCCGCGAGGACGACGACGCCGAGCGGCCCGTCGCCCCGCCGGACACCGGGCCCGCCCGTGACACACCGTCCCCTCGACAGGACGCCGACGACACCGTGCTGCTGCGCCGCGAGTGGCTGCCCACCGGAGAGGCGACCGCCGGGAACGGCCCCGCCGACGGCGTCGTGGTCTGCCTGTACGGCGCCGCGACCCGGGCCCTGGCCGACGCGCTCGGACGCACCGCGCCACCCGGCGTTCTCGTCCCGGTCCTCGTCCACGACGGCGACCGCCCCGGCGACGAGGGGGCGTTCGGCGACGACAGCCGGGCCGACGCCGTCACCGACGACCTGCTCGCCCGCCACCCGCTGATCGCCGGCTGGATCGACCTCACCGACCTCGACCGGCCCGACCCCGACGACCCCGGCCCGTGGACCGCCCGCCTGCTGATGATCCGCCGGCTGCTCGGCGCCCGGCCCGGCGCCCGGCTGCGCGGCATCCAGGCGGTACGCGGCCTTCAGGATCTCGACGGGCCCGCCCCCTGCGCGTCCGGCGCCCGCATGGCGGGGTTCCTGCGCTGCCTCGGCGCCGAGTACCGGCGACTGGACGCCACCGTTCTCGACACCGATCTGTCCACCGCGGAGCCGGAACGGCTGGCGGCGTCGCTGTGGGGCGAGTGGCGTCGGCCGGGCGACCGGGCCGAGATCTGCCACCGGCACGGACTGCGCTACGAACCGGTCCTGCGCCCCACCCTGGCCCGGCACGTCCCGCTCGCCCCGGACCCCGCCCGCGCCTACCTCGTCACCGGCGGCACCCGGGGCATCGGCGCGCGGATCGCCGCACACCTCGTCCAGCGGGGGGCGCGGGCGATCGCGGTGCTCGGAGCCCGGCCGCTGCCGGACCGCGACCGGTGGGACACCCCCGGGGCGCTGGGCGCGGCCGAGGCGGAGGCCGTCGCCGGGGTACGGCGGCTGGAACAGCTCGGCGCGCGCGTCCTGGTGCACACCGGTCCGCTCACCGACAGGGCCGCCCTCGCCGCCTTCCTGGAGCGGGTGCGGTCCGAACTCGGGCCCCTCGCGGGCGTGGTGCACTGCGCGGGCGGACTCGGCGACGGCCGGCCCGCGTTCGTCGGCAAGGACACCGCCACCGTCCGCGCGACCTTCGCGCCCAAGCCCGAGGGGATGGAGACGCTGGCCGCCCTGTGCGAGGGCGACCGGCTCGACTTCTTCGTGGCGTCCTCCTCGGCCTGCGCCCTGATCCCGCGCCTGGCCGTCGGCGTCACCGACTACGCGGCGGCCAACACGGCGATGGACCTGCTGCTGACCCACCGGGTGCGGAGCGGCGGCGGTCATTTCCGTTCCGTGGCCTGGCCGATGTGGACGCAGAGCGGAGCGGCACGCGGCAAGGACAACGTCTGCGCCCCGGTCGGCCTGGACACCGTCGACGACGCCACGGGGCTGCGCATCCTGGAGCAGGTGATCGCCATGCCCTGGGGCGGCACGGTGCTGCCGGCCGTCCCCCTGGACCCGCCGCTGGACGTGGAGACGTTACTGGCCACCCGGACGGGCGACACGCCGGCGGCGGAACCCGCGGCGGAACCCGCGGCGGACGCGCTCCCGGCACAGGAGGCCCCGCCCGCCGTCAGCGGTCCGGGATGGCTGGTCCCGCTGGTGTGCGCGGTGCTCGGCACCCCGGAGGCGGACCTCGACGTCACGGCCGACTTCACCGATCTCGGCGTGGAGTCCGTGATGCTGGGCGAACTGCTGGAGCACGTCGAGGAGGCCGTCGGCAAACGCCTTCCCCCGTCGCTGCTGCTGGAACACCCCTCGGTGGAGCAGCTCCACGACCACCTCACCTCCGTGGGCCTCGCCCCGCGCGCCGAACCGCTCGCCACGGCGGCGCGACCGGCGACCGCGCCGCCCGGACCGCAGGTCGCTCCGCCCGGACCGCAGTCCGCGCCGCCGGTCGTCCCCGCGCCGACGGCATCCGCCGCCACCGCGTCCTCGGCCGGCCGCGGGACCGACGGCAAGGTCGCCGTCATCGGCATGGCCGGACGGTTCCCGGGCGCCCCCGACGTCGCCGCCTTCTGGCGCAACCTGCTCGAAGGCCGCTGCTCCGTCACCGAGGTGCCCGCCGAACGGTGGGACACCGAGGCCTACTACCGCCCCGACCACGAACTGGGCCGCAGCACCGGGAAATGGGGCGGATTCCTGGACGGGCTGGACCGGTTCGACCCCGAGCCGTTCCAGCTGACCGACGACGAGGCGACCGTGCTGGACCCCGGGATCAGGCTGTTCCTGGAGGCCACCCGGGACTGTCTGGCCGACGCCGGCTACCGGGGCGAGGAACTGCGCGGCCGCGACGTGGGCGTCTTCGTCGGCGGGCGGATCTCCTCCTACCCGCTGCGCGCGCCCCTGCGCCCGGACGTGCTCCAGTCCGACCAGAACTTCCTCGCGGCCCAGGTGGCCCACCGCTTCGACTTCCGCGGCCCCGGGCTGGTGGTGGACAGCGCCTGTTCGTCCTCCCTGGTGAGCGTGCAGCTGGCGTGCCGCAGCGTGCTGTCCGGAGAGGCGGAACTGGCCCTGGCCGGCGGGGTGGAGATCCTGTTGGACGAGCGGCCCTACCTGGAGTTCAGCGCCGCCCGGGTGCTGTCGCCCACCGGGCGGTGCCGGCCGTTCGACGAGCGGGCCGACGGGATCGTGCCGGGGGAGGCCTGCGGCGCCGTCCTGCTGAAACCGCTGGCAGCCGCCCTGCGCGACGGCGACCGCGTGCACGCGGTGATCGAGGCGGTGGCCGTCAACAACGACGGCCACACCATGGGAACGACCACGCCGAACCCGGCCGCCCAGACCGACGTCGTCCGCAAGGCCCTGGCCGCGGCCGGCCGCCGGGCCGACGAGATCGGGCTCGTGGAGGCGCACGGGACCGCCACCAGGATCGGCGACCCCATGGAACTCAAGGCCCTCACCGACGCGTTCGCCGGCGCCGAGGAGCCGTACGGACGTTGCGCCATCGGCAGTCTGAAGGCCAACGTCGGCCACCTGCTGAGCGCGGCCGGTGTGGCGGGCCTGGTCAAGGTCGCGCTGAGCCTGGAGCACGCGGTGGTGCCGCCCACCCTGTTCTGCGAGACCCCCAACCCGCGCTTCGACTTCGCCCACTCGCCGTTCCGGCCCGTGACCGCGGCCGAGCAGTGGACGGCGCCGCCCGGGCGGCGGGTGGCCGGACTCAGCTCCTTCGGGCTCGGCGGCACCAACGCCCACCTCGTCGCCTCCGCCCTCGACCCGGCCGAGCGGCCGCCCGGAGTCCCCGTCCGCGAACCCCTGCCCGCGCCCGCCTACCGGCGACGGCGGCTGTGGCTGGAGAGGAAGCCGGACGACGGTCCCGCCCCGGCCCCCCGGC
>NZ_JAHHIU010000371.1 GCF_024539815.1 Streptomyces hayashii
GCGATAGTCGGTGCAGAGGTGTAGCCGGTGCCTGCGTTCGTGATGGTGAATCCAGTCACAGAACCTGCAGCAACGGTTGCGGTAGCAGTTGCGCCAGTGCCGCCGCCACCGGTAATGGCGACTGTGGGAGCTGAGGTGTAGCCCGTACCGCCGGTGGTGAGCGCAATAGCCGACAGACCGCCTGCCTGGCTGACAGTAGGAGGAATGCCTTCCAAGTCACCTTGGGCGTTCACCACGCGGCCGTCAGACCAGCCGATCGCCCAAAGCAGTTTGGTGCCGGCGGTTTTGAGTTGATGCAGGCGTACGTGCGCGGGCTCTTGCGGATCAATGTTCAGGCCAAACGATGCAGAACCGGGCTCGGCGAGGCCGGCCTCGTACTCCCGGGCGCTGGAGTTCATGCAGGTCGTCTCGATCTGCGCGATGCTGGTGTCAATCCCGTCCAGGGAGGTAAAGCAGCCCACTACCAAAATCGCCTTGGTGAGCGGGTCGATGGCATAGAGGTCCGTGCCTTGGGTTTTAATGGTCAATTTGTACTCCCCGATTTTCCTGGAAAATCACTTTTGAGCAGGCATAAAAAAACCCGCCGGAGCGGGTCGTTCTTTTCTGGTTTACAGCTACAAACTCACCAGCCAGGCAACATCGAAGCCTTTGCGGTAGCTGTGGGTGTCCTTATCCTTGTCGTCGATCCCGAAGCCGGTGACATACGCGTGCTGAGCAATCACCCGGCGCAGCGCCATGACTACGTCATCAGCGGAAGAAGCGGTTTCTGCGTACACGTCGACCTGAAGGCCGTAGCGGTCCGTGCTTGGTACGCAGTTGAGGAAGTTGATCGGCGATCCGCTGATGACCTGCCAGACGGCATAGGGCCGCTCTACCCCCTCCGGGGCCTCGCCGTGCGGGTAAAGGCGCGTGGGTCCGGCGCCGAGCAGCGCAGTGACGGCCAGGCTCGCGGCGCAAACCTGAAAAATTGGAGCGATCATTCATTCACCCCCAGCTTGATCAGCTGATACTTGGCCGAACTGAGAAATTCCTGAAACAGCTGCTCGCGGTTGTTGGCCAGCGCCGGCCGGAGGAACGGTTTTGCGCGGTTCTTTTCGGTCCCAAGCTCCACCCACCACCAGTAGAAAGTGTTGCCACCCTTCTGGCCTTTTTTACGCATTCGAACACCGACCGAGATCACTACCGCGCCGAGCTCTTCGCCCAGTGCTTTACGCTCCACCATGGCCAGGTTGGCCGGGATGAAGTTGGCGGTTTCAGGGTCGTCGATGCGTGCGGCGCGGTCCTTCGCATCCAGCAGCACGATATCCATGGCGTCCTTGGCCGCCGGCGTGACCACCTTGCGGCGCATCTCCTCCGTCAGACCCTTGAACCTGGCTGAAAGCGCATCGGCGCCGGTGAGGTTGTACGATACCCAATCAGCCATCGTTCACCCCCGAAGACACCAGCAGCGTGAGATATTCCTTGCGCGAGTTGGGATCCATCAGGGGCGGGCCAACGATTGCGCAAACGGCACCGCTAGCCAGCACAACCCTCATTGCAGCCGTGATTCCATCACGGTAGCGAATAACTACCCGGCTTTTTGCCTCAGATTGAATCGCCTGCGCCGCGATCAAATCACGGGCGCTCAAGTCCTCGAGCGAAGCCCAGACCTTGACGAAATCAACCCACTGATCCGTCAGCTGTTCGCCGGTTACCGGGTGCTGTGATGTCACCTTGTGCTGGATACGAACGCGATGCCTCAGTTTTCCGGCCTGCATCAGAAGCGCTTCCTGTACCAAAGCAGCCTGTCGACTGCGAGAGGGACGGCCGACGGCGCACCACCCATGACCACGGCCTCACGATTTGAGTACCAGTGCCCGACGAGCAGCAAAATAGCCTGCTCAACGTCCCGGGTAAGCCCCATTTCAGCGGGATCGACCGGGTCACCATCCACGAGCTTACGGTCGCAGTGCTGTTCGACGTGCGCCTCGGCCGCTTCGAGATAGCCACCGATCAGAGCGTCTTCTTCATCACTATCGACTCGCAGATGCAGTTTCACGCGAGCAAGGTCGATCATTTACTTGTTCTCTTTCGGCGCGGCTGGCTTCGAATCCTTGGGTTTGGTGGACTTGGACTTTCCGTCGGCGCCGATTTCCTCGACCAGACCTTTGCCGATCAGCGTGTAGGCGTATTCGTCGTCAACATCATCGAACACCTGCCCGCGCTTTACCTTGGTTGACTCTGCCTTGAGCAGATCGGCGTTGCCCGTGAAGCCCCACAAAGCTTTGATTTTCATGCTCCCTCCAAAAAAAAAAAGCCGACATCACGCCGGCGTTTTGATGGTTACGTAGGATTCAGGCTTACTTGGGGAAGTTGCCCTTGACCAAAGCTTCCTTGCGGCGCACGCCGAGGCCCAGACGCTCTTCAGCCAGCAACGCCATCATATTCTTGATGAACATGTCGTTGATAAGACCCATCTTGAACAGGTAGGTCATGCGGTCGAAGAGAATTGCAGCACGGGCGAAGTTGGCGATCAGGAACTCGCCGCCGTCGTCCGCATCGCCCTCGTCCATGCTGTCCGAGGTGATAACCGGACGGCCCCAGAGGATCGGGGTAACCAGACCCTGCAGATTGGCGAACAGATAGCGGTTTTCACCGTCTTTCTGCAGCTCGATGTTCATCCAGTCGAGCTCACTCATCACGACGCCATCGGCCGACAATTTGGACTGCTTGCGCACCTGATAGATGCCACGACGCACGATGTCGATCGAGGTGTCGCCGGCCTTGTTCAAGGTGGCATCGTAGACAGTGGCCTGGGTCATGAGGCCGTTCAGGTTTTCGCCAGTACCATCGCCTTTGAGGATCTGATTTTCCTCTTCCAGTTTCAGGTCGTAGCGCAGCAACTCCTGGATATACCCCTGCATCTGGGGCACGTCGGCCAACGCTTCTTCGGTTACCGGCATCCATACCGCGATCTTTTTGACGCGGTCAGTTACCGGTTCGAAAGTCACGTCGCTGGTTGGCTTGGTGCCCCCTTCTGCTACCGGAGCAGCGCCGCGAGTATGCAGCTTCTCGCGGAAGTAGGTGTAGCTCTGCCCGGTGACCGGGATGGCGGTGAGCAGGTCGCGAATGCGCAGCTCCTGGCGAATGCCTGGCTGGATGATCGGGTCGTAAATCGGCGCAACGATGCCAGCACTGGTGACCTTCACTTCCTTCATGGCGGCCAGATCGGACTTGGTGACCTCGATCTCGGCACGGTTCGCCGAGTTCGAAGACAGCGACTTGTAGCTGTCATCGCTCTTGATCATATCGATGAACGATTTACCCTCGCCCGGGCCGCCGCGCAGCTTGACGCCCTTCTGTTCCAGGTCCTGGACCTGGTCAATTACGCGCTGCAGATCGTCTTTCTGCTTGGAGATCTGGCTCTTCAGATCGGTGGTGACTTGATTGCCCTTTTCAACTTCGGCAATCGCAGCGTCGTACTTTTTCTGCAATCCGGTGAAACCGGTCTTCAATTGCAGCTCCAGGGAATCCTTCAGTTCTGCTACTTCGCTCATGGCGATACTCCGAAATGGTGGGTGAACAGGTTGGAAATGTCTTTCAGCTCATCCACGATCGCCGTGGCCTCGCTGCCGCCATCACGGCGTAGCGCGGTATAGCCGAGCGAAGCGACTGCCGCCGCCTCCTTCTGCGAAAGACCCATGCGTTCGCGCAGGGCCTTCTCGAAAAGCCTGATGTCCGACTTGACGCTGAGGACTTGAGCCTCAGGGTTCATGCCGAACGGTACAAAGGATGCCTCCCACAGCTCGGCCTCCTTGATGAGGCGAACACGCCGCCCGGCACGGTCCTCGAAATCTGCCTTGATGGTGTTGAAGCCGATCGACATGCTGTCGAGGATTTCCGCCTTCATCAGCTCATAGGCGTCGCGGGCGTAGCTGACGTTGAGGTTGACCTTCCCTTTGAGTAGAAGGCCGTGATCGTCCTGGGTGTAGTCGGCAACGCCTACCAGTCGCGTAAGGTCGTGATAGAGAGCGAGTTTTAGCTTGCCGCTACGGGTTGCCTTCACGCGAGTGAAGGCGCCAGGCAAGATCACGTCATCGCCTAGATCCACGTTGTTAAATACCGCGGCGTAGCCCTCGAAGTTGCCGGCCTCGTCAACGGCCTTGAGCTCAAACGGAACTTCAAGATTCGCCATTTTTATCCATCTCCCACCGGGTGACCCGGTTGTATTCGTCGCCTTCCAGGGGAGGCAGGTTTTCTTTCACGCGGACTTCGTTGATGGTCATCCATCCCGACCCACCAGAACCTCCAAGCGCACTGCCGTAGTAGGTGGACCGACCTGCGCTATCGGCGCGTAGCAGGCCTTCGACAGCAAACTCGACGAAGCGAGATTTTGTCCGGTAGATCTTGTCGTTGAGTTCGTCCTCCACCACGTCGATGTAGGGCTTAAGTCCGAAGGTTATGAAGCCGGTGAGCTGCTGCTCAAGGTTTGAGCCCATGATCGAGGTCTTACCGGCGCGGTTGGCCAGCCATAGCGGCACGCCATAAATGCCGGCCAAAGCCTCTTCCTGAAATTGCTGGGACTCAATGAACTGGGCATCTTTCTGTGTGATGCCGGCGGCCTCAATCTTCGGGCCGCCCTGCAGGATGGCCATTTTCCCAATGTCGTCGGCATCCGCCTTGCGTACGTCCGGGAACTTCTCCATCACCTGGGCTTGCTGGGCCTTGGTCAAGAATTGGTCGTAGATGACGTACCCGCCGGTGAAACCGCCCTTGCGCATGAAACGCGCCGACCATTGCTGGCCAGCCTTGGCAAGGCCCATGGTTTCGGCTTGGTGCTCGATCGGCGAAAGGCCGACCACACCGTCCAAGCTGAAGAGCTTGAAGTGGAGCATGTGCTCAGGAGATACCGGGTAAGGGCTACCCTCGCCGGGTGTCACCCAGTAGATGAGGTCGCCCTCGGTGTCGATCTTGACGGTTCGCCAATCCAGCGGAACAAGCCCTATAGGGT
>NZ_JAHHIU010000372.1 GCF_024539815.1 Streptomyces hayashii
AACAGGGCGGAAAGCGGGCATTTCTTACCAAATTTATTTTTATACAGCTTTGCCCTCGTTGCATATTCGGTTTTAATGTAGCTTTCGTCTAGCATTTGTAATGCGTAGGCGGGAATTATGATGTCCCTGAATTTAGCCCCTTTCCCGAAGACCTCGTACTGAACCGTTTTAACGTCCTTTTTCATCTCGCTGTATGGAAGGATGTGTCTGTTTTTGCCAATGCCCATGTAGGGAAATTTCACAAGCTCCATGGGGCGCATGGCAGTTGCCAGCGCAAAGTTGAACAAGACTTTGTAAACCTGGTCTGGATAACTGTCGAGAAGGGTCGTAATGTCCCGATTGGATATAAGGCGCTTGGGTTTTTTCTGCCGCGCTTCTCGGTCGAGCACTCGGATAGAATTCGTGTCCAAAACT
This sequence comes from Streptomyces hayashii, assembly GCF_024539815.1. GTDB lineage: Bacteria > Actinomycetota > Actinomycetes > Streptomycetales > Streptomycetaceae > Streptomyces > Streptomyces hayashii. Next base: position 415 of record NZ_JAHHIU010000372.1, read on the forward strand.
GATTCGGATTTTTTTTGGATGTAGCTCAACATTCGGCGGTCTTTGAAGTTTGCGACCCAAGTTTTCAGTGTGATTATTACGCCGGTGGGGATTTTTTTGTCATGCAACCACTTGAAAAAATGAAGAACTACACATGCGTCCTTGTAGATGGTATCTGAGCTAGGATGGACGCTGTTTAGCATAACCCTGCGCGTCTGACGGTAAACTTGCCATTTTCGCAAATCTGCGTTTATAACATGAAAGTGATAATCGCCTGGATTAACAGCGCGAAACCTTGACAGCTGGGAAATAAATTTGTAGAAGCTGGTGATTAATGTCACGTATCTTTTGGATGTTTGCTCGGATGACCTTGTTTTCTCGTAAAGGTATAAGTTAACCATGCTTAACATCAGGCACTTGTTCTTGTAATTGGCAGTCATAATGTAATGGTTAACATCTTTTCCAAGGTCAATGCTGTAGTAACTAATCGGTTTGAAGTCAAAATTGATCATCAGTCGCCCTGCCTGATTTTCGATACTACTACGCTTTCAAATCCCCAAGTGATGAGCGGGGTCTTTGCGGAGTCTGCATCTTGAAGCTCTTCTTCGGGAATATCTCTGAAACTAAACTTCCGTTTTGCCGAAATTATGGCGTCAGACGAGCTGTGCGGAACATGAATAGCTACCGATGCGAGTGGGTGCATGTCCTTAAGTATTATTTGTATTTCTTCTCGACTGTAGATAGGTAGGCGTACAATTATCAGCGTGCGATCATGCCTAGGCGATAATCTAGAGCAGAAGAGACTGAAGTCGGAAATGTATTTATCTTGGAAAAAGATGATGTCAAGACTTTCGGGTGTCGGAAATTTTCTGATATCACTTATAGCCTTCGTAATAGCTAGATCTTTCGCATCTTCGTAGGTTGAGAAGTTTTTGGAGAGCGCATAAGACTTTTTCGCGAGCGTGAGATCTAGGTCGAATGTGATGAAGTTCTTGTCCGATTTTTCAGAAAATGCCGATGAGGATGCGCTGGAAGCGGTAACTGCGTCAATCGTTAACTTCGCATTAGTAACTTCAAGTTCTGTTAGCCGCTTTCTCATGAAAGCATTGTGATTGCTTTGATTGGTGAGCGTAGACGACAACTGGTTAGCGTTGAATGCTATGATGTCGTTGTTCATCAAAGTCGTAGTATGATTCAAAATCACGGATTCGAGCTCAGCCTGATGCGCTGCATTGATTGATGCGATCTCCTGCTCCAGCCGGTAAATGCGGGCCTCGTTATTTTCGATTATTTCACTCAGCGAGGCGTTGTCGTCGACAAGCAGTTTAGCGATCGATTCTTTCCCGGTTGAATAAGCCTTCAAATCGTCGTAATACCGGTTGAACGCCTGCCGACTAATACCCGCTAGTTCCGCGAGCTTTAGGACAGGAAGCTTGGTCTGGCCGTGACTGAGCTGGTGCTCTTTGATAATACTTATTAGTTTGTCACGGGTGGCTTGGCTACTCATGCGTGAATATCCATGGATGGAATAATTTTATACTGCTCGTTAGTCTTCAGAGTTTCGAGGTGCCTAGTGTTATCCAAAACTTTTTTACGGAGCATCGCCTTGGACGTTTCGGAAAGCGTGTCGCCTGCCCGAATCAACATGTCTTGATAAAAGTTCGTGTTATCTTCCAAGGCCTTGGCCGCTTTGTTAACAATAAGCGCATGTGGGCATGAGGTATCACAGCTGGAAGGCTCTGGCAGCGCACCTTTAACCACAGTTTTGTAGTGTGCCAAGCAGGGGGGCAGGTCGGGTGAGGAGTACATCTCTGTACTAACACAGTAGGTGCCCATGGCCGTCCGGTGGATGAACAAAGGTTCACCAGAAGATAGCAAGTGGGTCACATAAGTGAAGACCGTAACTTTCAAGTTTTGTCCGGTGAACGCATCCGGACGGGCAGCAATCTTGTCTACCAAACGGCGAGCATTATCGCCAGAGGAGGTTGAGTGCTTAACCTGCGTTATGATGTCGGTAAACTCTTGAATATAATTTTCTTCAATTGCTTTCGCCACGCTTTGAACGATGTAAGGATTGCGGCCGATGTACCTTAGCGTCATCGCATAACTAGCGTGTCCGAATAAGAGTCTAATAATATCAACATTGCGTTCGTTACGATTGATCAATATTTCGGCAATCGTTTTCCGGAAGCGATGAGTGTGGATTCGATCTATTCCAAGTTCTTCTTGGAGTTTTTTGGTGATGTTCTCGATTTTGACAGATCCTTGGCGGACGACTTTTCTCCTGCCAAGCACGGATTGGAATATAAAGCCTTCTCGTTTTTGATCAAGATCGTCGCGAAGACTCTTAAATTCTTTGAGCTTTTGGCCGACGAATTTGGGGAGCGGTATGAAGCTAATGTCTCCGTTGTAGTTAGGATCTTGACTGGTTTTATATCGGGTAACCTGTAATTTGAAGCGTCCGTTCCTCGTTTCTATGACGTGTTCAAATTTGAGCGCCTCTAACTCGCTTACGCGCAGTCCAGTGACTAGGGCGACCAGTATGTAGAGTGCATTGCGAATGGAGGTCAGGGAGCGCTGAAAGCTGCTAATCCATGAATAGTTCCAAAAGACGGTCTCATAGTCACGCTTGTTTTTTTGAATCTCTACTATTCGGATACCTTCAACTACAACATCTAGATTTTTCTCAAGCTCTAGGTCTTCGACGACCCGGGATATCGTTTTGTAATTGCTGGTGACAAAGTTGCGGGATAACAGGTAATCGGACGCCTCACGAACTCGCGGCATGGCTTTCTCAGTCCAGAAAAGCGCGTGTTCAACGAGTTTTTTGAGATCGCTTTCATTATATGGCGCCCAAGTCGCCAGCGAGCCGGTAAAATGCCGAATAACGTCCTTTCGTCGTTCTGGGGTGTCTACTGACGTCGCCGATACAGCTAAACGATTTTCTTCCGGGATTAGCTTTTGTGCACTCAATGCGATCCAGAAACGGATGTGCAAAAAAAGATAGTGGTAATGCGTGAACTGGGGTACTTCTTTTGCCCGGTCGAGAGCGTCATTTAAAAGCCTAGGCGTAATAAATGACAATGACTCCAGGTCGCCAGACAGATGGTTGTCAATCAATACGTAATTTACGAGTCTGCGAAAATTGCGAGCATGACCCAAAGTTGTTGTGTAGGAGCGGATACCCGCAAAAGGCGCGTAATCAGGTATGAGGTGGTAAATTATAGATTTTTTAATTGAAATCGCATGTTCCGACATGTCATCAAATGTGACGCGAGTTACGGTGCCGTCCTTGTCCTTGAAGATGATCCAGCTACTGTCGCTATATAAAGAGTAAGCGGATACCGGAAAGTTACCCTCAGGGTAGAGCTCCAGCTTTTTCAATAAAGTGCTTTCGATTTGGCGGGCTTCACCGCCAGTTTCAAGCAAAAGTTGCTCAATCTCTTGTTCAGCAGCATCCTGCATATCCTCGGAAAAATCAATGTCCATGTCTTCAGCAAGAGTGTCGAGCGCGGCTTGGGTCGCATCATCAAGTTTATTCTTCATTCTGCCTGTCCTCTTCTTCTAGGATCACTTGGAGAAAATTCAGATCCCGAGGGAGGAGTGGGGTTTTACGACGCTGATACCGTGACGCTTCTCGGATTGCCTGTTCGTCATCCCAGCGTTCGAAAATTGATTCAATCTTTGCCAGTTCGAGTTCGTGATTGCTGCTGTAGTCAGACGCGGTAGGAGGCTGATCATCGATAATCTCGACCACGTGGATGCGACGCTCAATCAAATATGGGAGCGAGTCTTCAAAAATGATGCACTGGGAACAAAATGTGCATTGGCTGATGACGTAGCACCTTTTTCCTGGTTCTACGTGTCGAGCTGCCCCCAGCCAAGTGGGTTTGTACTGATTGGCGCAGCCCCAAAGTGGCTTTTCCATCCCCGGAATGTGGAAGATCTTGAGAGGAAGCTGGGTAGCGGCTTCTTGAGGCGGAATACCGAGCATTCCTTCGAACTTACCTGCGCGCATCAGCTTAATAATTGCTTCTAGCTCAGACTCTAACCGATCGTATCGTTCCTGTTGGGCTAAAGCAGAGTTGTCGTAGTGGATGTCAGTTGTCACGGTACTGGCGTGTCCAAGGAACATTGCTAGTAAGCCATGCGAACTGCCAGTCATTTCTTTCCGGCGCTTCACCCACGTAGGTCGTAGCCGCCATGTGAGATCCTTACCTCCCGTCAGACGCTCCCCAAACTCGTCGTAGATTGGATACTGCTTCAAAAATTGCTTGTTTCCCTGCTGGAACGCCTTCTCATTGGAAGATGAGGTATGACGCCCACCTTTATTGACCCAATCAGGGTAGAAACGCATGCATAAAAACGCCGGGTTATAGTCACTGCTGGTCATCCCGTGCCGGACGTAGTCAAAGTCACGCCCTGCAAGAGGCTCAGAAAGCTTCACAGCCAGCGACACTAGGTTTCTCGCTGAATACATATCGGAGGTCGTGCTTACAGCCACAATCTCTTTAGGGGCGTAGTAAGGCTTGCCGATACCTTGGCTTCGGTTTTTCTCTGTCTGAATC
>NZ_JAHHIU010000373.1 GCF_024539815.1 Streptomyces hayashii
GCCCTGCCCTCCCTGCTCGAACTCCAGCGCGCGTTGAGGCGGTTGCAGCGCTACCGCAGCCCCGCCCCGCCCCTGCGCACGACGCTCGACGAAACGGCGACGGCGGAGCGCAGCGCGCAGGCGGGCGGGCTGATCCTGCCCGTCCACCGCGCCGTCACCCGGCGCGACGCCCGGCTGCAACTCGTCCTGGACGCCTCCTCGTCGATGCGCGTGTGGGACCGGCTCTTCGTCGAACTCCAGCAGGTCTTCGGCCAGTTGGGAGCCTTCTCCGACATCCGGGTGAGCCATCTGCACCAGGGCCCGGACGGCGAGGCGGCCGTCAGCCGCAGCCCCGACCTCTACACGGCGCCGCTGCACTCCACGGACCGGCTCAGCGACCCCACCGGCCGCCGGATCGTCCTGTTCGTCAGCGACTGCGCGGGGCCCCTGTGGCACAGCGGCCACGCGCACCGGCTGCTGCACCAGCTCTCCCGGCAGGGTCCGGTCGCCGTGCTCCAGCCGCTGCCGCAACGTCTGTGGAACCGCACACGACTGCCCGTGATGTTCGGCGAGCTGAGCCGGGGCGAGACGCTCCGCGGAGCCGCGGCGCTGCGCGTGCGCACCCCGGCCGGCGTCGCGTCAGAGGCCCGCAGGGGAGCGCTGCCCGTGCCGGTCCTGCCGCCCGAGCCGGTCGCCCTCGGCGCATGGGCGGGACTGCTGGCCGGCGGCGGGCCGGTGCCCGGCGCGGTCGGCTGGGTGCGCGCGGATCAGCAGCCCGCGCCGGCCTCGCGCGCGGACCGGCGGCGCACGCCCTTCGAGCGGGTGAGCAGGTTCAGCTCCAGCGCCTCCCCGGCCGCCGGACGGCTCGCGGTCCAGCTCGCCGCCGCGCCGCTGTGTCTGCCGGTGATGCAGCTCGTGCAGCGCACGATGCTTCCCGACTCGGGGCCGTCCGAGCTCGCCGAGGTACTGGTCGGCGGCCTCCTCACACGCGCGTCCGAGGACCACGCCGACGGCGGCGCCCAGTGGTACGGCATCGAGCCGGACATCCGGGACGCCCTGCTGTCCCGGCTCGGCCGCGACGAGGCCATGCTCGTCCTCAAGCACTGCTCGGAGTACATAGAGCAGCGCTTCGGCAAGGGCGGCCCCAACTTCCCCGCTCTCGCACTGGCCCAGCTCGGCGAGGGCGGCGCGGGCCGCCCGTACACGCCCACCGCCCGGCCCGCCGACCACGCCGACCACGGCGGCGCCGGTGAGGAGGCCCCCGTGCCGCAGCCCTTCGCCGAGGTCGCGGCCCGGGTCCTGCGCCGGTTCATGCCGCTGCCCGAGCAGTTCGAGAGCCACGACGGGCGGACCGGCCCGGCACAGGACGCGGACCGGCCGACCCACCGGGCGGTCCGCCGCGCCCGCGCGCTCATCGAACGCTTCGACGCCGAGGGCATGATCCAGGACGTCATCGACGCGGTGCAGCTGCTGCGCGGCGCCACCGGACACGAGCGGCCCGCAGGCGCGGATCCCGAACTGTGGGCCGAGTACGCGCACTGCACGCTGCGTCTGTGGGAGGTGCAGGGCGGCGACGACCTGCTCCGGGAGGCCGAGGCGGCCGCGGAACGGGCCGCCGCGCATCCGCGCCGGCTGCACGAACGGGCCGTGCTCGCCCGGGTGCTGCACGCGGCCGCGACCGACCGCAGGCGGCGCGGCGACCCGACCGGCGCCCTGGATCTGCTGCGCCGCGCCGACCGCGAGTACGCCGTCGCGTGCGCGGCCCCCGGCCTCGACGAGAACCAGGCCCTGAAACTCACCCTGGAGCGGGTGCGCGCCCTGGAGGCGCAGTGGCGGCTCGGCGGGGACAGCGCGCTGCTCCAGGGCGCCGTGGGCATGCTGGAGGCCTTCGCCGACGTCTGGCCCGACCGCAGGCAGCGGCCGCCCGAACTGCCCCTGGAGCACGGCAGGATCCTGCTGCGGCTGTCCGGCGCCACCGCCGACCCGGGCCAGGCCCGGCTCTACGCCGAGCAGGGCGCGCAGTCGCTGCGCAACGCCCTGGACTCCGGCGCGGAGCCGTACGACGCCGAGTCGGCACGCGCGCGCGTACGGATCCTGCTCGACCTGGTGGACGCGCTGCTTCAGGCGGGCGGCCCGCTGCGGGACGCCCAGGCCCGGGTGGACGAGGCCCTCGCCCTGGTGCGCGAACAGGGCCAGCGCGCGGCTCTGCTGGCACGGGCCGGCCGTATAGCGGTGGCCCGCTACGCCGAGACGGGCGAACCGGTGGAACTGGAGACGGCCGCGGACCGCTTCGAGCAGGCCGCCCAGCGCATGTCCCGCGACGCGCCCGCGCACGCCGACGTCCTCGCCGAGTGGGGCGAGGCGCTGCTGCGGCTGGCCGGACTTCCGTACGCGCGCGCCCAGGGCATGCTGTCCCGGGCGATCCGCGTCCTGCGGGACTGCCGGATGGAGACCCCGGCGGGCAGCCGCCGGGTCGCCCACCGGCTGCTGCTGCTCGGCCGCGCCCTGATGCTGCGCTACCGGCTGCGCGGGGACCGCGTCGACCTGCGCGAGGCCGAGCACCTTTTCGGCCTCGCCGCGGCGGATGCGGAGGACCCGCTGCTGGCCGCGCGCTGCCGACTGGACCTCGGCCAGGTCCAGTACGAGGCCTACCGCAGCCTGCGCCGTCCTGCCCGCCTCGACCTCGCGGTCGACGCGTTCCGGGACGCGGCGGAGGCCGCTCGGGAGGCGGAGGGGGTGGCCGAAACCGATCGTCGGCGTCAGGAGGCCGTCGAACTGGGCGCGCAGGCGCACCACTGGCGGGGTAGGTCCTATGAGGCGGCCGCGCGGCCGCGCGCGGCCCGCGAGGCCTACCGGATCGCCCGCGCGGAGTGGTCGCGGCTTCCGGAGGGCGGCCTGGTCGCCGACGGCCCGACGCCCGCCGACACGGCGGAGCGGCTGGCCGCACTGGAGCGGGTGACGTGAGCCGAGCGAGCCGGGAGGGACGGGCATGGACGGACGGGGCGAGCCCACGGGGACGACGCACGCGGCGGTGGCGACGGTGACGCCGGTGGCGACCGTGACGCTGGAGGAGACCGTGATGCCGGAGGAGGCCTCCGCGGCGGAGCCGCTGCCGGATCTGCTGGCGCTGGATCTCGCCGAGCTGGGCACGATCGGCCATCCCGTGCTGCGCGAGGTCGTCGCGGAACTGCGGGACCGGGCAGGACGATCGAGCGAGACGCTCTGGGGGTTCGACTCCGCCCTCTGAAGACGACACGCCACCCCCCAACCGGATGCGGTTGCACGGCCGTTGCTTGTGCCGCTCCGTGCCTGCGTCGGCCCCGTGGCGGCCCCGGGCGCCCGCGCCGGCCGGTGCCGGCCGGTGCCGGTCAAGGCCGTTCGGCCGGTCGATTGGCGTCAGTTCTGGTCTGATGTGTGCGCGACTCGGACAAAATCGGTCGGGCAGGGTTTGTGTCCGGCGTCGATCCGGGAATGCGCCTCCGTGCGGCGCACAGGGCCGAAGGCATGGGGGTGCTGGAGTGTCCGGACAGGCCTTCCGGCAGTTCATCGTGAAGGTGCACGGCCGCTGCAACCTCGCCTGCACCTACTGCTACCTCTACGCGGGACCCGACCGAACCTGGCGCTCCCGGCCCGCGTCCGCCGCCCCCGAGGTCCTCGACCGCACCGCGACCCGGATCGCCGAGCACGCCCGCGCCCACGTCCTGCCCGCGCTCTCCCTCGTCCTGCACGGCGGCGAACCCCTGCTGGCGGGCGCGGAGACACTGGCCCGATTCACCACGCTGGTCCGCGACCGCGTCCCGGCCCACTGCACCGTCGACGCCGTCGTCCAGACCAACGCCACCCTCCTCACCGCACGCAGGCTCGCGGTCCTCGCCGACGCCGGTCTGCGGATCGGCGTCAGCCTCGACGGCGGTCTCGCCGCGCACAACGCGCGACGCGTCGACCACGCCGGCCGCCCCTCCTGGCCGGCCGCCTCCCGCGGGGCCCTGCTGGTCGCCGAGCGCGCCCCGCAGGCCTACGCCGGCGTCCTGACCGTCGTCGACGTCACGCTGGACCCGGTGGAGACGTACGAGTCCCTGCTCACCCTGCGCGCGCCCGCGCTCAACCTGCTGCTGCCGCACGGCAACTGGTCCGCCCCGCCGCCCCACTGGGCGGACGCCCGGCACGGTCAGTGGCTGTGCGCGGTCTTCGACCGCTGGTGGACCGCCGGCCGGCGGGAGACGCGGATCCGTCTCTTCGAGGAGTGCGTCGCGCTCCTGCTGGGACTGCCCGCCGCCACGGAGGCCCTGGGGCTCGCGCCCGTCGACGCGGTCGTGGTGGAGACCGACGGCTCCGTCGAGCAGGTCGACTCCCTGAAGTCGGCCTACGACGGCGCCGCGCGCACCGGCCTGGACGTCTTCCGGCACGCCTTCGACGAGGCCCTGCGGCATCCCGCGGTGGCGGCCCGGCAGGAGGGCGCCGCCGCCCTCGCGGACCAGTGCCGGGCCTGCCCCCTGCTGAGGGTCTGCGGAGGCGGCCACTACGCCCACCGGTACCGGGCCGGCCACGGCTTCCGCAACCCGTCCGTCTACTGCGCCGACCTCCAGCGCCTCATCCACCACATCGCCGCCCGGCTCGCCACGGACACGACCCCGGTGGTCCACCGCGACGAGGTCGCGTCGTGATCGCGACACCGGTCCCGGACGGGGTTCTCGCGGAACTCGGCAGCACCGGGGGCGGAGCCGACACCCTCGCGCTCCTCGTGCGCGACCAGGACACCCGGCGGCTGCTCCTGCTGCGCGCCGTGCTCGACGCGGCCGACGCCGCGGACCCGGCCGTCTGCTCCGCCGAGCGCAAGGCGCGGCTGCGCGAGGACTGGGCGCTGCTCGCCGAGGCCGACCGTGCGACACCGCCCCGCGGAACCGCCGCCCGCCCGTCCGGCGCGCACCACCGCCCGC
>NZ_JAHHIU010000374.1 GCF_024539815.1 Streptomyces hayashii
TGGGGTGGTGAGGCTGTGTGTGGGGTGGGCGTCACGCCCTCGTGGCCCGGTCGGAGGGGAGGCTCCGGATCGCGGATCCGTGGACGCGCGGGCAGGCCGCGGTGAGGTGGGCGCGGTGCGCCGAGGACGTCATCAGCCGGACGCCACGAGCAGCACGACGTCGACCAGGGCGATGGTCACCGCGGCCCGGAAGGGAGTACGACCGCGGGCCACCAGCGTGACCACCGCGAGGACGATCACCGGACCCAGGGCCGCCCACGCCCACACCGGGGGCCTTCCTGCCGGGCCGAGCACGGTGAGCAGCGAGGCGGCGGGCAGCAGCACGGCGGCGAGGGCGCGCGAGCGACGCTCGCCGATCCGGTGCGGCAACCCGCGGACGCCGGTGCGTTCGTCGTCGGCGAGGTCGGGCAGCGTGTTGAGTAGATGCGCCCCCACACCGAGCGCCGCGCCTGCGCCGGTCATCCACAGCGGCGCCCACACCCGGTCGGGGCCGGCGAGGGTGACGACCGAGGGCAGCGTCCCGAAGGCGCACGCGTACGGCGCCCAGGACCACACGGTCGCCTTGAGCCCCAGGTTGTAGGCATGTCCCGCGCCGGTGGCCAGCGTGGCGTTGAGGAGCGCCGTGCGCCAGCCCGCGAGCACCGACAGCACGAGGCAGGCGACCGCGGCCACGACCAGGGCTCCCGCCGCCCGGCCGACCGGGAGGCTGCCGACGGCCAACGGTTTGTCGGTGCGACCGACGGCGCGGTCGCGGCGCAGGTCCAGCAGGTCGTTGCCCCAGCCGACGGTGAGCTGGCCGGTGAACACCGCCGCGGTGACGAGGACGGCGTCGAGCGGACGCAGAGCGCCGCGGACCGCGAGCAGACCGGCGACGACCGTGACCGCGAGGGCCGGACCGCCGTGCGCGGCGGCGAGCAGCGCCGGCAGCGGAGGAGCTCCGGGCCGGTTCCGGGATCGGCTGCTTCCCGGCTCGCGGGTGACCATGAGGGGCATGGAGCATCGCTGCCACGCCGCCCGCCCGCTCACACGAGGCACTCCGGCATCCGGTGGACGCGGGCGGTGTGGCCTTCCCCGGGAACGGTGGACGGTGGCGGGGTGCGGCGGGGCCCGCGTCGGCGGACGCGCAAGGCGTCGAGCGCCGCGAGCGCCCCATGACCACCGCCGTCGTCCGTGACGTTCCCGAGCAGCCCTTCGCCGCGTCGGTGCCGGTGCCGGTGCCGGTGCCGGTGCGGGTGCGGGGAACTACGTATATCGCTACCGGGGTTGGCTCCCCTTCGTGCGGGGAGGCCGGTGGGGTGGTTACCGTGCCGGTCATGTCTGAAGAGCTCCGAAGCGATGGCCCGGCCCGTGAGGTCGCGGCGGTGGGCGGCCGGTTGACCGATCCCGGGTGGCTGGTGCACGGCGACCCGGAGCAGGTCCTCGCGGCGTTGGACGGCGCCGCCGGACCACGGGAGACGTCGGCGGCCGCCGTGTACCGGGCGTCGGGCCATGTGCACCGCGACGCCGGCGCGCGGGTGCGGCGGCAGGTGCTGGCGCTGGACGCCGCCCGGTACGGAGACCGTGAGCTGGCGAGGGACATCGCCGGGACGCCGGTCGGTCAGGAGACCGGCGGCCGTTGGCTGGTGCGGTGGGCTACCGGCAGCGGCCTGGACTCCCGGCTGCGGTGCGCGCTGCCTGCCCCGGCCGAGGTGGGCGCGGTGGCGACCGCGGTCGTGGAGGACCGTGGACTGGCGGTCGCCGGCTGCAAGGACGGCACGCTGCACTGGTGGGATCTGGCCACCGGCCGGATTCTCGGCAGGACCGTGACCGGACACACCGGCGCGGTGCGTGCACTGACGACGGTGGTGCTGGACGGCCGCCCCCTCGCGGTGACCAGCGGTCACGAAGGGACGGTCCGGGTGTGGGACCTTCCCGGGGGAGAGCTCGCCGGTTCGTTCCGGGCCGGTGACGACGACTGGGTCACCCTGCTCGCGTCACAACTGGTCGAGGGCCGTCCGGTCATCGTCGGCGGCGGCACCGACGGCGTGGTGCGGGTGTGGGATCCGGCCGACCTCACCCGCAGCGATGAGCTCCTGAGGATCCGCACGGGCAGGCTCTCCGCTCTGGCGACGGCCGCACCGGACGGCCGCCCCATGGCTCTCACCGGCCACGCCGGGGGAGCCGTCCGGGCGTGGGACCTGATCACGGGACAGGAGCTCGGCGCCGGGAGCGACCATGCCGAGGAGTCTCCCGCGGCCGAGGACGGGGAGCCCCCCGCGCCGGACGGGCAGATGCGCGTCTGCGGCACCATGGAGCTCAACGCCATGACGCACGTCCTGGCGACGGACCCGGCGTCCGAGTGTGCGCTGGCCGTGAGCGCCGACGCCTACGAGGTGCGCATCTCGGACCTGGCGACGGGCGAGGAGGTCGGTGAGCCCGTGCCGGCCTGGTCCGTGGAGACGGCCGCCGTGAGGGTGCTCCACGGCCGCCCCGCCGCGCTCGTCGCGTACGCCGGCCGCAGGCAGCCCGTCCAGGTGTGGGATCTGTCCACCCACGGGCATCTGTGCCTGCCGCTGGTCGGCCACGAGGACACCGTGCGGGGAGTGGCGACGGCGCTGGTGAAGGGGCGTCACCTCGCCGTCACCGGCGGCGAAGACGGATCGGTCCGCGTCTGGGACCTCGACGGTGAGCGGGAGACGGGCAGCAGGCCGGCCGGCCTGACACAGCCCGTGCAGAAGTTCGCCACCGCCGTCGTGGACGGCCGTCACGTCGTCGTCATCGCCGACTCGGACGGCCTGCGGATCCGGGATCTCGACGACGGGGGACAGGTCGGCGAACCCCTGACGGGGCGGACCGGCGTCGTGGACCTGCTGACCGTGGGCACGGTGAGGGGACGACCCACCCTGATCACGCGCGGGCGGAACGAGACGGTGCGCATGTGGGACCTGACCACCCGGGAAGAGCTGCACGGACGGTCGACGACGGAGTACACCAGCACGTCCATCCAGTTCTTCGCGGCCTGGGAGGACCGTTTCGTCGCCGTGACCCACACCGGACGCGTGTGGGACCTGACCACGAGCGCGTGGATCGGCGTGGAGCCGCGGCAGGACGGTGTCCGGGCCCTGGCGCTGGAAACGCTCGCGGGCCGCGGTCTCATGCTGACCGGAGACAGGTCCGGGACGTCCATCTGTGGGACCTGACCACGGGCGAACCACTGGGGCCGCCCATGACGGGGCTCACCGGCGACGTGCGGGCAGGGGCGGCGGGCCTGCTGGACGGCCGCCTCGTCGTCGCGGCGGGAGGCGACGACGGAACCGTGCGGGTGTGGGAGGCGACCACCGGAGCGCAGACCGGCGCGTACGCCTTTCCGGCCGGGGTCAGGGGACTGGCGGTAGCTCCGGACGGGCGGCTGGTGGTCGGTTTCGGCTCGGACACAGCGGTCCTGACCCACCGCTGACCGCCGGGTCCCGCGCCCGGGAGAGGCCGCTTCGCCCCGCCGTCCCGGTCCACGGCCGCGGTGACCGCCGGCCCGGCATCACCGGCCCGGCATCACCGGCGGGGCGGCCGTCGGCGGATCCTTCCCGTGCCGTCCGGCGGCCGCTTCCCGCCCGGCGCCGTCACCAGGCGGTCGGGAGACCGCCGATGAACGAGGTGAGCCGGTCGGCGATGAGCCGGTCGTCGTGCGCCGAGTAGTGCCAGTGGCAGCCCTGGAAGTCCAGTCCCGAGTCGTCGAGGGGCCAGTACCGCACCCGGCTGTCGCCCGCGTCGTTGCGTGCCTCGACCACCTGCTGGACATGGCCGGCGAACTGCCCGGCGCCGACGGCCACGATGGTCGTCGCGGCCCCGTAGCGCGTCCGCAGCTTCTGGAGGAAGTCGCCGTACGCCGAGCGGTAGGCGGCCGCGAGGCTGTCGGGCGTCCACGGCTCACCGGGGTTGACGGCGGTGGAGAAGTCGTTGGTGCCGAGGTCGACCACCACGAGCCGAGGGCGCCAGGTGCCGGGGTTCCGCCAGACGTCGCCGGGCACGTTCAGCAGGGCACGGTCGTAGTAGGTCCGGTAGGTGACGTCCGGTGAGCCCCCGTTGTAGTTGCGCACCATGCCGAGGCCCGAATAGGCGTTGAGCTGGTAGTCGGCGCCCAGCCGCCGGGCGGTGAGCGCGCCGAAGCTCACGTCGGCGTCGGTGGTCCGGGCGACCTGCTCCGAGGTGCAGTCGCGGGAGGCCGAGAGGTTGCCGTAGCCCACGGTGAGGGAGTCGCCGATGAACTCGATCTGGCGGTTGCGGGCCGCCGGTCTGCTCAGCACGGCGCCGCCCGGCGCGGCGACGAAGCCCCCGAAGGCGCTGGTGGCCCATGGGCTGTCATTGCGCTTGACCAGCCGGACCGTGTGCGTGCGGTTCTGCAGGCCGTTGATCCAGTGCGTGGTCCGGCCGGGCGTGACGAGCGTGGCGACCGTGACGCCGTCGACCTGGACGTCGTAGTCGGCGGCCGGGTCGTCGAGCACGACGCCCACGCCGGTGCCCCTGACGCGGCCCTCGAAGTACACGCCGGGCCAGCTGTACTGCACCGTGCCGCCGGCGTCCTTGACCCGCCCCGCGGTGTGCACCTGCGCCAGCACGCCCTTCGCGCGGGCCGGCCGGCGCTGGTCGGCAGCGGTGTGCCGCCCATGGGGGTCCATGGCGGGCGAGGCCTGCGCCGTTCCGGCGGCCCCCACACCGCTCAGGAGCGCCGCCAGGAGGGCGGTCAGCGCGGTGAACACCGGAGCTCGCCTGTGGTGCGTCCGCCAGGGGCCGCGGGCCGTGCGCATCCCGGTCATCCGTGTGTCTCCTTCGCTGGGTTCGGTCGTTCGTCCGTCGTAGCGATGGGGCGATGGGGCGATGGGG
>NZ_JAHHIU010000375.1 GCF_024539815.1 Streptomyces hayashii
ACCAATCACAATTCTCAGTGGCTACAGTCACTCCGGTGTATGTATTGGACACCGCGTGATCACCCATCCTTTAATTTTCATCTTTTGGCCAAGCTGACCGCACTGCTCGCAGATACGAGAAGAGAGAAGCTCAGCGAAAAGCACCGCACCTTCGATGTAGTCATCCCCGCCAGAATAGTAAAAACGTAGCTCTCCGAACTTTTCTTTAACCTGTGTGACCTTTAAGACAAGCCCAGGCGCATGTTTAATCCGGTGTTGAATGCTCTGACAGAGCGTGTCGACGATAACATTCCACCCATCGTGATGTTCAAATCCCCAGACTCTTGGCCGGTATTCACCATCCTCCTGCTCGCCCAAAAGCTCAGGATATTTGTTATGCAGTAGAATTTCCAAACTCGGACTCATAATTATGTTTTTACCTAGATAAATTATGCATCAACTTGTACCATCGGCATCTACAACTTTACGTTACGCCTCTGGATCCGCTTCAATGTTATATTCCGCAAGTAACTCGTTGATCGCACCGAAGATTCTTGGCTCATATATAAGCTCCATATCATGGTATGAGACTGCAACCGCCAACTTCATTGCCTCCAGCGACAATTCTCGGGGGTCGAAAGGCCAGATCTGGAGACGACTAATCGATAAATCGCCGAACGGAAAACTCTCGACTACTTCAACCGTTCTTTGGACTTCTTCCCATTCCCGTAAACTCATGCCGTATGTCTTATACCGCCAATCCCCGAGTAACGTATGCTTTGACAAGAAACTATCCCCAACAACGGCAAGCTGAGTCGAGTTCAGCTTTCGGACGAAAAAGTCCGCGAGCCTGGGGCTTGATAGAACCGAGCGCAGGTCGGCCATGGAGTTAAGGCATTCCAGTCCAAGATGGACTTTCACTCGGGCTATTAGATCCTGTGTATTTGCCATTACCAACTGCGGACAGTCAAACACTGCGTATTCCTCCCTAGATTTATAACCTTTGCCCTCCAAGCTCCTTTAAGATTCGCTGTTCCGTAATCTCACAGGGCGATTTACCACCAAGAGCAGGCTGAGGCGCAAGAAGCCACAGTAGCGCGCTTTTTAAGTCACCCTTGAATTTCTCGCACGCTAACTTTATAGCCTCCAGCGAGTAATCCTTCGGAGACATCTTCCTTAGCGAAGTGTAAACGATTCTGCCATCTTGTTTTTGATCCCAGATACCGTCCGGTTCAACCGAGTATCCTTTACCCCACCGGGTATCGAAGACATAACGCGCCTCGCCATCTTCATCTCGTGAAAATTCAGTAACACCTGTCAACAGGTCAAAATCCCAATCATTGGTCGGCGTATCGCCTCCCATAGGGCTTATCAGGTAAACACTGCCAATACTAGAGTTCCGCCATGGAGCATTTGCGAAAGCAAGAAATTCATGCAAATCCGATATCATTATCATCCGACTGTGAAGTGGTTCACCGCTCTCCGGCTCAAAGAAGATTTGAGTCAGATAGAACCACCTTGTCGCGTCTGAATGCATCACGATTTTCCAGACGAGGGTATCATCCCCTACGCTTAACAAATGCATGTTCTGTTGCGGCGACGGGTAAGTTTCAAACATTAAATTTTCACTCCTAATTATTAAATTCCCAAGCAACGTATGGCTATCAGCGACGAACAGCTTGAACATGATTTCATGACTTACTTCTCACGAATCCGGACTTGTCTCCGCCGCCATCAGGTTGAAATCAGAGACGCGCCTACAGAGGTCAAAGCTTCCGCCGAAAACTAAAAGGCCTCGCGTTAGGTTGGCGCTTCTACCTACTTATTCCACGTGCTCGCATCAGATGTGGACACTCAATACCTGCACCGTCGCAATCGGCTTAATCGCTGAATGCGCAGCGCGTAATGGGTGGGTTCGTATTTTCCCTGCGGGGCCATAGGTTTCAATCGAGACAAGTCAGGTAAATAGAGGGTGTGCTCATGGATGGCCTGAAACACGGGAATTTCAATCATCATAGGAACGACCGAAAGATCAGTCAACTCACATTTATTTTCAAATGTCAATGGTATTGACATGCTTTATTTTTCAAACACTTACAGTAGCTGGAGGACGAATTTATTTTTGATACCTTGCTGAAAACCTAAAAAAGCGCGGGCTAGGCTTGGTACCGCCACGATTCGTTCAAACCGGTGCGAAGAGGAGTACCCACGATCCTCTATCGAGATAGATCGAATAGCGACCTCTGGTCGCAATCAGCGTAAAGCGTTCAACCAGGCCTATACCGCTTCGCGAAAATAACCAGCAGCGCGGTAAATACTTGATCATCTACCCACATATGGCGTCAGTTATCAGGGCGCAGGCCTCAAGCCCCCTTGGACGAATTCCGCGTAGCACGGTCCGAGAGTCTTAGACCGATACGCGAAGTGAGCCAAAGATAAGGTAGTCTGGGCCTAGCAAAAGGCGGTAACCAGCCAGTAGCGGACGTTTCTGGGGGGAGAAGTCTGCCCCCAAAAGAATTATGCCAATGCTGGCCTAAACGGATAGCGAACGGTGGGGAAAAGTGGACTTTAAAGAAGCATTCACCCTGGTAAATGATCTTGCCCAGGCCATGCCTGCTATATTGGACAGGGTCACAATAGAACTCGCCTTTGGTGACGCCAGTCCCGCCATCGGCGACTGGTCGGACCCAACCAACTCGGGAATGCTGGTCACGGGCGATGGTGTTGGGTGCAAGAGCGGCGTGTATTTTTTTGGTACCCCTGAAGGGCAAATCTTCTATATCGGCAAGGCAACCCGGAACAACCTGCACCATAGGGTCTGGGACCATGTTAAGACGCCCAGCATCCGAGAAGACGGTTGGCGAACCTTTCCCAACCATCGGTTCACAGGGTTTGCGAACGACAAAAATCTAGTGCCTCAAGTTCAAGACGGTGAAGCACGGATTGCAGTCATTACGGTCTCTGACCCGGTGATGGTATCTCTCATTGAGGTCTATCTACTGACGGCCCACATAAAACGGCACGGTACATTGCCAGCTTTCAACCGACAAATTGGCTAGTCAACTGACTGGCATTGCTTGTGGTTGCGTCGCACTGACACTTGCACACTGCAACTCAGGCTGGCCAGACAGCTCAGATTTGATCAGCTCGACAGTGCGCAGCACCTCCGTTACCAATGCCATGGGGTCAGACAAACAGTCAATTTTGCTGGCCACGTTGTCCTGGTAAAGGCATGAGTACCATTTGAACGCATTCCAATTCCGCCACATCAGGTACAAAGGCAATTGAGGCGTTTGCGCCAACAACCCTCGATCGCTCGCCAGTTTCCCGCTACTGACCGGCACCACGCCATAATGCAGCGCATCAGTGGCAACCTCGATTCGTAGCAGCATTCCCTCGACACCAATGTCGAAAAACTGCCCCACGTGCTTCAACCTCAATGCCTTGGGCAAGAACCACTTGCGGCAATTCGCCTCGCTACTGTCATGCCCGGTAAAGTCAATCGGCGATGACACGGGCGTACAACGCTCTGACAATGCGTGTCGCACAGCATCAAAGAAGCCGAACAATACTGTCCCCTTCGCATGGGGCAGTGCCTGGGCGATGGCCTCGGCAGCCTGCAAATTGTCGTCGGCAATGAGAAGTTCGATCAGTGCATTTCGTGTGGTATGGGTCATGGCTCGCCCGGTGATTTTCTGGACCAGATTCTTGTACTGGATCAATGCATGCTGAAGTGCCGGCGTCGCGCTTGAGGTGCTGACGCACCGCTCAAGCCAGTCGAGGATGTGTTCCTGGTACGACAGTCGACGGTAGCTCACGCCGCAATGACTGCTTGCGTGCGCCTCCGTACCTTTCTTTGTCAGGTACCACAACTGCCACTGCTTGCCTGAGGCCTTTCCAATATCGTCATAACGCTTGAGTTGTTGGTTGCCGTCGAGGGCGTCGATCTTGTTTTCGATCAGGATGAGGTGATCCATCAGGTGAATCACAACATCCACACGACCGTACCCCGCGAAAATCTGCTCCTTTTGCACCCTGGCGTCGCTGAGGCTGCATTCGTGTTCGAAACCCATTGTCGACAGGAACAGTTCAAGGAAGTACACACCTTGACCGTGACGGCCCTCGGGGCTCAAGAGTTCTGCGATCATGGCCGAGTGAGTGTTGACCTCGGCCCGCTCGATTCGGGTGATGGAGAAGAGGTTGAACAGCTCACCGCTTGCTGCGAGTTTGGCGTTCGTCTCCCTCACGAGGCTGCCGGCCTGATTCAACAACAGTTGTACTTTCTCCATGCTCACTGTTTCCCCAGAATCGGATTCAGTATTTTTCGTAGTTCAGACTCGATTAACCCAACCCCGAAGTAAGATGTCGGCGGCGCCTCGAAACTCTGATAACTATATGTAATTTCCACATCACGAATTAAGTGCGGTCTTGCCCGAAGCTTAAGTGCATACGTTCCGGACGCCAAGAGCGATTCGACGTGATTTTTGATTCGATCAGCTATCGACTCTCGCTTCCCTAAATAAAATGGAATCGGTTTGCCTGCTGCCAATGCCGCTAAGTGATGCTTCACCCGACTCGGGTAATAACGAGGGATTTTTCCGTCATGCGCTTTGGCCCGTATTGTTCCCCATCGCTCACCAAATTCGCCAAGTTCCGCTGCTGTGGAGAACTTAAATTTCGCTTCGAAGTAATAAATCCCAGGCTTTTGAGGCAGGACAGGAAGCTCATCATCCTCACCGAGATCAAGCGCTTTTTGGGTTTCTCGCAAGTGTTGGGCAAGTGCAGTAATTGGCGCATGTTCAGTCAGTTTTGAAT
>NZ_JAHHIU010000376.1 GCF_024539815.1 Streptomyces hayashii
CGGTTCGCTCCGGCGTTCACCTCCGTGCGGGCGTCGGCGTTCTTCGACGAGATACCCGCGGCCCGCCAGGCCCTCGACACCACGGTCGAGAACAGTGACGAGACCGCCGTACCGCCACTCGTCCTGCGCCTCGCCGGTCTGTCCGCCGCCGAGCAGCTCTCCCACCTCGTGGAGACCGTCTGCGCGGAAGCCGCGGGCGTGCTCGGCTACGGTTCCGGCGCGGACCTGGAGTCCGACACCGCCTTCCGCGATCTGGGCTTCGACTCCTTGATGGCGGTGGAGCTGCGTAACCGTCTGGGTGTGGTGACGGGGTTGCGGTTGCCGAGTGGTGTGGTGTTCGACCGTCCGACGCCTGCGGTGCTGGCGGGGTGGTTGCGGGAGCGTCTGGTGGGCGCGGTGGTCGCTGCGCCGGTGGCGCGGGTGTCGGTGCCGGGTGCGGGTGCGGTGTCGGGGTTCGTGGACGAGCCGGTGGTGATCGTGGGTATGGGGTGTCGGTTCCCGGGTGGTGTGGATTCGCCGGAGGCGTTGTGGCGGTTGCTGTCCGAGGGCGGGGACGCGATCGGCGGGTTCCCTGAGGATCGTGGCTGGGACCTGGACGCCCTGTTCGATCCGTCCGGCGAGCGACCCGACTCCACCTACGTACGCGTGGGCGGATTCCTGAGCGGAGCCGATCGCTTCGACGCGGGCTTGTTCGGGATCTCCCCGCGCGAAGCCCTCGCCATGGA
Source organism: Streptomyces hayashii (assembly GCF_024539815.1). Lineage (GTDB taxonomy): Bacteria > Actinomycetota > Actinomycetes > Streptomycetales > Streptomycetaceae > Streptomyces > Streptomyces hayashii. The sequence continues at coordinate 726 of NZ_JAHHIU010000376.1, forward strand.
CCCCCAGCAGCGACTGCTGCTCCACACCGCGTGGGAGGCCTTCGAACGGGCCGGCGTCGCCCCCGACACCGTCCGTGGCTCCCGCACCGGCGTCTTCGTCGGGACCAACGGCCAGGACTACGGCCACCTGCTCGTCGCCGCCCAGCAGGAGGTCGGCGGTCATCTGGGTACGGGCAATGCGGCGAGTGTGGTGTCGGGCCGGCTGGCGTACAGCTTCGGTCTGGAGGGGCCGGCGGTGACGGTGGACACGGCGTGTTCGTCCTCGTTGGTGGCGTTGCATCTGGCGGCGCAGGCGTTGCGTGCGGGTGAGTGCGACATGGCGCTCGCGGGTGGTGTGACGGTGATGTCGACGCCGGCGACGTTCGTGGAGTTCTCGCGGCAGCGTGGGCTTGCGGCGGACGGCCGGTGCAAGGCGTTCGCGGCGGGTGCGGACGGTACGGGCTGGGGTGAGGGTGTCGGTCTGCTGCTGGTGGAGCGGCTGAGCGATGCCCGGCGGTTGGGGCATGAGGTTCTCGCGGTGGTGCGGGGTTCGGCGGTCAATCAGGACGGTGCGTCCAATGGATTGACGGCGCCGAACGGTCCGTCTCAGCAGCGGGTGATCCGGCAGGCGTTGGCGAGCGCGGGTCTGGGCGCGGCCGAGGTGGACGTGGTGGAGGCGCACGGCACGGGCACGGCGTTGGGCGATCCGATCGAGGCCGAGGCGCTTCTTGCGACGTATGGCCAGGAGCGGTCGTTGGAGCGGCCGTTGTGGCTCGGGTCGGTGAAGTCGAACCTCGGGCACACGCAGGCGGCGGCCGGTGTCGCGGGTGTGATCAAGATGGTGATGGCGATGCGGGAGGGGGTGCTTCCGCGGACGCTGCACGCGGACGAGCCGTCTCCGCACGTGGACTGGTCCGCCGGCGCCGTACGCCTGCTGACCGAGGCGCAGCAGTGGCCGCAGGGTGACACAATCCGTCGCGCGGGTGTGTCGTCGTTCGGCATCAGCGGCACCAACGCCCACGTCATCCTCGAACAGACCCCGGTGACCGCTTCGACCCCGGCAGTGCAGCCCGCGGCGCCCGAACGGCCGCTGCCTTTCCTCCTGTCGGGCCAGACCTCGGACGCCCTCGCCGCCCAAGCCCACAGCCTTGGCGACCTGTTCTCCGCCGACGCCGACCTGCCGCTTCTGGACATCGCCTACTCCCTCGCCGTCACCCGCACGGCCCTGGAGCGGCGCAAGGTGCTGATCGCGGAGACGGGCCCCGAGCTCCTCGCGGCCTTGTCCGACCCTGGCGCCCTCGGCGTGGAAACGGTGTCCGCCCGGCAGGATCGTCTCGTCGCGGTGCTGATGTCCGGGCAGGGCAGCCAACGAGTGGGCGCGGGAGCGGAGTTGTACCGCACGTATCCCGTGTTCGCCGCCGCCTTGGACGAGGTGTGCGCGTACTTCGACGGCGTGCTGGACCGTCCGCTGCGGGAGGTGCTGTTCGCGGAGACGGACGAGGACGCGGACGCCGTCGCGGCCGAGGCCGAGGACGAGGCCGGTCTGATCGATCGGACGGAGTTCACGCAGCCGGCCCTGTTCGCCATGGAAGTCGCCCTGTTCCGTCTGCTGGAGTCCTGGGGTGTGCGGCCGGACTTCGTGGCCGGTCACTCCATCGGCGAGATTGCCGCGGCGTTTGTGGCGGGGGTGTGGTCGCTGGAGGACGCGTGTGCGTTGGTGGCGGCGCGTGGGCGGTTGATGGGTGCGCTGCCTGTGGGTGGCGCGATGCTGGCGGTGGAGGCGTCCGAGGCGGATGTGCTGCCGTTGCTGGACGAGCGGGTGGCGGTCGCGGCCGTCAACGGGCCGTCGTCGGTGGTGGTGTCCGGGGACGCGGACGCTGTCGCCGAGTTGGAAGCGCGCTGGCGTGACGAGGGCCTGCGCGTCAAACAGTTGACGGTCAGTCATGCGTTCCACTCGCCGTTGATGGACCCGATGCTGGACGACTTCCGTGCCGTCGCGGAGGGGTTGTCGTACGAGGCTCCGCTGATCCCGGTCGTCTCGAACCTGACCGGTGAGGTCGCGACCGCCGAGGAGCTGTGTTCGCCGGACTACTGGGTCCGCCACGTCCGGGGGACGGTCCGCTTCGCCGACGGAGTGAAGGCCTTGCACGGCCAGGGCGTCCGTACGTTCGTCGAGCTCGGGCCGGACTCCGTGCTCACCGCCCTGGCCCAGCAGAGCCTGCCGGCCGACACGGACTGCACGCTCCTGCCTGCCCTGCGCGGCGGACGCCCCGAGGCCCGCACCCTGCTCGGCGCTCTCGGCGGCCTGCATGCGGCCGGAGCAGTGGTCGACTGGGCGGCGTACTTCGCGGGCAGCGGGGCCCGGCGGACCGAACTGCCCACGTACCCGTTCCAGGAGAGCCGTTACTGGCCGAACCTCACCGGTGCCGCCTTCGGCGACGCGACCGGACTGGGGCTGGAGACGGCCGGGCACCCGTTGCTGGGCGCCGCCGTCCGGCTCGCCCACGACGAAGGCCTCGTTTTCACCGGCCGGCTGTCCCTGCGCACCCATCCCTGGCTCGCCGACCACGCCATCCTGGGCTCCGTGCTCCTCCCCGGCACCGCCTACGTGGAGATGGTCCTGCACGCCGCCGCCGAACTGGGCTGCGGCCGCCTGGAGGAGCTGACCGTCCAGGAACCGCTGGTCATGCCGGTCGAGGGCGCGGTCCTGATGCAGGTCAGGGTCTCCGCGCCGGACGAGAGCGAACGTCGTCGAGTGACCGTGTCCTCGCGGCCCGGCCGCGCTGCCGATTCCGGCGACGACACGGCACCCGCGGACTGGGCCTGCCACGCCACCGGCGAACTGGCCCCGCCGAGCGCGACCGCTGCGCAGGCCCCGCGGCCGCTGACCGAATGGCCGCCGCGGGACGCCACCGCCATCGAGGTCACGGACCACTACCTCTCGCTCACCGCCCAGGGCTACGGATACGGCCCGGTCTTCCAGGGTCTGCGTGCCGCCTGGCGCCACGGCGACGAGGTGTATGCGGAGGTGGTCCTCCCGGAGACAGTCCGCGACACGGCCGGGGCGTACGGGCTGCACCCCGCCCTCCTCGACGCCACCCTGCACGCCATCGGTCTCGGATCATTCATCGAGGTCAGCGCCGAGGAGACCGCCGCAGGCCAGGGCCGCCTGCCCTTCGCCTGGTCGGACGTCACCCTGCACGCCACCGGCGCCGGAGCCCTGCGGGTCCGGCTGTCCCCGGCGGGCCCCGACGCGGTACGCATCGACGTGGCCGACGGCACCGGTGAACCGGTGGCCTCCGTCGGCTCCCTCGTCCTGCGCCCGGTCTCCGCATCCCAGCTCCGCCCGGCCGCGGGCACGGCGCCGAGCGACGGACTGCTCCGGCTGGACTGGACGCCGATGCCGGCGGACGACGGGCACGCCGGCGTGCCCGCCCAATGGGCCCTGCTCGGTGATGACGGGGTCCTGGCCGGGACGCTGGGGGCCGCCGGTGCGGATGTCCTCCGCTGCGAGGGTCTGGCGGATGTGCCTGCCGGTGCGCTGTGTGTGCTTCCGGTCGGTGGTGCGGACGCCGTGGCCGTCGCTTTGGGCGCGGTCCGGGAGTGGCTCGCCGATGACCGGTTGGCGGACACGCGGTTGCTGGTGGTCACTCGGGGAGCCGTTGTCGCCGGTGCCGGCGACCTCGTCTCGGATCTGCAAGCAGCGGCGGTATGGGGGCTGGTGCGCTCCGTGCAGGCGGAGAACCCCGGTCGCCTCGGCCTCGTGGACGTGGACGATGCCGAAGGTTCGTGGCGGGCGTTGACCGGGTTCGCTTCGTGGAGCGAGGACCAAGCCGCGGTGCGTCAGGGCGAGGTGAGGGTTCCTCGGCTCATCAGGTCCGCGGCCGGTGACGCGTTGGCGGTGCCGGTCGGCGTGGAGGCGTGGCGTCTGGACAGTGTGGAGCGGGGGAGTCTGGAGGCGCTGGAGTTGGTGGCGTCTCCCGAGGCGGAGGGTGTGCTGGGGGAGGGTGAGGTGC
>NZ_JAHHIU010000377.1 GCF_024539815.1 Streptomyces hayashii
GTCCGGTGAGGCGGGGCGGGGCGGGGCGGGGCATTGTCCCGGTTGTGTCACGTGGTCGTGCCAACGGTGCCCGCGGAGGAACCCCGGCGGGCGCCGTGCCGCTCCTCCTCCACGTACTGGAGCGGATCACTTACCTCACACGAAACCGGAGCAGCCCGTGACGACGGCGGACAAGACAGTGCGGCGCGCAGTGGGAGCATGTGCCGTCCTGGTGGTCGGCGCCCTGACCCTGACCGCCTGCGGGGGCAGCGCCAGCGCCGAGGGCGGCGACGCCAAGGGCGGCAAGGGCGGCGGGAGCGGCGTGAAGACGTCCACCGCCAAGATCGTCATTTCGGCGAAGGACGGCTCGACGGGCGCGTCGATCAACCAGACCGGTGTGAAGGTGAGCGACGGCCGGCTCGCCGAGGTGAAGATGACGGTGTCCGGGTCGGGGCAGGCCGTCGAGGGCGCCCTGTCGGACGACGGCAGCAGCTGGAAGCCGAAGGAGCAGCTGGAGCGCGGCACGAAGTACCAGATATCGGCCACCGCGAAGGACGCGAGCGGCAAGACCGCGGCCGCCAACGCGATCTTCACCACGGTCTCCTCGGCGAACAGCTTCATCGGCACGTACACGCCGGACAACGGCACGACGGTCGGCGTCGGCATGCCGGTGTCGTTCACCTTCGACAAGGCCATCTCCGACAAGAAGGCCGTGCAGTCGCACATCACCGTCACCTCCAGCAGCGGTCAGCAGGTGGTCGGCCACTGGTTCGGAACGCAGCGGCTCGACTTCCGGCCCCAGGAGTACTGGAAGGCCGGCTCCAAGGTCACGATGAAGATCGACCTGGACGGGGTCGAGGGCGCGAACGGCGTCTACGGGGTGCAGAAGAAGACGGTCGACTTCACCATCGGGCGCTCGCAGGTCTCCACGGTGGACGCGAACACGCAGACCATGACCGTGGTGCGGGACGGACGGACCCTGAAGACGACCCCGATCTCCACGGGCGACCCCGAGCACACCACGTACAACGGTCAGATGGTGATCTCGGAGAAGTTCACGCAGACGCGCATGAACAGCCGGACGGTCAACCTGGGCGCCGAGTACGACATCCCGGACGTGCCGCACGCGATGCGTCTGACCACGTCCGGGACCTTCCTCCACGGCAACTACTGGTACAACAAGGGCAACCCGCCGTTCGGCCGGACCGGCACCAGCCACGGCTGCGTGGGACTCGCCGACGTCCAGGGCGCGCAGGGTGACACGCCCGCCAAGTGGTTCTACGACAACTCGCTGGTCGGCGACGTGGTGATCGTCAAGAACTCCCCCGACAAGACGGTGGCTCCGGACAACGGACTCAACGGCTGGAACCTGTCGTGGGCGGAGTGGACCGCCGGAAGCGGCGCGTGACCGTCATCGCGAGCACCCCGCGCACCCCGCGCACCCCGGGGGCCCCGCGCACCACGAGAAGCGGGAGCACCATGAGAAGCGGGAGCGGCGGCAGCGCGCCGCGCACCCCGCGCACCAGAGGGGTCGCGGGTACGGGAAGTGCCGTCTGACCGGCGGTTTCTGAGTGCGAGTCGGGCCGTGCGGGAACCATCCGCGCGGCCCGGGCGTTTTCCCCGACGTACGTTTTCTCGGTTCCCGGACATGATGTCCGACCGAGGGGCTACGGTATGCACCCACAAGGTGACATGCAGCAACGCCGGGAGAAACCTTGAGCGTTCCGTACGAGACGACAGCGTACGAACCAGCCGAGTCGCCCGAGTCTCCGGAGGAGCACCTCGCGCGACTGCTCGGTCGCGCCCTGAACTCGTTCGAGCTGCCCGACGAGGCCCTGCGGCGGCTCGACTGCGCGCTGGCCCACGACAGCTCCCTGCACTCCGCGCACCACAGCGCGGGCCTGCACCGGGAGACCTACCGGCACACCTGGCTGCTGGCCGACGGCTGCGCGCTCACGTTGTGGGAACTCGTGCACAACACCGCCCCGGGCAGCGAGCCCCAGCACGAGGTGTACGTGGACGAGGAGGAGCTGCGCGCCGCGACGGGCCGGCTGCCGCTGCCGTCCGAGGCGCCGGACTTTGAACTGCCGGTGCTGGTGCAGCTGTCGCCGGTCCCGGCGCCCCGCCATGTGTACGTGCCGGACGACTCGGCGGACCACGCGCGTCGGCTGCTGCGCCGCGCGGAGAACCCCGACCGGCCGGACGCGGACACGACGGCCCTGCTGAGCTCGGCGTTCGCGCACCAGATCACGCAGGCCTTCGGGCGTCCCTGCCGCGCGGGCCGGATCGGCCTGGGCTACTCGCTCTACGAGCACGCGTTCCTGCTGCGCGACGGCCGGGAGATCTCCCTGTGGGAGGTCGAGCACACGGCGACGCCCGACGGGCGGCACATGTGCGAGGTGTACGCGTCCGAGGCCGCGGCCCGGGATGCGATGGAGCGCCGGGCGGCACAGGTCTCCTGAGCCGCGCCCGGCGCCGGATCAGCGGCCGCCGCCGAGCCGGCGCACCAGGCCCGCGAAAGCATCCTCCTCCGCCGTGGTCAGCTCGACGGCCTCCCGGTGGGGACCGGCCGCCTGTTGCTGTCGCGGGAGCGCGGGGAGGACGGGAAGCGTCGCGGGGACCGCGGGGCGGACGGGAATGGCGTGGAGGGCCGCGTTGGCCGCGGCGCGTGCGCGCATACGGCGCAGGACCCGGGTCAGGACGAGCAGCCAGGCGACGGACGCCACGGCGAGAACGGTCAGAGCCGTCAGCTGGGCGGGCGTGAGATGCACGGGCATACCGCCCAGTACACACCACAGTCCGGGACTTTGACCCCGGACCGTGATGTATCTCGCAGGCCGCGCAGATCGGCCGATATACCCAACGAACCACGCCTCACAGCACACACGTCCCACACAGCCGCACAGCGCGCACAGCCGCACAGCCCACACAGCGCGGGCAGCCCACACAACCGCACAGTCGCACAGCGCGGGCAGCGCGAGCAGGCGGCCAGGAGGCGGGCGAACAGCCCGCCGCCCAGGCGCGACGGCGACTGGGCGGCGAGGCGAGTGGGCGGTGAGGCGAGTGGTGGCGACGGACGGTCGGCGGGGGTGGCCCTACGCGGCGACCGGTTGCTTCGTCTCCTGCGCGGTCCCGGTCCCGGCGGCGCCTTCCGCCGGCCCGGGCTGCGCGGCGCCGGGGGCCGGCTTGCGCATGCCCTTGAGGACGACGACCACGGCCGTCGTCACGCACACGCCCGCCGCCACGGCGACCAGGTACAGGAACGGGTTGCCGATCAGCGGGACCACGAAGATGCCGCCGTGCGGGGCGCGCAGCGTGGCGCCGAAGACCATCGACAGCGCGCCGGTGACCGCGCCGCCCGCCATCGAGGCGGGGATCACGCGCAGCGGGTCGGCCGCGGCGAACGGGATCGCGCCCTCGGAGATGAAGGAGGCGCCCAGCACCCAGGCGGCCTTGCCGTTCTCGCGCTCGGTCGGCGTGAACAGCTTGCCGCGGACCGTGGTGGCCAGCGCCATCGCGAGCGGCGGGACCATGCCGGCCGCCATGACCGCGGCCATGATCTTCATGGCGGAGTCGCCCGGGTTGGAGACCGCGATGCCGGCCGTGGCGAACGTGTACGCGACCTTGTTGACGGGGCCGCCGAGGTCGAAGCACATCATCAGGCCGAGCAGGGCGCCGAGCAGGACGGCGTTGGAACCGGAGAGGCCGTTCAGCCAGTCGGTCATGCCCTTCTGGGCGGAGGCGATGGGCTTGCCGACCACGACGAACATCAGGAAGCCGACGATCGCCGAGGAGATCAGCGGGATCACCACCACCGGCATGATGCCGCGCACCGGCGCCGGGATCCTCACCTTCTGGATCGCCATCACCACGCCACCGGCGAGCAGACCGGCGACCAGACCGCCGAGGAAGCCCGCGTTGATGGTGGACGCGATCATGCCGCCCACGAAGCCGGGGACCAGGCCCGGCCGGTCAGCCATGCCGTAGGCGATGTACCCGGCGAGGACCGGGACGAGGAAGCCGAAGGCCACGGCGCCGATCTGGAACAGCAGGGCGGCCCAGCTGTCCGTCTGGGTCCACACGAAGTGGTCCATCACCGAGGGGGCGGACTTGATCTCGTATCCGCCGATTGCGAAGCCCAGGGCGATCAGCAGACCGCCGGCCGCGACGAACGGGACCATGTAACTCACGCCGGACATCAGCCACTTGCGCAGCTTGGTGCCGTAGCCCTCGCCGGACTCGCCCGCGCGCTCGACCGGCGTGCCGCCGCCCGAGGGGGCGCCCGAGGTCACCTCGCCGCGCTCCGCCTTCCCGCGCACCTCGCCGATCAGCTCGGCGGGCCGGTTGATGCCCGCCTTCACGCCGACGTCCACGGTGGGCTTTCCGGCGAAGCGGTCCTTGTCGCGGACGGGGACGTCGTGGGCGAAGATCACGCCGTCCGCTGCGGCGACGACGGCCGGGTCGAGCCGGGTGAAGCCGGCCGACCCCTGTGTCTCGACGACCAGTTCGACACCGGCCTCGCGGCCCGCCTTCTCCAGGGACTCGGCCGCCATGTAGGTGTGCGCGATGCCGGTCGGACAGGAGGTGACGGCGACGATCCGGAAGGGCCGCGTGGTCTCGGGGCGGCGCGTGGTCTCGGAGGCGGAGGCCGGGGCCGGGGCCGCAGCGGGGGTGGAGG
>NZ_JAHHIU010000378.1 GCF_024539815.1 Streptomyces hayashii
GGGTTCGGGTGGGCGAACGGTCTGGAGACCTCGTCCCCCTCCGCCTATCGTGCCCGCGTGCGGATTCCCCTCGTGCAGCACAGCACCCGGCGGCGGCGCGCCCGGTACCGGCGGGTGCTCTGGAGCGGCGCCGAAGTCCTCGTCACCGCCGGGGTGTTGGTGCTGCTTCTCGTCGTGCATCAGCTGTGGTGGACCAACCGCGAGGCCAAGGAGGGCGCCGAGCGGCGGGTCGAGGCGCTGGAACAGGAGTGGGGGGACGGCGGCGGCTCGGGCGGCTCCGGTCCCGGAAGGGGCACGGGGGGCGACTCGGGGACGGGCCCGACCGCCGGCTCCGGCCCGGGCGCCGACGGCGGGCTCGGGCGATCGGGCGACGGCAGCGCGGAGGCCTCGTCGTCCGGCGGCGCTCCCCGCTCCTCGCAGGCCTACGCCGTCCTGAGCATCCCGCGTCTGGACCTGCGGGTCCCGGTCGCCGAGGGCACGAGCAAGCGGGACGTCCTCAACAAGGGATACGTCGGCCACTACACCGGCACGCAACAGCCGGGCCAGGACGGCAACTTCGCGGTCGCCGGACACCGCAACACCCACGGAGAGCCCTTCCGGCGCCTGGACCGTCTGCGGAGCGGCGACAAGGTGGAGGTGGCCACGCGGAACGCGGTCTACACCTACGTCGTCGATGTGATCCTGCCGCAGACCTCACCCCGCGACGCGGGCGTCGTCCGGCCCGTGCCCCGGTCCCTCACCCGGCCCGCCTACGGCTACGACGCCCCCGGCCGCTACCTCACCCTCACCACCTGCACGCCCGAGTACACCTCCCGGTACCGCATGGTCGTGTGGGGCAGGCTGGTCGCGACGCTTCCTCGCGGATAGCGCTGTGCCGGGGGAGCGGACGCCGCTGTCAGAAGGGCCGGTCGGCGGTTGCGAACCGTGCCCGGTCCCGGCTGTCACGATCCTTCTTCGAGCGCGTCTCTGACGGCGGTCAGGACGGCCTCGGTGTCGGCGCCCAGGGCGCGGGCGGAGGCGGTGAAGTCGCGTGCCAGCGTGGCGAGTTGGGCGGGGTCGGGATGGGCGGGCCCGGCCGGGGGCGCCGCCACCCGGGTGCCCGCGCCGCGACGGGTGCGGATGAGCTCGGCGGCCTCCAGCTCACGGTAGGCGCGGGCCACGGTGCCCGGGGCCAGACCCAGGTCGGCGGCGAGCTGGCGCACGGTCGGCAGCCGTTCGCCCTCGGTCAGCCGGCCGGTGACGATCAGGGCGGCGAGCTGGGCGCGGATCTGCTCGAACGGCGGCACCTGGCTGGTGGTGTCGACGCGGACGGCGGGTTCACTCATCGCCGACGGCCCTGGGCACGACGATGGTGAACAGGCACCATCCCAGACTGAACAGGGCCACCAGGCTCAGCGGGTAGATCACCAGCGCGGTGACGTTGCCGAGCATCCCGGCGCAGGTCGTGCGGGACAGCACTCTGCCGATCATCCCGAGGACGATCAGCAACTGGCTGGAGACCAGCAGCCCCCAGGCCGCGGTGATCGCCCACGAGCGGTCGTGGCGTTGCAGGTTGTCCCCGGGGCGGTGGGCGATGCGGCGCAGCGCCCAGACGCACGCGGCGGTGCCGAGGGCGAGGGAGGCGAGGAGGGGGGTGGCGTAGTAGAGGCCGGGCCAGGGGCCCAGGGGTCTGGTCACGCTCCCGCAGGTGACGGTGACGGTGATGGCCCGGCCCGTGCGGCCGGCCGCGTCGGGGGCGGCGGCGAACGTCCCGACGATCAGGAGGACGAGGAGACACGCCGTCTGGAAGAGCAGCAGCGGCGCCATCCGGGGCGGCACATGGTCGCGGACCCGGCGGGGGGTGAGGGCGGCGGTGCGGACCGCCTCCTGGGGGGCGAGGGTGAGGGAGTCGCCGAGCAGGACGCCGCCGACCGCGCTCAGGCCGAACGCGGTGATCGCGGTGACGAAGCGCATGGCGAGGGCGGTCTCGCCGCCCATGGCCCCCAACCGTTGCGCGACCACGACGCCCAGTGTCAGCCCCGCCCAGCGGGCGCAGAGGTCGGCGCGGGCCAACAGGCGTTCTGGTGAGACGGTGTCGAGCATGTCGGCCCCCGGCGAGTACTTGTGTCAAGCGGTGCACTTGTATCAAGCGGTGAGTACAAGAGGTGGGTACAAGATGCCGTGGACGGGATCTTGTGTCAAACCCCTGATACAAGCCGGTCGGATACCGAGGCGCGAGCTGACCGAGGACGTCGGAGTGAGGTATAAACCGGTTACGGATCCCGGCAATTGCGGATCCCGCGGCTGTGGGAGGAGGCAGGCGTGTCGAGTGACCGGTCCGCCTCGCGTTCCGCTCGCCCACCCCGGCTCCGGCGCTCGGTCTCGGGCTCGGTTCCGCGGCCGGTGACGCGATCGCTCCGGCGTTCGTTCCCGGGCTCGGTTCCGCAGCCGGTGACGCGATCGGTCCCGCGCCGGGTCCTGCGCTCGATCCCGCGGCCGGCCCCGCTGCTCCTCCTGCTCGTCATGGACGTCCTCCTCCTGGACGCCGACGGTCTCTCGGCCGTCTCGGCCGCCGTCGCGCTCGCCGCGACCGCCGCGGCAGGCTCCGCCCTCGCCGTCTGCGCGCTGGTGAGCGCGCGCAGCGCCCCCGCCGTCCCGCCCACCCGGGTCCGGACGGCCATCAGGGACCGGGCTCGCCGCACGGCCTTCCTGCCGCAACGCGATCCCGACGCCTCCGGCCGGCCCCGCCCCAGGGCGCCCGGCCACGCCCTCCCGACGACCGTCGCGTAGGGCGCACGCCGCCTCGTCTCCGTGACCCCGCGCGGGTCGTCATGCCGCATTCCCGAACCACCGGCACGACGAGACCCCCGGAGGGCTCCTCACCCATGTCCGTAATCCTGTCCGTACCCATGTCCGTTCTCGCCGGCCTGGTCGAGCACTTCGCCGACCTGCTCCAGCCCCTGTTCGGCGCCGCCTCCGCGGCCGCCGCGATCGTCCTGTTCACCGCGTCGGTACGACTGCTCGTGCATCCCCTGTCCCGTGCGGCCGCCCGCGGGCAGAAGGCCCGCACGGCGCTGCAACCGAAGATCGCGGAACTGCGGGAGAAGCACGCCGGGAACCCCGACAAGCTCCAGCGGGCGGTGCTGGACCTGCACGCCGAGGCAAAGGTGTCGCCGCTCTCCGGCTGCCTGCCCAGCCTGCTCCAGCTTCCCGCGTTCTTCGTGCTCTACCGCCTCTTCTCCGGTTCCTCGGCCGGCCGTGCGGGCGACGGACTGCTCGACCACCGCCTGTTCGACGCGCCCCTCGCCGGTCGCTGGACGGACGCGCTCGCCGGGGGCGGTGCGGTCGGCGGGGCCGGGCTGGTCTACCTCGTGCTCTTCGCCGTCGTCGCGGCCGTGGCGTCCTTCAACTGCGTGCGGGCCAAGCGGACGCCGCTGCCCGTGACCGGCGGCCAGGACGTGCCCGGGGTCGGCGTCCTCACGAAGGTCATGCCGTTCATGTCCTTCTTCACGCTGGTCACGGTGGCCGTCGTGCCGCTGGCGGCGGCCCTGTACGTCATCACCAGCACGACCTGGAGCGCGATCGAGCGGGCCGTGCTCTACAGGTGACGGTCCAGTACGTGAACCGGGTATTGCGGAGTGGACCCTCAGTCTGGAGGATCGACCAGTCATCCGATGGCTGCACCCATCGGTGGACGATCCGTGATCGAGGGAGATTGTCACCATGAAGCTGCTGCGAGTCGGTACGCCGGGAGCGGAGCGCCCCGCGCTGCTCGACTCCGAGGGTGTTCTGCGGGACCTCTCCGGGGTCGTCCCGGACGTCGACGGGGCGCTGCTCGCCGACGACGTGGCGCTCGGCCGGGTGCGGGCCGCCGCCGAGTCCGGGGAGCTGCCGGCGCTGGACGCGACCGGGCTGCGGATCGGGCCGCCGCTGGCGCGGATCGGCAAGATCGTGTGCATCGGGCTGAACTACCACGACCACGCCCGGGAGACGGGGGCCGAGCCGCCCGCCGAGCCGGTGGTCTTCTTCAAGGCGGCGGACACGGTGGTGGGGCCGTACGACACGGTCCTGGTGCCGCGCCGGTCGGTCAAGACCGACTGGGAGGTCGAGCTGGCGGTCGTCATCGGGCGCACGGCCCGCTATCTGGAGTCGGCCCAGGACGGGCTCGCGCACGTCGCCGGGTACGCCGTCGCGCACGACGTGTCCGAGCGGGAGTTCCAGATCGAGCGGGGCGGGACCTGGGACAAGGGGAAGAACTGCGAGACGTTCAACCCGCTGGGGCCCTGGCTGGTGACGGCCGACGAGGTCGCCGACCCGCAGAACCTGTCCCTGAAGCTCTGGGTCAACGGGGAGCTGAAGCAGGACGGGACCACGGCCGAGCAGATCTTTCCCGTAGGGGAGGTCGTGCGCTATGTCAGCCAGTTCATGACCCTGTACCCCGGCGACGTCATCAACACCGGGACGCCCGCGGGCGTGGCGATGGGCGAGCCCGAGCCGAAGCCGTACCTGCGGGCCGGGGACGTGGTGGAGCTGGAGATCGAGGGGCTCGGCAGGCAACGCCAGTCGTTCAAGGACGCGTAGCGCCCCGCTGGACGCACGGGAGACCGTCGGGCGGCCGGAGACCGCCGGGCCGGGGGCTGGCGGGCCGGGGGCTGCCGGGCCGGGCAGGGGC
>NZ_JAHHIU010000379.1 GCF_024539815.1 Streptomyces hayashii
GGTCGGGGGGCGTCGGGGAGGTCGAAGAGTTCGGTGCCCTGTTCGTCGCGGAGGACGAGCAGCCGGGGCCGCAGCCGTTCGAAGGCCGCGCGCAGCCGGGTCAGCCCCGCCCAGGTCTGCATGTCCTTGACGGAGGCCGGGCCGAAGGCGGCCAGATAGCGCAGGACGACGTCGTCGGGGGAGGGTGCGGGTTCGGCGGGGCGGCCGAGCCAGTGCTCGGCGGTGGTGAGCTCGACCTGCCCGCTGCGGCCCCACAGTCCGCGCGGGGTGACCTGGACCAGGGGCAGCCGGCACCGGGCGGCGACGGCGAGGGAGGACGGGTCGGCGTCGGGCCATACGGCGCGGAGGGCGTCGCGCAGGTGCGCCATGGTGCGCGGCTCGGCCTCCACGAGGTCGCGGGCGAGGCCGGCGAGCCGGTCGAGGTCGACGCCGGCGAGGCCCTTGCGGAAGTGCGTCAGTTCGCGGTCGCGGGCGGGCTGCACGAACGGGCGCAGGGTCAGACAGTCGTCCGCGGTGTGGGTGTGGATGGTGGAGCGCATGCTGACGATGCGGACGACCTCGCGGTCGGCCATCAGGGCCGACAGCCGCTCCGGGGTGAAGCCGTCGAGGCGGGCGGCGAGCGCGTAGTAGGGGGGTTTGACGTTCTGCGCCTGGAGACCGAGCAGGTGGCGCACGGCGGCCGCGGCCGACAGGGGCGAGCGGTTCAGCAGCAGCTGCCGGTCAGGGTGGCGCGGTTGAGGGCACGCGCGCCGAGCACGGGGACCGCCGCGGACGTCGTCTTCGTCATGTGCGGCAACCTAACGGGGATCGAGGACGGATCCTGTCCTATTTACCGAGGGCAGAGGAGGACAGAGGGTGTCCGGCAGCGTCCGGCGGACGGTGCCCGGTCCCGCGCGTCGACGCCGTATGCCCCCTATATCCTGCTTGGTGATCGGCCTGCCCGGTGACGGCCGACGTCGGACACATCCGCACGACCGCAGTCTCGACCGAGAGGCAGCCGCGATGCCCGAGCGCCCCAGGAAGCCCGTCTGGCGCCGCACCCCGCCCGCGCCTCCGCCGCGCTCGCGGCCGCCCCGCCCGCCCGCGACGCAGTCCGCGGACCCGGCCGAGACGGCCGGCGTGGTCCGGGCCGTCCTGTACCGCGACGGTGTCCGCGTCGTGGCCCCGGACACGCTCTCGGAGACCTACCGGGCGCTGCGCGAGCAGTCGGCGGGCATGGCGTGGATCGGGCTGGCCCGTCCGACCGCGGAGGAACTGCAGTCCCTGTCCGCGGAGTTCGACCTTCATCCGCTCGCCGTCGAGGACGCGAAGGAGGCCCACCAGCGGCCGAAGCTGGAGCGGTACGGCGACACCCTGTTCGTCGTCCTGCGGGCGGCCCGCTACCTGGACGCACCCGAGGAGATCGACTTCGCCGAGCTGCACGTCTTCGTCGGACCCGACTTCGTCATCACCGTCCGGCACGGCGCGGCCCCCGACCTCTCGGCCGTGCGCCGTCGCATGGAGGAGAGCCCTGAGCTGCTGAAGCTCGGCCCGGAGGCGGTCCTGTACGCCATCCTGGACGCGGTGGTCGACGGTTATGTGCCGGTCGTGTCGGGCGTGCAGAACGACATCGACGAGATCGAGACCGAGGTGTTCCGCGGCGACCCGGAGGTCTCCCGCCGGATCTACGAGCTCTCCCGCGAGATGGTCGAGTTCCAGCGCGCGACCCGTCCGCTGGTGGGCATGCTGCACGGTCTGATGGCCGGGTTCTCCAAGTACGGCACGGACGAGGAGCTCCAGCGCTACCTGCGCGACGTCGCCGACCATGTCACGCACACCAGCGAGCGCGTCGACGGATTCCGTCTGGCCCTCACCGAGATCCTCACGGTGAACGCGACCCTCGTCACCCAGCAGCAGAACGCGGAGATGCGGGCGCTGGCGGAGGCGGGGTTCGAGCAGAACGAGGAGGTCAAGAAGATCTCGTCGTGGGCGGCGATCCTGTTCGCGCCGACGCTGGTGGGGACGATCTACGGGATGAACTTCACGCACATGCCGGAGCTGCGCTGGGTGTTCGGCTACCCGTTCGCCATCGCCCTGATGGCGGTGGTGTGCACCGGCCTGTACTTCGTCTTCAAACGGCGGGACTGGCTCTGAGCGACGGGCCGCGCGGCGCGGGCTCAGTCCGTGCCGGGCCGGGCGAGCCCGTGGTCGTAGGCGAAGATCACGGCCTGGACGCGGTCGCGGGCTCCGATCTTGGCCAGGACACGACCGACATGCGTCTTCACCGTGGACTCCGACAGGACGAACCGGGCGGCGATCTCGCCGTTGGTCCAGCCCTTGCCGACGGCGACGAGGATCTCGCGTTCGCGGTCGGTGAGGGAGCCCAGTCCCGGGTCCTCGGCGCCCCGCGCGCGGTGCGCGGGAACGTAGCGGGCGTACTCCTCCAGGAGACGGCGGGTGAGGGCGGGCGCGATGACGGCGTCGCCGGAGGCCACGGCGCGGATCCCCGCGAGGAGTTCCTCGGGGCGCGCGTCCTTGAGGAGGAAGCCGCTGGCGCCGGCCCGCAGGGCGGCGTGGACGTACTCGTCGAGGTCGAACGTCGTGAGCACGAGAACCCGTGAGCGGCCGCCGGCGGCGACGATGCGCCGGGTGGCCTCGATGCCGTCCATGCCGGGCATGCGGACGTCCATCAGGACGACGTCCGGGCGCAGTTCGGCGGCCTTGCGGACGGCCTCGGCGCCGTGCGCGGCCTCGCCGACGACGTCGGTCTCGGCGACGGAGTCCAGGAGGATGTGGAAGCCGTAGCGCTGCAGCGGCTGGTCGTCCACGATCAGGACGGTGGTCACCGGTCACCGCCCCGGGGCGTGAGGTCGAGTTCGGCTTCGACGCTCCATCCTCCGCCGCCGGTCGGCCCCGCGTCGACGGTTCCGCCGTACAGAGCCGCTCTCTCCCGCATGCCCACCAGTCCGTGCCCTTCCTCGTTCGGCGGTCCGGACCGTGCGGCCGGGCCGGTGTCCTGGACCCGGATGCTCAGCCGGGCGCCCCTCACGACGACCGCCAGGTGCACCCGGGCGTCGTCGGCGGCGTGCTTCATGGTGTTGGTGAGCGCTTCCTGGACGATGCGGTACACCGTGAGCTGGACTCCGCCGTCCAGGGCCTCGACGTCGCCGGAGGTGCGGTAGACGACGTCCAGACCGGCGGCGCGCACCGTGGCGCACAGCGCGCCGACGTCCGCGACGCCGGGCTGCGGGCTGAGCTCCGGACCGCCCGGGTGGCCGTCCGCGGCCTCGCGCAGCACGCCGAGCACGCGCCGCAGCTCGCCGAGGGCCTGCCGGCCGGTGTCGCCGATGAGCTGCAAAGCCTCCTTGCCCCGTTCGGGGGCGGCGTCCGTGGCGTAGGCGCCGGCGTCGGCGAGCGTGATGATGACGGACAGGTTGTGGCCGACGATGTCGTGCATCTCGCGGGCGACCCGGGTGCGTTCGGTGGCCGTGGCCAGTCTGCTGCGCTGGTCGCGCTCCGTCTCCAGCCGTGCGGCCCGCTCGCGCAGTCCGGCGAGCTGGGCCCGGCGGATGCGCACCACCAGACCGAGCGCGAGCGCCGCCGTCGCCGTGCTCAGCAGGAAGAACAGCGCGTCCCACACGGGCACGGCCGGGGACGTGCGGACCGCGACCAGGGCCATCGCGCCCGCCATGGCCGCACAGGCCCACGGCAGCTGCCGCAGGCGTCCGTGCAGCGCCAGGCTGTACAGGGCGATGAACAGGGCGATGTCCGCGCGCAGCGCCGCGCCCAGGGACCACTGCAGGACGAACACCGCGGCGATGACGCCGAACGCCGCGACGGGCGCCCGCCGCCGCCACAGCAGGGGCAGCACGAGGCCGGCCTGCAGGGCCAGCATGCCCGCGACGGGCAGTCGGACCAGGGAGAGCCGGAACCGGTGGGGGCCGTCGCCGTCGTCCACCCCGCCGTGAAGCAGGTCGGGCAGGCAGAACATCAGGAAGACCACGATCACGACCGCGGTGTCGAGCACCCACGGGTGCGCCCGGTCGGCCTGCCGCAGCCGCTGGCCGCCGCGGGACAGCCGGGCGACCAGCGGTCCCATGCCGCTGAGGTCATCGGTGGTCACGGGCGTCACCTGTCCATGGTGCGGGGGTCAGGCGTCCGTGCGCGCGAGCCGGTAGGCCGCTCCGCCCAGCGCCAGCGCCGTCCAGCAGACGAAGACCAGCAGTCCGGCGCCCGGCGACAGGGCCGTGGAGTCGTGGGTCAGCGCGAACATCGACTGACCCGCGTCGGACGGCAGATAGGGGCTGATGTCGTTCTGCCAGGAACTCGGCAGCAGGGAGATCAGCCCCGGGATCAGCATCAGGGTGGCCACCAGCACCGAGATCCCGCCGGCCACCGACCGCAGCAGCGCGCCCAGCGCGGCCCCGATCACACCGACCAGCCCGAGGTAGAGGCCCGCGCCGAGCAGGCTGCGCAGGACGCCCGCGTCGGAGAGGCCCATGGCCGCGGGCGTGCCGGAGACGATGCCGCTGCCGAACCCGAAGGCGACGAACGCGCCGAGCACGCCGACCATTAGCGCGACCAGGCCGAACACGGCCGCCTTGGACCACAGCACCGGCAGCCGGCGCGGTACGGCCGCGAGCGTGGAGCGGATCATGCCGGT
>NZ_JAHHIU010000380.1 GCF_024539815.1 Streptomyces hayashii
GGCCCCCCGGATCCTTGCGAGGGTCCCTCTCCTGCCACTTCCCCCTCGAAGAGCGATACGACCCCCCGTGGCGAGCTGCACGACCCCCCGTGCGTGCTGCCGTGCCGCGTCGTCGTACCGTCCCCGGACTGCTGCCCCCGACCTGCTGTCCCCAACTGCCCCGCTGCCGAACCCCCTTCGGCCACCGGGGCCAGGGATCAGCTCTGGTGGGACTGGTAGTGCGCCACCGCGTCGGAGGTCCGGCCCGCGCCGTACACCCGGAGGAACTCTGCCAGTTCCGGGTGGGTCGGGGCGAGGGTGTCCGCGGCGTCGATGATGTCGCCCGCGGCGGCCACCGAGCGCAGCAGGGACTGGATCTCGCGGACCACCCGCTTGACCGTGGGCGCCCCCGAACTGTTCGTCGTATGCGTGGTGTTGCTGAGCACCGAACCCCCCTGGGACCGCTTGATCTCGTCCATGCGCTCGGTCGCCTCGGCGGCGCTGACGCTGCCGTCCGCGACCTGCGCCGCCAACTCCTGCAGCAACTGCACCCGCTGCACCACGGCCGGGTTGCCGATCTTCGCCCGCTGACCGCTCATCAGCTGCGACAGCATCGGCGCCGAAAGTCCCAGCACCCCCGCGAGACGAGCCTGGTTGAGACCAAGATCGTCGATGAGCTTACGGAAGAGCGCCCCCAGCGGCTCCCCGTACCAGTTCCGCTGCAGTTCCCGCGCTCTCGCGGTCGCTTCCTGCTGTGCGGCGTCCATTGCGTCTCCCCATCGCTTCCCCAGAAACGCGGTTCGCTGTAGCGAACCGCGTTTCTGCATCTTACGGAGAGTGGTCATCCGCGGGGACCCCCCATCTTTTTGCGAGATACCCCGGGTGACCCGGTACTCTTGTCTGCGGCGCCCGCCGGTACGAGGTCTGCACCGGACGGACGTCTGTAGAGGGGCCTTAGCTCAGTTGGTAGAGCGCTGTCTTTGCATGGCAGATGTCAGGGGTTCGACTCCCCTAGGCTCCACACGAAGAAGACCCCTCCTATCTGCGTCTACGCAGGTAGGAGGGGTCTTCTGTGTGACAGGGGCGGTGTGCGGGAGCCGCTTCGCCGTCCGCGCCGCGCAGTGCCCGGCGGCGGCCGCTCAGGTGCGGTCGTCGCGATTCGAGGCCTCCTCCTCGGCCTGCTTGGCCTGCACCTCGGGGTCCAGGACGGAGGGGTCGTCGCTTCCGTCCACGGCGGTCAGGCCGCCCGAGGCGGGGACCTCCGTGGCCGCGGGCGGCTCGACCAGCCAGTCGGGGTTGGCCTGCTTGTCCCACCACTTCCAGGCCGCGAAGGCGCCGCCGGCGACCACACCGATCACGGCGAGGGCCTTGGCGAGCTTGCCGGCCTTGGCGCGACGCCGGTGCTTGCGCACCAGCTTCTCGATCTCCTTGGGCGTCACCTGACCGCGCAGAGCGGCCAACGCGGCGACGCCACGGGCGGCGGCCTCTTCCTTCACGGGTCCGGCCGCGGCGACCGCCTGTTCGATCCGCGGTCGGGAGTAGTCGGCGGCCTGCCGTGCGGCCAGGCGGGTACGGGCGGCCGCTTCCTGTGCGGCCAGGTCGACCTTCGGCGGGACGTGCGTCTTCGCTTGCTCCAGGCGCGGGGCGACATGGGCGTCATACTGCACGCGGGCCTGTTCGGCGGCCTGCGACACCTTGGGCGCGAGCCGTACGCGGGCCTCATGCGCGTAAAGCGCGGCCCGCTCCTTGGCCGTGTCGGCGTAGGGCGCCACCACTTCCGCGGCGTGCAGCACGCTGTCCTTCGCCGAGCCGGTCGCGGCGCGCACGCTGTCGATGCGGGTCACGTGTTCCTCCTCCTCGGTGGCGTACGGTATTTCGACTTTCCACCCTTTTACGGATCATGCCTGCCGACGGCCTTCTCGGCATGTGTGGACGCGCATCCGGGTGCTGATCCCGGGCGGACCATGGGCAGATCATGGTCGTATTCGGGTGATAGCGGATGTATCCGGGCCAGATTCATGGCAATGGCAACAGAGGGTCGACAGAACGACAAAGCCGACGATGCCACGGATCGGCCCCGACCGCTCCCGTCCTGGCCGACTCGGGCGCAATTCCGTACCCGATCCGTCGGTTCCGGTCCCGGAACGAGCCGTCCGGCATCCTCGCCCGGGACCGTGCGAGGATCAGGGCGTCACAGGAACAACGGAAGGCAGACCGTGGCCGAGCAGCTGTACGCCACCCTGAAGACCAACCACGGCGACATCGAGATCCGGCTCTTCCCGGACCACACCCCGAAGACGGTCAAGAACTTCGTCGAACTCGCCACCGGTGAGCGGGCGTGGGTCAACCCCGAGACGGGCGCCAAGTCCACGGACAAGCTGTACGACGGCACGGTCTTCCACCGGGTGATCAGCGGATTCATGATCCAGGGCGGTGACCCGCTCGGCAACGGCACCGGCGGCCCCGGCTACCAGTTCGAGGACGAGTTCCACCCGGACCTGCGTTTCGACCGGCCCTACCTGCTGGCCATGGCCAACGCCGGTCCGGCCACCAACGGCTCGCAGTTCTTCATCACCGTCTCGCCCACGGCCTGGCTGACCCGTAAGCACACCATCTTCGGCGAGGTCACCGACCCGGCGAGCCAGAAGGTCGTGGACGCCATCGCCGCCACGCAGACCAACCCGCGCACCGACCGCCCGCTGACGGACGTCGTCATCGAGTCGGTCGCCGTCGAGACCCGCCAGGTCTGAGCGAGGCCGGAAGCCGGACCCGAGCTCCGGAGGCCGAGTCCGCGAGCCGCGAGCCGCGACCCGAGACCGCACCACCCGAGACCCGCAGTCCCGCGACCCGGATGACTGAGTCCGGGACCGGGGCCGGGTTCGGGACCGGGTTCGGGACCGGGGCCGGGACCGGGGGGCTCAGGGCTGGGTGCGACCGCCCGGACCCGGGAACCATGCGCCCTGTTCATCCGTAAGGATGGGCAGGGCGGTTCCTTTCCGAGCACGCCGCCTCGCACGACTCATTTGGGGGAGCCCATGGACCAGGCGCCTGGCAGCCGGCAGGACGACGCCCACAACGGCCTGCCCGTCTGCTACCGGCACCCTGACCGGGAGACCGGCATCCGCTGCACCCGCTGCGAGCGTCCGATCTGTCCCGAGTGCATGGTCAGCGCCTCCGTGGGCTTCCAGTGCCCGACCTGCGTCCGCGAGGGCTCCGGCACGGGCCACGCGCCCGACGCCTCGCGGCCCCGCACCGTCGCGGGGGGCACGATCGCCGCCGACCCTCACCTGGTCACCAAGATCCTCGTCGGCCTCAACCTCGCGCTGTTCCTGGTCCAGCAGGCCGTCGGCGACAGCTTCACCGAGCGTTTCGAGCTGATCGGCCGAGCGATCATGCCGGCCCTCGGTTACGGGGCGTTGCAGGGCGTGGCCGAGGGGCAGTGGTACCGGCTGCTGACCTCGATGTTCCTGCACCTGAGCTACATCCACATCCTCTCCAACATGTTCAGCCTGTGGTGGATCGGCGGCCCGCTCGAAAAGGCCCTCGGCCGAGCCCGCTACCTCTCGCTGTACCTGGTGTCCGGCCTGGCCGGCAGTGCGCTGACGTATCTGATCGCCGCGCCCAACGAGGCCTCGCTCGGCGCCTCCGGAGCGATCTTCGGCCTCTTCGGGGCGCTCGCCGTGCTCGTGCGCCGCCAGCGCTACGACATGCGGCCGGTCATCGCCCTGCTGGTGATCAACCTGGTCATCACGTTCGGCTGGTCCGGGATCGCCTGGCAGGCGCACATCGGCGGCCTGGTCGCGGGCCTGGTCGTCGGCACCGCCATGGTCTACGCCCCGCGCGAGCGCCGGGCCCTGATCCAGTACGGGGCGTGTGCGCTGATGCTGGCGGTCGTGCTGGTCGTGACGCTCCTGAGGACTGCTCAGCTCACCTGAGCGCTTCGTTGTCCACAGTCTGTGTCGAATCTTGTGCACAACGTGCGGGAACGACTGTGCCCCCTGGCCCTGACCGATGTTCGTGCAGGTCAGGCAGGGGGCGAACAGTCATTCGAGCGAAGGTGGCAGCCGGTACTTCCGTCACACCGGCGTCAACCTCCGATGAGTTATCCACAGATCGTCTTTCTTTTCCCCAGACTGCTGTGGATAACTCAGTGGATAACCCTGGGCAGAGCTGGTCGCGCTACTTCCACTGGGTGGAGACGCCGAAGCCGGCGGCGATGAACCCGAAGCCCACGACGATGTTCCAGTTGTCCAGCTGGTCGATGGGCAGTGAGCCGTCGGTGACGTAGAAGACCACGATCCAGGCCAGTCCGATGAGGAACATGGCCAGCATCACGGGCGCGACCCAGGCACGGCTGTTCAGCTTGATCGCGGTCGCCTGCTTCGCCGGCGGCGGCGTGTAGTCGGCCTTCTTGCGGATACGTGACTTCGGCACGAGGGTCTCTCCTGTCGATGCGCTGCGTGGCCGCGCAGGTGCTGGGTCGGGCTCGGGGGCTGCGTGCTAGGGGACTGAGGGGCTCCCCCGGGCGTCCGTTAGCGTAGTGCTTCTACGGCGCTGAAGGAGATAAGGGTACGTTGAGCAATTCTGCCGACTCCCCCCGGACGGGATCAACGGGTTCCACCCCGGATCCCGCCCCCGTTTCCGATC
>NZ_JAHHIU010000381.1 GCF_024539815.1 Streptomyces hayashii
GGTGTGGGGCGAGCGGCGACCTCGACCGGGGTCGAGGTCAGTGGATGATGCCGGTCCGCAGGGCCACCGCGACCATCCCGGCCCGGTCGCCCGTGCCGAGCTTGCGGGCGATGCGGGCGAGGTGGCTCTTGACGGTCAGCGCGGACAGGCCCATCGAGACGCCGATGGCCTTGTTCGACTGGCCCTCCGCGACCAGCCGCAGCACCTCGACCTCACGGCCGGAGAGCTCGCGGTAGCCGCCCGGGTGGCTCGGGGCGCCCGGGGGGCGGCGGTGCAGACGGGCGGCCGAGCCGAGGGGGGTCGCGCCGGGCCGGCCGGGGAGGCCGAGGTTGGTGCGGGTGCCGGTGACGACATAGCCCTTGACGCCGCCCGCGAGGGCGTTGCGCACGGCGCCGATGTCGTCCGCGGCGGACAGGGCGAGGCCGTTGGGCCAGCCCGCGGCGCGGGTCTCCGACAGGAGGGTGAGGCCGGAGCCGTCGGGCAGGTGGACGTCGGCGACGCAGATGTCGCGGGGGTTGCCGATGCGGGGACGAGCCTCCGCGATGGACGAGGCCTCGATGACGTCGCGCACACCGAGCGCCCAGAGATGGCGGGTGACGGTGGAGCGGACGCGCGGGTCGGCCACGACCACCATGGCGGTGGGCTTGTTCGGGCGGTAGGCGACCAGGCTTGCGGGCTGCTCAAGGAGAACGGACACCAGGCCTCCTGGATGGGGGACGGGGGCCGGCTCGTGGGGCTTGCGGGGAGGAAGCCGGGACGAACCGTGCTTTCAAGGTCACAGTCGTCTTCGGCAGCGAACCCGGGGTCCTTTAGAGAATGATCACGATCTAGTGAGTAACAATACGTGCAATTCGGACACGCGATCGATCATCCGAAGATCGAGTCGGTTTAAGTGGGTGTCTTACGGGACCGAAAATGGTCGTATCGACAAAGAGATGGTCAATGTGACTGAGGCCCCCTGCGCTGCGGCAGCGTCACCACCGACGCGTCCCCCGGCCCGGCCGGCGGCAGCCCCGCCACCTGAGCCAGCAGATCGCACCAGGACGCCAGGTGCGCCCCGGCGTCCGGCACCCCGCCCAGCCCCTCGCGCGGCGTCCAGGAGGCCCGGATCTCGATCTGCGAGGCCGCCGGGCGCTCCGCCAGCCCGCCGAAATAGTGCGAACTCGCGCGCGTGACGGTCCCGCTCGGCTCCCCGTACGTCAGTCCGCGCGCCTGGAGCGCGCCGGTCAGCCACGACCAGCACACCTCCGGCAGCAGGGGATCCGCGGCCATCTCCGGTTCCAGCTCGGCCCGCACGAGGGTGACCAGGCGGAACGTTCCGCGCCAGGCGTCGTGCCCGGCGGGGTCGTGCAGCAGCACGAGCCGGCCGTCGGCCAGGTCCTGATCGCCGTCCACGACCGTCGCCTCCAGCGCGTGGGCGAACGGGGCGAGCCGCTTCGGGGCCGGCGTCTGCTCGACCTCGATCTGCGGCCGCAGCCGGGCCGCTCTCAGCGCGTCGACGGCGGCCCGGAAGGGCAGCGGAGCCGATGTGCTCCCATCCCGGTCCCCCTCGTTCGCGTCATCCATCCCGCCAGCGTCGTCCGACAGTCGTCCCTGAGCCGCAGCCATGCGGGGAAGGTTAAGGGGAACGGGGCCTTCGTGCAGGGCAAGACACCCGTGCACGGCTCGCGGACGGGTGCGCGTTGGGCGAACAGGCGCACGGACCGACGCCCCTGCGACGCCACGGAAGAGGGACGCGCCGGCCGCGGGCGGAGAGCCGCGGAGCGCCACAGGACCGTATGAAGGGGAGGGCGGGGCAGCGGAGGAGCACGAAAGGGAGCGCGGGCGAGGAGTGGAATCGGCACGGAAGAGGCACCGGAGAGGCACGAGAGAGGCACGGGAGAGGCACCGGAGAGACATGGAAGAGGCGCGGCGCAGGCCTGCCCCGGGCGTGGCCGAGCGCGCAAGAGGGGCGCGGCGAGGGCGACGACGGTGGCGTGGGGGGCGGCCCGACGGCCTGCGGCGCCGTGCGAGACTTGCCGTCGTGAGCGCGAACGAGAGCCCCGCGGGCCGGCAGCCGACAGCGACGTACGACAGTGCCTTCCTGAAGGCGTGCAGGCGCGAGGCCGTGCCGCACACGCCCGTGTGGTTCATGCGGCAGGCGGGGCGCTCACTGCCGGAGTACCGCAAGGTTCGCGAGGGCGTCGGGATGCTCGACTCCTGCATGCGGCCCGACCTCGTCACCGAGATCACCCTGCAGCCGGTGCGCCGGCACGACGTGGACGCGGCGATCTACTTCAGCGACATCGTCGTCCCGCTCAAGGCCATCGGCATCGACCTCGACATCAAGCCGGGCGTCGGCCCCGTCGTCGAACGCCCGATCCGCACCCGCGCCGACCTGGCCCAGCTGCGCGACCTCACCCCCGAGGACGTCTCGTACGTCACCGAGGCCATCGGCCTGCTGACGGCCGAACTCGGCAGCACCCCCCTCATCGGCTTCGCGGGCGCTCCGTTCACCCTCGCGAGCTACCTCGTCGAGGGCGGTCCGTCGCGCACGTACGAGAACGCCAAGGCGATGATGTACGGCGACCCCGAGCTCTGGGCCGACCTGCTCGACCGCCTCGCGGAGATCACGGCCGCCTTTCTGAAGGTGCAGATCGAGGCCGGCGCGAGTGCCGTCCAGCTCTTCGACTCCTGGGCCGGAGCCCTCGCACCGGCCGACTACCGCCGCTCGGTGCTGCCCGCCTCCGCGAAGGTCTTCCGCGCGGTCGAGGGCTACGGCGTCCCGCGCATCCACTTCGGCGTCGGCACCGGCGAGCTGCTGAATCTCATGGGCGAGGCCGGCGCGGACGTCGTCGGCGTCGACTGGCGCGTCCCGCTCGACGAGGCCGTACGACGGATCGGCCCCGGCAAGGCGCTCCAGGGCAACCTCGATCCCACCGTCCTGTTCGCCGGCGCCGAGGCCGTGGAGACCAAGGCCCGCGAGGTCCTCGACGCGGCCGCCGCGCTGGAGGGCCACGTCTTCAACCTCGGTCACGGCGTCATGCCGTCCACCGACCCGGACGCGCTGACCCGCCTGGTGGAGTACGTCCACACGCAGACGGCCCGCTGACCCTCCGGGCGCATGGCACCGGGTGCGGTGGCACTGCGTGGGCCGCCACCGGATGCGTCGTCACCGGGCGGGCCGGGCTTCACGCGAGGCAGATCCGTCGCCGCACGGACCGGATCGCCGGGCGCTCCGAACTCCGTGCGAAGCGCATTCGTCGCCGCACGGGTCGGATCGTCAGGTGCTGAAGGTGCTGAAGGTGCTGAAGGTGCTGAAGGTGCCCGGGTCGTCAGGCGAGCCGGGTCACCAGGTGTGCCGGGGGCGCGCCCGCCTGCCGAACAGCAGACCGCGCGGCTCCGGCGGCGGGGGAGTGCCCGGCTTGAGCGGCCAGGCGAGCAGCATGCCCGCGAGGAAACCGACCACGTGCGCCGCGTACGCCACGGTGCCCTCACCGGACACGCCCTCGCCGGAGGAGTACACCGCCTGCAACGCGAACCAGAAGCCCAGCACCAGCCAGGCCGGGAGCCGCAGCGGCAGAAACACCAGGAACGGGACGAGCACCCACACCCTGGCTTTCGGATACAGCACCAGGTACGCCCCCAGCACCCCCGCGATCGCCCCGGACGCGCCGATCAGCGGATCGGTGGAGTCGGCGTTGAACAACGCGAAACCGTACGAAGCCGCATACCCGCAGATCACGTAGAACAGTGCGAAGCGGACGTGCCCCATGCGGTCCTCGATGTTGTTTCCGAAAATCAGTAGAAACAACATGTTGCCCAGCAGGTGCAGCCAGCCCCCGTGCAGGAACATCGCGGTGAACACGCTCAACGCCGGCGACTTGACGTAGTCCGGCGGGCCCAGCTGGCAGCCGGCGCCGCGCACCTCCCCGGTGGGTACCAGCTGCGCGAGTTGATGGTGGATCAACTCGCGTGGCACAGCCGCGTAATGATCCAGAAACGCGTGCAGGTGGCACGTCTGGGCCAGACTGCTGTCGCCCGCCACGGAGCCGGACAGGCCGGGCATGAACAAGAACACGAGGACGTTCGCGCCGATCAGCGCGTACGTCACCACCGGGGTGCGACGCACCGGGTTCACGTCGTGCACGGGGATGACCACAAGGAAGTTGTGCCCCCGATCCGTTCGGCGAATCGGTGAACGCGCCTCCCCACCACTGCGTATGAACCGGCAACCGCTCGCGGCACGAGGAAGGCGGGTCGCGGGGACGACGTGAGGAACAGGCGATGAACGACCGAGTTACTCCCCCCATGCACGCCACCCCCGATGGCGAGGCGGAGCTCTCTCTGGTGATCAGGCTCCCCTGGGAGGACGTGGCACGGCTCGGCCAGGAGGCCGGACGGCTCGCTTCACAGATGCAGCGCCCGGTGACCCTGGACGAAGCCGTCAGCAACCGGTTGCGGTCACGGCCGGCAGCCGCGGCGCACGCGAAGCCCGCCGAGCAGACCGCCGCCGCGCCGGTCTCCGCGCTGCCGCGCCTGACCGGGACCGCGTAGCCGCCCCGCGGCACGCGCCAGGGGCCGCGGACCGGAGGGCGGGGACCGGAGG
>NZ_JAHHIU010000382.1 GCF_024539815.1 Streptomyces hayashii
ATGTATACCACTACGGTATTTGCAGTAATTGAGTCGAGCTTGGTTGCCGCATTTTTCCTGTGGAGGGCATGGGCGATGTTCAACGCTACATCTGATCCTGAAGCTTGGGAAACTACCGAAGCCGCAGCGCTATCGAGTCGCTTTAGTAAGCTCCACAAGTAATTGTCCTGTGCGTAGGGCACGCTAACACCCGCCCCGGCTTCAGGATCGCTGCGCCAGACTTTCCTTTGGCTGCGAGTATCGGGCAAGCGGAGCGCGCAGGCGTGTGGGATGGACGCCCGTAGGGACGAGACGTGGCTTGCCACGGCTCGGTTCACGCCAGCCATCCGCCGAAGGCGGCACGCCATAACCACCGCCCTGCTTTGTGAAAAGGAGGCTTAAATGACCTGCGATTTACTCCGCGAGCGTGAGAGAACTAGGCGAAGGTTTCTGTGGGCGCTTGCCACCTTCCACCCTGGTGATATCAGTGCATCCGGCCTCCTTGCGATCCTCGATGATCTCGATGACCAAGAGCAAAACGACGCCCCCTGTAGCGATCAGCCACTCGAACTCGTTGAGGTTCGTAATTCTGTCTCGGTAATGCGTCATAACTCTGGAATCGACATCATTTTGGAGCAGACTATCCCGCAGCCTTGGAGGGAGCGCTTCGTTCAGGCAAGCGTAGGCTCGACCAGGCTGGCAGAAGGGTTCTACGCCTGCGACTGGTATAAATTCCTGGATTGCTGGGAAACAGAGATGCAACACTTCGAGGCACACACAGCTGCCTGCAGTAAGCCCAAGCTGGATTGAAGCAGACGGAGACTAGACATGGAGCGAGGCGGCGATGACACCGTGTATTGCGATATCCAAATGCCTGTGGCTCAAGGGCGGGAGCTATTGGAATTAGTGAGTGCACTACGAGAATCGAAAGCTCATCCACGTCTCGACAGAGTCTTCGAGCACATGCAGTACGAACTCAGCACGTCCATCGATATCGTGGATAACCCGCCAACTTGGGGGCCTTGGCGTCAGTGATGACGCTTAGTGGAGCCATCAGAGCTCTGCATCCCATGCATCCATCGCCTCGCTCAAAGTCGAGTACCACTGAAGATCACCGAGCCGTAGGGCATTTGCAACTTGCCTGTTGGTATTGCCGTCGACCCAAGGCGGGAGACTCTCTTGGCCATTTGAGAAGAGACTAGCCGTCGCCACAGCGTAACAGCCGGTATTCGTAGACTGGAGGCACACATAGCGCACAGCAGCGCCACTATGGAGCCGACGCCAAGTCACCACTTCCCTACAGTCTAATGCGCTCACTGGAGCCTCTACGGCGGGACTCTCTTCCTGTTCCACCTGGACATGTACCGCTGCTTTGAATGGCCCGCCAGGCGCACCAGGTTTGTGGACGAGATGCTTGAGCTGCTCACGTGAGGCGATGATCTGGTCGCGAATCTCTTCCGGGTCGATAGACATTCCACCCCGGTCAGTAACCGAGAGGGTCTTCAAGGAGTTCGCCGCCAGGATGAACTCGCGTTCACGCGCCTTCTCCCGCTCGGGGCGTCGGTCGGGACTAATGACGTTCCAAAGGCTTGTAAGCAGCTTCAAGGACATACTCCTACCTAAGGTATTGGGCGCGGATCCTGCGATCATACTAGGAGTGCAAGACGCCTGAAGGGGTAGCCCAGTCCAAAACATTGTTGCTAACTAACGATTAGGAATTCAAACCGAAAAGCCAACACAGAGCGTGTCGCTTCGATTTGGGCGAGCTACCCCCTGCTGCACAATGTCCTGAGTGCTTAGGATCAAGGCCAGCCGCTTTGATCGTGACACGCCGGTGTAGAGCATGCTGCGTTCCACAAATTCGCTTTGGCTCAGAGAGCAAATGATGGACGTCTCGTACTCGCTGCCTTGCGACTTGTGAATTGAGATGGCGTAAGCGAGCTTCATCCCGAGCACGAACAAGTCCATCCTGGATAGGGTGACTTCGATCCCATTGAAGAGACATGCACCATAGATCTGGCCATCGATTGACGTAACGCCGGACATGATCCCGGTATTGCCATTGAACAAATTATGCTCGTAGCTATTCTGGGTCACGATGACGGGGTCATTCACTCGCAGCCAGTATTTGCCCATCCAAATGCCCAGCGTCTCGTCTGTGTGCTGGAGGACGCTTTGCAGATGGTTGTTTATCTTGTGCCCGGAATCCGGCATGCGCTCGGACATGTGGGGCGTCAGAATCTGAGCATCAGGGATGATCTGCTTGATCTTCGCGAGGTGTGTCAGCATGTCCTGCGTGTTCGTGCAGGGGATCAGATAAACCCCATCGCGCTCGCCATTCCAGAATGGCAATGTGTCCAGATGACCCGATCTAATCTTCATGGCGATGTTCTGAAGGTGACTGTTGTCGATAGACCTGTGAACCTTGGTCAGATGGGTCGACGGTATCGCCTTTGATTTGACCAGGGCATGGAAGAATATTCCATAGCCTACCGGTGATAGCTGACCGGTATCGCCTACTAGCAAGAGAGACAGTTCCTTCTTTGCGAACGCATTCAGCAGTTTCAGCATCAAGGCGATGTCCACCATGCTGGATTCGTCAATGACTACGAGCGGGTCGCCCCCAGTGTTGAACCCTGAGCTTGCGGCGCTGATTTTGATCAAAAAGCTGTGGATCGTGTGGGTGTCTCGGCCAACAGACTCCTTGGCCCGCTCCTTGGCTTTTCCGCTCAGTGCTAGGACATGCACTGGGCGGTGCCGAGAAGCTATATCCACGATGGCTTTCAGCACGGTTGTTTTGCCAGTACCGCCGAACCCAGTCAGCGTGCTGATGCGATTAGTAAGCGCCATTCGCACTGCGTTTTTCTGGTCTTGAGTAAGCGAGTACCCAAAGGTGCTCTGACTATGTGCGGAGTAATCTTCAATCGCTTGCTCCAGTTCCTGCGCAGAACCGTGGAGCAATGAGGCCTGAGCGGACAGTAGAGTAGCGACTCGCTGCTCAAGTTTACTTTCGATAAGGGCCGCGCCCAGTGGCTGGATGAGTGTCGTCCCTTGATGCGTCTTCACGCATACAGCACGCCTTTGTAGGGCACAGTCGATAGCTTGGTCTACCAGTCTGGCGGATGAAAGCTTCTGCATCAGGGCGGTTTTTAGTTCTTCGATTCGGTATGCCGTATGACCCTGATCCAGGCGCACATACAGCAAGTTCTCCACAAGGCCGGCCAGCCTGCGTGGGTCATCACGAGATATGCCTAGCTTAGCTGCTGCGGCGTCCACGATTTTCCATATGTTCGGGTGGATGCCTTGAAACGCAACGAGGCTGTACGGGTTAAGCTTCAGACGCTCTACCGTATTGGTCTGGCAAACCTTGAGAATGCTTTTGGCGAGCCCAGGGTCGAAGTGGTGTTCCATGAGAAACTCAATCGTTGAAATCTCATCCTGCAGCGTCCTCCAAGCATCCACGACCTTCTGGGCGAGATCGGGATTAATAAATTCCGCCAGGTAGCTGACCCTGCCAGCAGTCAATGCCTGAGCAAGGTTTTCTGCGCCAAATGCCCTGACCAGTTTCGAGACTTTCGCTTTGCCGAATGACAGCCCGCGAAATGCAGGATGCTTTACCAGCAATCGTTCCACATACGCCGCAATGGGCAGGTTTACGATATGGCAGCTCTCGATCAGAACGAAATCCCTGAACTGATCATGCCCTGTGATCGAGCCTTTGAACTGCCAGCATTCACCTGGTTGAGGAATGCGGGTGATGATTTTATAACTGGCTCTGCAGGTGTAAATTTTGTTTTGGCCAATGATGCGCCCGGAGAAGACTGCACCACCGAAACTGCCTGGCTTCACCGAGCTCACCTGGATCACGCTCGACAGGTTGCTCATAGGATGAATGACCGCCCAGAGTCGATCATTAAGTCCTGCTGGCTACTGATTTCCTGTGCAGATGTCCGAAGCAACCGTAGCTCGGCAGAGAGTCGCTCAACTTGCTCGCGAAGCAGTTCGTTTTCCTTCGACTTTTGCTCAAGCATTACTCGCAAGCGATTGGCTTCGCGACTTTTCGAATCCGCCATATCAACCGCCAGAGACTCGGGGTCTTTGGCCGCAACAAACTCGCTGCCTATGCGGCGAATGTCCTTCGCGATGACCTGTTCCAGGGTCTGGCCCTGGGAGCAAAAGACCTTCTTGGCGCTTTCAGAAAACCACTGCCTACGATTACCACATTCATCAGCGATTTTGCTGAAGTTGACGGCGCCAAACTGGTTCATAGGAAATTTTTCCCCAGCCTGTTCCAGTTGCAGCACGTAGTCCCTATAGCGGTCGTACGGAGAGCGCTTCTGATCACTTGTGTCCATGGCTTTTCTCTTTCGCTTTCAACCACAGAATGAACGGCTCAACCACCTCTGTTGGCACGAGTCCCTCCCTAGGTTCAAGGTCGTCAAAACTGCAGCAAATCTTTTTAGCCTGCATGTCAACCGTAAACATCCCTTCACTTGCATCGAGAACCAACTTAAGGGCCCGGCAGGTTTTGTCAAACTTCGCCATGAATCCTTGATCCACATGCGTTGTGTCTGGCAGGGTTACTGGCTGAGCACCATGGCTACGGA
>NZ_JAHHIU010000383.1 GCF_024539815.1 Streptomyces hayashii
GTCCACCAGGCTCCGCCTCCGCCGCCGGCCCCGCCCGCCGCGCCGCCGGTGCGGCTGACCAAGGTGACGCTGACGAAGGCCGCCCCCTCGGTGTCGCTGACCAAGCAGGGCGGCACGTCCGGCGCCCTGCGCGTCAACCTCAACTGGGAGGTGCGCAAACAGTTCTCGGGGTGGGGCGCCAAGCGCGGCCGTGCGGTCGCCCTGCACAACGACCTCGACCTCGACCTGTGCGCCCTGTTCGAACTCGCCGACGGCCGCAAGGGCGTCGTCCAGGCCCTCGGCAACGCCTTCGGCTCCCTGCACCAGCCGCCGTACATCCACCTCGACGGCGACGACCGCACCGGCGCGGTGTCGAGCGGCGAGAACCTCACCGTCAACCTCGACCGCAGGAACGACTTCCGCCGCATCCTGGTGTTCGTCACCATCTACGAGGGCGCCCGGTCCTTCGCCGACCTGCACGCCACGGTCACGCTCCAACCCCAGTACGGCGCATCGATCGACTTCTCGCTGGACGAGTGCACGGTCCCCTCCACCGTCTGCGCCCTGGCGCTCATCACCAACCAGGGCGGCGACCTCGTCGTCCAGCGCGAGGCCCGCTACCTCGTGCCGGAGCGCGGCGTGAGCCCGCAGCGGACCGTCGACCACGTCTACGGGTGGGGCATGAACTGGACACCCGGCCGCAAGTAGCGCCGAGCCCCGCCGGCGAGGCGAGTCACCCCTCGTCGGCGACCGCGTCCGGACGTGCGTAGGTGCGGCCCTTCCAGGCCGCACCGCGCCCCCGGTAGTGCTGCACCGCGGAGTCGACCGTCATCAGCAGGTAGAGGAACGCGGTGAACGGCAGCAGGGGGGCGAGCCACGGCGACTGCCCGTAGTAGCGGAGCATCGGCAGGTAGGTCCCCGTCATGACCAGCCACGCCAGGCCGCCGCACACGGCGGTCGGCACGCTGCCGACGGCGAGCCCGCACACCAGGGAGAGCGGCGGCGCCAGGTACACCAGGGCGAGGCCCAGCACCGTGCCGGCCAGCAGGAGCGGACGGTGGCGCAGCTGCGCGTAGGCGCTGCGCGAGACCATCCGCCACAGGTCGTGCAGCCGTGGGTAGGGACGCACGCTGTCCACCCGGTCGGCCAGTCCCAGCCAGATGTGACCGCCGCCGCTCTTCACGGCCCGGGCGAGCGCCACATCGTCGATGACCGCGTGCCGGATCGAGTCGGGGATCCGCGCGCGCTCGGCCGCGTCGGCGCGCAGCAGGACGCAGCCGCCCGCCGCGGCCGCCGTGCGCGATCCGCGCCGGCCGATCCGGCGGAAGGGGTAGAGCTGCGCGAAGAAGTAGACGAAGGCCGGCACCACCAGCCGCTCCCACAGGCTCTCCACCCGCAGCCGCGCCATCTGGGAGACGACGTCGAAACCCCCGGTGTCCGCCGCCGCCACCAGCTCCCGCAGGCTGTCGGGCGCGTGCGCGATGTCGGCGTCCGTGAGGAGGAGGTACTCGGGCTCACGCGCGCGTGCCAGCGCGATCCCATGACGCACCGCCCACAGCTTCCCGGTCCAGCCTGCGGGCGGCTCGCCGGGGGAGTCCACGGTCAGCGGGAGCCCGCCGTGCCTTTGGGCGAGGGCCCGCGCCAGTTCCGCGGTGCCGTCGCCGCTGCCGTCGTCGACGAGGAAGACCTCCGCGCGCCCCGGGTAGTCCTGC
Organism: Streptomyces hayashii; assembly: GCF_024539815.1. GTDB lineage: Bacteria > Actinomycetota > Actinomycetes > Streptomycetales > Streptomycetaceae > Streptomyces > Streptomyces hayashii. The sequence continues at coordinate 1,692 of NZ_JAHHIU010000383.1, forward strand.
GCGAGGAGCGTGGGCAGGCTCGCGGACAGCACGGCCGCCTCGTCGCGCGCGGGCACGACGACGCAGACGGAGGGCCATCGCCGTGGCGCCGTGCGCGCGGGCAGCCCGACATCCGTGCGCCAGAAGGAGCCCTGACAGAGCAGCAGCCACACCCAGGCGGCCAGGGACACGGCGGCGATCCACATGATGGCGCTCACGCGCGCAGTCTGCCCCACCCGGCCGGGCCGCACGGGCACATCGTCTATGGTGGCCGGGTGAAGATCGCGCTCATGGACTCCGGAATCGGCCTGCTGGCGGCCACCGCCGCGGTACGACGCCTGCGGCCCGACGCCGATCTCGTGCTCTCCCTGGACCCCGACGGCATGCCCTGGGGGCCGCGCACCCCGCAGGACCTCACCGAGCGGGCCGTGGCCGTCGCCGAGGCCGCCGCGGCCCACCGGCCCGAGGCCCTGATCGTCGGCTGCAACACGGCGACCGTGCACGCCCTGCCGGCCCTGCGGGCCCTGCTCGAACCCGCCGTCCCGGTGATCGGGACCGTCCCCGCGATCAAGCCCGCAGCGGCCGGCGGCGGTCCCGTCGCCATCTGGGCCACCCCCGCCACCACGGGCAGTCCGTACCAGCGGGGTCTGATCGAGGAATTCGCCGGCGGCGTCGAGGTCGCCGAGGTGCCCTGCTGGGGGCTGGCCGAGGCGGTGGAGCACGCGGACGAGACGGCTATCGACGCCGCGATCGCCGCGGCCGCCGCCCTCACCCCCGACGAGGTGACGACCGTCGTCCTGGGCTGCACCCATTACGAGCTGGTCGCCGACCGCATCCGTGCCGCCGTGCGCCGCCCCGGGCGTCCGGCGCCGGTCCTGCACGGCTCCGCCGGCGCCGTGGCAGCGCAGGCGCTGCGCAGGATCGGCGCCCGCCCCGAGCCAGGGACGACGGTGCTCGGCACCGTGACCGTCATCCTCAGCGGCCGCGTGGGCGGCCTCCCCGCACCCGCACTGGCCTACGCCGAAGGCCGCTCGCTCCAGGCCGTCGCCCCCGCCCGCTGACCGAGCCCTGCGACCGGGCCGTCCGGGCGGAGCAGTCACCCTGCGCCACGAGGTACCGGCGCAGCGAAACCTGAGTAACCTCATGGATATGAGGGACCACCCCCACGACGAGAGCACCCCGCTTCCCGACCTCCCGCACAGCGACGTGCCCCGTCCCGAGGTCTGGACGGGCCGCGCCACCAACCGCTTCCAGTGGCTGCTCGCCCTCGTCGGGGCCGCCTGCATGGGGCTCGGCGTCGAGCTCGCCATCGACTCCGCGTGGACGTCCGGCATCGCCCCCCTCGCCATGTCCGTCGTCGGCTGCATCGCCGCCGGTCTGCTGGTCCTCTTCGGCACCCTCGCCTTCGTCCATGTCGACCTCAAGCTCGACGGGGAGTGCCTCGAAGTGCGCTGCGGCCACATCGGCCTGCCGCGCCGCCGCATCCCGCTGGCGCATGTCGCCGGCGCCGAGTTCGAGCCGCTCGTCACCCCGCGCCACTGGGGCGGGTGGGGCTATCGCTGGCGGCCGGAGAAGGGGACCGCGGTCGTCGTGCGCCGAGGTGAGGGCGTGGTGCTGCGGCTCTGGGACGGACACACCTTCACGATCACCGTGGACGACGCGGAGTCGGCCGTCCGCGTCATCAGGGACCGGCTGCGGACGGGAGCCGCGGGCGCGGCGCACTGAGGCCCGGGCACAGCCGGCTCCTCGGGCGGCCGCGGTACAGGTCACGCTCGCAGCGACGGCGCTCGCGACGCCTCGGACGCCGGTCGCTCCTCGGCCAGCGGGCGGGCCGTGGCCAGGCCCGCCAGCAGTCCCGCGCCCACCGTCACCGCGGTGAAACTCAGGGCGTTGCCGGTCGTGGCGACGGCGGCGAGAGCGGTGAGCGCGGCGCCCGCGGTGAGAACCACCGGCGTGGGGCGCGGCGCGCGCCACAGGGCGAACAGCACCCAGCAGAAGACCGCCGCGAGCAGCAGCACTCCGACGACGCCCTGCTCCGCCGCCAGTTGCAGCGGCGCCGAGTGCGGTTTGCCGTCGGACGGCGTCGACCGGGCGGCCGTCTCGCTCAGCTCCCCGAATCGCCCCGGGCCCACGCCGAGGCCGCTCTCCCGGTGGGCCATGCCCAGCGCGTCCCGCCACAGATCGACCCGCTGCGGCGTCAGCCGGTCCCGCACGGCGTCGGCGAGACCACCCGGCAGCGCGTTCCCGGCGACCGCCCAGGTCAGACCGGTCACCAGGGCGGCGACGACCGCCAGCCCGGCGAGAACCGGACCCCGGCGCGGCGCCCGGCCGGCGGCCAGCGAGCTCAGCAACAAGGCACAGCAGGCCGCCACGGCAGCACTCGACCCCAGCAGCGCGCCCATGACCGCGACACCCCCGGCGAGCAGCCACAGCGCGAGCCGCACCACCGCCACGGGCGTCGTCCAGGCGGCGCAGCACGCCGCGCCCGCCGACAGGATCAGCACCGCGGCGGTGGCGCCGGCATGGCCCAGCGGCGCGGCGATCTCGGGCCCCGGGCCGAGCCGGGGCAGCGCCACTGCCAGCGCGAGTCCCGCCAGCGCTCCGGCGCAGGGCGCGGCGACCGGCATCAGCGCGCCCAGGATCCGCCCCGCCGCATACCCGGCGGTGAGCGCCAGGACCGCGAGCAGAACACCCTCGGGGCGCCCGTCGTGCACGGCGGCGGTGACCAGGGACCAGACGGCGCAGCCCGCCAGGACCCCCACGCCCACCACGTCCGAAACGTTTCGTCTTTCCCCGTCCGCGTGCACGCCGGCAGACGTCGTCCCTGTGGAACCCACCCCGCCCCCGAACC
>NZ_JAHHIU010000384.1 GCF_024539815.1 Streptomyces hayashii
GGTTCCCGCGGTCTCCCCGCCCCCACCGATTTCCGCGATCTCCCCGGGCGTCAGCCTGCGGTAGCCGTCCTCTCCGGGCGGGCGCCACCACACCGGGTCGGCGCAGTGCTGCCCCTCGCGCCGCAGCAGCGCCCGGTGGATCTTGTTCGTGGCGGTGACGGGCATCCGCTCGACCACCCGCACGAACCGGGGCGCCATCTTCGTCCCCAGGTCGGGCTGGGCGAGCAGGAACTCGGCGAAACCGAGCGGATCGAAGGTCCCGGCCAGCGTCGCCATCACCTGGTCCCCGGTCACCGGGTCCGGCACCGCGTAGACGGCGACGGCGGCCGCCCCCTCGTAACGGGCGAGGATGTTCTCGATCATCGCGGCCGCCAGGTTCTCGCCGTCGACGCGGAGCCTGTCGTCGGTGCGGCCGGCGAAGTAGAGGTAGCCGGCGCGGTCGCGGCAGAAGAGGTCGCCGGTCCAGTACGCGCCGTCCTCGCGGCGCCGCTCCGCCTCCGCCGCCGGGTTGCGCCAGTAACCCTCGAAGGGGTTCGGCCCGCGGTTGACCAGCTCCCCGATGGCCTCGTCGCCGTTCAGCAGCCGTCCTGCCGCGTCGAACTCGGCCGGCGGGCACTCCGCGCCCGTCCGCGGATCGAGGACGACGAGACCGGCGCCCGCCCGGCCGACCGCCCCCACCGGAGTCCCCGGCGACCACTGCACGGCAGCCCCGCCCTCCGAGGAGCCGTAGCCCTCCACCAGCCGCACGCCGAACCGCCGCTCGAACGCCGCCGCGTCCACCGCGCCCGCCTCCGTGCCGAAGCCCAGCCGCAGCGCGTGATCGCGGTCGTCCGGGCCGGGCTCGGTGGCCAGGACGTACTGGATGGCCCGGCCCACGTAGGTGAAATAGGTCGCCCGGTGGCGCCGGACGTCCGCCAGGAACCGGGACGCCGAGAAGCGGCGGCGCAGCGCCACCCCGGCCCCGGCCGTCAGCGCGGGCGCCCAGTCGGCGATCACCGCGTTGCCGTGGAACATCGGCATGCACACGTAGTGGACGTCGTCGGGGCCGACGGAGAACTGCCCGGCCAGGGAGCGCCCCGCGGCGGCCAGCCGGCCCTGGGTGCAGATCGCGGCCTTGGGCGCACCGGTCGAACCGGAGGTGAAGTAGAGCAGGAGCCGGTCGGCGGGAGTGGCCCGGGAAGGGTCCGGGCGGGCGTCCGCGTACGGGGCGAGCAGAGCCTCGTACTCCGGCGTGTCCGTGTTCAGCAGCCGGACTCCGGGCAGGTCGAGGCCCCGGAGGAGGGGAGTGTGGGCGGACTCGGTGATCAGCAGCCGGCACTGCGTGTGCACGATGTCCCGGGCAAGTTCGGGGCCGCGCCGAGTGGAGTTGATCCCGGCGACGGCCGCCCCGGCGAGGGCCGCGGCCGACAGCCAGAGGGGGAACTCCGGGGTGTTGTCCAGCAGCACCCCCAGGTGCTGCGGGCCGTCCGGCGGCAGCAGGTCGTGCAGCAGGGCCGCCCGCGCTGCGGCGCCCGCGGCGACCTCGTGGTGCGTGAGGACGGTGTCCTCGCACCACAGCCCCGGCCGCCGGTCACCCCAGCGGGCAGCGACGAGTTCGGCGACGGTGCCGGTGCCGGTGCCGGTGCCGGTTTCCCTGATGGACTCCATGGCCGCGCACGGTAGTTGACGGACCGTCAGAAGTGGAGGGCTACGGCATCAGGGTGCCCGCCTCGTCGAACATCCAGTGGACGGTGACCATGAAGAAGACGCAGAAGGCGAGGATGGCTCCGAGGAAGCCCAGCAGGCATCCCGACTCGGTGAAGAGCCGGCCGCGGGCCGGGGCCTTGGCGGTCGCCTCCTCGGGGCGGTCCGCCGCGTAGTGGACGGTGACGATGTCGCCCTCCAGGATCGTCCCCGGCCCGTCCACCTCCTCGAAGCGCACGACCCGGCCGTCACGGGTGGTGAACTCGAAGACCTGGCGCAGGGTCGAGCCGATCGCGGTGTCACCGCCTCCACTGAGCGTCGTGTACGCGCGCAGACACCGCGCCTCCGCGGTCAGGCCGCTGCTCCAGGCCCTGGTGAACCGCCGGGACTTGATCAGCACGCGGGACATGGCGAACAGCAGTCCCGCCGCCATGATGCCCGGGACGACATAGAAGAACGCTTCCATGAACTCCCCCGATGTTCCCTGTACACCGGCCTGGTCGAGTCGGCGTGCAGGGAACGTACCCGTGCGCGGGCCCGGGGGAGCTCAAGCGATGCTCAGGAATGCCGTCCCGTTCAGAACGTGACGTCCGAGCAGGCGTAGAAGGCGTTGGCCGTGTCGGCGATCGTCCACACCGCGACGATCACGTGACGTCCGCTGAGCCCGGACGGCAGCGTGCCGGTGTGGGAGAGGGTCGACGGGGGCCGCTGACCGCCGTAGGGCACGGTCAGGAACGGGGTGAGGCTGAGGTCGGAGCGGGCCAGGTCGTGGTTCTGGTTCCAGCCCTGCCGGGTGACGTAGTACTTGAAGTCGGTCGTGGCGTGCATCGCGGTGAACTGCCAGCGGAAGGTGTAGCTCTGGCCGCCGGTCAGCCTGGTCGTCGGCCACGCCCCGCCCGAGGGGGTCCTCGGGCTGTCGAGCTGGGCGAAGCGGGTGTTGCCGCCGGAACAGATCCGGCCGTCCGCGGGGCCGGATGCCGGGAAGCCCTTCGGCCCCTCGACGCTCTGCGGCTCCCACTGGATGTCGCCGCAGTCGGCGACCGAGCCGTTCTGGCAGAGCTTCTGCCGGCTCACGGGGAGGTCGGTGTAGCCGTGCCCGCTCGCGCCCCCGGCGGTGAGCACGAAGGCTCCCGCGGTGGCGAGCCCGAGCGCGGCGGCGTACCACTTGGTCTTCTTTCCGGTTCCTGTGCGGGTCTTCTCGCGCATGCTGGCGCTCCTGGTGAACGTGGGGAGTTCAGGAGTTCGGTGAGCTGTTGCCGTGCCGTGCCGCGCCACGCCACGCCGTGCCGCGTCATGCCGTGCCGTGCCGTGCCGCGTCACGCCGTGCCGTGCAGGTCTAGACCAAGTGTGAGATTATTGCCGTTCCTTGGTCATGTCCAGACCAATCACGTCTGCTCCTGCCGCCCCGAGCAGAACGCCACGGTCAGGTCCTTCACCAGCGCCTTGCGCTCGTAGTCGTCGAGCTCCACGAGCCCCCGCATCGTCAGCCGGGTCACCGTGTCCTCCACCGAGTCGACCACCGAGGTCAGCACCGTCGCCCGGTGCTGGGCGTCGAGCGCCGCGATCCGGCGGCGGTGCATCGCGGCCGCGACCTCGGGTGCGTACTCGATCCGGACCGGCTGCACGGAGAACACCTCCAGACCGATCGCGCCGGCATCCCTCGCCACCAGCCTGCTCAGCGCCTCGCCCGCCGCCTCCACCGAACCCCGTCCCGCACCCGGCGTCTCCACCGGGATCCGGGCCAGCGCCGCCTCGACGCACTCGCGCAGATACGTCTCGTGGTCCTCGACGCCGAGCGTGGCCCGCGCCGTGTCCCGCACCCGCCACACCACCAGCGCCACCACGCGCAGCGCGACTCCGCTGCCGTCGGCGGCGGGCATCGGCTCGCTGCGCCAGTGCCGCAGCCGTACGTCCACCCGACGGCGCAACAGCAGCGGGTTCACCCACAGCAGTCCGGTGCGGCGCACGGTCCCCCGGTACCGGCCGAACAGACCGAGCACCCAGGCCCGGCCGGTCCGCCCCCGGGCGAGCCCGCCGAAGCCGAACATCCCCAGCGCGCCCGCGCCCGCGTAGGCCGCCCACTGCGCCGGACCGAGCCCCGCGCCCGCGAACTCCGGCAGTCGCAGCGCCCGCACCGCGACCCGCGGCAGCACCCCGGCCCACCACGAGGCGGCCACACAGCCGGCCACCCCGCAGGCCCCGGCGAACACGCCCACGATTCCGGGCAGCACCCGGGCCGGCCGTTCCACCAGGCCGGGGTCGACCTGCGCCGCAGGCCGGGGCTTGACCGGTGCCGGGCGGCGCAGCCGCGGCTGCTCCCCGGTGCCCGCCCGGCTGCCCACCACGGCGGGCCCGAGCGGCACCGGCCGCGGCTCCGGCTCGTCGCGGAACAGCAGATGGACGGGGATCTCGGTGGTCGCCTCGTTCTGGATGAGCCGGGTGGGCCGGGTCGGCCCTTCGGGCTCGGGTGTCGGTGAAGTGGTCGTGTGCATTGCGTGCCTCCAGCCTCCGCGCCAGATACGCCATGACGGTGAGCGGGACTCCGGCGGCGAGCGGGGTCCCCGGACGGTCCCGATGCGGGACCACGGAACGGAAATACGGGCTTACGGGTCTGCGGGTCTGCGGTCTGCGGGTCTACTACGGGTCGACGGTTCTGATG
>NZ_JAHHIU010000385.1 GCF_024539815.1 Streptomyces hayashii
GGGTTTCGGTGGTGGACCAGCCGATGCGGGGGTCGCCGGTGGCGGGGTGTGTTTCGGCGGTGGGGGCGGTGTGGTGGTCGCCCGTGGTGCGGTGGTGCAGGTCGTCCGACCTGCCGGTGTGTGACCCCGTCTGCGTCGCGTTCATGATCGCTTTCCCCTCCCGTGCATCCCCCGGAAGGTCACAGGGTGCCAAATGGCGTGGCGGGTGCGGAAGCTGGGGCGGTGCGACACGCCCGGGTTCGGGCTGGCTGTCACGGCGGGGTGACGGCTGGTCACGGAAGCGGAGGGCCGGTGACCGCTGTCGTCGTACCGCATAGGCTGTCGCCACCGTGAGCGCGCGGTTGACGCGCGTTGGCGATTGTTGAAGACAGTCGATACGGGGCGTGGTGGGCCGGTTCGCAAGCGGAACGGGTCGCTGCGGGCCGTACAGAGTGCCGCAGGGGGCAACCGCCATGACTACAGGTCGGCTCGGGCAGCAGGCCGCGCCGCCGAACGCGGCCTATGCCGGGCAGGTCGTGCATTTCCCGGATCCGGTCCGGGCGGCACGGCACCCGAGGGGTGTGCGGGTGGACGAGCGGGGTTACCCGGATTTCTCGCCGTACGCGCGCGCGGTCGCGGAGATCGCTGATCCGCCGGAGGGTTTCGGCGTGGACGAGTTGCGGTTGACGGACTATGTGTCGGCGAACGCGGCGTCGGCGGCTTCGGGGCATGAGCTGTGGGACACGGTGTCCGCTGTGGCGACTCCGCACGGCTGGACGTGGCATCACGTGGTGGGTTCGCGGCGGCTGGAGCTGGTGCCGGTCGAGGTGAAGGCGTTGTTGCGGCATCACGGTGGGGTGTCGACGGCGGTGGTGGATCAGTCGAAGCGGGGGACGCGTCCGTTGCAGGAGACGCGTCCGGCGCATTTCGGGCTGCCGAAGTCGGGTGTGGCGGTGACGGAGCAGCAGGTGCAGGGGGTCGAGGAGGACCTGGGGTACCGGTTGCCGGGGGCCTATCGGTCGTTCCTGAAGGCGGCGGGCGGTTGTGCGCCGGTGGGCGCGGCGTTGGACGCGGAGCTGGGGCTGCTGGTGGACCAGCCGTTCTTCACGGTGCGGGACGAGGCGGCGGTCAACGACCTGGTGTATGTGAACAAGTGTCTTCGTGATCATCTGACGAAGGACTATCTGGGCGTCGGTTTCGTGCAGGGCGGGCTGCTGGCCGTGAAGGTGCGGGGCGAGCGGGCCGGCTCGGTGTGGTTCTGCGCGTACGACGACGTGCGGGACGTGGATCCGGGGTGGTCGCCGGCGGAGCGCATGGAGCGGTTGCTGCTGCCGTGCGGTGAGGACTTCGACGTCTTCTTGTCGCGGTTGGCCGGTAATCCGCCGGAGCTGGAGACGGTGGCGAATCTGATGGTGGACGGCGGGTTCGCGCGGGCGGTTCCGGTGTCGTCCGTGTCGTCCGCGGGTGCGGGGGAGTGAGCTGACGATGGTGACGTTCGCACAGGCGCAGGAGCGCGCCGAAGAGTGGATCAACGGGGATGTGCCGGCGTATCAGCACCGTGAGGTGCGGGTGCGGGAGTTCGGGCTGGGCTTCGTGGTGTGGGCCGAGGACCGGGCGGAGGGTCCGCGCTCGGACGGGGGCGCGCAGCGGCTGGTGATCGCCCGGGACAGCGGGGAGGCCACGTTGTGGCCCGCGGCGCCGGTGGGCGAGGTGATCCGCCGGTACGAGGAGGAGTACGGCCGTCCGGACGGTCCTGCCGACGCGGTGCCGGCTCCTGCGGCGCGGGTGGACCTGAACCAGACGTCGTTCCTGCTGTCGCCGCCGGAGTGGTTGCAGGAGGCGGCGGACAAGCTGGGCATCTCGGACCGGCGGGACGCTGGTTCGGGTGACGGCGGTGGCCGTGACGCCGCGGCTCCGGCGGCCGGGCCGGCTTCCGGTCCGGGCGTCCCGGCGGACGCCGGCGCTCCCGCGGGTGTGCCGAACGGCGGTGATCCCTCGCTTCCCCGTACGCAGGGTGGGGTGCCGGGCAGCGGGTTGCCTCAGACGCAGGGCGGGGTGCCCGCCGGTGCCGGTATGGCGTCGGCGGCTGCTGCTCCCGCTCCGGCGGGGGCGACGCCGTGGGCCGGGACGGACACCAACGGCGACGCGGGCGACGACCGTTCCGTGCCGCTGCCCGCGACCGTGTTCGCGCCGCCGCTGAGCGGCTCGGACGACGAGACGGCGCCGCCGTCGGCGGCCTCGGACGCCAAGACGGCGCTGATGTCCGGCGGCAGCCAGCTCCCGCCCACCGCGGTCTCGCCCGCGCTCGGCGCTTCGGGCCCGGGCGGATCGGGCGGTGGGACGGCCGGCGGCTCGGGTGCGTCCGGCGGGGCGGGTGTGCCGTCGGGTCCGGCTGCCGCCTCGTACGGCTATCCGCAGGGTCCCGGTGCGTCCGGCGCGCCCGGGGGGCCGGGGACTCCGCCGCCGGGGAGTGCGCAGGGCGCGCCCGTGCCCGACGGTTCGTCCTACGGCCATCCGCACGGAGCGGGGGCTGCCCAGCCTTCCGCTGCCGCCGCTCCGGGTCCGCCGTCGCGGCCGCTCGCGCCCAACGCCGGTGACATCGCCGACGCCGCGACCAGCAAGGCCGCGCCGCCTCCGCGTCGTGCCCGTGGCGCGGGGGCGCCGCCGCCTCCGCCGGGTGCGCCGGGTGCGCCCGGTGCGCGTCCCGGCGGCACGCCGCCTCCGCCGCCTCCGTCCTCCGGACCGGGTGCTCCGGGTGCTCCGGGTGCTCCGGGTGCTCCGGCGGGCGGTTACGTGCCGACCCAGATGGTGTCCGCCCTGGGCCCCGACGGGCCCGCCGGGCCCGGCGCGCCGCAGCCGCCGGGTGCTCCGGGTGCTCCGGGTGCTCCGGGTGCGCCCGCTGGGCCGAATCCGCCTGGGGGCACGCCGCCCGGGGGCGTCCACCATGCCGCGACGATGCTGGCCGATCCCGGTCGGATGGGTCCGGGTCCGGGTGCGGGAGGCGGGCCGCAGCCGCCCGGTGCTCCCGGCGGCCCCGGCGCGCAGCAGCCCCCGGCCGGGCCCGGTGCGGTTCACCATGCCCAAACGATGCTGGCCGGCCCTCCGCAGGGTGGCCCTGGTGCGCCTCCGCCCCCGCAGGCCCCGGGCGTCCCCGGCTTTCCGGGTGCTCCCGGCGCTCCTGGCGCGGCCCACGGCGTGCCCGGTATGCCGCCGGGTGCTCCCCAGCCGCCGATGCCGCCGGGCGCGATGCCGCCGGGCGGGCCGGTGCCGGGGCAGCCGCAGGCGTACGGGTACCCGCAGCAGCAGGGGTTGCCGACGGTCGGGCCGGGTTACCAGGCGGTGCTGCGCTATCGCGCGCAGGACGGTTCGGAGCAGCAGCTGATCCGGCGTTCCGCGCCGGGGACGCCGCACCCGGAGTGGCAGATCTTCCATGAGCTGCGGGCGATGAACGTGCCCCCGGACCAGGTGCTGGAGCTGCACACGGAGTTGGAGTCGTGCGAGCTGCCGGGTGCGTACTGTGCGCGGATGATCCGGGAGCAGTGGCCGCAGGCGAGGATCACGAGTATCGCGCCGTATGGCACGGATCACGCGAGCCGGCAGCAGGGCATGCAGCAACTGCTGGCGCATCAGGGCGAGTTGCACCAGGTGGCGGACGGTCCGGCCCGGCCGGCGCCGGTGCGTGCGCCGCTGCCGCCGGTGCAGCCCGTGCCGCCGGTTCCGCCGGAGGCGGTGGGACAGGAGCTGGCGGCGGTGTTCGGGCCGGCGGTGTTCCGGTTCGAGCAGGCGGCGGTGTCGCGGCAGGGCGTGCCGCCGGTCGTGGCGCACACGCTGGTCGTGGCGGGTCTGCCCGCGGACATGGGGCCGTTCTTCTGGGCGCAGGCCCAGCCGGGGCGGCCGGTGCCGACGCTGGCCGAGCTGGCGGCGGAGCGGGGCGTGCAGCCGGCCCCGGACGCGGGCTCGTACCTCGTCATGGGCAGTGACTTCGGCAAGGCGATCTGTGTCCAGTACGGGACGGCGAACATCGTGGCGGTGCCGGTGGAGGCCGGGCCGGGCGGTGGGTCCGTGCCGCCGCAGTTCGTGAACACCGGACTGCCGGAGTTCGCGCGCTGTCTGGCGTTGCTGGGCCGGATGTGGCGGTTGCGGTTCGGTCTGAACCAGGAGCAGGCGGGGCGCTGGACCGTCGACTTCCAGGCGCAGTTGGCCGCGCTCGACCCGGCGGCGCTGGGTTCGCCGGAGAGCTGGTGGTCGGTGCTGCTGGAGGAGATGTGGGACGGGCTGCTGTGACGGGCCGTCGCTGACCCGCGGGCGGTCGAGCGGGTGACGCACAGGGGGCCGGCCCCGGTCGGAGGACC
>NZ_JAHHIU010000386.1 GCF_024539815.1 Streptomyces hayashii
CCGTCCGGCCCTGCGGCCCGACCCCCGCGGGCCGCCCCCCGATATCCCGCACGCCATGTCTCCGTAACCGTCGGTTAAGACGACCTTGCGAGGCTCGGCGAATGAAGCCCGCCGTGCCCGAGCCTTCGCCGCCTCCCGAGGGATTCCCGCCCCACGGAGGCACCGCCGCGATCCCGCCCGCACGTTCCGACGCGCCTGTCACGCTGTTCGCGCGGAAGAATGGGTACATGAGCCAGTCAGACACCCAGGCCGAGGTCCAGCACGCGCAGCCCTCCGTGGGCTCCATAGCCGCGCACCGCCCGCACACCGTGGCTGCCGTGGTCTCCGATCTGGAGCCCGACATCGACGCCGACCTCGACACCTACGAGGAGGCGCCCTACGACGGGCCCCAGCTCCCGCAGGGTCGTTTCCTCGACCGGGAACGCAGCTGGCTCGCGTTCAACGAGCGCGTCCTGGAGCTCGCCGAGGACCCGAACACGCCCCTCCTGGAGCGGGCCAACTTCCTCGCGATCTTCGCCAGCAACCTGGACGAGTTCTTCATGGTCCGGGTGGCCGGTCTGAAGCGCCGCATCGCCACCGGCGTCGCCACCCGCTCCGCCTCCGGCCTCCAGCCGCGCGAGGTGCTGGAGATGATCTGGGCCCGCTCGCGCGAGCTCATGGCCCGGCACGCCGCGACCTACCACGAGGACATCGCCCCCGCCCTCGCGGAGGAGGGCATCCACCTGGTCCGCTGGAGCGAGCTCACGGAGAAGGAGCAGGCCCGCCTGTTCACCCTCTTCCGGCACCAGATCTTCCCGGTCCTGACCCCCCTGGCCGTCGACCCCGCGCACCCCTTCCCGTACATCTCGGGTCTCTCGCTGAACCTCGCGGTCGTCGTGCGCAACCCGGTCAGCGGCCACCGGCACTTCGCGCGCGTCAAGGTGCCGCCGCTGCTGTCCCGCTTCCTGGAGAGCTCCCCCGGCCGCTACGTCCCCATCGAGGACGTCATCGGAGCCCACCTGGAGGAGCTCTTCCCGGGCATGGAGGTGCTGGAGCACCACGCCTTCCGGCTCACCCGCAACGAGGACCTGGAGGTCGAGGAGGACGACGCCGAGAACCTCCTGCAGGCCCTGGAGAAGGAACTCATGCGGCGCCGTTTCGGGCCGCCGGTGCGCCTGGAGGTCGAGGAGTCCATCGACCGCGAGGTCCTCGACCTGCTGGTGCGCGAGCTGAAGATCTCCGAGGCGGAGGTCTACCCGCTGCCCGGCCCGCTCGACCTCACCGGCCTCTTCCGCATCCACGGTCTCGACCGGCCCGAGCTGAAGTACAAGAAGTTCATCGCCGGCACCCACCGCGACCTCGCCGAGGTCGAGTCCTCGTCCCCGCCGGACATCTTCGCGGCCCTGCGCAGCCGGGACGTCCTGCTGCACCACCCGTACGACTCCTTCTCGACGTCCGTACAGGCGTTCCTGGAGCAGGCGGCCGGCGATCCGGACGTCCTCGCCATCAAGCAGACCCTGTACCGCACCTCGGGCGACTCGCCGATAGTCGACGCGCTCATCGAGGCCGCCGAGTCCGGCAAGCAGGTCCTCGTCCTGGTCGAGATCAAGGCCCGCTTCGACGAGCACGCCAACATCAAGTGGGCGCGCAAGCTGGAGGAGGCCGGCTGCCACGTCGTCTACGGCCTCGTCGGTCTGAAGACGCACTGCAAGCTCTCGCTCGTGGTCCGCCAGGAAGGCGACACACTGCGGCGCTACTGCCACGTCGGCACCGGCAACTACCACCCGAAGACGGCCCGGCTCTACGAGGACCTCGGTCTGCTCACCGCCGACCCGCAGGTCGGCGCCGACCTCTCCGACCTGTTCAACCGGCTCTCCGGCTACTCCCGCCGCGAGACCTACCGCCGCCTCCTGGTCGCCCCCAAGTCGCTGCGCGACGGCCTGATCTCGCGCATCGACAAGGAGATCCAGCACCACCGCGCGGGACGGCCGGCGCATGTGCGCATCAAGGTGAACTCGATAGTCGACGAGGCCCTCATCGACTCCCTCTACCGGGCGTCGCAGGCGGGCGTGCCGGTCGACGTGTGGGTGCGCGGGATCTGCGCGGTGCGCCCGGGCGTGCCCGGCCTGTCGGACAACATCCGGGTCCGCTCCATCCTCGGCCGCTTCCTGGAGCACTCCCGGGTCTTCGGCTTCGGCAACGGCGGGGAGCCCGAGGTGTGGATCGGCAGCGCCGACATGATGCACCGCAACCTCGACCGCCGTATCGAGGCCCTGGTCAGGGTCACCGACCCGGGTCACCGCGCGTCCCTGAACCGGCTGCTGGAGACCGGCATGTCCGACGGCACCGCCTCGTGGCACCTCGGCCCGGACGGCGAATGGACCCGGCACTCGACCGACGCGGACGGCGGCCCCCTGCGCAACGTCCAGGAGATGCTCATAGACGCCCGGAGGCGCCGGCGTGGCACAGCGACACCATGACCTGACCGGCCCCGCGGCCGGGCCCGCGACGACGGGGGACGCCCTCGCGGGCTACCTCCGGGACCAGGCCACGGAGTTCCTCCGCGCGCTGCGCCTGCACCGGGAGTCGGGAGGCGCCGCGTCGCCCCACGCGGGCGGCCCCGCCGGCCGGGCGCATCCACGCGCGGGGGACGACGGCACGGCGGGCGGACCGCCCCAGGACCGGACGGACGCGGTGCGCGCCCTGCGCCGCTCGGCCCGCCGCATCAGCGGCAGCCTGCACACCTTCCGTCCCCTCCTCGACCCCGAGTGGTCGCAGGACATCCGGCCCGAACTGGTCTGGCTGTCGGGCACGCTGGCGCTGGAGCACGCGTACGGGGCCCGGCTGGAGCGACTGCTGCTGGCGCTGAACCGGCTGTCCGGCACGACGCCCACCCCGCCCTCCGCGCCCACGCCGATGCCGGTGCCGATGCCGGTGCCGATGCCGGTCCAGGCGCAGGCGCAGGCCCAGACGCGGCTTCAGACACAGACGGAGACGCAGGTCCAGCCGCAGACACCGGCGCAGGTGCAGCTACAGACCCCGCCGCAGATACAGGCACAGGCACAGCGGCAGACGGGCGGCGCGGCGGCCGGTGCGGCCCTGGGCGGCGGCAGCCGTACCGGCGCCCACCCGGCCGCCGCGGACCGCGGCCACCTCACCGTGGGCGCGGCGAAGGCGGGCGCCCTCCTGGACCGTCAGCTCACCCTCGCCCGCACCCGGGCCCACTCCACCGCGTTGCAGGCCCTCGGCTCCTCCCGCTTCCACGCCGTCGCCGACAAGGTCGCCGTCCTCGCCAGCGAGGTCCCCCTCACGTCCGCCGCCGTCACCGCCGATCTGCGCCCCCTGGCCCGAGCGGCGGAGGAACGTCTCGCCGACGCGGTCACGGCGCTTCCCCTCATCACCGCGGGCAGCCCCTACAACGCGGAGGCCCTGATCCACGGCCTCTCCTCGGACCCGGCCCCGCACCCCCAGGACGCGCCCTGGCACCAGGTCCGCCTGCTCCTGCGGCTGCACCGGTACGCCTGCGAGGTCCTCCACGGCGGCGGCGCGCCCCCGGACGTCCGGCTGCTCACGGCGGGCCAGGCCCTCGACCGGCACCGCGACGCCTCGGAGGCGGCCTCCGCCGCGGCTCAGGCGGCCCGCACCCCGCGCATCGCGCCCGCGACCGCGTACGCGCTCGGCGTGCTCCACGCCGACCAGCGCCACGAGGTGGAGGCGGCGCGGTACGCGTTCCAGCGGTCGTGGCAGAAGCAGACCGTCGGCACACCCTGACCGGAGAGCGACAGGCGGTGAGAACCCGGTGAGCACTGCGAGGAACCCCGAGAACGACGACGTCGTCCGGGCGGCCGGCTGTGTGCTGTGGCGCCTTTCCCCGGTGGACGCCACGCTGGAGGTGTGTCTCGTACACCGCCCCAAGTACGACGACTGGTCGCACCCCAAGGGCAAGCTGAAGCGTGGCGAGGACCCGCTCGCGGGCGCCTTGCGCGAGGTGGAGGAGGAGACGGGCCACCGTGCCGTCCCCGGCGTCCGCCTGCCGACCGCCGAGTACGAGGCGAACGGCCGCCCCAAGGAGGTCCGCTACTGGGCCGCGGAGGCCGTGTCCGGCGTCTTCGCCCCGAACGACGAGGTCGACCGCCTCCTGTGGCTGCCCCCGCCCGCCGCCCGCGACCGGCTCACCCAGCCGAGGGACCGCTGTCTCCTGGACGCCCTGCTTCAGGTCCTGCACCTGACCTGACAGACGCGCCGTCGAGCACGAACCGCCCTCCGGAGACCCTCGCCGCCCTTCGCCCCCCGGCCCCGGCCTTACCCC
>NZ_JAHHIU010000387.1 GCF_024539815.1 Streptomyces hayashii
GACTGAGATGGCCTGCACCTCCACCAATAGATCACGCGAGCCTGGAGTTGGCCTTGGCAGATCCATGTCCATCAGCGAATTGGGGTCTTCGATTGGCAGACCATGTTGAGTGAATGCAATGGCTTTCATGTTATTCCTTCAAGTCGGTAAGGAGCCGCTTCAACAAAGAAAACGACCTGGATAAATTCGGATGGAGAAAACCCCTGAACGCTGCGTGGCGCATCAGGGGTAAATTGGATCAAGCCTGTTGTACTTGTGGGCAGATCAGCTTTCGGTCATTGGTGCTGATGGCACCGGCGGTTGGCTGCGCTGCCATACCGATCCATAACGGGTGTATTGCGGAGGAACCGGGATAGCCGTTCGCAATTCGTCTGCGGCGGTGCGGGCCCAGAAGGGGTCTCGCAGCATGTCACGGCCAACCAGAACAATGTCTGCCCGACCGTTCTGTACGATTTCTTCAGCCTGGCGGCCGCTTTCGATCAGACCGACGGCGCCTGTCATGATCCCAAGCTCACGACGCAGCAATTCAGCCGCTGGAACTTGGTAGGCAGGGAATGCCTTTACCTTCACCATAGCGATACCGCCTGACGAACAGTCGATGAGGTCTACGCCCTGCTCCTTCATCCATTTGCCGTAGATGAGGAAGTCTTCAGGTGTGTTACCGCCTTCGGTGTAGTCGGTGGACGAGATCCGGACGAACAATGGGCCTTTCCACTCGGAGCGAACGGCATCGATCACTTCACGGACGATGCGATAGCGGTTCTCATGGCTGCCACCGTATTCGTCGGTGCGATGGTTCGCGAGTGGCGAGAGAAACTCATTGAGCAGATATCCGTGGGCAGTGTGCACTTCCACTACGTCGAAGCCCGCCTCATGAGCACGGCGTGCGCCTTGTCGGAAAGCCTCTACCACCTGCTTGATTCCTGCCAGATCGAGTGCCTGCGGCACAGGTGAATCGGCAGTGAACGGGATGGCCGAAGGTGCGATGGATGGGCCTGGGACACCCAACTGACGGCCTGCATGCCCCAACTGGCAGCCTGCTTTCGCCCCAAACCGCTGAATAGTTTTGACCAGCTCGGCTAACCCTGGAACTTGGACGTCGTCCCAGATCCCAATATCGCCAGGGCCAATCATTCCATTACTCATAATGGCAGTGGTTTCCAGAAATACGAGACCTGCGCCACCAAGGGCTCGAGCACCGTAGTGCACGGTATGGAAATCCGTAACGCATCCATCATCATCGGCTGAGTGCATGCACATTGGTGACATCGCAATCCGGTTGCGAAGTGTCAAGCCACCGATGGTTACTGGTTCAAAAAGTTTTGCGGACAAAATCAATCCTCCGAGGGTTGTTCAGGGCTAGGCTGGAGTTCTCGATCCAGTCAAATGCCCGTTTGCAAACAAGCCTATCGGAGTGGGCAGAAACGTAAATACTGCGAAAATTTGCATATAGTACGCTTAAGCGTACTGCCCTACCCTTGCTCTTCAGCTAAGCACGGTGCATCTGATTTCAGCCCTGCAGCATCCTCGTCCGCTCTCATCTGCGCTGCTGTGGTCATACCCCGACGTTTCAACCAGGCATCTCCCCAACCGCATAATCCCAAGATGAAAGGCTCAAGGCTCCGACCTTCGTCGCTTAGCGAGTATTCAACTTTAGGTGGTACCACTGGGTAGACCTTGCGTACCACAAGTCCATCCTCTTCCATATCCCGAAGCTGCTTGATCAACAATCTCGGCGGTACGCCGGTAAGGCGCCGTTGTAGCTCATTGAATCGATGCGTGCCATCCAGCAGCAGGTGGTAAAGGATGACCCCCTTCCACTTGCCGCCCATTATGTGAAGCGCGGCTTCGATGGAACACCCCGGTGCGCCGTCATAGTTCCTAAGCTTGGTCATACATCATCCTCAGTTGGGTAGTACGCTTTTTGGCACTACGTGCAAATAAATGCCATATACGCGGTGATGATCATAACTTTAACATGCGCATGTCGAGTGAGCGCAATGGCCCGCCTCGCTTCTCAAACGACCGAAAATGTTGGGCGAATACACGCTACAGGTCGGCGGCCGTGAGCGGCCGACCAAGGTTTTTTCTCGTTGAGATTCATGTTGGTATTCATGATTGGGGGTGCAAATGTTTGCAGTTATGGGTGTAACTGGCCAAGTTGGCAGAGCTGTTGCCAACGCATTGCTGGATGCCGGGGAGCAGGTCAGAGTGATCGTCCGGGATGCTGCCAAAGGTGCGGTATGGGCTGCTCGCGGGTGTGAAGTCGCCGTCACGGATAATCGCAATATACCGGCCATGACACGGGCGCTGACTGGTGTGGACGGTGCATTCATCCTGATGCCACCCAACTATGACCCCTCACCCGGTTTCCCGGATACCGTCGAGGCAAACCGCTCGGTGCGTGAAGCCCTGGATAAGGCGAAACCAGCGAAAGTCGTCGTGTTGTCTACGGTAGGCGCCCACGTCGAGCGCGAGAACCTGCTCAACAATTTGAAGATGTCCGAAGAGAGCTTTCGGACCTTGAACCTGCCAATCACCTTTGTGCGTGCGGCATGGTTTATGGAGAACTCATCCTGGGACTTGAGCGACGCCCGCGTCGGCAACATCAACAGTTTTCTCCAGCCTGCCGACCACCCCATTCCCATGATTGCTATCCGCGACATTGGCACCACGGTTTCGCAACTGCTGCATGAGGAGTGGGACGGGGCAAGGTTTGTGGAACTGGAGGGCCCATCACGTTATTCCGCTAAAGACATCGAAAATGCCCTCTCACTCGCATTCGGTCATCGAGTAACAACCAACGTTATACCTCGCTCCGAATGGGAGCCACTTTTCCGATCCCAAGGGGCTACCAATCCCCTTCCCCGCATTCAAATGATCAATGGTTTCAATGAAGGGTGGATTGATTTCGAAGGCGGCGGTATCGAGATGCGCAAAGGTTCGACAACGTTGAACGAAGCCATCTCGCAATTGGTTGCAGAGCGGGCGTAATAGCCGGCGCAACCCTTCAGGCCGGCGCATACGTCCAGAGCGAGTATGTGTCCGCCCTTTATCTTGAGGAATTCATTATGTCCAAAGTCGTCCGCTTCCACCGTATCGGCGGCCCAGAAGTGCTTCAGATTGATGACGTTGATGTGCGTAGCCCAAACGCCGGAGAGGTTCGTATCAAGGTTAAGGCTCTTGGCCTCAATCGAGCAGAAGCGATGTATCGGCTCGGCCAGTACACCTTTACCCCTGAGATGCCCGCCACTCTCGGTTACGAAGCAGCCGGTACAATCGAGAGCGTTGGGCCTGGTGTCACCGAGTATGCTGTGGGCGATGAGGTGAATGTAATCCCCGCTTTCTCGTTCGCAGACTACGGCATGTACGGCGAACTCGCTGTTGCCCCGGTGCACGCTTTAGTTCGTCAGCCAGCAGGAATGACATCCGTAGAAGCCGCCGGTACTTGGATGCAGTTCGTTACCGCATACGGTGCTCTGGTTGATATCGGGAATCTGCAGAAGGGTGACACCGTTCTGATTCGCGCAGCGTCGAGCAGCGTAGGGTTGGCGGCCATCCAGATTGCAAACATTCTGGGGGCAGTTCCGGTCGCGCTAACCCGCACCAGTGAAAAGCGCCAAGCCTTGTTGGACGCGGGAGCCGCCCACGTTATTGCGACACAGGAACAGGATCTCGTCTCCGAAGTGAACCGGATCACCGCAGGCGCAGGTGCCCGCATGGCGTTTGACCCAGTGGGCGGACCAGAGGTAGCCAATGTCCTGCGAGCACTCTCCTACCTCGGAATTTTCTTCCAGTACGGAGCGCTCGATACAGCAGACATGAGCATCCCTGTGATGGAAGTGCTTGGCAAAGATCTGACCATTCGTGGATACCAGTTGTTTGAAATCACTCAAGACCCCGAACGTCTGGACGGCGCTATAGCATTCATCACCAAGGGCCTGCAATCCGGCTCGCTGCGTCCATTGATAGCAAAGGTCTTCCCGCTTGCTCAAATCGTCGACGCCCACCGGTTCATGGAGTCGAACGCACAAATCGGCAAGATAGCTATCGAGATCTAAGATCTATTCTTCCGCGTCTGGTGGCTTCGTCGCCAGCGCAGTTTGAATGGTGAATAGCACCATATCGGTGTCACTAAAGCCGGACGGGGACTTTAAGCCGGCATTAATTGCTCATGAATGCCTTAGCCCTCACATGTGTTTAACCCGACTTTCTAAGCAAGATCCCATCCTATCCCAAAGTCGTCAAACTACCCTGAGACC
>NZ_JAHHIU010000388.1 GCF_024539815.1 Streptomyces hayashii
GTTTCGCACACGGTGACCGGCGTCGGCGCGGCCGACCTCGCCCTGGCCCTCGACGTGGCGTACGAGCTGCACCCGCCTGGTGCGGGGCCTGGTACGGGTTCTCGTACTCGCCGCTGCGGCGGAAGCTCTCGGTCATGGAAGAAGCTTGTCGCCTCACCATGAGAGCTCCCTGAGTGCTCCCTGAGAACGCCGCCAGAACCTCGTGTGCCCGTGCTGAAGACCGAGCCGCGCGCCGGGCGGTCCCTCTCAGACAGGTCTCATGGAGCCTGCCGGGATCGGGGAGCCTGCCGGGATCATGGGGCTGCCGGGGTCCTGGAGCGCGCCGGGGAGCCGGCGCCGGGGGCTACTCGCAGCCGCAGGAGCGGCGGGCGACCAGGCGGGACGGGAAGACCTTCAGCCGCTCGCGCCGGGACCCGGCCACCCGCAGGCCGTCGTCCAGGACGAGGTCGACCGCGGCGCGGGCCATCGCCGAGCGGTCCGACGCGATCGTCGTCATGGGCGGGTCGGCGAGGGCCGCTTCCTTGATGTCGTCGAAGCCGATGACCGCCAGCTCGCCCGGCACGTCGATGCGCAGCTCGCGCGCCGCGCGCAGCAGGCCGATCGCCTGGTCGTCGGTGGAGCAGAAGACGGCCGGCGGCCGGTCGGGACCCGACAGCAGGTCCAGGGAGACGCGGTAGGCGTCGTAGCGGTTGTACGGCGCTTCGAAGAGCCGGCCCTCGGTGCTGATCCCGGCCTCGTCCATCGCCCGCCGCCAGCCCTCGACGTGGTCGGAGACCGGGTCGCCGACGGACGGGGTCTCGGCGGTGCCGCCGACACAGGCCACATAGGCGTGACCGTGGTCCAGGAGGTGACGCACGGCGAGCCGGGCGCCGCCGAGGTCGTCGGTGACGACGGCGACGTCGTCGATGGCCTCGGGGCGTTCGTGCAGCAGGACCACCCGGGCGTCCCAGGCGTCGATCTCCGCGGCCGCCTGGTCGTTGAGCGCGTGGCTGACGAGGATGAGGCCCGAGACCCGCATCCCGAGGAACGCCCGCAGATAGTGGACCTCGCGCTCGGCGACGTAGTCGGTGTTGCCGACCAGCACCATCTTCCCGCGCTCGGAGGCGGCCTGCTCGACCGCGTGCGCCATCTCGCCGAAGAACGGCTGACGGGCGTCCGGGATGATCAGGCCTATGAGGTCGGTGCGCCGGGACGCCATCGCCTGGGCGACCCGGTCCGGCCGGTACCCCAGCTCCTTGATGGCGGCGAGGACACGCTCGCGCGTGGCCGGGGCGACCGGCCGGGGTCCGTTGTTGATGACGTAACTGACGACGGCGGTCGAAGTCCCCGCCAGCCGCGCCACATCATCCCGAGTCACCTTTGCCACGCGCGGAGTCTACGCGGATGGACCCGCTCTGGGCAGGGCGGACGGAACCTTCCCTGTGCGGAAGCAACGCCCTGTCCGAGCAGGTGCGGGGCCTACCGACGGGTACTACGCCTCGGCCGGGACCTCGGCGGCGTCGGGGGCGGCCGCGTTGTCCGCATCCTCCGCCTTTGCCCGCTCCGGCCGGTCCGACTTGGCCTTCGCCTCGTCGGAGGCGCGCTCCCCCTTCTCAGGGGTAACGAATCGATAACCGACGTTGCGGACCGTTCCGATCAGCGACTCGTGCTCGGGACCGAGTTTGGCGCGCAGACGCCGTACGTGGACGTCGACCGTGCGGGTGCCGCCGAAGTAGTCGTAGCCCCAGACCTCCTGGAGCAGCTGTGCGCGAGTGAACACCCGGCCCGGGTGCTGGGCGAGGTACTTCAGGAGCTCGAACTCCTTGAAGGTCAGGTCCAGGACCCGCCCCTTCAGCTTCGCGCTGTAGGTCGCCTCGTCCACCGACAGATCGCCGTTGCGGATCTCCATCGGGGAGTCGTCGGCCACGATCTGCTGGCGGCCCATGGCCAGCCGCAGCCGCGCCTCGACCTCGGCCGGGCCGGCGGTGTCGAGCAGCACGTCGTCGATGCCCCAGTCGGCGGTGACGGCCGCGAGGCCGCCCTCGGTCACGACCAGGATGAGCGGACAGCCCGGACCGGTGGAACGCAGCAGCTGGCACAGGCTGCGGACCTGGGGCAGGTCGCGGCGGCCGTCGATGAGGATGACGTCGGCGCCGGGGGTGTCGACGAGAGCGGGGCCTTCCGCCGGGGCCACCCGCACGTTGTGCAGCAGCAGGCCGAGGGCCGGCAGCACTTCCGTCGACGGCTGGAGAGCGTTGGTCAGGAGCAGCAGAGAACTCATTTGTCTGGTTCCTCCTCGGTCCCTGCGTGGGGGCCCCTCCCGCGCCTTGCGGCAGTGGGGGAGTCGTGCGGCACTGCGGCTGTTGCGGCACCGCTCGCGTTCCCGGGGGGCCGTACACCCATGGTCACCTGGCGTTTTCCACCCGGTCGCCATTTCGTATACAACGCTTCCGAAAGCACGAAAGGACCCGGGGGCTGCGCTGCCCGAGTCCTCTGTCCAGCAGAATAGCCCACATGAGCAGGGGTCCGGCAGGTCATGTGGCGCGTTCCACCGTTCGTCCGAATTACGAGACGGGCAGGTGTGCACCATTGCGGACGTTTCTGACCACCGCCGACGGGGTTTCCATCGATTCCGTATACGAACCGGGTGACGCCGTATACGACGCCTCCGGGTCACCCGTCCGTCGCCCGGTGTTCGTGATCGCGCACGGGTTCACCGGGGACGTGGACCGCCCGCACCTGCGGCGGGTGGCCGCCGCCTTCGCCCGGCACGGAGCCGTCGTCACGTTCTCCTTCCGGGGGCACGGCCGCTCCGGCGGACGCTCCACCGTCGGCGACCGCGAGGTGCTGGACCTGGCCGCCGCCGTCGAGTGGGCGCGCTCGCTCGGGCACGCGCGCGTGGTGACCGTCGGCTTCTCCATGGGCGGTTCGGTGGTCCTGCGGCACGCCGCCCTGCCCGGGCGGACCGTGGACGCCGTGGTCTCGGTGAGCGCGCCCGCCCGCTGGTACTACCGTGGCACCGCCCCCATGCGGCGGCTGCACTGGATGGTCACCCGCCCGGCCGGCCGGCTGGTCGGCCGCTACGGCTTCCGGACCCGTATCCATCACCGGGACTGGGACCCGGTGCCGTCGTCCCCGGTGGAGTCGGCGGCGAAGATCGCGCCCACCCCGCTGCTGATCGTGCACGGCGACCGCGACGGCTACTTCCCCCTCGACCACCCCCGCATGCTGGCCGAGGCCTCCGCCGGCCACGGCGAACTCTGGCTGGAGCACGGCATGGGCCACGCCGAGCACGCCGCCGACGACGGCCTGCTGGCCCGCATCGGGGACTGGGCGGTCGCGCGGGCGGGCTAGCCTGGGCGCTGTCGACCACGGTGTCGACCACCGAGATTCGATGTGACGAACTGACTTGAGGGACGAGATGGCAAAGGTCACGGTGCGCTACTGGGCGGCGGCCAAGGCCGCGGCCGGAGTCGCCGAGGAGCCGCACGACGCGGCCACGCTCTCCGAGGCGCTCGACGCCGCGCGGGAGCGACACCCCGGCGAACTCGTGCGTGTCCTGCGGCGATGCTCGTTCCTCGTCGACGGTGACCCCGTGGGCACCCGCGCACATGAGACGGTACGGCTGGCCGACGGCGGCACGGTCGAGGTGCTCCCGCCGTTCGCAGGAGGGTGAGATGACCGACCAGCCGTACGACGCCTCGTATCAGGGGGGCCGCCCCTACCAGGGCCACCAGGGCCACCAGGGCCACCAGGGCTACGAGGGCTACCAGGGCTACGACGGCGACCAGGGCCACGAGGGGTACGAGGGGTACGACCCTCACGCCGGGCAACACCAGCCGCCTCAGCAGCAGCAACAGCCTCAGCAGGCGCAGGCCCAGCAGGCGTGGCCCGGGCAGCAGCAGGGGTACGACGACCCGCAGGCCCACCTTCAGTACACCCAGCAGTGGCAGGGCCAGACCTGGGAGACCAGCGTGCAGCAGCCGGTCACCGCCGCCGACCCCGCACGGACCGGCGACGGCCCCGCCTACGGGAACCAGCAGTCCGCCTACGGCGACTCCGCCGCGTACGGAGGCGCCGCCGCCCAGGGCGACTCCTCCTCGTACGGCGACTCCGCGTACGGCGACTCCGTGTACGGCGGCGGCCCCGCGTACGGCGGCGCCCCGGGCTACGGTCACGCTTCCGCGTACGGGTCCGCGGCGGGGGCCGCGCCCCTGCCGCCGGAGAACCGCTCCCCGGGCGGCGGCCGGCACACCCCGGCCCCCCGCCAGGAG
>NZ_JAHHIU010000389.1 GCF_024539815.1 Streptomyces hayashii
GGCGTGTGCCGGGGCGGGTGGAGTGGGGTGGTTCCGGGCCGGGCCTCAGTCGATGACGGTGTATCCGGCGTCGCGCAGCGCCCTGCCGACCTCGGCGCAGTGCGCCGGCCCCTTCGTCTCAAGGTGCAGCTCGACCTCCGCCTCCGTCAGCCCGAGCCGGGGATCGGTTCGCAGATGGCTGACGTCCAGGACGTTGGCGTCGACCACCGACAACGCCCCGAGGAGCGAGGCCAGGGCGCCGGGCCGGTCCGTCAGCCGCAGGCGAACGGCCAGGTAGCGGCCCTGCGCGGCCATCCCGTGCCGCAGGACGCGCTCCATCAGCACCGGGTCGACGTTGCCCCCGGACAGCACCGCGACGACCGGGCCCTCGAAGGCGTCGGGCGTGCTCAGCAGCGCGGCCACCGGGCTCGCCCCGGCCGGCTCGACGACCAGCTTGGCCCGCTCCAGGCACAGCAGCAGCGCTGCGGCCAGCTCGTCCTCCGTGACCGTGCGGACCTCGTCCACCAGATCGCCGACGATGGCGAACGGCACGTCGCCCGGGCGGCCGACCTTGATCCCGTCGGCCATCGTCGCCGGATTGTCGAGCGCCACCGGCCGTCCGGCCGCCAGCGAGGCCGGATACGCGGCGGCTCCCGCCGCCTGCACGCCGACGATCCGCACATCGGGCCGCAGCGCCTTCACCGCGACCGCGATGCCCGCCGCCAGTCCGCCCCCGCCGATCCCGACGACGATCGTGCGCACCTGCGGGCACTGCTCCAGGATCTCCAGGCCGACCGTGCCCTGCCCCGCGATGACGTCGGGGTGGTCGAAGGGGTGGATGAACACCGCGCCCGTCTCGGCCGCGTACTCCTGCGCCGCGGCCAGCGTCTCGTCGACCACCTGGCCGTGCAGGCGCACCTCCGCGCCGTACTCGCGGGTGGCGCTGATCTTCGGCAACGGTGCGCCCTTCGGCATGAACACCGTGGAACGCACGCCCAGCAGCGACGACGCCAGCGCGACGCCCTGCGCGTGGTTGCCCGCGCTCGCCGCGACCACCCCGGCCGCCCGCTCCTCCGGCAGCAGCCCGGCGATGCGCACGTAGGCCCCGCGCAGCTTGAACGATCCCGTCCGCTGGAGGTTCTCGCACTTGAAGTGCACCGGCGCCCCGACCAGCTGGGTCAGGTGCCTGCTGCCCTCCATCGCGGTCGCCCGCGCCACGCCCGCCAGCATCTTCTGGGCGCCGCGCACGTCGTCGAGGGTGACGGGGCGAAAGGAGTCAGCCGTGCCGTAGCTCATGACTCCAGCATCGCAGTTCACAGGCGGGAACGACCGCTGTGACCAACCTCCGAGATCGGTTTGCGCAGCCCTGGTACGACCCGCCTTCCGGCCGCGTACTCTGTCCCCCATTCCAGAAGCCCCTTCATGAAGTGAGCCCCCGGCCATGCCCACAACACCTGAAATGTCGATGGACATGACGACAGTCGGTGACACCGGTCTTCTCGACACGTTGCAGCACGAGGTCGCGGTGTTCGCGCGCCGCGCCGAGCAGACCCGGCTGGGCGGCGTCGGACAGGTGCGCAACTCCATGGACCGCGCCGCGTACCTGCTGCTCAACCGCCTCGACAAAGAGGGCCCCATGGGCGTCAAGGCGCTCGCGGCGAGCATGGGCATCGACTCGTCCACCGTCACCCGGCAGGTGGCTCCGCTCGTCGACACCGGTCTGGTCAAGCGGACCTCGCACCCCGAGGACGGGCGGGCCGTGGTCCTTCAGCTGTCCCCGCGCGGGCAGGCGCGTCTTGAGGAAGTCCGTTCCTCACGGCGGCAGTTGATGGCCGAGCTGACGGACGACTGGGCTCCGGAGGAGCGCGAGACGTTCTGCGCGCTCCTCACCCGCTTCAACATCGCCCTGTCCTCGCGGATGTCCCAGGGCCTTCCGGGCGCGGAGCCCTCGCCCACCGCCTCCTGAGCCCGGGGGCCCGGGTCTCGCGCGCGGGGGCGACTTTCCGACGGGGGTGCGCGACTCTTGACCGAGAGCCCGCCCCGGGCCTCATATGAGACCGGGGCATATGGCCGCCCAGGGGGACGCCGTCAGGCGGGAGGCTCGGTGTGCGAGACAGTCGTGCGGCCCAGGAGACCCGCCGGGCCAGGGAGTTCGAGGCGTTCGCCGCCGGCGCGGGCGGTCGGCTGCTGCACGCCGCCACGCTGCTCACGGCCGAGTCCCCGGCGGACAACCCGCGCGCGCGTCATCTGCTGACGCTCGCCCTCGCGCGCACGTACGCGTGCTGGGACCGGCTGCGCGGCGAGGACCCCTACAACCGTGCCCGCGAGCAGCTGGCGACCAGTTTCGCCCACGGCGCCTGGCACGAGTACGCGTGGCGCCTGTACGACGCGGTACGGCTCGGCCGCGTCCTGCCGCTCGGCCGTGGCGCGGCCCTGGGCCGTGGTCGGCGTCCGGGCCGGACCCGGCAGCGCCCGGCGGCCGTCGGCGTGCTGGCGCGCCTCACCGCGCAGGAACGTCTCGTCCTCGTCCTCAGGCTGTACGAGGGGGTCGCCGAGGAGCAGGCGGCGGCCCTGCTCGGCCTCCCGGCGGACCGTGTCCGCACGCTCTGCGACCGGGCGACGACGACCCTGCTGCGGCCGCCCCGCGCGCTGCCGCCGCCCGCGGCGCCCCGGGCGAAGGCGACGGCCTCGTGAACCGCGCCGAACGGGAGGCCGCCGTCCGCCGGATCATGGAGCGGACGCCGCCGCACGTGCCGGCGGAACTCCATCTGGAGGTCGTGCGCCGGGGCAGCCGCATGGTGCGCCGCCGCAGGATCGTCCGGCGGCTGATGTGGCTGCTGCTGTGCGCGGCCACCGTGGCGTTCGTGGTGTGGGCGGTGGTGGCGCAGCCCTGGGTGGAGCCGCCTTCGCAGACGACTCCGCCGCTCACGGACTGGTGAGCCCCGGCGCTCGCACGGGGACGGCGGGCCCGGGGGCGGGCCCGGTACCTCCCGGCGGCCCGCCCCGCGGACTGTCGCGCGGTCCGGGCGGGCCGTGGGCCCGCCCGGGCCGTGGGGCCTAGCCGAGGGCCTGCTGGAGGTCCTGGAGGAGGTCGTCGACGTTCTCGATGCCCACGGAGAGGCGGACGAGGTCGGCGGGCACCTCCAGGGCGGAACCGGCCACGGACGCGTGCGTCATGCGCCCCGGGTGCTCGATGAGGGACTCGACGCCGCCCAGGGACTCGCCGAGGGTGAACACCTTGGCCCGGTTGCAGACCTCGACGGCCGCTTCCTCGCCGCCGGTGACCCGGAAGGAGATCATGCCGCCGAAGGCCCGCATCTGCTTGGCCGCGACCTCGTGCCCGGGGTGCTCCGGCAGACCCGGGTACAGCACGTGCGTCACGCGCGCGTGCCGGGTCAGCATGTCGGCGACCTTGCCGGCGTTCTCGCTGTGGCGGTCCATGCGCACCGACAGCGTCTTGGTGCCGCGCAGCACGAGCCAGGAGTCGAAGGGCCCGGCGACCGCGCCCATCGCGTTCTGGTGGAACGCGAGCTCCTCGCCCAGCTCGGCGTCGCCGGTGATCAGCGCGCCGCCGACGACGTCCGAGTGACCGCCCATGTACTTGGTCAGGGAGTGCACGACGACGTCCGCGCCGAGCGCCAGCGGCTGCTGCAGGTACGGCGTGGCGAAGGTGTTGTCGACGACGAGCTTCGCGCCCGCGTCACGGGCGACCTGGGCGAGGGCGGCGATGTCGGTGATGCCGAGGAGCGGGTTGGAGGGGGTCTCCACCCACACGGCCTTGGTCTTGGGGGTGATGGCGGCGCGCACGGCGGCCGGGTCGCTGGTGTCGGCGACCGACCACTCCACGCCCCACCGGGCGACGACCTTCGCGAAGAGGCGGAACGTGCCGCCGTAGGCGTCGTTGGGGATGACCACGTGGTCGCCGGGGCTGAGGAGCGTGCGCAACAGGCAGTCCTCGGCCGCCAGTCCGGAAGCGAACGCGAGACCCCGGCGGCCGCCCTCCAGGGCCGCGAGGTTCTCCTCCAGGGCGGTCCTGGTCGGGTTGGCGCTGCGGCTGTACTCGTAGCCGCCGCGCAGGCCGCCGACGCCGTCCTGCTTGTAGGTCGAGACCTGGTAGATCGGGGGGACGACCGCGCCCGTGAGGGGATCGGCGGTGTTGCCCGCGTGGATGGCGAGGGTCTCGAAGTGCTGACTGATGTGCCTGTCGCTCATGGGCACCGAGGGTAGTCCGCTCGCGGCTCCGGCGTGGGCCGGCCGCCCGGCCCACG
>NZ_JAHHIU010000390.1 GCF_024539815.1 Streptomyces hayashii
CCCGGACACCGCCCCGATCCCCACCAACACGCCCTCGACGACCTACAGTCCGTCGGTCTACAACCCCACCGCCTATGCCCCGGCCCCGGTACCGGCGGCCTCCGCCTCCAACCGGCCGGCGGTCCAACTCACCCCGGGCAGCGTGCTCACCCTCGCCGCCGGCGGGGGAGCCCTGGTCCTGGTCGTCGGCGCCGTCCTGGTCTCCATGCTCCTCGCCGTCGCCATCACCGCCGCCTCCGTGGCCGTCTGCGCGCTCGTCATTCGCTCGATCCTCAAGAGCGACCGCCGCTGACCTCATCTGCGCAGCATCCCGGCCTGCCCACGCTGTCTAGCCCCCTACGCAGGCCGGGGTGCCGTGCCCGTCCCGAACTTCCGCCCCTCCAAGGAGGCACCCGCACATGCGCCCCCAGGCTCCTGCTGGAGCCATCCGCCAACTGGCCGCCCTCGCCCAGTACGGCGACCTCAGCACCTACGCACACCAGGTCCAGCGGCTCGGCGGCTGCGAGCGGCCCGTACGGATGGAGGGGCACCGCCTCGACGTCCACGCGGCGACCGGCGAGATCGTCCGCGAGATCCTCGACCGCGACCTTCCCGCCGGACAGCTCCTCATCCGCTGCAACAACCGTCGCGCGACCCGCTGCGCCGCCTGCGCCGAGGTCTACCGCAAGGACACGTACCACCTCGTCACGGCCGGCCTGAGCGGCGGCAAGGGGATCGGCTCGGCCGTCGCCCAACATCCCCGCGTCTTCGCCACCTTCACCGCCCCGTCCTTCGGCCCCGTCCACAACCGGCCCGGCGGCGGTCGCTGCCGCTGCGGACGCATCCACCCGGACGACGACCCCGCCCTCGGCACCCCGCTGAACCCGGAGCGATACGACTACCGCGACGCCGTCCTCTGGAACGCACACGCCGGGGCCCTGTGGGCCCGCTTCACCACCTACCTGCGCCAACAGCTCGCCTCCCGTGCGAACGTCACCCGCTCCGAACTGCGCCACTGCCTCAAGCTCTCCTACGCCAAGGTCGCCGAGTACCAGCGGCGCGGAGCCGTGCACTTCCATGCCGTGATCCGCCTCGACGGCCCCGAAGGTGCCGAGGACTCCCCGCCCGCCTGGGCCACGACGGAACTCCTCACCGACGCGATCCGCTCGGCCGTCCAGCTCGCCGAGACCCCCGGCCCGACCCTCGACGGCCGCGCCCACACCTTCCGCTTCGGCGAACAGCTCGACATCCGCCCCATCCGCTCCGCCGACTTCACCGGAACCACCGACCTGACCAGCCGGGCCGTCGCCGCCTACATCGCCAAATACGCCACCAAGGGAGCGGAGAGCGCGACCGGCACCATCGACCGCCCGATCCGCAACCCCATCACCGACCTGATCGGCACCGACGTCACCGACCACGCCCGCCGCCTGATCCTCACCTGCTGGCACCTCGGAGGACTGCCCGAACTCGAAGAACTCCGGCTGCGCAAGTGGGCCCACATGCTCGGCTTCCGCGGCCACTTCTCCACCAAGTCCCGCGCCTACTCCGTCACCCTCGGCGCCCTCCGCCAGGAACGCGCCGACCACAACGAAGCCCTCACCCGCGAACGCGCGGCACTGGCCGGCCACCCCCTCCCGGACCCGGACACCGTCCTTGTCCTCTCTCACTGGCGCTTCGCCGGCACCGGCCTGACCGCCGCTGAATCCTGGCTCGCCACCTCACGGCGACCCGACACCCCGGACACGGAAGGAGACTCGTCGTGGACCGCCGACGAGACGAACTGATGACCGTCCCGCAGATCCTCGCCGAGCTGGGCGGAGTCTCCCGCCGCACCTTCTATCGCTGGCGCGAGCTGGGGCAGGCTCCGGAGGCGATCAAGCTGCCGAACGGTGAACTTCGCTTCTGGCGCAGTGACTTCACGTCGTGGCTTCACGGGCTTGGGGAGGCCGCGTGAAGTCCTACGACGTGCGGATCTGGAGCATCCGCAAGAGGCCTACGAAGAAGGCTTCGTACGAGGTGCGCTGGAGGGTCGCCAGCACGCTGCCGTTCTCCGAGACCTTCCGTACCAAGGCACTCGCCGACAACTTCCGCGCGCAGCTACTCAGGGCCGTTCAGAACGGGGAGGCATTCGATTCGGAAACCGGTCTGCCGGACTCGATGGCGACGGCCAAACCGTCTCTCAGCTGGTACGACTTCGCGCGGGCGTACATCGCCATGAAGTGGCCGCACGCCGCGCCGAACTCCCGAGACAGTGCCAACGAGACGATGACGCTCGTCACGACACAGCTGCTCGACGACAGGCCGGGTCGGCCGGCTGATGACGTGCTCCGACGTGCACTGCGAGGCTGGGCCTTCGTAGTCCAGAGCGCGAACGAGGAACCGCCGCCCGTCGAGATCGCGAACGCCCTGCGCTGGGTGGTCAAGGCATCGCTGCCGCTGGCGACGCTCAAGAACCCAGCGGACATCCGACGCATCCTCGATTCGCTCAAGCTCACGCTGTCCGGGGCCACGGCCGCCGCCGAGACAGTGCGGCGTAAGCGGGCCGTCCTCTTCAACGCGCTCGCCTACGCGGTCGAGCTGGGAGAGCTCCCCGAGAACCCGGTCACGCTCGTGAAGTGGAAGCCACCCAAGGTGACCAAGGAAGTGGACCGCCGTGTCGTCGTGAACCCTCGGCAGGCCGGGGAGCTCCTGGCCGCGGTGTCGTACGTGGGCGGCTACCGCCGGGCTCGCGGGCGTCGTCTCGTCGCGCTGTTCGCCTGTATGTACTTCGGCGGGCTGCGTCCGGCTGAGGCTGTGGCGTTGCGCCGTCAGGACTGCACGCTGCCGGACAGTGGGTGGGGCTCGTTGATCCTGGAGAAGAGCCGCCCGACCGTAGGGAAGCGCTGGACTGGGACTGGCGCCGTGCACGACAACCGCGGCTTGAAGAACCGAGCTGCGAACGAGACCCGCATCGTTCCGATTCCACCTCGTCTGGTGCGCATGCTCCTCGCGCACATCGAGGAGTTCGGCACCGCCAAGGATGGCCGGCTGTTCGCCAACGAACGTGGGGGAGTGGTCGCCTCGACGACGTACTGGCGTGTCTGGGACGAGGCGCGGCACCTGGCGCTCACGCCCGAACAGGCGGCGTCGCCGCTGGCGGCTCGACCGTACGACTTGCGGCACGCGGCGCTGTCGTCCTGGCTCAACGCCGGCGTGGATCCCACCGAGGTTGCGGAGCGCGCGGGCAACAGCGTTGAGGTGCTCCTGAGCCGGTACGCGAAGTGCCTCGACGGGCGACAGGACGTCGCCAATCGCCGGATCGCCCAACTCCTCGGAGAGGACGGCGGCCAGGAGGACGGGTACTGCGGCGGGCCCTGATTGCGACACGCCTCCGACACGCGCACCTGCGGCATGATGGCCCCTGGACTTCGGTCCGGGGGCCTCGTCGTTTCCTGGGGTCTACCTGCGGTTTTACGCCCTGCGGCCTGGCCGCGAATAGGCCGCGGGCTCCGACATACAGCCGCTCCGAGCGGCACACGGCTGCACATACGCCAAGACCCCGTCCTCAGCGAAAGCGCTGGTGGCGGGGTCTTTGGGCACCTCGTACAAGGTGCCCCCGGCAGGATTCGAACCTGCGCACACGGCTCCGGAGGCCGTTGCTCTATCCCCTGAGCTACGGGGGCGTGTCGGTCGTGAGGTGTTGCTCGCGGCGACGGGTAGAACACTACCAGCTCGCTCGGGGTGATCAGGAACGGGTTTCCGGGGGTCGCGGAGGGTCGGGTCGCTCGCACGGGGTGGAAGTGGGGAAAACCCGGACGCGGTGGCCGGTCCCGACCTACTCTCAAGTTGTGTCAGGCGCGTCGGGCCGGGTGCTTGTGGTGGACGACAACAAGGTCATCCGGCAGCTGATCAGGGTCAATCTCGAGCTGGAGGGCATCGAGGTCGTGACCGCGTCCGATGGTGCCGAGTGTCTGGATGTCGTTCATCAGGTGCGGCCCGATCTTGTGACCCTCGACGTCGTGATGCCCCGGTTGGACGGGTTGGGCACCGCTGCTCGGTTGCGTGCCGATCCTCGGACGCGTGACCTTCCCCTCGTCGTCATCAGCGCGTGTACGCAGTACGAGGTCGAGGCCGGCCTTGAGGTCGGCGTCGACGCGTTTCTCCCCAAGCCCTTCGATCCCGCCGAACTCGTCTCCGTCGTAAGGGCGTTGGTGGAGCGGGAGAAGGAGAGGGCGCGAGCTGGGGCGGGGGAGTCGGAGAGTGGTGGAAGTGAAGGGGG
>NZ_JAHHIU010000391.1 GCF_024539815.1 Streptomyces hayashii
CCACCGACACCCCCACCACCGACGCCCCCGGACCCGCCGCCGTCGACCCCGCCGTCCGCGAAGAGCTCGCCCGGCTGCGCGACAGCATCGACAACATCGACGCCGCCGTCGTCCACATGCTCGCCGAACGCTTCAAGGCCACCCAGCAGGTCGGACACCTCAAGGCCCGCCACCAGCTGCCCCCCGCCGACCCCGCCCGCGAGGCCCGCCAGATCGAGCGGCTGCGCACCCTCGCCGAGAACGCCAGACTCGACCCCGCGTTCGCCGAGAAGTTCCTCACCTTCATCATCGCCGAGGTCATCCGCCACCACGAGCGCATCGCCGAGGACACCGCGGCCCCCACCGGCGGCTGACCGGGCCGGAGCTCCGGCCCTCCGGCGCTCCGGCGCGAGAAGCGACATAGCACGCGTACCGATCCGCCCCTGTGCCCGGCCTGCGGTATCAGGCAGCATGTCGTGCATGTCCGTACTGACGCGCGACGAAGCGCTAAGCCGTGCCAAGCTCCTCGACGTCCACCGCTACACCATCGAGCTCGACCTGACGACCGGCGACGAGACCTTCGAGTCCGTCACCGTCATCAGGTTCGCCGCGCGCGCCAACGGGGACACCTTCGTCGAGGTCAGGCCCGACACACTGCACTCCGTCACCCTCGACGGCGAGCCCCTCGACCCCGGGACGCTCGACGCCGGCCGACTCGCCCTCGACGGCCTCACCGCCGGCGACCACGAACTGCGCGTCCGGGCCGCCATGCGCTACTCCCGCACCGGCGAGGGCATGCACCGCTTCACCGACCCCACCGATGGCGAGACCTACGTCTACACCCAGCTGTTCATGAACGACGTCCAGCGCGTCTTCGCCGCCTTCGACCAGCCCGACCTCAAGGCCGTCTTCGAGATGTCGGTGAAAGCCCCCGAGAACTGGACCGTCCTCGCCAACGGCATCACCGAACACCTCGGCGACGGCCGCTGGCAGGCCGCCCCCACCCCCCTCGTCTCCACCTACCTCGTCGCCGTCGCCGCCGGCCCCTGGCACACCGTGCGCACCGAACACCGCGGACTGCCCTTCGGCCTGCACTGCCGCCGCTCCCTGGCCCCCCACCTCGACGCGGACGCCGACGAACTCCTCGGCATCACCCGCGCCTGCTACGACCGCTACCACGAGAAGTTCGAAGAGCCCTACCCCTTCGACTCCTACGACCAGGCGTTCGTCCCCGAGTTCAACGCCGGCGCCATGGAGAACCCCGGCCTCGTCACCTTCCGCGACGACTTCGTCTACCGCTCCGCCGTCACCGACACCGAACGCCAGACCCGGGCCATGGTCATCGCCCACGAGATGGCCCACATGTGGTTCGGCGACCTCGTCACCCTCCAGTGGTGGGACGACATCTGGCTCAACGAGTCCTTCGCCGAGTACATGGGCTACCAGACGCTCACCGAAGCCACCCGCTTCGACGACACCTGGACCGAGTTCGGCGTCGCCCGCAAGGCCTGGGGCTACGACGCCGACCAACGCCCCTCCACCCACCCCGTCGCCCCCGAGAACGTCCACGACACCGCCTCCGCCCTGCTCAACTTCGACGGCATCTCCTACGCCAAGGGCGCCTCGGCCCTGCGCCAACTCGTCACCTGGCTCGGCGAGAAGGACTTCCTCGCCGGCATCAACACCCACATCGCCCGCCACAGGTTCGCCAACGCCACCCTCGCCGACTTCATCGACTCCCTCGCCGCCCACACCGACCGCGACGTCCACGCCTGGGCCGACGCCTGGCTGCGCACCACCGGCGTCGACACCCTCACCCCCACCGTCAGCGGCGCCAACGGCGACCGCACCCTGACCGTCACCCACCACGGCAGCCGCCCCCACCGCGTCGCCGTCGGCCTCTACGACCTCGACCTCGCCGACGAAGGCCGCCACCTCACCCTGCGCCGACGCCTCGAAGTCGACATCCCGCAGAGCGCCCCCCAGCCCATCGGCAAGCTCCCCGCCCTCCTCCTGCTCAACGACGGCGACCTCACCTACACCAAGATCCGCTTCGACCCCGAGTCCTTCACCACCGTCCGCAGCAACCTCTCCGGCCTGCCCGACCCGCTCACTCGCGCCGTCGTCTGGAACGCCCTGCGCGACGCCGTCCGCGACGGCGAACTCGCCCCCGCCGCCTACCTCGAAGCAGCCCGCGCCCACCTCCCGCAGGAAACCGACCTCGCCGTCGTCCAGGGCGTCCTCGCCTTCGCCGCCGGCCAGATCGCCGACCGCTACGTCACCCCCGAACAGCGCCCCGCCGCCCTCGCCACCCTCACCACCCTGTGCCGCGACCTCATCCGCCGCACCGAGGACGGCGACCACCCCGGCCTGCGCCTCATCGCCGTACGCCACTTCATCGCCGTCGCCGCCCACCCCGACACCATCGCCGCCTGGCTCGCCGACGGCATCGTCCCCGGCGGACCCGAACTCGACCCCGACCTGCGCTGGCGCGTCCTCGCCCGGCTCGCCGTCCTCGGCGCCACCGACGCCGCCGCCATCGCCGCCGAACTCGACGCCGACCCCTCCGCCACCGGCCGGGAAGGCGCCGCCCGCTGCCGCGCCGCCCTCCCCGACGCGGCCGCCAAGGAGCAGGCCTGGGCGGCCATGTTCTCCTCCGACGGCCTCTCCAACTACCTCTTCAACGCCACCGCCCAGGGCTTCTGGCAGCCCGAACAGGCCGACCTCGTCAGCGGCTACGTCCCCCGTTTCTTCGAGGACGCCGTCACCGTCGCCGCCCGCCGCGGGCCCGCCATCGCCGACGCCGTAGGACGCTGGGCGTTCCCCGCCCACGCCGTCGACCCCGAGATCCTGCGCCTGGGCGAGCAGTGCCTCGCGACCGCCGGACCCACCCCGGCCCTGCGCCGCAAACTCGTCGACCAACTCGACGACCTCAGCAGGGCCCTGCGAGTCCGCACCACCGGCCTGCCCCACCGGTGACCGACCGGCGGGCCGCCGGTGACCGACCGGACGGCCCGCCGATCACCGACCGCACGGCCCGCCGGTGACCGATCGGAGAGCCCGCCGGTGACCGATCGGCGGGCTCTCCGCTCACCGACCGGACCGCCCGCCGGTGACCGATCGATGCCCGCCGACGGCAACTCGTCCGCGCTTCGACGAGGGACGGCATGCCCACCCGCACCGGCCGACCCGCAGACCCCTACCGCGGGTCCCGGCGCAACTCGGCCCGGCGCACGCCCCCTCCGCGCGGTCCCGCACGCCGGTTGCCCACCCCGGCGGCCGGCGTCGGACCCGGATCCTCCAGGACGAAGCCCGACCGCTCCAGGAAGCGTTCCCCCGGCTCCCACCCCGGCGGGACCGTAGCCGTCACCCGCGTGACGCCCTCCGCACGCGCCAGCAACGCCCCGGCCACCGCCCGTCCCAGGCCCCGCCGCCGGGCCCCGGGCGCCAGCAGGAACATCCCCACCGCCACCGCACCGGGCTCCGGATGATCCCGCACGGCGTCCACCACACCCGCCACCGCACCCGCCCACTCCACCAAAAGCACCACCTTGTCCTGCGGCGCCGCCCCCTCCGGCAGCGCATAAAA
This sequence comes from Streptomyces hayashii, assembly GCF_024539815.1. GTDB lineage: Bacteria > Actinomycetota > Actinomycetes > Streptomycetales > Streptomycetaceae > Streptomyces > Streptomyces hayashii. Next base: position 3,569 of record NZ_JAHHIU010000391.1, read on the forward strand.
CAGGCTCTGCACATCACCCGGCGCCGACGGCAGCCCCGTCGCCGCGACGAACCAGTCCTCGCACTCCTCGAACAGCGCGAGCAGCGCGGCCTCGTCCCCGGGACCCGGCTCACGCAACACCACCGGCTCACCCTCGCACTCCAACCCCGACTCCCGCTCCGGCCCCGGCCCCGGCCCCGACCGCGGCCCCGACCCTGACTCCGGCTTCCCCACGCTCCACACCTCGCTCGACCGCAGACGTCCGGCGAAGGCACACCCCCCACCGCGTTCCCCTACGGGAGTACCCCCTTTCGAGTACCGATCTCCGGGCTTTCACGCGCGCCCGCACAACCCCGTACAAGCTGGAATCCCGCTGCCCCGCGCCAGCCCGGAGACGCCCATGAGCACGCCGCCCCTCGCCTCAGGCCCCCAAGGACCCGACGCCCTGAGGCCGTTGCTCGCGACCGTCCTCGACGCCCTCGACGCCGGCGCCCGCTCACGCGGCGGCCCGCTCCCCGCCGGCGGACCCGACGCCGTGACCGCCCGACTCGCACACGCCGTGGGCGACATCCTCCCGACCGACGGCGACCCCCACGCCCTGCACACCCTCGTACACGCCCTGGCCGAAGGCTCCGCCGACCCCGCCCACCCCCACTGCAC
>NZ_JAHHIU010000392.1 GCF_024539815.1 Streptomyces hayashii
GGGGAGCGGGAGGGGGAGGGTCCCTGCCCACGACGCCGCTCGTCTACGACGGGCATCTGCGGTCCCGGCTCGACGCCTTGCGCGAGCTTGTGGGGCTCTCCCGCGCCCGTCTCGACAACAGGACGCTCGCCCGGGCCGGCCGGGTCCTCGACGAGGCGGCTGCCCGGCGCAGGCTCTCCGGGCAGCACACGGTCGTCGCCCTGGCGGGCGCCACCGGAAGCGGGAAGTCGCAGCTGTTCAACGCCCTCGCCGGAGTGACCATCTCGGAGACCGGCGTACGCCGGCCGACCACCTCGGCGCCCATCGCGTGCAGCTGGAGCGACGGCGCGGCGACCCTCATCGACCGGCTCGGCATCCCGGGACGACTGCGCAGGCGGCCGGTGCAGAGCGCGGACGCGGAGGAGCAGCTGCGCGGGCTCGTCCTGATCGACCTGCCCGACCACGACTCCGCGGCCGTCCAGCACCGGGAACAGGTCGACCGCGTCCTCGGGCTCGTCGACGCGGTCATCTGGGTCGTCGACCCGGAGAAGTACGCCGACGCCGTCCTGCACGAGCGCTATCTGCGACCCATGGCGGGCCACGCGGAGGTCATGTTCATCGTCCTCAACCAGGTCGACCGCCTGCCCGGCGAGGCCGCGGAGCTGGTCCTCGACGATTTGCGGCGCCTCCTGGACGAGGACGGCGTCGCCCTCGGGGAGTACGGCGAGCCCGGCGCCACGGTGCTCGCCCTGTCCGCGCTCACCGGGGACGGTCTCGGGGAACTGCGCGAGCTGCTCGGCCAGTTCGTCGCGGAGCGCGGCGCGGCGGCGCGCCGGATCTCGGCCGACCTGGACACCGCCGCCTGGCGGCTGCGTCCCGTCTACGCCACCGGGCGGCGCACCGGGCTGAGTGAGGAGGCGCGGGACGAGTTCGCCGACCGTCTCGCGGACGCCGTGGGCGCCACCGCGGCCGGCGAGGCGGCCGAGCGCGCCTGGCTGCGCAACGCGGGTCGCGCGTGCGGGACGCCGTGGCTGCGGCTGTGGCGCTGGCATCAGGACCGGCGCGACCCTCCTACGGGCCGACTGCCGGTCACGGCCCAGCCCGATGAGGAGACCACGGCGCGGCAGCGCGTCGAGCAGGCGGTGCGCACCTTGTCCGAGCGCGCCTCGGCCGGGCTGCCCACCCCTTGGGCGCAGGCCGTGCGGGAAGCGGCCGTACGCGGCTCCCAGGGGCTGCCCGAGGCGCTGGACGAGCTGGCGGCGCGGGCCGGACTGCCGCCCGGTCGGCCGCCGCGGCCGGGCTGGTGGCCGGTGGCCGTCATGGCGCAGGCGTGCATGACGCTCCTCCAGGTCGTCGGCGGGCTGTGGCTGGTCGGGCAGATCGTGGGTGTTCTCGCGCCGAATCTCGGGGTTCCGGTGCTGCTGATGGTGTCCGGCATCGTGGGCGGTCCGCTGGTCGAGTGGAGTTGCAGGATGGCGGCCCGCGGTCCGGCCCGGCGCTACGGCCAGGACGCGGAACGCCGGTTGCGGGAGGCGGCGGCCGGCTGCGGCCGGGCGCGGGTGCTGGATCCCGTCGCCTCGGAACTGCTGCGGTACCGGGAGGTCCGGGAGCAGTACGCGCGGGTCACGGGGGTGGGGGCCGGGGCGCGATGACGTCAAGTGGTCCACGGGGGTGATCCGCTCATGGGGGGCGTGCGTCACTCGTCCGGGTGGTGGGGTTTTCCACAGGCCGGGGGTGATCCACAGGGTTCGGCGGGCCCGGCTCGGCGGAGGCAGTCTGGCTTCGCGGCGATCGCGACGGACGCGGACGCCGAGAGGCAGGCGACGGGACGTGGCGCACCGGCCCACGACCGTCGCGGCGGACGCAGCCGTACGGGACGGGCCCGTCGGCGCATCCGGGCGGCGCGACCGCCCGGTGAGGGAGGGATTCGAGTGAACGAGACGATGGTCTGCGCGGTCGGCAACGTGGCGACGCAGCCGGTCTTCCGAGAGCTGGCGGCGGGCGCTTCGGCGAGGTTCCGGCTGGCGGTGACCTCGCGCTACTGGGACCGCGAGAAGAGCGCCTGGACCGACGGGCACACCAACTTCTTCACGGTGTGGGCGAACCGGCAGCTGGCCTCGAACGCGATGGCCTCGCTGAACGTCGGCGACCCGGTCGTCGTGCAGGGCAGGCTGAAGGTGCGCACGGAGACCCGCGAGGGACAGCAGGGCTGGACGTCGGCGGACATCGACGCCGTGGCGATCGGCCATGACCTCGCCCGGGGCACGTCGGCCTTCCGGCGATCCGGCCGTCCCGAGACGGCCGGCGCCGGCACGCCGACGCGACCCGAGCCCGACTGGGAGACACCGGCGGCGGATCCCGTGGAACCGGAGCCCGGGGCCGCGCCGCGCCGTGAGCCGGCGGCGGTGACGTGAACCGGGGCCCGGCGCGGCACGGGATGATCCATCGCGTGAGGGAACGGGACGGTGACACAGCGTCAGGGGAGAGTCCGCGTGGGTGCTGACCGGGTTGCGGCTTATCGGCGAATGCGCTCCACGCCGCTGAGTGTATTTGTCGATAAGCCCGGCCGGTCGGCGATCTTGGGGATAACGATTCCGAGTCGGATCGTCGATCCGATGAGATGACCGGTAAGCGCGGTGTGCCGCGTCTCTAGGATGCCGGACGTGGCTCACGGAGCTTCAGATTCTGCAGGTGGGACCGTGCCCCCCACGTCAACGGGTCCTGCTCGAAGGGGAATTGTGTGATTTCTTCGTTCTCTGTGCGGTTCTCGCGCGGACGAGGTGTGGTCCGCCTCGCCGTGGCGGTGTTGGTGTCCGGCTTCGTCGCGGCGGGCGTCGTCGCCGGCGCGGGCACGGCGACGGCCGCCGAGATGACGCAGAGTCAGGGCGGGGCCACCGCGACGATAGGCGGCCTCAAGACCTACGGCGCGGCCGTGATCCACGCCGAGGGCGGGGACCAGGAGGTGTCGGCAGGCCTGTTCGAGATGTCCGTCGAGGGTGGCGGCACCCTGCAGACCTACTGCGTCGACCTCTACAACCCCACGCAGCGGGACGCCAGATATCACGAGACGCCGTGGAGCGGCACCTCGCTCGGAGCCAACCGGAACGCGGGCCGCATCCGCTGGATCCTGCAGAACTCCTACCCCCAGGTGAACGACCTCGCCTCGCTCGCCCACAAGGCCGGCATCGACGGCGGCCTCACGGAGCAGGACGCCGCCGCCGGCACCCAGGTGGCCATCTGGCGCTATTCGGACGGCGCCGCCGTCGACGCCGTCGACCCGCGGGCCGAGCGGCTCGCGGACTACCTCCAGAAGGCCGCGCGCCCGGTGGCGGAGCCCCGGGCTTCCCTCGCCCTGGACGGGCCCGCCGTCTCCGGCCGGCCCGGAGAGCGGCTCGGCCCGGTGACGGTGCACACCGAGGCGACCGCCGTGACGGTGGCGCCTCCGCTGAACGCCGCCACCAGCGGGGTGCGGATCGTCGGCAGGGACGGCAACGTGGTCACGACCGCGACGGACGGCAGCCAGCTGTTCTTCGACGTGCCCGCCGCCGCGGTCCCCGGTTCGGCCGCGCTGACCGTGCAGGCCTCCACGACCGTCCCCGTCGGCCGCGCCTTCACCTCCGAGAGCCGCAGCCAGACCCAGATCCTGGCCGGCTCCAGCGAGTCGACCGTGTCGGCGACGGCGAGCGCGGCGTGGGCGCAGCAAGGCGCCCTCCCGGCGCTGTCCGCGGCGAAGAACTGCGCGAAGAGCGGCCTGGACATCACCGCCGTCAACCGGGGCGACGAGGCCTTCGTCTTCGAGCTGATGGGCGCCGACCACTCCATCCCGGCAGGCGCGACTCGAACGGTGACGATCCCGCTGCAGGAGGACCAGGCCTACGACTTCACGATCGCCGATCCGCAAGGCGTGGGCCACCGCTTCAACGGCGTCCTGGACTGCAGGACCCAGGCCGACGAGACCGCGGGCCTGACCACCCAGACCCTCAGTGAGCCCAGCCCGGCCACGGTGGGCGGCATCTCCACCGAGAGCGGCGTCGACCTCGCCGCGACGGGCGGCGCCGGCGCCACCCCGCTCATCGCGGGCACCGCCATCGGCCTGGTGATCATCGGCGGAGCGGCCCTGATCCTGATCGGCCGGAAGGACGCACAGCCCCACGACTGAACCGACCCCCCTGACGTCGGGTCCCGCGCCCCAGCCGCCCCCTTCCGC
>NZ_JAHHIU010000393.1 GCF_024539815.1 Streptomyces hayashii
CCCCCTCGCCGGCGCAGGCGGCCGCGCCCGCCGGCTACGCGCCCCCCTCCGGCGGTCCCGACCCCCGCATGCTCTGGCCCAACATCCTCGAAGCCGTCAAGAACCGGCGCCGTTTCACCTGGATCCTGCTCAGCCAGAACGCCCATGTCGCCGGGTTCGACGGCACGACCCTCCAGATCGGCTTCGTCAACGTCGGCGCCCGCGACAACTTCGCGAGCAGCGGCAGCGAGGACGTGCTGCGGCAGGCGCTGGCCGAGCAGTTCAGCGTCCAGTGGAAGATCGACGCGGTCGTCGACCCGTCGGGCGGTTCGGGACCCTCGCCGTCCGGCGGTTTCGGCGGCGGCGGTGGCGGCGGTGGCTTCGGCTCGGGTGCTCCCGGCGGATACGGCGCACCCGGCGGCCCCGGCAACCCGGGCGGGTACGGCAACCCGGGTGGTTCCGGCGGCGCCGCCGGCTACGGCGGGCACGGCGAGGGCGGGACGGCGAATTCGTCGGCCTCCTCGTATTCCTCGGGCTCCTCCGGTCCGGCCGACGGCGGTCCGGCCCAGCACAGACCCTCCTCGGCGTCGACGCAGTCCTCCGCTCCCGTCGGCTCCGCGCCGGGCCCGTCCCGCCCGCCGGCGCCGGAGCCGGTGGCCCCCGAGGACGACACCCCGGAGGACGACGATCCCGACCTCAACGAGTCCGCCCTCTCCGGCTACGAACTGATCGTGCGCGAGCTGGGAGCGACCGTGGTGGAGGAGTTCACCAACGAGTAGCGGCGGCCTCCTCCGCCCGGCGAACCGCCGCGCGAGGCGGAGCGACGCCGTGCTCGGAGAAAGCACGGCGCCCTCGGCTCCCGTCTCCCGACAGGCCGCCTTCGGAGGAACGCACAGCACCCCCGGCTTCCGTCTCTCGGCGGCCCGCACAAAGCGCGCCGCCCATGCCGGTTAGGCTGACCCCCGTGAACGTCCTCGTCATCGGCAGCGGCGCCCGCGAACACGCCCTGTGCCGCTCACTGTCCCTCGACCCCGCCGTCACCGCGCTGCACTGCGCGCCCGGCAACGCCGGCATCGCCGAGGTCGCCGAGCTGCACCAGGTCGACGCCCTGGACGGCGCGGCCGTCCGCGCGCTGGCCGTCGGACTCGGCGCCGAACTCGTCGTCGTGGGCCCGGAGGCGCCGCTGGTCGCAGGGGTCGCCGACGCCGTGCGCGAGGCGGGCATCCCGGTGTTCGGCCCCTCGAAGGAGGCCGCGCAGCTGGAGGGTTCCAAGGCCTTCGCCAAGGACGTGATGGCGGCGGCCGGTGTGCCGACCGCCCGCTCCTATGTCTGCACCACCGCCGAAGAGGTCGCCGAGGCCCTGGACGCCTTCGGTGCGCCGTACGTCGTCAAGGACGACGGTCTGGCCGCCGGCAAGGGCGTCGTCGTCACCGACGACCCGGAGGCCGCCGCGGCCCATGCGGCCGCCTGCGACCGGGTCGTCATCGAGGAGTTCCTCGACGGCCCGGAGGTCTCCCTCTTCGCGATCACCGACGGTGTGAGCGTCGTCCCGCTGCAACCCGCCCAGGACTTCAAGCGCGCGCTCGACGGCGACGAGGGCCCCAACACGGGCGGGATGGGCGCGTACTCGCCGCTGCCGTGGGCCGACCCGAAGCTGGTCGAGGAGGTCATGGAGAGCGTTCTCCAGCCGACCGTCGACGAGATGCGCCGCCGCGGCACCCCGTTCTCCGGGCTGCTGTACGCGGGCCTCGCGATCACGGGCCGGGGTGTCCGGGTCATCGAGTTCAACGCCCGCTTCGGCGACCCCGAGACACAGGTCGTCCTGGCCCGGCTGAAGACCCCGCTGGCGGGCGTCCTCGCGGCCGCCGCCACGGGCGAGCTCGCCGACCTGCCGCCCCTGCGCTGGAGCGAGGACGCCGCGGTGACGGTCGTCGTCGCCTCGCACAACTACCCCGGCGACCCGCGCACCGGCGACCCGATCACCGGGCTCGCCGAGGTGGCCGCCGAGGACGCCCCGCACGCCTACGTGCTGCACGCCGGCACGAAGCGGGACGGCGACGCGGTCGTCAGCGCCGGGGGCCGCGTGCTGTCCGTCACCGCGACCGGCGCCGATCTCACCGAGGCCCGCGACCGCGCGTACCGGGCCGTCGCGCGCATCGGGCTGGACGGCTCCCAGCACCGTACGGACATCGCCGCGAAGGCGGCCGCCGAGGCGTGACACGCGTCTCGCCCCCGTCGGGGCGGGCGTTTCAGCAGGTGTTTCTCAGGCCCCGGGTCACCAGGGACCTCCGCAGGGAGGGCTCAGGGAACCCGGGGCCTGATCGTTGCCCAGCGTCATACACCTTTCCCCAAAGCCATTCCATCGAGTGACGCTGAAGCATCCGGCTGACGGGGGCCGGACCGCCAACTAGGGTGCGGCGCAAGCCTCCCGGCCCTCGTTCCGGCACTTGGCCCACCGGCATTGCGATGTCAGTGGTCGGTGCCACAGTGGGGGAGTGAGCACTGCGAAGACAGCCGGGGGACACAGGACTGCAGGGAGGGGGTGACGTCCGGTCGTGACCGGTATGGGTGTGGAGGTGGGCGCGCAGGCAGCCCGTGCCCGGGCGCTGGCCGTGCTGCGCATCCGCAGCCGGGCGCTGGCCGTCGCGCTGCTGCCCGCGGCCGCCGCGGTGATCCTGAGCGCCGGCGGCGCCACCGGGCACCTCGTGGGCCCGGGCTGGGACGGCGCGCGCACGGTCGTGTACACCGTCGCCGCCGTCGTGCTGCTCGCCGCCGCGGTGATCGGGCTGGTCGTCGCCCGGGCCCGGCCCGCCGTGAGTCCCACGGTGGCCGTCGCCGAGGGAGCGGCCCCCGATCTGTACCGGCTGGTCCGCGACCTGGCCGACCGTCTCGACGTGCCCGCGCCCTCGGCGATAGCCCTGACCCCGGACTGCGACAGCTGGCTGGAGGACCGCACTCACCCGGCCCAGGGCCCGCCCCCGTCCCGCGACGGCGACGAGATAGCCGGTCCGGGCGGCGCTCACGGACCGCTCCACCGGCGCACGGCGGCGGCGCCCGTGCTCGTCATCGGCTCCCCGTTCCTGTGGTGGATGCGCGTCGGCGAGCTGCGCGCCGTCCTCGCCCCGGTCGTCGCCGGTACGGGTCCCTCGGCGCACCCCGACATAGCCGCCGCCCGGCGCTTCGTGCGCGGGCTGGACGCGGCGGTGGCCGGCTGCGCCCACCAGGGCAGCCGGCACCCCGTCCTGCGGCCCGCGTGTTCGGGCATCGGCTGGGTCACGCGTCTGATGCTGCGCGGTTGTCAGCCGCACGCCGGCGAGATGGAGCGCGGGGTGGCCGCCGCGGCCGCCGAACGCGCACAGGCTGTGGACTACGGGCTGCGCATCGTCGCCCAGGAGCAGGTGGGCCTGGCGTACGCGGGCTGGGACCGGCTGCTCACCCGCGTGGCGCTGCCGGCGTGGCGCATGGGCCGCTGGCCCTCCCGGCTGGACGCGGGAGTCGTCGCGGCGCTCACCGAGCTGTCCCGGCGCGACCGGCTGGCCGAGGGCTTCGCCTCCCGCCTCGGCGAGCGCCCCGCCTGCGACCTGCTCGAAGAGCCCGGCACCGTGGACGAGGCCGCCTCGCTGCTCGCCGCCCGCCTTTTTCACGGCGGCCCCGCTGAGCCCGGCCCGGCCTGGTCCCCGCTGGCCTGGGAGGACTACCCGGACGAGGTCGTCGACCGCAAGTGGCGCACCGACGCGGCCCGCCTCCACCGCGTCCTGGACGCCCTCGGCGTCCGCCGCGCCCCCGATCCCACGACCGTCCGGCATCCCGGCGGCCCCACTCTGGCCCGAGTCCTGGATCACCTCACGGACGGCGTCCCTCCGACCTCTGAGGCGACGTACGGCCCGTCGGGCCCGGGCCACCGGCCGGCGGAACAGCCTCGCACGGGCACGGACCCTTCGACCGGCACGGATCCCCTGACGGGCACGGACCCCTTGACGGGCACGGATCCCTTGACGGACACGGACCCGACGGCTGACGCGGCCCGCTCGACGAACCCGAGCCCGAGCCCGACCCCTGACGCTAGCCGGAACCCGAGCCCGAGCCCGAACCCGGAAGCGCCCGCCCCCACCGCGCCGCCCGCCGAGCACCCCGAGACCGCTCCCGACCTCGCGCACCTGGTGTCGGCCTTCGACCACGGCGACGACGATCCCCCGC
>NZ_JAHHIU010000394.1 GCF_024539815.1 Streptomyces hayashii
CGCCCGAACCGCTCGTCCTCCCGGTACAGGTCGTGCTGCCCGTGCCGGTCGTCCTGCCGGTAGCGGTCGTACTGCCCGTACTGCCCGTACTGCGTGGCCATCGGCGTCGTCCGTTCTAGTCGTCCTGCTCGTCGCGCAGTCGTCGATCCCTACCTCCCAGCCTCCCCGGCGGCGCGCGCACGGGCCATGGAGTCCGTCGGCGTCTCGGAAGGGGGGTTTTCCCTACCTCCCGCGGACGCCGGCCCCCCGGTCCCGCCAGGGCAGCTCCGCCGTCACCGTCGTGGGACCCCCCACCGGCGAGTCCACGACGAACAGCCCGTCCACGGCGTCCAGCCGCTCCGCGAGCCCCCGCATCCCCGACCCTCCGTCCAGCGACGCGCCGCCCCGGCCGTCGTCCCACACCTGGACGAGCAACCGGTCGTCCGTCCGCCACACGTCCACCGAGGCCGACCGGGCCCCGCTGTGCTTGCTGACGTTCTGCAGCAGCTCCGAGACGGTGAAGTAGGCGATGCCCTCGATGGCCTGAGCCGGCCTGGACGGCAGGTCGGCGGTCACCTTCACCGGAACCGTGCAGCGCGAGGCGACCGAGGAAAGGGCCGCGTCCAGGCCCCGGTCGGTCAGGACCGCCGGGTGGATGCCGCGCGCCAGGTCCCGCAGCTCCTGCAACGCGAGCTTCACCTCGCCGTGCGCCTCCTCCACCATCGCCGCGACGACGTCGTCGGCCTGCCCCTCCAGCAGCTTCTCCTTGGCAAGACCCAGCCCCATCGCCAGGTTGACCAGCCGGGCCTGCGCCCCGTCGTGCAGGTCCCGCTCGATGCGCCGGAGATCGGCGGCCGCCGTGTCCACGACGACCCCGCGGTCCGACTCCAGCTCGGCGATCCGCCGCTCCAGCTCGTCCGAGGGGGACAGCAGCCCGCGCACCATCGCCCGGTCCGCGTTCGTCAGCGCGCGCGCCAGGTACGGCAGCACCGGCCACAGCACGAAGAGGGACGGCACGACCAGGGAGAACGTCAGCACCCCCCAGGGCAGCCGGATCAGGTCGTACAGCACCGTGCGCCAGGCCACCGGATCCTTCAGCGCCAACCACATCCGCTGAAGAAGGCCGCCCGCCCTGCGCAGCGGCAGCGGGCTCGGCTCGTCGACGCGCACCCCGAGCAGCCCACGGGCCCGCCACCGCTCGAACCGGCCCATCAGACGCGCCCCGGTCAGCCCCAGCATCAGCAACGGGAAACCGATCACGGTGACGGTCATCGCCGCCCCCGTCACGATCACCGTCATCACATAGGTGAACCCGAGCAACGCAGCCGGCAGATTCGTCAGAAGGTGCGCGATCTCCTTCCAGGTCTGCGGTTCGTAGGCGAAACGGACCGGGGGCGGACGATCGTCGTCGAACCCGGCGCCCCCCGGACCGGACGTTCCCGGTCGGACGGCGGAGTGGCTGGCTGAAGCGGTCATACGGCTCAGCCTGCCGTCCCGCGCGGCGGCGCGCCATGAGGTCTCCTGCCTTCCTCGGCCGGGGGAAAACCCCCGCCTCGCGTCCCGCCCCGCACCCCTGGCCGTGACGGGCTGCTTACTGTCCCTTTATCAGGGCCTAGACTCCCGTGCGTACAGATCGTCGAACGGCCGGTCGTCGTGGAGACCGCCGTGGAGACCGAGGTCAGCGGCCGCTGCGGAGGCCGCCGCAGGCCGAGGTCAGGGAGCGAGGGGACGGACGTGCGGGAACCGACCGTCGTTGTCGCGGCGGACGTCGCGGCGGACTACTTCCAGTCCTATTCCGTCGTCGGGCTGCTCGCCTTCGTCGGCGTGCTGTTCGTCGCCGTCGCCTTCGGCGCGGGACGCCTGCTGCGCCCGGTGGTCCCCACCCCGGAGAAGCTCCTGACCTACGAGTGCGGCGTCGACCCGGTCGGCGAGGGCTGGGCCCACACCCAGGTCCGGTACTACGTCTACGCCTTCCTGTACGTGATCTTCGCAGTCGACTCGATCTTCCTCTTTCCCTGGGCGACGGTCTTCGCGGCCCCCGGCTACGGCGCGGCCACACTCGTGGAGATGTTCGTCTTCCTCGGCTTCCTGGCCGTGGGCCTGCTGTACGCCTACAAGAAGGGCGTCCTGACATGGACGTGACGCCGGAAACCAATCCGTCGCCGACCGGCCCGCCGGAGCAGCCGCCCTCGGCGCCGGTGCTCCTGCCCGAGCCGAAGCGACTCGGCGCGCTGGCCCGCCTCGCCCCCGAACCGATGAAGGTCGTCCTCAACTGGGGCCGCCGCTACTCGCTGTGGGTCTTCAACTTCGGCCTGGCCTGCTGCGCGATCGAGTTCATCGCCGCGTCGATGGCCCGCCACGACTTCATCCGCCTCGGCGTCATCCCCTTCGCGCCGGGCCCGCGCCAGGCGGACCTGATGGTCGTCTCCGGCACCGTCACGGACAAGATGGCCCCGGCGGTGAAGCGTCTCTACGAGCAGATGCCCGAGCCGAAGTACGTCATCTCCTTCGGCGCGTGCAGCAACTGCGGCGGCCCTTACTGGGACTCGTACTCCGTGACGAAGGGCGTCGACCAGATCATCCCGGTGGACGTGTACGTGCCGGGCTGCCCACCGCGCCCCGAGGCGCTCCTCCAGGGCATCCTCAAGCTCCAGGAGAAGATCGCACGGGAGTCGCTGGACGAGCGCTACGGCACGTCCGCGTCCCGCCCGTCCCCGGCGGCACTGCAGAGCGACCTGATGAGCCCCCCGCCGCCGCCCCGCTCAACGACCTCCGAGCCCACGACCTCCGAGCCCGCGACCTCCGAGTCCGCGACCTCCGAGTCCGCCTCGGGCACGTCCGAGGAGGGCCGATGAGCACGGTCGGCTGGCTGCCCGCCCCCGCCGAAGAGCTCTTCGGTCCACAAGCCACGGCCGAGGAGTCGTACGACGTCCTCACCGTCGACGTCCCCTCCGCTTCCTGGACCGACGCCCTGCGCGTGGCCCGCGACCGCCTGTCCTGCAGCTACTTCGACTGGCTGAGCGCGGTCGACGAGCCAGGCACGGGCTTCCGCGTCTCCGCACACGTCGTGGCCCTGTCCCCGGTCCGCCGCCTCCTCGTGCGCACGACCATCCCGCACGAGACGCCGACCCTCGCCACCGCCGTCGACGTCTACGCCGGAGCCGCCTGGCACGAACGCGAGACGCACGAAATGTTCGGCGTCGCCTTCGAGGGCCACCCCGGCCTCGACCACCTCCTCCTCCCGGAGACCTTCGAAGGTCACCCCCTGCGCAAGGACTTCGTCCTGGCGGCCCGTGTCGCCAAGGCCTGGCCCGGCGCGAAGGAACCCGGTGAGTCCGAGCACGGCGGACCCAAGCGCCGTCAGATGCTCCCTCCAGGCGTCCCCGACCCCAACGAATGGGGCCCGCTGAAAGGCCAGCTCCCACCGGCCCCGACCCGTCCGACTCGCACCGCGGCAGGCCGCGCGCCTGGCGAGCGCCCGGCGCGTCCCGCAACCGACCGCCCGGTCCGCCGCGCCCGTACTGCAGCCGAGGGCTCAGCAAGCCAGCCCCCGACAGCCCCGACAGCTCCGGCGGCCCCGGCGGCTCCGGCGGCTCCGGGGGCGCCCTCGACGCCGACCGCGCCGGAGACCCCCGCGCCCCCGCGCCCCGGCACGCCCCGACGCACCAGAAGCGCCGGCGCAGGCTCCGCCTCCCAGCGACCACAGCCCGCACAACCGACCGCCACGCCCGACCCGACGGAGCCCACGGAGCCCACGGAGCCGACGGGCCCGGCTGAGCAGGTCGGGCCGATTGGACCGACGGGACCGACGGGAGCGACGGAGACAGCGCGCGGAACTGGCGCGGCAAGCACGGAAGGTACGGCAGGTACTGCGAGAGCAGGAGCCGCAGAAACCGCAGGAGCCACTGCTGCCGCAGGAGCCACTGAGGCCGGAGACGCCGCAGAAGCCGCAGGAGGTCCAGAGGCCACGGCAGCCCCAGGAGCCTCTGGGCCCACGGGAGCCGGTGCAGAGGCCGGAAGCGGGTCGGCCGCGCAGCCTCCCGCAGGGCCGCGTCGCTCGCGATCCGCTTCCCAGGGCTCGGCTTCGCAGGGCTCGGCTTCGCAGGGCTCGGCTTCGCAGCGCACCCAGCCCTCAGCCTCGTCGCCCGCCACCCC
>NZ_JAHHIU010000395.1 GCF_024539815.1 Streptomyces hayashii
ACTTCGGCGCAACCAACATTGGTGTAGCGCCACGAGTTCTCTGGTTACCGACTTTAAAGCCCGGGTCCCGTCAAGCAGGGATGCGTAGCCTCCCTACTTGACGGGACCTCACTTAAAAAATCTAAAGCTCACTCAAACTGTCTGTGGAAAACCACTGATTTCCACCGGTGGATAATTTCATCCACAGCCGCAGAATCTCTATAAATTCGAGCCTTGACCCGAATTATCCACAGGCGTAGAAAAGATCGGGCAAGGGCTGTCGTTGACAGCAACCCAGGTAGCCAGAACCTTTAAGGCTACGCCACACCGTGGTGGTTCTCCCAAAGTGCGATTAGCGTCCGGCGGCTTGCACGGTCACAGCGATGTGATGGATGCCTACTTTTACCAGTGTGCCCACTGCGGCAACTCCTCCCCTTTCATAGCTGCCCTGCAGCAACCTATCCGCTTGGCCATTTCATTGCGCCAACCTGCGCCCGTCTCTTTCTCCCGGAAAGAGACGGGCGCTCCTACCACTGCTGCAGCCCAACTCGTACAAGGCTTTGCGGCATTCCCCCTCGTGACAATCGGCGTGACAAACACTGAAGTCACCAGCAACAGCGATGCAGATGATGGTGCCGCAGCCCAAGGAATGGACTGCACCTGACTGACAGTCAGGCATGCCCCGGTCATCGCATCACTGCCTTCACCCGACTCAGGATCTCGCGGCGCCGGTCTCGTCAGCCAGTGCAGCCTCCACCCGCCCACTTCTTCGGAGGTGTTCAGGAGGCAAGATCTTGAGATGCCCACGCTCCTGGTCGTAAAGAGCCGCCAGTCCCGCGATAGTGGACAACCCTCACAGGTCGCAGGGGCCTTGATCCCTGATAACACTCAACATTCGTGGCGGGATGACGTGGGGATGGTTTTAGAAGTTTTGGCTTCGAGAGGAGTTCGATCATGGCACTGGTAGGTAAACGTGACGGGCGCAATTTTGGCTATGGCCGGTAATTGAGCTATGGCAGGCCGCAGGCGTTGCGCGATCTGTTTGACGGCGGCATTACGGCACGGTCAAAGCACACAGTGATCGCAGGCAAGCTTTTGTGTGCCGGTATAGGTTGGGCGATGAGCCAGGCTTCAACGATGCGCAACAGATAAACCGGCAATCCATATGCGTAACCTCAACAGCTGCCACGAACTACGCGCGGCTTATGCGCACCAACGCTATGAGCGGATCACTCGCTAGTTGGCTCCAATACCAGGACAGGTATAGCAACCTTGGTCCCGGATTTGTTCGATCAGCGCGCTTACGAATCAGCTATGAGCGAGGGCACGTTCGACCGAACGTTGATCACTACCTGCCTAAGAAAAAATCGGGAACTCAATCTCTTAGACGAGAGCAACATGCCTGAAATATCTATCCAATGACCAGATCCGCCACTGTGGCGCTGACCTCGTGTCACATTAGACGTTCATCGTGTGTCTAGATGAGCTCCATAACGCCCAGCGGCAGACGCTAGACCTACTGATGGCTTTAAGCTATTGTTGGATCCGATAGCAAAAAAAATCGAGCACTCCGTCTCAGCCGGACCTTAAGGTCATTCCGAGCGCAGTACCGATGAAAACAACAACGCTCTTGAGCCGTCCTCCTCTTTTTGGAGGAATTCATAAAATGGAAAAATGCCTCAAATCGTAGCTGAGTGTGGGGGGAACAGAATATAACCTGTTATTTCACCAATCCTAACCAATGAGATTAGAGAACTCGATGAGCGCCACTTCTGACTTTATAACAACAGATTTTGGGGCGACACTGTTCCCTCTAAAAACCAATATATTGATGGTGACGCAGCACGAAAACGAAATCAACGAATATATCTATCAGAAAATTCTGGATGAGAAAAATAAATCAGACAACTTCTTATCACAGCAACGTGTATATGCCACGAAACCCCATGGGCATCTTCGTCGCACATCCAAGCTTGATCCCGTAGCCGAATATTTTTTGTACGATATTGCATATCGTAACCGTGCTATTTTTCGACCCGAGGTTAGCCCCCAAAGAAGAAGCTTTGGATACCGCTTCAAAAGTGGCACGCAAATTTCGGTCCATACAGCCTACACGGAATATACGCAAAGCCTGTCCGAAAACGGTAAAAAATACAAACACAATCTACAATTTGACATAGCGTCATACTTCAATAGTTTATATCACCACGATATCTGTCATTGGTTTGCTGCCGCACCGAATGTATCTGATGTTGATGCCAGCGCACTCGGGCAATTTTTTCGTGAAATAAATGCAGGCAGAAGCGTAGACTTCCTTCCACAAGGAATTTACCCTAGTAAAATGATGGGTAACGAGTTCCTCAAGCTGGTAGATTTAACAGGCCAAATCAAATCAAGCTGCCTAGTTCGGTTCATGGATGACTTCACACTTTTTCATGATAATCCTGAGGTTCTGTGGCAAGATTTCACTCGAATTCAACAGCTCCTCGGGCAGTATGGCTTAAACATCAACCCCAGCAAGACGTACTTTGAAAAAAACCTTAGTGGGGTGGAGGAGACACTCACTAAACTTCGAGAGTCCCTTATAGAGATTGTTGAAGAAATCAAAGAGGTGCATACAGCATCATCTGTTGAGCTCGTGGAAGTAGAAACAGAAATCGAATCAACCCTTACCAACGACCAAGTTAACGCCTTGCTCGGCCTCTTAAAAGACGAAGCGCTAGAAGAGTCTGACGCAGACCTTATCCTCAGCTTCTTAAGATCGCATAGCAATAGTATCCTTGAGCATATCCCAGCTCTGTTACGCCGCTTCCCCAACCTCGCAAAGCATATATATGCTGTTTGCGGAACAATTTCAGAAAAGCCCGACCTATCCGCAATACTATTGGACTACTTAAATCAAGAAGCCTTTTTCTTAGAGTATCAGCTATTTTGGCTGACGTGCATTGTCGAAGACCATCTAATGGGGCATGGTTGCTACGGCGAACTTTTGATTAAACTATATGAACTTTCACAAGACTTTAAAATCGCGCGAGCCAAAGTACTTGAAATCCCAGAGCAGGGGTTCGGTTTCAAACAAATTCGCGGCGAATTTCTGAAAACGGGTCAGTCCGACTGGCTTTCCTGGGCATCTGCCATAGGTAGCAGATCACTGAAACCTGGAGAAAGAAATTATGCGCTTGATTACTTCTCCAAAGGCTCACCAATGAATTTTTTAATTGCCGGCTGTGCAAAAAAATTCTGAGGAAACCACCATCATCCAAACCCACTGGAAAATCTCTTCTTTGCTAATGGCTACTCCCGGACAAAAAGCAAGCAAACCATCGCGAGCTAACTAAGGAATCCACACATGGAAAATGCCAAGCGCCAGCTTCGAATTTACTTTTCAGATTTCTTTGACGTATTACCAAAGCAAATAGAAACCCATGGTGCGTTTAACATCTCACTAATAAACGACTTGCCTTTATTTGTCGACCCATTCCTACTATTCAATAGCGAAGACGAAACATTAAAAAAGCTTCACTCCGAAATAATAAAGTACATGCTTTTTCTAAAGAAAAAATCCGTCTTGCAACTGCCTTCAGGTTTAATAAAGGCATGGTACCTATTCCCTGAGGTTAAAGAGAACTGGTTTGGGTTCAGCAAGACTGGAAATAGTGGCCGCGGACTCGGCCCATCATTTGCAAAATCACTTCAAAACAACTTTAGAGATGTTTTTTCTGACTTTGGAAGTGAAACCTCTGGATCTACCCACCTCGGAAAGCTGACGCTAGTAAAACACGGAGTAGGCAAAGATCAAATTAGCGACTTCACGTGCAACTTAATTCACGGTTTCCTAGCAGAATACACACAAAAGTTCGCTATAGAAAATATACCACCAGAGAAAACACAAAAATTCACTATCCCAAAGGCCGAGTTCAACTACCAAACAGAAACATGGAAATCAAAGCAATATATACTACCGAAATACGGAAGAGAGTACGTACTACTAACACCAATTGACATACTCACAAAAGATGAAGCATGGATTTCCCACAAAGGTTTTCTAGAAGATTTTAGTCACGTAGTTTCTTGCGTCCCTAACGATCAAATTAGGGACCAGATAAACTTATACCTAACAAAGG
>NZ_JAHHIU010000396.1 GCF_024539815.1 Streptomyces hayashii
GGGGCGGGGCGTGACGGGCGGGCACGCCCCGGGCGCATCGAACGCCTTCGATGCGGCCCGCCGTGCGCTGCGTGGACTCGTCGTGGCGGCGACCGTGCGCATTCATCGCCCGGTCGTCGGGTATGCCCTGGAGGAGCCCGCAACGTTCCTCGGGAGCGGCTTCTTCGTCGCCCCGAACTGGGTTCTGACCTGCGCACATGTGGCCTGCGGCGGGGAGGGGGGCGAGGTCGCGGTGGTGTATGGGACAGCGCCGGGACGGGGCGTGTCGACGGCCCCCGGCAGGGTGGTGGCGACGCTCCCCGACCTCGCCGACGGCCTCGGCCGGACCGCGCCCGCCGGCAACTGGCCGGCCCCGGACCTCGCCCTGGTCCAGCTGACCTCACCCGTCGTCGACCACGAGTGCGTCTACGTCTCCGAGCGACCGGCGGCCTACTACGGCGAGGGCCGGGTGCTGTACGCGGGCTGGACCGAGAACGAGGGCCGCTTACAGGTCATGGACGGGACGCTCACCGTGCAGGGCACCATCGGCGGCTGGTCCTCGGACGTGCAGATGCGCCTGGGGGACAACGACCTGCCGTACGGAGTCTCGGGCGGTCCGGTGATCGACCCCGTGCGCGGCGAGGTGATCGGCGTGCTCAAGGCGCGCTCGGACCACCGGCCCGGCGGCACCTCCACCGGGATCGAGCAACTGCGCACCCTGCGGGTCCCGGCGGAGCGGGCGACGGCCGAGCACAGCGACGTCTACCAGGCGGTCTTCCACGCCCACGACCGCTACCACCGCGACCGGCAACGCCACCCGGCGTCCCGACGCCAGACGTGGACCGACGTCCAGGGCCGGCTCGGCGCCCGTCCGGGCCGCACGCTCAGCCCGGACGAGCGGATCCAGCTGCTGGGCCGGCTCGCGGAGCTCCCGCCGCCGCAGAGCACCCGCGGCCTGCTGGACGTCCTCGACTCCCTCCCCGACTTCCAGGTATCCACTCCGCTGCCCGCGCCGCGCGGCTGGCGCGACGGCCTCGGGGCGCTGTACGAGTGCGCCGGCGACGACGGCGCGCTGGAGCTCGTGCTCGACTACGCGATGCGCGCGATGTCCGCTCCGCGCCCGTTCGTCGTGCCGAGCACGCCCGACGCCGAGAAGGCCCTGTGGGTGTGGGTGTGGCAGGCCGCGCAGCGGCTGAGCGCGCGCTACCGCTCCGGCCTCGCCGAGCAGCGGATGGAGCGGTTGCGCAGGCGGGAGGAGGCCCGACGGCGGGCCGACCGCGACGAGACCGGCGGCGATCTCGACAGGCCGGGCACGGTCTTCGCCGGGCCCGGCACGGTCCTCGAAGGGCCCCTCCCCCCGCGCCCGTCCCCCGACGTCGTTCCGACGGGCGGCGGCCCGCGCGTGCCGCGGCGGCGGACCGCGTCCGACGTACGCGTGCGTGCCCGTACCGTTCCCGGCGCGGCGCGGCCGTCCGCCCTGGTCGAGCTCGTGCTGCGCGGCTGGGAGCCGGACCGCTGCGACTGGTCGGTCTCGGTGGCCGGGCCCGGAGGCGGCGCGGTCCGGCTGCACGAGGCCGAGCGCACCCCTCTGGCCGACCTGGCCGCGCATCTGGCCGGCCCGTTGGCGGAGGCCTTCCGGCACTGCGACGAGCCCGGCAGGCCCGCGCTGCTGCAGGTGGCGCTGCCCCACGCGCTGCTGGGCCTGGAGGTCGACGCCTGGCAACTGGCCCCCGGGACGGAGCCGTTGGGTGCTCTGCGGCCGGTCGTCGTGCGTTGCGCCGACCGCGACCGGCTGCCCGGAGAGGGGTACGGCGAGTACGGCGCGGACGACCCCGACCCCGACCGCCGGGACCGGGCCGGCCGCCCTGACCGCGCCCATCGCGATCGCCCGGACCGGGCGTCGGGGCACGACCGTGACCGGGGCGACTTGGACGCCCTGGACGACCCGCAGGGCCGGCGGGACGCGCGGTACCCGGAGGACCCGCACGACCGCGACGACGGCGACGACCGCGACGATCTGGAGGAGGAGCGGCGGGCGCGGTGGCGCTGGCTGCACACGCACCGCGCGCGGGCCGAAGTGCTGGACTGCGACGAGGGCTTGCGCAAACCCGTGCCGTCGGTGGAGCAGTTGCGCGCCTTGTCGCACGGCACCGTCCCGGTGCTCTGCCGGTACGGGGACCTCCGCTACGAGGACGACGCGGAGGCGCTCGCCCGTATCGTCCTGGGCGGCTACGGGGTGGCCCTGTGGCGCCGCCGGCACGGCCGGCCCGACGCCGTGTGCGGCGAGTTCCACCGCGGCACGATCGACGAGATCGCCGAACCGTCCAGCGCGCAGTACCTCCCCGAGGCCGTGCACGACCTCCGGATGCGCCTGCGCGAGGGCCGCACGGAGTCCTTCTGGGCCGACGGCGTGGCCCTGCTCTACGACGACCCCCACCAGCCCCTCCCGGGCGACGGTGACCTGCTGGAGGCCCCTTGAACCCGGCCGCCCGCGGGGCTGATCGGCCCCTTACCAGGCACCCTCAGGATGGATAACGTGATGCACGTTCGGACGGCCGCGGCGGTGGACGAGTGACGAGGACCGGATCATGACCGAATCCAGTGAGTGGCTCATCTACCGTGGCGCCGGCGAACCGCACGACGGGATCGAGCGACTGCCCTCGCCGCCCCCCTGGCGGGACTTCACCAGCCGGGATGCGGCCGGCTCCGGCGACGGGTCCGAGGACCGCAGGCTCGGCGCGCACCGCCATCTCGCGGAACTGCACCGGCCGGGCGCCGAGGAGCTGGAGATGATCAACGCGGCGCTCTACCTGCGCCGTCCTCTGCTCGTCACGGGCAGTCCCGGCGCGGGCAAGAGCACCCTCGCGCACTCGGTGGCGTACGAACTCGGCCTCGGCAACGTGCTGCGCTGGTCCATCGTCAGCCGCTCCGCGCTCCAGGACGGGCTCTACCACTACGACGCCATCGCCAGGCTGCAGGACGTCCAGATCGCCGCGCAGGGCGGGTTCGGGTCGGCGGCCGGGTCGCCGGGCGCGGTCGAGGGCATCGGCAGCTATCTGCGGCTCGGACCGCTCGGCACCGCGCTGCTGCCCTCCGACACCCCGCGCGTGCTGCTCATCGACGAGCTCGACAAGAGCGACATCGACCTGCCCAACGACCTGCTGAACGTCCTGGAGGAGGGCGAGTTCGCGATCCCCGAGCTGGAGCGCGTCGCCGACCGGCTGCCGGACGGGGAGGCGGAGGTGCTGACCGCCGACGGGGTGAAGGTC
This sequence comes from Streptomyces hayashii, assembly GCF_024539815.1. GTDB lineage: Bacteria > Actinomycetota > Actinomycetes > Streptomycetales > Streptomycetaceae > Streptomyces > Streptomyces hayashii. Next base: position 3,249 of record NZ_JAHHIU010000396.1, read on the forward strand.
CGGGTCCGCGACGGCCGGGTGCGCTGCCGGGCCTTCCCGTTCGTGGTGCTCACGAGCAATGGGGAACGCGACTTCCCGGCACCGCTCATGCGCCGGTGCATCCACCTGGAGCTGGGGCGCCCCGACCACAACCGGCTCGCCACCTTCGTCCGCGCCCATCTCGGTGACGAGGCGGCGCGTGCGGGGGACGATCTGATCACCCGGTTCCTGGAACGGTCGCGCACTGAACTCCTCGCCGCGGACCAGCTGTTGAACGCGATCTACCTCACCGACGCGGCCGCGCCGCCCAGCCGTGACCGCCTGGCCGACCTGCTCATCCAGCGACTCGACCGCCCGAGGTGAGGGCCTGATGCCCGACGCAGCGGCCCGCCACGGCCCCGTCCCGCCCGACGGGAGCCGTCCCGACGCCGCGACCCCGCCGGCGGGCGGCGGCGACCCGCTCGCCGAGCTCGTCGCCCGACTGCGCGGCGTCGGACTCGACCCCGATGTCGAGCAGTTGTGCGACGCGCTGTGGCTGGCCCGGTGGGCCCGGCCGGCGGCCGTCCCGGACGCCGACGAGACGCCCTTCGGACCCGACGGGCGGGCGGCCTCGCGGCCGGACCGGCCGCACGGCCGTGCCGTGGACGCACCGCCGCGGAGCGACCGGAGCGAACGCCCGCCACGGCCGCCGCAGGAGGCGACGCCCGACGGGCGGGTGAGTCTGTATCCGGTGCCGCAGGACGGGGTGCCGCGCAGCCGTGGGGCGGCCCGGACCACCGCGTTGCCGGTGGGTGTGCCCGCCGCCCCCGCCCTGCC
>NZ_JAHHIU010000397.1 GCF_024539815.1 Streptomyces hayashii
GCTCACCGGCCCCGCGCCCCTCCGCGCGCCCGGTGAGCTATCCGGCGTACCACGCCATGCCGCACCAGCGGTCGGTCGGCGGTGGCCAGTCGCCGGTCACGTACGTCCTGCTCATCACCGTGCCCGCGGTGATCGCCGTCGCCGCGCTGCGACCGCGCTAGCGCCGACCCAGGAGGCATCTCTTGCCGGAATGGCTTGTTCTCACCCTCGCGATGCTCGCCGCCTGCGCGGTGGTGGTCGTCGTCACCCTCGTACGGCACCGCAGGGCGCCCGAGGACGAGGACCCCTCCGAGACCCCCGACGTCATCGAGTACATGACGATGTGGATCGGCGTGGTCTACGCCATCGTCCTGGGCCTGGCCATCGCGGGCGTCTGGGAGGCGCGCAGCGTCGCCCAGGACCACGTCCAGGCGGAGGCCCAGGCGCTGCACGAGATCTCGGAGCGGGTGCGGGTCTATCCGCCCGAAGTCCGCGATCGCATTCGGGCGGATGTCAACGCCTATGTCGGACACGTCGTCGACGTCGAGTGGAAGAAGATGGCCGACGACGGCGAGGTGACCCCGCGCGGCGACGCACTCCTCCAGAAGGTCCGGGTGGACGTCACCGACTACCAGCCGGCGTCCGACTTCCAGGCGCAGGCCTACCAGCCGCTGCTCGACCAGATGGCCGCGGCCGACCAGGCACGTCACGCCCGCGCCGACTCGACCGGGGCCACCATGCCGGGCGTGGTGTGGTTCGGGCTGCTGGCGGGGGCCGTCATCACCATCGGCATGGTCTTCGCGCTGCAGATCCGGCGCACGCTCCGCGAACTCGTCCTGGCCGGGCTGTTCTCCGCCCTGATCGCGTTCCTGCTCTTCCTGATCTGGGACTTCGACGCCCCGTACAGCCGGGGCGTCACCGCGTCGGCGGCACCGTTCCTGCATCTGTTCCCCGGTATCACGGGCTGAGCCCTCCCCGGGCCGACGTCCGCCCGCTCGCGTTCCCCGCGCCCGGGGGCGGCCGCCACGCCGCCGCCGTCCCCCGGGCGCAGCAACCGTTTCCCCTGAGCGGCCTACACCCGTGCCCCATTCGCCCTACAGCGATCGCGGACGCGCACACATGTTCCTAGCGTTTCGGACATCGAGGCGCATCGATCACGTAAGCGGAAAAGGTCCGCAGTTGCTCCTCGGGGACCGGAGGATCCACCATGCGCGCGATACGCGTCGCTTCGGCCGCACTCCTGGGCGCCACCGCCCTGGCCTTCTCCGCATCGGCGGCCGTCGCGAGCGACGACGACGGCCACTACGTCATGTCCAACGGCTACAGCCTGCTGCCCTCGACCGTCGCCGCGGGCGGTCAGGTCGCCGTCCAGGTGGACCGCAACGTCAGCGGCTGCAGGAACTCCGTGACGGTGTCCTCGGGAGTGTTCGACACGGTCGTCGTCCCGAGGGAAGAGACGTCGGCGGTGGCCACGGTCGACCGGGACGCCAGGCCGGGCGCGTCGTACCGGGTGACGTTCACCTGCGGCGGTGTCAGCGCCGTCAAGGAGCTGACGATCGCCGGCGGTCGCCCGGGCGACGTCACCCCGGCGCCCTACCCCGTCCCGCGCGCCGTGCACGCCGGCGAGGGCGGCAGCGTCGCGGGGTTCGACCTCCGCGAGATCGGGCTGGGCGCCGCGCTCATCACGGGTTCGATGGCCGCCGCGTACCGCTTCGCGCGCCGTCGCAGCGCGGAGGACGGCGGCTGACGGCCGGCGCCGCGCCGTGCGCAGGACCTCGCCCCGGATCCCCGCAGGGACCGGGGCGAAGTCCTGTCCCGCGCGCGGTCTTCGCAGGGGGCGGCCCTCAGATGCGGCGCTCGGCGCGGCGCCGCATCCAGAACAGACCGCCGCCCACCACGGCCGCGGCGACGAGGCCGCTGCCGATGGCCATGTCGGTCGGGGTCGCGCCGGCGCCGACGCTGCCGCCGAGGCCGCCGCGGACACCGCCGATGACGGTGAAGGCGGCCGGGCGGGTCAGGGTCCTGCCGGAGCAGTTGACGGTGATGTCGTAGGCGCCGGGGCGGGCGTTGGCGTTGACGGTCGCCGTGCCCTTGGCGGTCTGGTTGGCGCCGTTGATCGGCGTGAGGTTGGCCTGCGCGAACGCGGGCGAGGTCATGAATCCGCCGCCGGGGCAGCCGTCGACGGTGACGGTGAGCTGGCCGCCGCGCGCGATGACGCTGGGCAGGACGACGATGTTGCTCGGGTGGGCGCCCATGCCGTCGCGTGCGACGGCGGCGGGGGCGGCGAGTCCGAGGGCGGCGAGCGCGGCGGCGGAGACCGCCGAGGCGGCCAGGACGCGAGTGGTGGGCATGTGTTCCTCCGCGGGAGGCGCCCCGGGGCCCGTCCCCGGCATGTCGGCGAGAAAGCACCTCCCGAAAAGACCCTCAGATGCCGTGCGCGCGCCCGCATTTCGGGAATGGTCCGTCCTGGTGAGAGGACACGCCGAGCGGAATGCACACAATCGGATATAGCCGCAGGTCACGGACCGTCAGAAAATTCCTTTCGCCGTCAACTCGGATGGCGCACCGCGCGGGGCCCGGGCCACCCGTTCGCCGCCGCCCCGTCGCCGGTTCGCTTCCTGGGACTTAGCGTTCTCGTATGCGCGAAGGGACGTGGCGACGGCCGCGTCGAAAGGGGATGGCGAATGTCTGCGTACGAGCTGTCCGAGGCGGCGGAAGAAGAGGAGCGGCAGAAGAAGCGCGCCCCTTGGGGCGTGATAGCGCTTGTTCTGCTGACGGGTCTCGCGCTGATCCGCAACGGGTCGGGCGAGTTCGACGTCGGCCCGCCGCAGCCGGCCGCCGCGGCGGCCGCGGACGGCCGCACCGCCGCCGGCGTCCTCGGCCGGGCCCCGACCCCGCTGGCCTACGCCGAGCCGGACCGGGTGCGGATCCCGGCCATCCGGGTGGACGCGCCGGTCATGGCGGTCGGTCTGGACGCTGACGGCTGGGTCGGCGCGCCGCCGCCGGAGGACCCGAACCTGGCCGGCTGGTTCACCGGCGGCGTCTCGCCGGGCGAGAAGGGCACCGCGGTCGTCGTCGGTCATGTCGACAACAAATCCGGCCCGGCCGTCTTCTACGGGCTCGGGGCGCTGAAAAAGGGAAACCGCGTCGAGGTGTCGCGGAAGGACGGAAAGACCGCGGTCTTCGAGATCTACGGCATCGAGGTCTTCGAGAAGAGCAATTTCCCCGGCGATCGCGTCTACGCCTCCAAGGGCTCTCCCGAACTGCGGGTCATCACCTGCGGCGGCGGTTTCTCCAAGGCGAACGGATACGACGGGAACGTCGTCGCCTTCGCCCGCCTGGTCGAGGTCCGCTGAGCGGCGCCGGGACCGGGCGGGCGGAGCGCCGGGGTCAGGTGTACTGCCGCCGGGGCACGGTGATGTGGTAGCCGGAGTCCAGGAGGTGCGGCAGATAGCCGCGCAGCGCCCGCACACTCTGCGAGCGGTCGCCTCCGGCGTCGTGCGAGAGCACCACGACGCCGGAGGCGGCCCCCTTCTCCACCCGGTCGACGATGACGCGGGCGCCGGGGGTGGTCCAGTCGAGCGTGTCGACCGTCCAGGCGAGCGGCTCCATGCCCATCTCGGAGCCGAACTGGAAGGCGGCGCGGTTCCAGGCGCCGTAGGGGGCCCGGAACCAGCGGGGCCGCTCCCCGTAGCCCTCCTCGATGACGTCGCTGGTGCGGGACATCTCCGAGTGGATCTGACGGCGGGTGAGCCGGGTCAGCAGGGGGTGCGACCAGGTGTGGTTGCCGACGATGTGGCCCTCGTCGGCCATCCTCGCCAGCAGGTCCTGGTTGTCGACGGCCATCTCCCCGCACACGAAGAACATCGCGCGCACGTCGTACTCGGCCAGCGTGTCGAGGATGTGGGGGGTGTAGCGGGGGTCGGGGCCGTCGTCGAAGGTGAGCACCATGGTGCGGCCGCGGCCGGTCAGGCTCATCAGCGGCTCGTGGCGCACCGGGGTGCGGCCGCACCATGG
>NZ_JAHHIU010000398.1 GCF_024539815.1 Streptomyces hayashii
AGCCTGAACCGACCGCTAAAACCGCGTCGACGCAAGAGTTCGCTATGCTCTGAGGCAGAGATCAGAGCAACACGCTCACACACGGGGTCTAGATCATGGATAAGCATCAGCATCCGGCTGGAAGCACCTCCCCACCATTTTGGAGGCGCAAAACAGGCGTTGTACTGATCATGCTCATTGCGATCGGTGCCTTTTACGGGGTGCGGGAACATTTCACCCCGTTTATCCGTATTTGCCCTACCTCATCCTGTTGATCTGTCCATTGATGCATTTTTTTGGACATGGACATGGCGGACATGACCATGGCGATCAGGCAGGAACCAACAAGGAAGAGAAATAGCTATGCCCACTCCACCGAGCCACCACGATCACGGTCCCGCCCACGCTGCCTCACCCAATGACGGTGGTCTACGCGACCCGGTGTGCGGTATGGCGGTTATACCTCCAAGTAAATTTGGCGAGTCTTACCAAGGACAGACGTATCAATTTTGTAGCCAGAAATGCCAAGAGAAATTTCGGGCAGATCCAGAACGCTACATTGGTAATCATCCCAGCGCTGAACCCAGCAGCGCCGCTATAGAGCCCACGCTACAGGTAGCCACTGAGTTTACCTGTCCTATGCACCCGGAAATAAGACAGCCAGGGCCCGGCAATTGCCCTAAATGTGGCATGACATTAGAGCCCGTCATGCCCGCGCTTGATGACGATGACAAACCCGAGCTCCTGGATTTCACCCGCCGCTTTTGGTGGTCGCTGCCTTTAACCGTAATGGTGGCCCTTCTAGCCATGGCGGGTCACTCATTACAAATCTTCCATGGTTCGGTTCAAAACTGGATCGAGTTCGCTCTTGCCACTCCGGTCACCTTATGGGCAGGTTGGCCCTTTTTTGTAAGAGGCATAGCATCCGTTAGAAATCGCAGTCCAAACATGTGGACTCTGATTGGTTTAGGTACTGCCGCAGCCTATCTTTACAGCGTCGCGGCAACCCTATTTCCCCAAAGTTTTCCCACCACCTTCATGCAAGATGGACGCATCGGCGTCTACTTCGAAGCCGCTGCGGTCATCATCTCGCTCACCTTGCTTGGGCAGATTCTTGAGCTCAAAGCACGGTCACAAACCTCCGCCGCCATTAAGTCCCTTCTTGGCCTATCTCCCAAGACTGCACGCAGGATCAACGCCGATGGTCAGGAGGAAGACATTCCTCTTACCCATGTTCACTTGGGAGACCATTTGCGGGTCAGACCTGGTGAAAAAGTGCCAGTTGATGGCTCTGTACTCGAGGGAGAAAGTGCGGTGGATGAATCCATGCTCACTGGTGAACCTGTGCCGGTCATGAAAAGAGCAGGGGATAGTCTGATCGGTGCCACGCTTAATACTCATGGAAGCTTGGTGATGGAGGCGCGAAAGGTCGGCGCTGACACCATGCTGTCGCAGATAGTACAAATGGTCGCACTAGCCCAACGCTCCAAAGCGCCCATGCAACGAATGGCCGACTCGATCGCCGGCTACTTTGTGATGGCGGTTATCGCGATTGCGTTGCTGACCCTCATAGGTTGGGGACTGTTCGGCCCGGAACCCAGCTGGGTCTTCGGCCTGATCAACGCTGTCGCCGTGCTTATCATCGCTTGTCCCTGTGCTCTGGGTCTGGCAACGCCCATGTCGATCATGGTTTCGACGGGTAAAGCCGCCAGTATGGGTGTGCTGTTCAGAGATGCCAGTGCCATCGAAAACCTTTGCAAGATCGACACACTGATTGTCGATAAAACGGGAACCCTGACAGAGGGACGGCCGGTATTTCACAGTGTGGAGGCCACACCAGATTTCAACCCACGCGATGTGCTTCAACTGGCCGCTAGCCTTGATCAAGGCAGCGAACATCCTTTGGCACACGCCATCGTCGATCACGCCCGAACTGAAAATATTGCGCTCACCAAGCCTGAATCGTTTGAGTCCGGCTCAGGGATTGGGGTGAGTGGTCTCGTTGATGGCAAGAAAGTACAGCTGGGCAACACTGCACTGATGGAAGCTGCCGGCGTGAGCACAAAGGTCTTACAAGAACGTGCAGAGTTGTTGCGCCTTGAAGGCATCAGCATCATCTATCTAGCAGTTGACGGGGTCTTGGCAGGATTACTAGCGGTCTCAGACCCGATAAAACCGACCTCTAAAGAAGCAGTCACCAAGCTTAAGGCTGATAACGTAAAAATCATCATGGCCACGGGAGACGGGCTCACCACCGCACGTGCTGTCGCCAAGGAGATGGGTATTGAAGAGGTTCATGGTGAAGTGAAACCTCAGGACAAGGAGCGCCTGGTGGCGGACCTCCAGCAATCCGGTCGAAAGGTTGCCATGGCCGGCGACGGTATCAACGACGCACCGGCCTTGGCGCGAGCAGATGTGGGCATTGCCATGGGTACAGGGACTGACGTCGCGATGAATAGCGCGCAGCTCACGCTGGTAAAAGGCGACCTGATGGGGATTTTACGGGCACGGGCACTTTCGGTTGCAACGGTAAAAAACATGCGGCAAAACTTGGGGTTCGCCTTCCTTTACAACTCAATGGGTATTCCCCTCGCCGCAGGCCTGCTCTATCCACTGACGGGGCACCTTCTGTCTCCAATGATTGCTGCGTTAGCCATGAGCGTCAGTTCTGCGTCTGTAGTTTTCAATGCTTTGAGGCTGAGGAATACCCGAATTGAATGAGCGTAACCGATGCTCACAGCCCGCTATACATAACTCTTGACCTTACCGTGGTGTCAACGTTGATCTTGTTGTTGCGGTGAAAATAGACTGCTCAGCACAAGAGGAATAACCATGTTCGTCTTAAACGTATCAGGCATTGGTTGCGGTAGCTGCGTCAGCAAAATCACCAAAGCAATTCAGTCACTGGACAGCGAGGCTATGATTTCCGTGGATCGCGCAGCAGGTAAGGTAAGCGTTGAAAGCAGTGAAAACCCAGAGCAAGTCCGTAAAACTGTCGAAGCACTCGGTTTCCCTTCCCAAATCAGCGCCTGAGGCGCTGATTCCCTCGCTGGGTAAAGTTTATTATTCACCTCGCAGAGCTTTAAGTAGCCCCTTAAATGCTCCATTTAATCTAGTAAAGGCGGTTTCGAAATGAATTTCATTTTCCGTATACTTTGCGACCTCGACCTGTTGATCCACAGTATTTTGATCAATGGAAGGTTGGTTCGGCGTACTGTAAAGCAAAGCACCGCCGTGAATATCACTTACTAATTCGTTTACGGCAATATGTTTTGGGTTTGTTGTTTTTAAAGAGAACGGAGTAGCCAAACCTCCTTTTGTTTGGCTAGCCAGTACAGCAGAAAAGTCCAAGTCCCTGGCCTTAAAGTTAGGAGTGTCGGCATTAGCGATATTATTGCTAAGTACCTCAGCTCGTTGGCTGCGAAAACGTAATGCTCTTTCTGCGGAGCCAAGCGCTTTGTCAAAATTAATACTCACCGGTGGCCACCTTTAGTTACGCTGCCATTTAATTCCCACCTATCGAACACTCAAGTGCTTAACGTAGTGCGTCCGAGCCGATGTATGATTTCAGCGAAAAACTCAAAAAACGCCACGCCATCGTGCAGTGACCGGAAACTTACAACGCCGCACAGGTAAATTTTAGATGGTGGATGGAGGTTATGTGTCGTTGGATAGCTTAGACCTTACGGACTAATCACTCTGCATCTCAAGAGAAATATCGCAACCTGACACAACTGTAATATTGGCCTAAGCTACCTGACAGGGGATGAGTCTTATAGTCCTATTGAGCCTCAAGCTCACCCCCTAGAGTCAACGACTGATGTGGATTCAGGGGTCACCAATAATCATCCGAGGCCCCCCAAATGAACCCTATCAAAACCTTGTTCGTCATCGCGGCTCTGACCGTCTCTTCTTTGGCTATGGCTGAAGGGGGTGGTGACCGGACTTTCGCACGCATGGAAGTGGCCAGGAATAATTCGATGGAATCGTAC
>NZ_JAHHIU010000399.1 GCF_024539815.1 Streptomyces hayashii
GTTACATACATTTCGCCAGCGACATCTTCCACCTGTTGGCAGCGGGAGGCTGGCTGGGGGCTCTGGCGGCATTCGCTTTATTGCTGCGTACGAAGATACTCAATGGCGAACAAGAGGTGCGAATTCTCTCCCGAGTGCTTACCGGGTTTGAGTCAGCAGGTGCATTGATCGTAGTGAGCCTAGGTATTACCGGCGTAGTGAATTATCTATTCGTGGTAGGCCCAACACTAGATGGTGTAGTGTTTAGCACTTATGGAGCACTGCTTTGTTTGAAAATTTTACTATTTGCAGCGATGCTCGTATTAGCCACGATGAATCGTTTTCACTTGAGTCCACTTTTAGAGCAATCGATCCAGAGCGGAGAATATACTAGTGCCGTTAATGCTTTGCGGCGTAGTATGGCTCTGGAGTTCTCAGTGGCAATAATCATAGTGTGTCTAGTAGCTTGGCTAGGAACCTTGAGTCCAGAGATGGATATGAACACGGTACAGAGTTAAATATTTAATAGTCACTGTCTTTTACATCTCTATCTCGCATCATTTATATAAAAAACCCCTTTGCGGAGTTGGATGTTTTTTCTCGATTATTATGCCTGTAGAGGTGGGGCGTCTAAAATTCTCTCTACGTCTAGTAGAGAGGCCAGAGCCAAGAAGTTAGCCCTGCGCCTACCGAATTCAACTTCTGTCAGAGGGCGTCGTGCTTTTCTGCTGAAGTACGCCAGCAGCAATCTGAAGCACTTAAAGTTGCCTCTAAGCCGTGTGATTGAGTCGGGGCAGTTGTTCGTCGTGCGCTTTACCTTCCTAGCACTCTGATCAGGTGTCGAACTCAGCGTAGGAGGCAGGGCTGGATCAGCTAGAGTGCGCAAAAATGCGCATGTACCATCGACAGACCTGGAGTCTGCTCGCAATGAGCTTCTATTTTGTGCCAGCTAATGCTGGTTTAATTTAGGTTCGGTGTTATCCCTTCAATCAGGGCATTTTGTTAGGCTGCTGATGAAACGAGTCCAATTGTAAGAGTCATTTTCAGCGACTACACTCCAGCCCATGAAACGGTACCTGCGGTTTTGCCTCATCTTCATCATCAGCTTGGCGCTTCCCCTTAGCGGGATGGTGGGTGTCCAGGCACCGACAGAACCGTGCCCAATGAAGGCAATGGGCATGGCAATGATGGACGACATGGGCATGGACTGCTGCAACGACATGAAAAGCCCTTCCGAGCCCGGCAAACCATGCAAGCCGGGCCAGGAGTGTAAGACGGGTGGCATGCTGCAAGTCTCAATCTTCAAGCCTCCTGTAACAGTGTTTAGCCCCGTAGTGCTTTCTCTCATCAGCGATTCCCTGCCTGTACAGACCCCATCCGGGGTATGGCGACCGCCCCGCGTTTGATTCCTGTCCCACATTGAGCCTCATTCCGCATTAGCGGGGTGGACTAGCTGCGCGCATGTCTTTTGACGCGAGCAGTGGATGATCACAGGAATCGTAAACATGAACTCCAAGTGCTATTGCACAGGCTGGTCCCTCGTGGCCGGTCTGGCAGCAAGCGTACTGGCATTGCCGAGCTTCGCTGCCGCATTGACACTCGATGAAGCGTTGCGGTTGGCCGAAAACAATGCACCGTCGCTGACTGCACAAGATGCCAAAATTCAGGCTGCCAGTAGCGCGGCTATTCCAGCCGGTGATGTGCGTGGCCGGGACATTGCCTCGGTGGTCGCTGATCTACGCCGGGTCGTGAATGAACAGGTCAAGTTGCAGCCAGGCATGAGCCTGAGTTATTCAGGGCAGTTCGAGTTTCTCGAAAGGGCTAACGCACGACTCAAACTGGTGGTGCCTGCCACGCTGTTGATCATCTTCGTGCTGCTCTACCTGACGTTCGCCCGCTTCGATGAGGCCCTGCTGATCATGGCCACTCTGCCATTCGCACTGACTGGCGGAGCATGGTTCCTCTATCTGTTGGGGTTCAACCTGTCGGTTGCCACCGGGGTCGGCTTTATCGCCTTGGCCGGTGTTTCTGCCGAGTTTGGCGTGATCATGCTGCTCTATCTGAAGAACGCCTGGGCCGAACATGAAGACCTCGGCGACAGCACGGAGCGCGGGTTGGTTGCGGCGTTCCGCGAAGGCGCTGTGCAGCGTGTGCGACCCAAGGCCATGACCGTGGCCGTCATCATTGCTGGCCTGTTACCCATCTTGTTGGGCAGCGGTACTGGTAGCGAAGTGATGAGTCGCATCGCCGCGCCCATGGTCGGCGGCATGGTCACGGCACCCTTGCTTTCCCTGTTTGTCATTCCGGCAGCCTATCGCCTGATGCGTCGCCGGCACCTCCAAGTTGAAACAAACACCCCTCAAGGAAAAGCCGTATGAAACTGACCCTGATTGCAGTTGCAAGCACCGTCGTTACCCTGACTCTTTCTGCCCTGGCAGAGGACATGCCGGGCATGAAAATGGACGGTATGGAGGGCATGCAGATGGAGCAGGAAACAAAGCAGGCTCCAGTCGCCACGGCCGACGGAACGATCAAGGCTATCGATACTGCGAAGCATACGGTGACTATCTCTCACGGCGCTGTTCCAGCTGTGCAATGGCCACCGATGACCATGGCCTTTTCCGTAACGGAAAATCAGCTGACAGGGCTGGCGACCGGAGACCGCGTATCTTTTTCCTTTCTACTAGAGGGTGGCAGAGCCACCATTGTGTCCATCAAAAAGTGAAATAGCGGTGGTGGAAGTGGCCGGCATCATCTGTTGCGCCGGTCATTACCAGTGCATCTGCTAGTTCTCAAAACCGTTCAGTCAGTGATGTTGCTCAAATGGTCGTTTTTAGCAAATTGCTGCTTGGCACTACGGGCCGCTATTGGCTGATATCTGTCTGTAGCTAGGGGGCTCGTAACGACCTGGTCGGTCAAATCACCTCTGTTGGCGGCGGCCAACCTTTGCGCCACATCAGTGGCGCATGTCCCTACAACAAATTTCTATTAAAGCTCGGACGTATTTTACGGCAATTAACAGCCGGATGAACCTCCTCATATAGACAATGTTGTAGCGAATGGCTAGCTTTGGCGGGTCGCTCCTTTTGAGCGCATGCATGACAAAAGGAGTTTAAAATGGAGTTTGTAGGTGCACGTTGGTGGAAATTTGACTTTCATACTCACACCCCCGCGTCCATGGATTATGCAAAAGGACAGCCTCAACTTAAGGAAGAGATGACGCCCAGGAAATGGCTCTCGGATTACGTCGAGCAAGGAATTGAATGTGTAGCTATTACGGATCATAACTCCGGAGACTGGATTGATAAAGTTAAACTTGCGGCGGAAGAATTGCGGAGTGAAGGTGTTTCTATTTTTGTTTTCCCTGGCGTGGAAATTACTGCAAACTCAAATATCCATGTGCTCGCGATATTTGATCCAGAGAAAGATTCTCAGTTCGTTAACGGTATCGTGGGTGCAACGCATTATCGTGGCACGCGGGGGGATAGTGATGCAGTGGCTGAGGATAGTGCAGAGCAAATCGTTGAAGAGGTTGTAAAGTCTGGTGGCGTAGCCATCCCAGCTCATATAGATATGGGGGCTGGTATGTGTCAAATTAAATCTACTCACACTATTAGTCAGTTGTGCAGGAAGTCTTCAGCAGTTGAAGTGATCTTTCCTGAGGGGAAGCCGCCTGAAGTCGAAAATGCTGCACTTAAGTCGTATAGAGGTCTGAATCTTTCTATTCCTGAAGTCATTGGGTCTGACTCTCACGATCCCTCCTCCGTTGGTAGGGCTTTTACCTGGGTTAAAATGTCACAGCCAACGATAGATGGACTTCGGCTAGCTTTGATTGACGGAGACTCTTCTATTCGGCGTTCGGATAAGTTTGAAGGTGATCCCAATTCTACTTCTGACTCCTTGGTTTTGAATCTTACAGTTCAAAATGCAAAGTATTGTGGTCGAGGTCGAAAATTTTCCGTTGATTTTAACC
>NZ_JAHHIU010000400.1 GCF_024539815.1 Streptomyces hayashii
CGGGGGCAGCGGTGGAGCCGGTGCTTGCGGGGGCGGGGGCGGCGTGGTTCGGGAGAAACGCCTCAGCAGAGGCGCGAGGAGCCGCAGGCGGCCACGAATGCGGAGATTCATGGGACAAGCGTCGGGTGCCTGAACGTAGAGTTCCAGTGCACGCAGCGTGACAAATGCCGTGTCACACAGGGGAGTCAGCTCATGGCCAACGCTTTCGGCGACTGGCTCAGGCAGCAACGCGAGTCCGCCGGTCTGACCCAGCAGGCGCTCGCCGACCGGGCGGTGATGACCCGGACCCACATCGCCCATATCGAAGCGGGCCGCAGGGTGCCGTCGGAGGACGACGCGAAGAGGCTGGACCGGGCCCTGAACACGGGAAATGTGCTGCTCAGCTTCCTCCCCAAGAACGAGGACCGGGCGGTCGCGGAACACTTCGAGGCGGCGATGGCCTTTGAACGGCAGGCCACTGTGATTCGCGAGTTCGGGCTGTCGTACGTGCCCGGCCTGCTGCAGACCAGGGCGTACGCACGTACGGTTCTGCGCACGGGATTCCCACCGCCGAGTGAAGCGGAATGTGACAGGGCCGTTGTCACACGGCTGGAGCGCGCTGAAATCCTTTCCCGGCCCAAGGCCCCCGCCCTGTGGGCGCTCCTGGACGAGGCAGTGATCCGACGCTCCATCGGCGGGCCGGGAGTCATGGCGGAGCAGCTGACCTACATCGCCGATCTGGCCGACAGCGAGCGCGTCCGTGTGCACCTCATGCCCTTCAGCGTGGGGGCACATCCGCTCCTGCCGAGCATGCTCAAGCTCATGTGGTTCGAGGACCAGCCTCCGGTCGCCTATGTCGAAGGCCTCCGCACTGGCAAGGTGCACGACTCTCCCGACATGGTCGCGAGGCTTCAGCACGAATACCATCTCGCCCTAGGCGATGCATTGCCGCTCAGGGAGTCAGTGGCTCTGCTGAGGAATGCAGCAAAGGAGTATTCACACCATGCCAGTTGAGCGCCGCACTTCCCGCGCCTCCGCGCTGAGCGGCTGGCGCAGGTCCACTTACAGCGGGCACGACCAAGGGGACTGCGTCGAGGTCATCGACGGGCACCCCGTCGTCGTTCCCGTCCGGGACTCCAAGCGTCCGCACGGTCCCGCCCTGCTTCTTCCCCCGGCCGGCTGGGCTGCGTTCGTCGCGGCGGTCAAGTCCGGGGACCTGGCGGGCTGATGCCGGTCCGGCGATGTGACGGGACGTCTGTCACATCGCCGGGCGCGAGGCAACCGATGCCGAGGTTCCGGTGGTCTTGTGAGTCGCCAGTGCTTCTCGGGCGTATTCCTACGTACCTGTAGGGTTCCGACCTTCGGCGGCGACGACGCCGACGGCCCGAGCGGTGTACGGGGTGAAACGGCCGAGGCAGAGGGGCGAGCGCCGGTGGGCGGATCGAGAAGGCGTGGACGTACTCCGGCGGAGGCTGCCGGCGGGCGGGGCAGCGGCGGGGCGGGCGGATCCGGACCCCGCAGGACGCGGCTCACCCGGCGCGGAAGGGTCCTCGCGTGGAGCGCGGGCGTGACGTGTCTCGTTCTCGTCGGAGCCGGCGGGGCCGGTGCGTGGATCTACTACGACCTCAACAACAACATCAAGTCCGCCGATGTGGACGACAAGCTGGGCGCCGACCGGCCGGTGAACCTCAGCCCCGGCTCGAAGAACATCATGATCGTCGGTTCCGACACCCGCGCGGGCGCGAACGCCAAGTACGGCAAGGACCTGACCACCATGCAGTCGGACACGCTGATGGTGCTGCACATACCGGCCGACCGTAAGTGGGCCTCGGTGGTGTCCTTCCCGCGGGACTCCTGGGTGGAGATACCCGACTGCCAGAAGGGCGACGGCAGTTCGTCCTCGCCCCACCACTTCAAGATCAACGAGGCGTTCGCGATCGGCGGCAGCAACGGGAAGGTCGCCGAGGCCGCCGCCTGCACCATCAAGACGCTTGAGGCCAACACCGGCCTGCGCATCGACCACTTCATCACGGTCGACTTCTCCGGGTTCAAGGGCATGGTGGACGCGCTGGAGGGCATAGAGGTCTGCCCGAAGGAGGCCATCCACGACAAGAAGGCCCACCTGGACCTGGAGGCGGGCTGCCAGACCGTCAAGGGCGAGAAGGCGCTCGGATACGTCCGCACCCGCTACAGCGTGGGCGACGGCTCCGACATCGGCCGCATCGGCCGCCAGCAGGAGTTCATGGACGCCCTGGCCAAGAAGGCCAAGTCCAAGCTCGGCAGTCCGGACGCGATGTACGGGTTCCTGAAGTCGATCACCAGTTCCCTGACGGCCGATCACGACATGGCGGGCCTCCAGCCGCTGTACGGGCTCGCCGACGAGCTCAAGGGGATACCGAGCGACCGCCTCGGCTTCCTCACCGTCCCCAACTACGGGCGGGTGGCCGACCAGCCCACCGACAAGGCCAACGTCGTCTGGCAGTACCCGCAGGCCGCCGACCTGTTCACCGCCCTGGCCAAGGACAAGGAGATCACCAAGGCGCAGTTGGACGCGTCGAAGAAGAACGTGGTGTACGCCTCGTCCGTGAGGATCCGGGTCCTCAACGGAACGGGCGTCTCCGGGCGGGCGGCGGCCGTCGCCGAGAAGCTGAAGAGCGCCGGCTACACCATCGTCGGAACGGGCAACGCGCCCGGCGGCACGGCCGCCAGGACGACGGTGACCTATCCGGCGGGCCGCGAGAGCCAGGCCGCCGTCCTCGCCTCCCGGCTGCCCGGCATACGGCCCACGGCGGACGGTTCGGCCGCCGCGGGGGTGGTCACCCTGGTCGTCGGACCGGAGTTGAAGGTCGAGGACGTCGCCTGATCACCGAGCGGTCGTTCCTGGTCGGCAAGGCCCCGGAGATGGGGTAAGCTTGATCTTGAGCCGGTCACCGGAACGAAAAACGGTGAACGACCTCTGCGTTGGTGGTCCAAGGAAAGATGCCCCGCTTCCTGCGGGGAGATGCAGGTGCAAGGCCTGCCCGGCGCTCCACAGAGAAAGAGTCCCATCCCATACCCGGGGTGGGACTCTTTCGTTCTGCCCGCTCCCCTCACCGGGCGGACGGGAACCGGGAACCGGGCCGTGGGCGGCGGGAGAGGCGCACCCCCTCCCGCCGCCCGCGCGTCAGGACGAACTCGCGTTGGAGCGTCCGAAGAACTCGATCTCGGCTATGGACACCTGCTTGCTCCCCGAGACCGAGTACGAGGACTCGATCGTGAAGCGGACCTTCGTCACCTCGCCGACGCGGAAGGCGCGCCGCTGACCGCCCGCGCTCTGGTCGAGGGTGAGTTCGCGGGTCGTCGTCGTGCCGTCCTTCAGGGTGATCGTCGCCTTGATGCGGTGCGGCAGCGCGGACTCGCTGAGCTGGTCGGCGCGGGTGGAGGTGCCCGACGTGATGATCACGTCCAGCAGACGCGTGGGCTCGTCGAAGCGGGCCTCGATCCACTCGCCCGCGCCCGACTGCGAGACGCCGGGGCCCCACCAGCTGTTGTTGATCTTGTCGAAGGCCAGCTCCGGCTTGTGCCCGGGGTAGGAACGCGACGCGGCGACCGAGTCCGGGGGGACCGGGGCGCGCTTGGAGAAGTGGTCGCGGGTGGCCTGGACCGCTGCGGGCGTGTTCATCCCGGCGACGATCAACAGGGTGAGGACGACCGCCGCCACCACCCAGGTCATGATGCGGTCGAACGTCCGGCGCAGGCGCGGGCGGTCGCCGGCCCAGGGGGTCTCGCCGCCCCGGTCGAACAGGCGGCGCCACCAGGGGAGGCGGACGGAGGAGCGGTCCTCCAGGGTCATCGGCATCGCGCAGCGCACGCAGAAGTGCCGGTCGGGGTTGTTGGGGGTGGCGCACCAGGGGCAGGCGACGCCGTGCTGCTCGCCCTGGACCGGCCCGGGCGCGCGGACCTGCGGCCGGTCCGCGACGGGCCGGCCCGGC
>NZ_JAHHIU010000401.1 GCF_024539815.1 Streptomyces hayashii
TGCTAAGTGAGGAAAAACAAATTGAGCTGAGGCGGCGCATTAGGTCCGCGACGATCAGTAAGCGCGACGATCGTCGTGCGCGTGTGATTTTGCTAGACGCTCAAGGTTGTTCACGTAACGAGTTTGCGCGGCTGACTTGCATCTGCGTTGTTTCAGTCACCCAATGGTGCAAGCGTTTTCGAGATCTGCGCCTATAAGGTCTGGCGGATCTGCCCGAACTAAGTCGCAAGCCACTCCTGCCTACCGAAGCGATGAAACGCCCCCTTGAGCAAGTCACTCAGCAACGCATCGGTCAATTTCGCTGGAGCTGTCGAAGTATGGACAAGTCGCTGGCGCCTAACCGGCCAGCTTACATGGGCCAACAATGACATAAAGGCGCACCTGACACGTACCTTCAAACTGTCCAACGATTCAAACTTCGAAGAGAAATTCCGGGTAGTCATGAGATATATCTGGATCCACCGGATATGGCGTTGATGTACTGCTGCAATGAGAAAAGCCTGGTTCAGGCTCTGGAACTCGCCCAACCAGTACTGCCTTTGGGCATAGGGCATATCCGCACGGCACCGCACGACTATCTCCGCCACGGCACTATCACCTTGTTCACTGCGCTGGACTATCTTCAGTAATGTTTGATCAGTTGCATCGAGCGGTAACACCTACACCAGGAGTGGCCGGTGTTTCTCAAGAAGATTAATCAAGAAACGTGAAAAATCTTCAGCTGCACTTGATCCTTGGCAAATACGCCACGCACATACATCCAAAGTAAAGGCGTGTGTCGAGAAGCAAAAACTTTTCCACATGCATTACAATGCCGACCTCCAGTTCGTGGATGAACATCGTTGAACTCGTCTTTAACGTATTACGGTGTACATATGTACGGCAGTTTCAGTTTGGTACGCGAACTCGAAAGCTCGATCACGATGCTCCCAGTACTGCAAAACGCACCGCGGACTTGCTAAGTCTGAAATATCTAATGGGAAGATAATTTTTTGCAAGATACAGCGAGCCCCTGAGGCAAAAGCCTCACAGGCATAACGTAATACTCAAGCTACTCAACGCTTGCTGTTTTTTCTGCTGCCATCTTAGGCGGCTTTTTTTGCCTGACGATTTTGGCAGCAACTTCGCCAAGTCAGCTAACTGGGCCTCAGCTTTCTCTAACGCCGTTGCGGCGCAGCGCTGCCATACCTCTTCCAGCGGGTGTAGATCTGATTCGACCGATGCTTTTTGACACCACTGATAATGGTCGTGCCAGCCACCCAGGGCCGATTGAAGGGCTTTGAGAGAGCTCGCCGCCTTACCCGAAAGCGGTGACAGCTTGGGAAAAGCCTCTGTCAGGTAGCGAGTTCGCTTGACCAGGATTCTCAACGCGTGCCGATCAGATCCAGCGTCATCTACCGCCGCATGCAATCGGTCGATCTGCTTTGTCAGTGATTTTTCAATTTGAGGCTGGACGTGCTTCAAACCGCCGTTGATCTCAGCCAAGCGAAAGATTGAAGGCCACTCATCCAACTGAGTGAACAGGTTCTTGAGAGCCGGACTTTTTAGAATCTTGGAATAGTCAGAATCCAAGTGCGCTTTGCGGCAATGCGCAAGGTCAGGAAAGCCCCTTTCCTCTAGCTCCTCAATCAACACCTCAATATCGCGCGCCGGCGTGGTTAGCCTTCCGACTTCCGCCGCAGCATTATTCAGCGCCATGACTCCGCTCATCGAACGCATCGGTCGGAGCAGGCTCCGGATGCGTCTCACAGCGATTCTGAGGTCATGCAAGGCTTCGCTATCAGTCCTCGCTTCCAATCGTGAACGGGAGTGATAGAGGGCGATCTGAAGGGTCAGTATCTCAGCAACGAACTTGTCTACGAAGGACATACAGTCATCTCTTTGAAACGCTATGGACGCGAGCTTAGCAGAAGCGCTAGTCGCCAAATATTGACCCTTCTCGCGATTTGATTAGTTCATCAATGACCTAGCCTCAACGCGTTGACCTGTGTCGTGCTCGGCATGATGCTGCGCTACAGCGATTACTCACTATAGGCTACTATTTTGTTTCAGCTTTAAGTCTGGCGCGTTCGACCGCATAACCCAGCGTTGACGAATCTAAGCACCGCCTGACTCAAATAGAACCGTGACGAAATCGCCTACAAGGACGTTGCTACGAATTCAAAGCTAGACGTAGTCCGTGCTCAAATGCAGGAGGCAGAGCCGGTATTGAAGCAGCTCGATGTGGAGCTGGAAGCTATCAACTTTGATCCCTGTATCCCCTCAAGCGTGGACGCAGCCATCGAGAGGGTCGCGGCAGTCATAGATACCCTCCTGGTGAATTTCAAAGGCAATCCGATACTCAGTCCGCTAGCCGACCAGTTGAAGTCTCAATATCGCGACGCGATTCAACACCAGGTTGATTCAGCTCAAGGAGGGTGAGTTGACAGTGCCCTGGCGTTGCTGGAAGGCTTGCTTTGCCTTAGAGAATTGCCACTAATCTAATATCGCCTCCCTGCCTCATTTCTGTCACACAACCCCGGTAGCGTTCCCTCGCCAACACGCGGGAGGGGTGATCTTATGAACGCAGAGTGCCGAAAGAAAATTCGATGCCTCAACGCGAAAGCAGGCTCACGGAAGAGAGTTATCGGCGCGCTCTGGAGGAACCAGATGCAGGTGTTGAAAACAGCGGAATACAAAATCTCGCTTTTGCAACGGTATCCTGCTGGGCTGATAGACGACGCTGAAATTGAAGCATTGCTGAAAAGCTGGCGCTCTCATTGTACTAATGTGCTCAGAAGACGTCGACCTAGTCGGCAACGATTGGCGTTCCGTCCTGAGTAAGACGAGGCACCTAGAAAAAAGCAAGCACATCGTGCCGTTGCCCGAGCAAGCCCTAGTCCTGTTACGCCATCTAAGTAAAACCCGCGTGGTGGATGAGGAAGAAAAAGGGTGGATGTTCGTCTCACCGGTCTATCCAGGTCGCCCGGCCAACCTGGCCTCCATGCTAAAGTCCTTTCAGCATATCTGGCCCGAGATAGCCTGGGTCTTATACCCTCATCCCGGGCCTGAGGCTGACTACGAACACAAGTTCACCTGGCTGTTAGTGACGGCGAAGGCTAAGTTCGAATCTCTCGGCGGGGATGCTGAAAAAGTCCTGGCATTCTTTTACATCGCACTGTCAAAGGCTGTGCCTGATTTCCATGGACGCGCCAACCTTGAATGAGGCCGATATTCAGGTTATCGAGGGCTTCTTCGGCAAGAAACCGAATCAGGTGAAAGCGCTGAAAAGGCGGTTCGCGAAACACCGCGCGGCCTGATCAGCCCGGCAAGCACCGAACCTCGTCGAAGAAATGCGGCGCTTCCAGATTTCCCACCCAACGTACCTCTGTTCAACCGCCGTGCTTCCTACCTAGTGGGAGAGGCGGACGGTGTAATGAGATCAGAAACCCTCAAGTACGATCTTGCCTATGGTCTTCTGACTTTCGATGAGAGCGTGAGCTCGACGCAGGTTGGCAGCCGTGATCTTTCCGAGATTTTCCCCGACTGTCGTCGTCAATACGCGCTGGTCAATCAGATCGGACACACGATTGAGCAGCTCATGCTGCTTGATCATATCCGGCGTCTCGAACAAAGCACGGGCGAACATCATTTCCCAATGCAACGATATCGCCTTCATCTTTAGCGGCATGACGTCGAGGATTTCGGGATCGTCAATTGCCGCCAGCTTGCCTTGCGGACGCAGAATTTCCGCCAGCTGCGGCAGGTAGACATCGGTATGGGCCAGGCTCGCTACATAGCTAACTTGGCTGATCCCGAGCTGTTCCAACTGCAAAAGCAAAGGCTGGCTGTGATTGATCACGTGGTGAGCGCCAAGCTGATTTATCCAGTCACTCGTTTCAGACCGTGAAGCTGTTCCAATAACTG
>NZ_JAHHIU010000402.1 GCF_024539815.1 Streptomyces hayashii
GAGGGAGGCGGGGGCCCCGGTCGTCGTCGCCGGGTCCTCGCCCTCGCGTCGGTCGGAGAAGACCCACACCCGGAAGAGCAGGAAGCGCAGCACCGTGGCGGCGAGGTTGGCGGCGACGAGCACCGCCAGCTCGGTGGAGTGCGCGGGCTCGGAGGCCGCCGTGTTCAGAGCGGCGAGCGAACCACTGGTCAGCGCGAGACCGATGCCGAAGACGACCAGTCCCTGTGCCTGGTGCTTGACGGCTCCGCCGCGGCCCCGGACCCCGAAGGTCAGACGCCGGTTGGCGGCGGTGTTGGCCACCGCGGAGACCAGCAGGGCGAGCGCGTTGGCGACCTGCGAACCGCTGAACTGGCGGAAACCGCTGTAGAGCAGCAGGTAGAAGAGGGTGGACAGACCGCCGACGACGCAGAACCCGACCAGCTGACGGGCCAGGCCCTTGGGAACGTCCTGGATGTCGCGGTCGCGCGGGTCGTCGCCGAACGGGCGGCGGAGCCGGTCGAGGGACAGCGAACCGGTGGCCAGGGCCTTGCCCACGCGCCACACCCCTTTCAGGTCGTCGGTCGCCGTCCTCACGATGTGCACCGTGGAGTCCGGGTCGTCGACCCAGTCGACCGGCACCTCGTGGATACGGAGACCGGCGCGTTCGGCGAGCACCAGCATCTCAGTGTCGAAGAACCAGCCGGTGTCCTCCACCAGCGGGAGCAGAAGCCTGGCCACGTCACGCCGGATCGCCTTGAACCCGCACTGCGCGTCCGAGAAGCGGGCCTGGAGCGAGCCGCGCAGGATCAGGTTGTAGGCGCGGCTGATGAACTCCCGCTTGGGGCCGCGCACCACACGGGAGTCGCGGGCCAGCCGGGAGCCGATCGCCAGGTCGGAGTGACCGGAGATCAGCGGAGCGACCAGCGGCAGCAGCGCGTTGAGGTCGGTGGACAGGTCCACGTCCATGTACGCGAGGATCGGCGCGTCCGAGGCCGACCAGACGGTCCGCAGCGCACGCCCGCGGCCCTTCTGCTCCAGCCGGAAGTTCCTCACCTGAGGGATCCGCGCCTCCAGCCGCCGCGCCACCGAGGGCGTCGCGTCGGTCGACGCGTTGTCCGCGATCGTGATGCGGAAGGAGTACGGGAACGTGCGCGTCAGATGGTCGTGCAGTCTCTGGACACAGGGCTGGAGGTCCTTCTCCTCGTTGAAGACGGGGATCACCACGTCCAGGACAGGCGTACCGGCGGTGTCGGCCGGGAGGTGCTCCCGCGCCGGCAGGGTGCCGGGAGAAGAGTCGGTTCGCATGACGTCGACTCTCGTCAGACGCCCTGTCGCACCCATGTGGTGGCACTGTGCTCGACCTGTGAGTCGAGTTGCCAGTTCGTTTCGGGGGCGGGCTGGGGCACGGCGGGGCCGAGCGCGGGCAGGTGCACGGTGAACACGGTGCGTCCGGGCGCGCTGTCGACCGTCACCGCGCCGCCGTGCGCGGCCGCCACGGCCTGCACGATGGCGAGTCCCAGGCCGGTCGAGCCGGAGGCGCGGGAGCGCGAGGAGTCGCCGCGCGCGAACCGCTCGAAGACATGCGGGAGAAGGTCCGCCGGGATGCCCTGACCGTTGTCCTGGACGTCCACGCACAGCCACGGTCCACGACGCTGCACACGGGCGGTCACCGTGGTGCCGGGCGGGGTGTGCGTCCGGGCGTTGGCCAGCAGGTTGACCAGCACCTGTTGCAGTCGCGCCGAGTCGGCCGACACCAGCGCGGGCTCGTCGGGGAGTTCGAGACGCCAGACGTGTTCGGGTCCGGCGGCGCGGGCGTCGCTGACGGTGTCGATGACCAGCGGGACGAGGTCGGTCTGCTCGAACTGCAGCGGGCGGCCCGCGTCGAGCCGGGCCAGCAGCAGCAGGTCCTCGACGAGGAGGGTCATCCGGCCGGCCTCGGACTCGATGCGGCCGAGCGCGTGCTTGGTGTCGGGCCCGACCTCCTCGCGCCCGCGCCGGGTCAGTTCGGCGTACCCGCGGATGGAGGCGAGGGGCGTGCGGAGCTCGTGGCTGGCGTCCGCGACGAACTGCCGGACCCGCGTCTCGCTCTCCTGGCGGGCGTGCAGCGCGCCGTGGATGTGGTTCAGCATCCGGTTCAGCGCCGCTCCGACCTGCCCGACCTCGGTGTACGGATCGGTCTCCGCCTCCGGCACCCGCTCGCTGAGATTGACCTCGCCGGTGTGCAGGGGGAGTTCGGAGACACGGGTGGCGGTGGCGGCGACCTTGCGCAGGGGGCGGGTGGCCACGCCGACCATCACGGTGCCCGCGAGGGCGGCGGCGACGAGACCGGCGAAGGTGAGGCTGATCTCGACGAGGATCAGGGTGCTGATGGTGCCGTCGACGTCGGACGTCGGGATGCCGACGTAGAAGTCGCCGTTGTTGCCGTGGATGTACTGAACGCGGTACGTGCCGAGGCCGGAGAGCTCGACGGTGTGCTGCTTGCCGTCCTGCGCGACCGAGCCGAGCTTCTTCGTCTGGGCGTCGGTGAGGTTCTCGGCGTTCATCTGCGGGATGTCGTTGTCGTCGGTGCGCTTGTCGCCGACCTTGCCGCTGGTGATCGACCCGTCGACGACCGTGGCGGCGAGGGCCTTCTGCGGCCCCGGCCCCTGGCTGACGAACTTGCCGATGTCGGTCACCCGCCGCTGCGGCTCGTCGGCGCCGCTGCCGCCGCCGTCGGCGTTCTTGCCGCCGGGTCCGCCGACGGGCCCGCCGGAGACGCGCATCGCGGCCTCCTTCAGGCTGCCGTCCAGCTGCCCGTAGAGGTGATCGCGCAGCACCAGGGTGGTCACGGTGCCGATCAGCGCGCAGACCACGGCGATCAGGGTCACGGACACGACGACGAGTCGCGTCCGAAGGGTGCGCGGCTTGGCCGCTCGTCGCTTCTGCGGACGCGGTCGTCGTCGTCCGCTCATGACACGGCGGGCTTGATCAGGTAACCGGCCCCGCGGCGCGTGTGGATCATCGGCTCACGGCCGGCGTCTATCTTGCGCCGCAGGTAGGAGATGTACAGCTCGACGACGTTGGCCTGGCCGCCGAAGTCGTACGACCACACCCGGTCCAGGATCTGCGCCTTGGAGAGCACGCGCCGCGGGTTGCGCATCAGGAAGCGCAGCAGCTCGAACTCGGTGGCCGTCAGATGGATGTTGTCGCCGGCCCGCGAGACCTCGTGACTGTCCTCGTCGAGGGTGAGGTCCCCGACGACGAGCACGGAGTCGGAGCGCCGGTCGGCCGCGCCGGAGCGGCGGATGAGCCCACGCAGCCGGGCCACGACCTCCTCCAGGCTGAACGGCTTGGTGACGTAGTCGTCGCCGCCGGCGGTGAGACCGGCGATGCGGTCCTCGACCGCATCCTTGGCCGTCAGGAACAGCACCGGAACGTCCGGGAGCTCACGGCGCAGCCGCCCCAGGACGGTCAGCCCGTCCATGTCCGGCAGCATCATGTCGAGGACTACGGCGTCCGGCCGGAACTCCCGGGCCGTCTGAAGGGCGCCCGTGCCGTCCCCGGCACTGCGGATCTGCCAGCCCTCGTAGCGCAGGGCCATGGAGAGCAGTTCGGTGATCGACATCTCGTCGTCCACCACAAGCACTCGGACGGGGCTCCCGTCCGGCCTCAGCAGTTCGGTGCGCCCCTGGGGCGAGGTCGTGGTCATGATGAACACCCTGTCGGGGCCCCCTGAGAGCACTCTTTCACCCATCTGTGATTTCCCTGAGAAACGCACAGGCGCCTCTCAGGGAACCCCTGGGAACGTCGTGCCGCGGCCCCGGCCGTACGAGCCGGAATGCCCCCGAACGGCACTTTCCGCACCCCCGGGGACCGCCCTCCCGAAGCCCCCGGGGGTGCGGAAAGTGTCGTT
>NZ_JAHHIU010000403.1 GCF_024539815.1 Streptomyces hayashii
CATGGTGCTGGTGGATCTCCTTCGCCAGGACCGTAACCCTGGCATCAGGGACTCCACAAATCTCAGTGCAGCTCAGAAGCCCGCGAGGCCGAGCCAGAACCAGGATTCCCCCACCACGAAACCCAGCAGGCCGCCGCCCAGGAGCAGCAGGGAGCCGACGACCTCCAGCAGGTCAAGGCGCGCCCTGGAACGCAGCGCGGAATCGGCTTCCCGCATTCGATGGATGACGGCGAAGAAACCGAGGACCTGCCATAAGAACGGAACGAGAAAGATCCAGACGAACCAGCCGGGTATGCCCACGGCGCGCACTCTATCGGCCGCCTGGAACCCTCCGGGGGAAGATCCAAAAGAAGCACCCTAGCCGCGTCCGCCGGAACGGGCGGCTCGTGCGATGATCACGACCGCCTTCTCCAGCGCGTACTCGGGATCGTCACCGCCGCCCTTCACTCCTGCGTCCGCCTCGGCCACCGCACGCAGCGCGACGGCCACCCCGTCCGGCGTCCAGCCGCGCATCTGCTGTCGCACCCGGTCGATCTTCCAGGGCGGCATGCCCAGCTCGCGCGCGAGGTCGGCAGGGCGGCCGCCGCGCGCGGAGGACAGCTTGCCGATGGCCCGAACGCCCTGGGCGAGCGCACTGGTGATCAGCACGGGCGCGACGCCGGTGGCCAGCGACCAGCGCAGCGCCTCCAGCGCCTCGGCGGCCCGCCCCTCCACCGCCCGGTCGGCGACGGTGAAGCTCGATGCCTCGGCCCGCCCGGTGTAGTACCGACCGACAACGGCCTCGTCGATGGTCCCCTCGACGTCGGCGACGAGCTGGGAGACAGCCGACGCCAGCTCCCGCAGATCACTGCCGATGGCGTCGACCAGCGCCTGGCACGCCTCGGGCGTGGCCGACCGCCCCGTCGCCCGGAACTCCTGTCTGACGAAGGCCAGCCGGTCCGCCGGCTTGGTCATCTTCGGGCAGGCCACCTCGCGCGCGCCCGCCTTGCGCGCGGCGTCCAGCAGCCCCTTGCCCTTGGCTCCGCCCGCATGCAGCAGCACGAGCGTGATCTCTTCGGCGGGCGCCCCGAGATACGCCTTGACGTCCTTGATCGTGTCGGCGGACAGATCGTGCGCGTTGCGCACCACCACGACCTTGCGCTCCGCGAAGAGCGACGGGCTGGTCAGCTCGGCGAGGGTGCCGGGCTGCAACTGGTCCGAACTCAGATCTCGTACGTCCGTGTCGGCGTCGGCGGCCCGCGCGGCTGCCACCACCTCCTGCACGGCACGGTCGAGCAGCAGGTCCTCCTGGCCCACGGCAAGCGTCACCGGGGCGAGCGGGTCGTCGTTCGCAGTCTTCCTGGCCATCCCCGAAAGCATCCCACGCCGCACTGACAACCCACCCTCGCCGGATGCGAGGTAGCGGCCGGTGCCGGACTTCCGCGGGGCTTCCGCGGGGCTTCCGCGGGGCTTCCGCGGGGCTTCCGCGGGGCTTCCGCGGGGCTTCCGCGGCGCTTCCGCGGGGCTTCCGCCGGGCTTGCGTCGGGCCTTTTTCGGCGGAGAGGGCTACGGATCCTCGCGCCACCCCTCCCACTCCGCCGCGAACCCGTCCAGCGCCCCCACGTCGAGCCGCTGCTCCTCGTCGCTCAGCAGGACGAGCCACTGCGCGTCCTCCGCGTCGTCCTCGCCGGCCAGGGCGTCCCGGACGATCCGCGGCTCCTCGCTCACCCCGAACCGCTCCCCGAGCTCCTGGGCCACCGCCTCCGCGGCCTCGCGATCGGGCAGCACCAGCACATGTCGCACATCACTCACGGAGCCATCTTCCGGCATGCGCGAAAGCCGAGGTGCCTTGAGTCCGGAAAACCCGCGGCGGAGAGGTCCGGCCCGCCGGAGCGGCGGAAATCAACCTGCCGGGGCCTGCTGCACGATCTGCACGTCCAGCTCGACGGTGATGCTGGGCCCGACCACCGCGATGCCCCTCGCCAGCATCGTCTGCCAGCTGACGGTGAAATCGTCCCGATGCAGCTCGGTCCGCGCCCTGCACGCCGCCCGCGCCTCGCCGTTCATGCCGCTGCCGAGCCCGAGATACTCCGTGTCGAGCGTGACCGTCCGCGTCACCCCGTGCAGTGACAGCGCCCCGGTGACGGCCCACCGGCTGCCGCCCTTGTGCACGAACCGCTCGCTGTAGAACTCAAGCGTCGGAAACCGTTCGACGTCCAGGAAGTCCGCGGACCGCAGATGGTCGTCCCGCATCCTGACGTTGGTGTCGATGGACGCCGCGGCGATCACCACGTGCATCGCCGACTGCTCCACCCGCTCGGCGATCCGCACCGCCCCGGCGAACGAGTTGAACCGCCCGTGGATCCGGGCGAGTCCGATGTGCCGCGCGGTGAACCCGATCGACGAATGCGTCGGCTCTATCTCCCAGTCACCGGGCGCCGGCAACTCCGGCGGCCGCGCCACCTGGAGCGTCACGTCACCGAGCGAGGCCAGGGTGTTCTCGCCGACCGTCGCGGTCGCCCGGTAGGGCGTGTAGCCCTCGGCGGACACCGCGAGCCGGTACTCCCCCGCCGGCACCGTCGTCATGAACGCCCCGTAGGGATCGGTGCCACCGCTGACGACCTTGCGTCCCGTGGTGTCGCTCACCGCGAACTCCGCATGAGGCACCGGCTCGTTGACCGGATCGAGCACCCGGCAGCTCAGCACTCCGGCATGCTCCGGGGTGTGGACCGCCACGAGGGGACTCGTCCGCTGCACCCGGTTCGTACGGTTTCCCAGCCAACGGCCGAACATCCACGACACCCCTGCGCGACTTGACATCACTTGTTGCCGAAGAAGCATTCGATCACTGTTGCCGCTTTCGAGGCAAGACGAGCCCACATCGCGGGAAACCAGGGCATGTGCCGGTACTACGCACGAGTAGCCCCGTGTGACCGGAATCTACCCAGTGCCCCGCTCCGCGGTGCCGTCCGCCCGCCCCGCCTCCGTCCACCCCACCGCCCTTCATGCCGCGCCCTTCAGACCGCGCCTTTCACACCGCCGCCCGCGGCGTCGCCGTCCGCACCGCCGGCACCCGCTCCAACGTGATGCCGAACCGCTCCCGATACGTCTGCAGAACCTCCTCGTCGTCGGTCAGTTCGCTCTCCCGGCTCACTCCGTCGGCGGTCGTCACCTTCAGCCGACGCCCGCTGAGCGTGATCCTCCCGCCGTCCTCGGTGAGCCGCGAGCAGACCAGCGACTTCGTGAAATGCGACTCCGGCGACGTGCTGTGCCACCAGGCACCCGCCACGAAGTCCCGCAACACGCGAGGCCGCGCCTCCAACCGGTACACCGGCGCACCCTCCAGCACGACGTCCAGATCCCGCCCCGCCGCCGCACCGGCTCCGTTCTCCGGCCCCTCCGGGTGCGGGCCGGACTCGACGATCCTGAAAACCCCGGCAGGATCCGGCTGTTCATCACGCCGACCCCACTGCAACGGGTAGTGGCTGTGCGCCCCGAATCCGACGTCCGCCAGCCACTCCCCTGCGTCTGCCGTCCTCACCAGCAGCGCGAGATGGTCATAGGGGATGCCGAGCCGTCCCTGCTCCCCGTACACCCGTGCCGCCAGCAGCGTGACCTCGAAACCCAGCGCCGCGAGCAGCGCCCCGAACGCCCCGTTGAGTTCGCAGCAGAACCCTCCCCTGCGCTCCTCGACGACCTTCTCCACCAGCCTCCTCTCCTCCAGCACGATCTCCTCGCCGAGATGCACCGACAGATTCTCGAACGGCACGGCCCGCAGATGCCGGAGGTGCAGCTCGCGCAGCAGGTCGGCAGTGGGCGCGTAAACGGAGCCGGGAACAGAACCAGAAGCCTGGACGGAGGTGCGCCCGGGGTCGGGGACGGGGTCG
>NZ_JAHHIU010000404.1 GCF_024539815.1 Streptomyces hayashii
GACAGCCCGAAAAATGCGCGTGGTGCGTTATGCAGATGATTTCATCATCACTGGTTGTTCGAAAGAATGGCTGGAGAATGAAGTCAGGCCCGCCGTGGTTGAATTTCTGGCAGAGCGTGGACTTGTCCTCTCTCCGGAAAAAACCAAGATAACGCACATAGGGGACGGGTTCGACTTCCTCGGATGGAACCTGCGCAAGTACAACGGCAAGCTCCTGATCAAGCCGTCCAAGGCGAACATCGGGGCTCTACTTGCCAAGCTGCGAGAGTTGATCAAGACCAACAAAACGATACGACAGGCTAACTTGATAGGTTTGCTCAACCCGGTTCTACGGGGCTGGGCGAACTATCACAGTCATGTCGTCGCCAAGAAGGTCTTCAACCAGGTGGACAGCGCAGTGTGGGAAATGCTCTGGCGATGGGCGGTACGTCGCCACCCTCGCAAGACACGCCGATGGGTGAAGGATCGGTATTTCAAAGTACAAGGGGCGCGCCGTTGGGTGTTCTCGTGTACTGAAAAATCCGCCGATGGTCGGAAGCGTCAGTACACGCTAGTAGACGCCTCAGACACACCGATTGTGCGACATATCAAGATTAAGGCTGCTGCCAACCCTCACGACCCTGCATGGGATGAGTACTTCGAGTCCCGCTGGGGCAAGAAGATGCTCACTTCCGTTAAAGGTCGAGCCAAGCTGTATCGGGTATGGGGGCAACAGGGCGGCAGGTGCTGCGCCTGCTTCAAGCCGGTGACCAAAGACACACCGTGGCACAGTCGCCATATTGTGAAGCTAGGTCATGGCGGGACGGACGCTGCGGCTAATCTTGAGATTTACCACCTGCGTTGCCCACGAGATGTGCAATTTGCCAATGTCGACGATGTATAACCGGGTGCCCAATGGCGCCTTAGCAGAGGCTTGAGCCGTGTGCTGGGAAACTCGCATGCACGGTTCTTAGGGGGTTGGACGCGGGCAACCGCGTCTGACTACCCGACAACCAGATCCGGCCATGGGCTCTTGGGCGCAAGAACTGGCTCTTCGCCGGGTCGCTACGCAGCGGAAAACGGGCTGCGGCGATCATGAGCTTGATCCAGTCAGCGCGGCTGAATGGCCATGATCCGTACGCCTATCTAAAGGATGTTCTCACGCGCCTGCCGACGCGGCGCGCGAGTGAGATTAACAAGCTGCTGCCGCACAGGTGGGCACCTGTTTAATCGCGCAGGGTGTTTTGTGCTTATGTCTTCCCTGGCATCTACATTTTGCGCCACACCAAAGCAGGAATTGCTCGGATGTAAATTAGTTCGCTGACCAACTCAATCAGCGTTTGAGTAATCACTGCTGCCGCAGCGAGCCCTCTGATTTCCTCGGGCAAGGCCAATGCCAATGGTAGAACTACCAATGAGTTTCGTGTCGAACTGCTGAAAGCGACAGATCTTGCCGTGCTAGCCGGTAACTTAAACGCCCGAGCCACCAGCGCACCCACCACGGGTGCCAAGAGCATGAAACCAATGTAGACGGGAATAACAGGCAGCAGCTTGTCCATGTCTCTGACCACCGTTGAAATCTGAGAGCCGATCACTACGACCAATACAGCCGCCATAGCTGGCACAGGCATCCAAGCCCATACATTGTTCCAGCCCTCAACGATGCGTGACCCCTTTGCCCCGGCAGCTGTTGCTACTGCCAAGACCAAGGGTAAAGCGATCAGCACTACGAAGGCCTCAACAAATGGGCCGACCGATATAACCACCGCCGAGTCATCACTCACCATGAAGGCTAGATAGAGGGGTAGTAGCACAAGCTGAAGCACGAGTAGTAATGGTGTTGCCGCCAGAGTCAGTTTGGAGTCGCCCTTACCGATATGGGTAAACACAACAACATAATCGATACAAGGCGTCAGCAAGACCAATAGTGCGCCCACCAAAATCGCCGGGTGGTCGGCTAGGCCCATCGTCAACGCCCAAACCAACAGGGGGATGGCGACGAAATTGGCGGTCAGCAGCGCGGTCATGAAACGCTTGTTTGCAAGCCCTTTGCGAAGATCCAAGAATGGGATCTGCAGAAACATGGCGTACATCAGCACAGCGATGGCTGGTGTCACCAACGCACCTAACGCTTGAGAGGCATCAGGTGCGAGCAGGCCCCCGATAGCCGCGACAATGACCGCGACGAAGTAAACGGGAATCTGGTTCTTCTCTAGCTGTTCTCTGTCCACGGAATGCCCTTAAAACGCGTGAAATCATTTTTCGATTGAGCAGGTTAATATCTGTAGCTACTACAGGTTCAAGAAAATGCTTGGGGAGTTTGGATGTCAGGAATCGGAGCGCTGTCGAAATCAACGGGTTGCCACATTGAAACGATTCGCTACTACGAGAAAATAGGCCTTCTCCCTCCGGCCCTACGGTCGACAGGGCGGCATCGAATCTATACCGAAAAGCATCGGTCACGACTCATCTTCATCAGGCAGAATCGTGAACTGGGCTTTCCACTCGACGATATCCGCGAACTCATTGCGCTCGCGGCAGATGCTGATCGTCCGTGTGCTGATGCGTTGTCGGTGGTCAAGAAGCACTTGGCAGAAGTGGAATCTAAGGTAGCTAAGCTCCTGCAGATCCGGATAGAGCTGCTCTCAATGGCAGGCACGTGTGAGTCAAGATGCCTAGGCTCGAACACTCCAGACTGTACGATTATTGAGTCACTGTTCGAACCCGCTGCTGGGGCTCGCTCTGGTTGCTGCTCCTAGACGAGTCAAGAGCATAGGGGAGCAAGCTGCCATTGAAACCGAATAGCGCGATAGTCTCGACAGGGTCTTTCGAGCGTCCGTCTACACCAAACGGGCTGGTGCAAGATGTGTTCGGCAGACGCTTACTAAAGTGGTGCGCCACTGCTGGCATAAAAATATCAAGCTATAGTGTTTGGGGCCCTCAATCTCGTGACCGTACTGAGCGAACGCTTACACGGCAGACGTTTGCCAGGGCATATACCTATCAACTGAAGGAGCAAGTTCTATGGCCATCAAACCTGGGCCCAAGCCAATTGCCGAATCAACCGGCAAGACAGACCAGCGTCGCCGTGTAACCCCCGAGAACAAGCCTAAGCATCCCGACCTGGACGTGCATAAGCACAAGAAGGGTGATTGATGAGACCCCGCCAGACATGGCGGGGTTTTATTCTCGGTTAGCAGGTGTCACCGGATTTCCAGTGGGCATCTCCTAATTAATGCCGAAAAGCTTGTAGTAGGGTTGTTGAGGAGGACATGCTGGTGCGACTGTGTCGAGGAGCTTTCTGGATATTTCTACCCTTAACCCTGTCGGCTACCGATGGTAATGAGCGCTTAGAGAGGTCTACAGCCGACACATGCCAATGGCGTCGAAAACCATCATGGCGGATTTCTCCAAACGTTTACTCGTAGGCTTCACAACGCGATTGACGACTTGCTCGATATGCATGACTCCCAGGGTGAAAGCTGAGTGGGCATTTGAGGTGCTGACCAACCTGGCTGATGCATCGCAGCATGCAGCTATCAGGCGCTCGCACTGAGGGACGTAGACTCGAGCGGCGCCCTCGGCCCAGTCGAAATTTCAAACTCATTGCTTGACACTGTAGCTACTACAGGCTGTTCAATGACGCCATATCCTTATTGGTAGATGCGTCATGAGCCAGGAAAACCCGTCGAAAGCCAAATTGCACCTCGTGCCGAAGTCGGACGATTGCTGTTCTGCTGACCCCCGCGAGACCTTCGCCAAACAGGTTCATTCTCGTGCACATCATGTTGAGCATGGGCCTGATCACGCCGAGAGCTTGGGC
>NZ_JAHHIU010000405.1 GCF_024539815.1 Streptomyces hayashii
CCTGTTTTTGATGTAAAATGGAAGCCATAAAAACAATAAAAAGAGTGAGAAAATCACCATGTCATTCCAATTTATGCACGTTGATTCCTTCAGCAGATCTACCCCCAAAACAGGAAAAACCGGTGGCCATTCAGTCAGATCGATTGTGGCTGAGGCAAACCGAGAACCTGGCGCAATTCCCCATATCGAAGCACCCCAGCCCCCGACACTGCTATTCGGTAAGCCCATTGAGGAGCTTGAAGCCACGTGCGAAACGTGGGCCGCGAGCACCACGGACGCCATAGGGAGAAAGACCCGCAAGGACGCCCTGTGCCTGCTTGGTGGCGTTTTCTCTGCCCCGGACGGCACTGACCCGGTTGCATGGGTGCGGATCAAGGGCGATGCCCTGGAATGGCTCCAAGGGCGCTATGGCGACCGCCTGCAAACGGTGCTGGAGCACACAGACGAATCACACCCTCATTGTCATTTCTACGTTGTGCCTCGCCCTGGTGAGAGCTTTGATGCGATCCACGACGGCAAGCGCGCTGCCAATGAGCTGGGCAAGAGCAGCCTAAAAGGCGACCGAAACGCGGCGTACAAGACCGCCATGCGGTCGTTTCAGGACGATTATCATGAGCACGTCGGGGCACCCAACGGCATGTCACGGCTTGGCCCTGGTAGACGTCGATTGACCCGCGAGGAGTGGAAGCTTGAGCAGCTTCAGGTCGAGACAATCGGGCAGAAATTCCAACAGGCCGAGGCGCTGATGGTACGGGCCGGAGAGGCCGTGGAAGCCTCTCAATCGACCGTAGACGCGCTCAAATCATCGGCGCTGGCCGAGATCAGGGCGATGCAGGCGAAGGCCCTCAAAGACGCTGATAAGGCGCAGGAAGCAGCGCGCCTCAAGGGAATCGAGGATGGACGAAACGAAGCTGTAAAAGAGTTCGGGAAGTCGAGCCTGTGGGGCAAGCTAACCGGGCTGCTGAGTAGCAAGGATAAGGAGATCGAGGCCCTGAAAATCGACAACAAAGCGCTGAAAAAGGACTTGAAAGAGGCTCGGTCGGAGACGAAGAAAACCAAGGGTTTGCTGGCCTCGGTGAAGGCCGCAGGCAAGAGCATTGCCCATAAATTCCTAGGGCTGGAACGCGAGCGTGATAGCGCCCTGGAACGAGCTGAAACAGCCGAGCGGCAGCGAGACCAATTCAAGGCGCAGGTGGGCGTCCTGAAAGAGCGTGACGGCCTGTACGCAGGCTTCGATAAGCAGATCTCGGATATGGCCTGGGAGCGCGATGGGTATCGCGCCAAGGCAGATCAGCTGGAGCGCCGTGTCGCCGCTCTGGAGCCTCAAGAGGCCCAGCCTGCGGTGCTTTCGCCTGCACAGCGAAATGCCCGCGAGCAGCCTACACGGGGCCTTTGATGGACTTGGACACTTTTCAAAAACACGGAAAGTGCGCAATAATCGGTAACTCGTTACCGATTATTTTTTTGAGTTCGGTAACGCGTTACCAATTAAAAGCAGGCCCAAAAAATAGCCTATTTCGATAGGCTATTTTCAATTGCTGCCAGCAGGCGCTATTCCCCGAGGAGCCATTCCAGATCAGCGTCATCGGAGGCGCTGTGGGCTCGCTGGAGCCCTTCAGGGGCATTTTCCTGTGCGAGGCTAGGGGATGGAGCCTGAGAGGGCTCCAGAGCTATCTGGGCTAGCACAGCACGCACTATTTCATCATCATCGCTCGGGTCTGGCATGTCGGGATTGATATTCATTCTTCACCCCCATCCAGCTCAAGCCCTGGGATATTTTGCTGCTGCATGATGGCCTGCTCATGCTCAAGCTGCGCATGCGCCTCAGATCCGGCGCGTACATATTCGTGCACGATCCTGATGCGATCACCCTTGTAGAAAAGGTGGGGATTCACCCAGAACATCCCGTCTTTACGCTCAACAGGGGCAAGAAAACCCTTCACGCAAAGCTCATTGATGCCGTTGTTATACGTGGGTCTCGACTTGCCATAGCCATGATCATCACATATGGCTTCGTAGCTGATATACAGCTGATCCGGTTGGTACTTTTGATCCAGGTATGCACGCAAAATCGAGCGAAACAGGTCTTTCGCAGGCTTTGATAGCTCAAAAACCTCCTCGATCCCAGCCCCGAAAAATTTCACGAACTCCTCTCTGTCCACGACTTTCTGAATCCCAATCACGGCCATATCCCCAGCAACCTCGCCTGTGGCGTTATTCACCAGTGAGTGATGCGCCGAAGCAAAGCCAGTGACCTTTTTCCCCTTCTTGATGGTGTGGGCCAACTCTCTCGCCCAAGGATTCTCTTTGGCGGAGAGGACAGCCGACCGAGTCGTGTAATAAACCTTTTTCTTATCTGACATTGTAGAAATTCCTAGTATGTTTCTTACTCAAACCGCTAAACAGTCAAGCAAACCGGTAAGAAATCTTATTATTTTTCTGCTTGATGAGTAAGAATCATACCACCGTTTTCAACCAAAAACAACAAGGCCTCTTACTGACCCGATAAGAAATTCAACTTTTCAGGTCAGTGTTTATGCGGGCTACAGGGGTGCTCCTTCTTAGTCTTATATATGGCGGTATTTCCACCGTCCGATCGAGCGAAGCGAGGAGGTGGTGATTCAGCGAATGAGCGAAGCGAAAGAGGTGGTCAGATCGAGCACCGACGAAGTCGGGGGGAGGCCCTGTGCTTTTGCAGCTTCAGCTGCCGCTTTTTCGTCGCGCCTTCTGTCTCTGTAGGCCTTTTGCTTCTCTGCCGGGGTGAGAGCCTTCTCACCGGAAGGCTTGCGGCCGGGCTTCTTGCGGAGCGGGGTGCTCTCGACCTGGGCAACCAGGTCGGCAAAGCCATCGACGGTTTTCTTATCTCTAGGGTCTTTCATAACTACCTCTTCTTATTTGGTAACGCGTTACTTAACATATGAATAGTATATGGTAACGCGTTACCAAATGCAAGCCGCGACGCTACCACTCGTCGGGCATTTGTCGCGACCCTCCGGGGGGAGGCAACCCGCCGCAAAGCGGCGCCCTGGGCCTATTCCGCGTAGCGGGCCGCACCGCCTCGCGGTGCCGCGAGGACGAATGGACCCAGCGGCTTTTTGCTGGGTTCGTGAGGACGAGTGACCGATTTAAAGGGGAGGTAGACCTATTCGGTAACGCTCCCCCGGAGGGTCGCGACGGGTGCTTGCAATGCGTCAATAAGGCTGACAACCCTGCGCTGATTGCTGCGGCAGAGCCGCGCTGTGCAGCGAAGCTGCGCGTCGGGAAGGAGCGAAAATCCCGCGCCTGGGCAGGCCTGCAAGGCGCGGAACACGTCGGGATTGCAGCGACTGGACCGGCGCTCTAACGCCTCGCGCTGCTCGTTGTTGGGCCCCTCAGAGCGTGGCGGATGATGAAGCCATCCACCCCACTCTGAGCGACCTCGATGTGCAGGACGTACTCTCACAGAGTACGTTTTGCAGGACGTACTCCGTGGGAGTACGTTTTGCGCTGTGAGCTGTTGATCTGGCTCTGTGGACGGGAAGGAGTACGTATGTACTCCACTCCCCCGGCCATGCTTTTGATCTGCTTTACCCCTCGGGAGAGCCGAGCTTATGGAGACGAAGTCGTAATAAGCATAGTCGGTCACTATGCTTTTGATCTTGCTCCAGTTTTTGACCTGTTTTTGATGTAAAATGGAAGCCATAAAAACAATAAAAAGAGTGAGAAAATCACCATGTCATTCCAATTTATGC
>NZ_JAHHIU010000406.1 GCF_024539815.1 Streptomyces hayashii
AGGTTGGGCACTACCTGGATATCAAGAGCACTTTGGAAGAGACGGAATCGCATCGGACTTACCGCGTCGTGGGCCAGGTGTTCTTTAGCTCTGCGGACAAGTTCACTGAAGTTTTTGACTTCAAGGAAGCGCTCAACAAAGTCACCATCGATCTCACACAAGCGCATTTCTGGGATATCACCGCCGTCGCAGCGCTGGATAAGGTCGTGATCAAGTTCCGCCGTGAAGGCGCTGAGGTTGAAGTGCTCGGTCTCAATGAAGCCAGCACAACAATCGTTGACCGCTTCGGCGTGCATGACAAACCCGGTGCCATCGACAAGCTCATGAGCCACTAAGGAGAACGACAATGACCCACGTAATGGCATGCATTGATAACTCACAATCCTCATTGGCGGTCTGCGATTACGCAGCATGGGCCTCGCAACGACTCAGCGCTCCCCTGACCTTGCTCCATGTGCTGGATAGGGAAAAATATCCTGCATCCGCTGACCTCAGCGGCAATATCGGTCTCGGTAGCAGAGAACATCTACTGGAAGAGTTGGCCACGCTGGATGCGCAGCGTGCAAAACTGGCCTTGGAGCATGGGCAGCACATGCTTGAAAAAGCTCGCGAGCGAACAGTCATCTCTGGCGCCATGTCACCTGATCTGAAGCAGCGCCATGGCCATCTCGTCGAGAGCCTGAGCGATCTCCAAGACGATATTCGATTACTGGTGATTGGAAGAGTCGGTGAGGACAGCACGCGCAGTGCCCAAAGTCTTGGCAGCCAGATTGAAGCGGTAGTCCGAACAATCCACCGCCCCATCCTGATTACAACCAGCCATTTCAGGAAACCTGAAACGATCATGGTGGCATTTGACGGCAGCGCTACAGGCCACAAGACCGTACAGATGCTTGCTTCAAGCCCGCTGTGCGAAGACCTGCCAATTCATATCGTCATGGTTGGTACGGACTCTGAAGAAAACCAGAACGAGCTGGAGAAAGCACGAACCACACTTGCCTCTTCTGGCCCGCTAGTGCATGCCGAGATCCGCCCAGGCGAAGTAGAGTCGGTACTTCATGCGTATCAGGCAGAGCACGGCATTGACCTCTTGGTCATGGGGGCGTACGGGCACTCACGCATCAGGCAGTTTCTGGTAGGCAGCACGACCACGACGATGCTGCGAACATCCACTTTACCCGTATTGCTGCTTCGCTGAGCCAGTTCCACTGGCCACAGTATTTCCAGAACTGCGGAAATGCCGTGGCCACCCTGGACGATGACTAACTGATTTTGCCGTAACGAGACCACATGCAACTCATAACTGAAATTGTTCACCCCGAGCTGAAATCCAAACAGGGCAGAGTATTCCGTCGACATGCAGCACGCGGCATCGTGATGCGGGATGAACAGATCCTGTTGCTGTTCACCGAGCGCTATAACGACTTCAGCTTTCCTGGAGGCGGCCTTGATGGTGACGAGGACATTGTCACAGGCCTGAAGCGTGAGCTTGAGGAAGAGACTGGTGCTCGTGACATAAAGGTGCTCCAGCACTACGGTTACATTGAGGAGTACCGGCCCTACTGGGGGCCACAGTACGATCTGATGCACATGACCTCGCATTTTTATCAATGCGAAGTAGCGCCCCAGCTAGAGCCCGTGAGAATGGAAAGCCACGAAATCGCTAATGGTATGCGGCCTGTCTGGATCAACCTGCATGAAGCCATCACGCACAATGAAGCCGTTATGCAGCGTCACGAGTCTTCGATGGGGCAATCAATTCTGCGCGAAACCTATATGCTGAGAAAAGTCGCTTCCGAATTGTTGATACAAGTCAGCCTTTGAGCTGACTATTTGGCGAAGTCCACTTAGCCTGTCTCAGGCAAGCATCCAATGCTGCGGGAGTAATTGCGTGATTTCGCTCGCCCGCTGTGTCGGCAGCCGCATCAGCACATCCTTGAGATAGGTATACGGATCGTGCCCATTCATACGCGCCGACTGGATCAGGCTCATGATTGCCGCCGCCCTTTTTCCACTGCGCAGCGACCCGGCAAATAACCAGTTCGAGCGCCCAAGCGCCCACGGCCGGATCAAATTCTCGATCTGGTTATTGTCGATGGGTACAGCACCATCTTCCAAGTAGCGCGTCAGCGCTACCCAGCGTTTAAGGCTGTAATCCAGGGCCTTGGCCGTGGCCGAACCCTCGGGCACAAGTTCGCGTTGGGCCAACATCCACTCATGCAGTTTTTCAGCGATGGGCACCGCTGTTTCCTGACGTAATCGCCAGCGGTCTTCGTCGCTCATTTCCTTGGCGTGTCGCTCGACTTCATACAACCCGCCAATCGAGTGAAGCGCCTGCTCCGCCAACTGGCTTTTATTGGCTGCATGCAGGTCGAAGAATTTGCGGCGTGCATGGGCCATGCAGCCGATTTCGGTGATGCCCAGCTCGAAGCTGGCCTTGTAGCCGGCGAAGTCATCGCAGACCAGCTTACCGTTCCACGTGCCCAGGAAGTTACGCGCATGTTCGCCGGCACGGCTGGGGCTGAAGTCGTAGATTACGGCCTTGAGGGCCGAGAAAGGCGTGGTGCTATAGGCCCACACGTAAGCGCGGTGGGTTTTCTTTTCGCCTGGTGCGAGCATCTGAACCGGGGTCTCATCGGCGTGGATCACGCCCTGGGCCAACACATGCTCACGCAGCGCATCGACCAGAGGCTGGAGCTGCACACCGGTCTGTCCGACCCATTGCGCCAGTGTCGAACGGGCGATGGGCAGTCCGGCCCGACCAAAAATCTTCTCCTGCCGGTACAGCGGTAAATGGTCGGCGAACTTCGCCACCATCACGTGGGCCAACAGGCCTGCGGTCGGGATGCCCTTGTCGATCACTTGGGCCGGTACAGGCGCCTGGATCAGTGTTTCACACTGACGGCACGTCCATTTTCCACGCACATGCCGCTCAACGGTGAACACGCCCGGAGTGTAATCGAGCTTCTCGCTGACGTCTTCGCCGATTCGCTGAAGCTGGCAGCCGCACACGCACTGAGTATTCTCTGGTTCGTGACGGATCACGGTTCGCGGAAACTGCGGCGGCAGTGGTGCACGCTTGGGCTTATTACGTGGCTCGGCCGGTGCGGCCGGCGGATTGGCTGCCTTCAGCTCGGCTTCGATAGCTGCGATATCGGTATCGAGCAGATCATCGAGCAGACTGCCTTGGTCGGGGCTCAGTTGCTCGCTGCGCTTGGCGAACTTGTGTCGCTTGAGGATGGCGATTTCATGAGCCAGTTGCTCGTTGACCGTTTCGAGGCGTTGGATTTTCTGGCTCATGGAGTCGACCTGGGACAGCAACTGCATAGCCTGTTCGGCCAAGCCGCGCAGCTGTTCCGGTGTCATCTGGTCGAGATTGGGCGAGGAAGTCATGCCGCTGATTGTGTCAGAGCAGGTCGTCAACAGCGATAAACCGATGGGCTAATGGCAGGGGCTAAAGCACTGTGATCGCGCTGCCTGCGCCGACCCGCTGCCACGGCAAACCCAGTACCAAGGCTTGAAGTTGCTCGTTATCGAGTTCGACTTCCGATCCGTGACGGATGCCGGGCCAATGAAACTTGCCTTGGTTCAATCGTCGCGCTGCCAGCCAAATGCCCACACCGTCATGCACCAAGACTTTCATTCGGTTGGCACGGCGATTAGCGAAGAGGTATGCGCAGTGCGGCTTCGCCACACCGAACACCGCGATCACCC
>NZ_JAHHIU010000407.1 GCF_024539815.1 Streptomyces hayashii
GGCGGAGACGTCGTCGGCGGGGGCGGACGGCGTGCTCCCCGTACCCCCGGCGGCGGCCGAGCGCGAGGCCGAGGGAAGGGACGGCGAGGCGTCATCCTCGGCCGTGACGACGTCGGCGCGTCCGCTGGACGAGCCCGCGGCGGAGGCCCGGTCCGGGGCGCCGGACGAAGCCGTCCCGCTACTGCGGCCGGCGCCGGGAACGCCGCCCGGCCTGCTGCCGTACGCCGACTCCGAGGCGTGCGGAGAGGCGGTCGCGGGACCGTCGTCGCGCATGAGGGAGAACGCGCCCGCGGCGACGGTGCACAGGGCGGCGGCCGAGGCGAGGACCGCCACCCGCCTGCGCCGCGCCCAGGGCCGGCCCGCGGGCGCGGCCGCCGACGCGGCCGCCGACGCGGCCGCCGACGCGGGCTCCGGCACGGGCCCCGCCGCGGGCCCCGCCGCGGGCGACGCCGTCCCGACGGGGGACACCGCGGCGGGCGCCAGGTCCCGGTCCCGGGAACCCCGGCCGGACGGCGTCGCCGGGGCCGCCTCCCGGTGGAGGCGCCCCGACGGGGGCTCCGCCACCCGGCCGGCCGGGCTCGCCCGGTTGTCCGAAGGCCGCAACCACGCGGTGCGGTCCACGGGAAGACGGTGCAGCGTCTCGTAGGCGCGCTGCCGGGCCAGCACCGTGCCGCGCAGCGGCTCCGGCCAGCCGGTGGCCACGGCGCGGCCGCCGACCGCGTCGATCAGGTCCCGCGGGGCGGGACGCCGCTCGGGCTCCTTGGCCAGGCACGCGGTCAGCAGCGCGCCCAGTTCCGGATCGGCCGCCGCGACCGCGGCCGTCACCTCCGCGTTCGGCTCCTCGAAGGCGACCCGGTGCATCACGTCGACCCCCGTGCCGTCGCCGAACGGGGCCCGCCCGGTGGCCGCGTAGAGCAGCGTCCCGGCCAGGGAGAACACGTCGGAGGCCGTGTCGCAGTGACCCGTCCTCAGGTACTCCGGGGACATGTAGGCCGCGGTGCCCACCCGGTTGCCCGTGCCGGTGATCGCGCTGGCGTCCAGGGCCTTGGAAATGCCGAAGTCGATCACGTACGCGCCCTGCGGCGACACCAGCACGTTGGACGGCTTCAGGTCCCGGTGCACCACCTCCACCGCGGCGAGCGCGGTGAGCGCCCGCGCGAGCTCGGCGGTCAGCCGCCACACGGCGGCCGTCGGCAGCGCCCCGCCCTCACGCACCGCGTCGGCGAGGTCGAGGCCCGGAATGTATTCGGTGGCCATCCACAGCAGCCGGTCGTCCCATCCGGTGCCGCGTAAACCGGGGGTGTGCGGCGGACCGAGCCGGCCGTGCACCGCCGCCTCGCGTTCGAACCGGCGCTGGAAGCGGACGTCCTCGGCGTACTCGGGCCGGATCACCTTCACCGCGAACAGTCCGGGCGTGTCGTCGGCGGCCCGGGCCAGATAGACGCGTCCCATCCCGCCGCTGCCGAGCAGCGCCACCGGGACGAAGGGCCCGACGCGGTCCGGGTCGCCGATCCGCAGAGGTGAGGCCCCGGTCTGCCGGAGCGCGGCGGCCTCTTCCGCCGCGGAGTTCGGTGAGGGCGGCAGCTGGTCGGACACGGAACTCCCGAAGTGATGTTCGTCGTAACTCAGTTCGCACACGGTGGGAGATCGAGGCTAGCCGAGCCGGGCCCTGTGCTCAGCGTTTCTCGCGGTTCCGTCCGACCGGCACCGCCACCGGCGGGCCCGCGGACGCCTCGGCGCAGGCGGGTGAAGCCTGAAGCGCCGTCAGCTCCACGGGGCATGGATGAGGATCTCCGCCGTATCCGGCCGGGTCGGCGGAATCGACGCGCTGGAGGCGTAAGTGATGAAGGAACGAGAAGAACCGACCGGCCCCTCCACCCTCAGGGTCCCGGTCCTCATCGTCGGCGGGTCCCTGGTCGGCCTGGCGACCTCGTTGTTCCTGGGCAGGCTCGGAGTGCCGCACCTGCTGGTGGAGCGGCACTCCGGCACCTCCATCCATCCGCGCGGCCGTGGGAACAACGTCCGCACGATGGAGCTGTTCCGGGTGGCCGGCGTCGAGCGGGACATCCAGGACGCGGCGGCCACCCTCGCCGACAACCACGGCATCCTGCAGACGCCGACGCTGGTCGGCGACGCGGGCGAGTGGCTCTTCCGGGACATCGACCCGGGCGGCGGACTGGCCCGCTTCAGCCCCAGCTCCTGGTGCCTGTGCAGCCAGAACGACCTGGAGCCGGTCCTGCTCGACCACGCCCGGCGGCTCGGCGGCGACCTGCGGTTCTCCACCGAACTGATGTCGTTCGAGACGGACTCCGACGGCGTCACCGCCGTGGCCAAGAGCCGGGAGACCGGTGAGCACATCACCGTCCGCGCGGACTACCTCGTCGCCGCCGACGGCCCCCGCAGCCCCATCCGCGAGCAGCTGGGCATCGGCCAGAGCGGGCCCGGCGACCTGTTCCACAACGTCAGCCTGACCTTCCGGTCCCGCCGCCTCGCCGACGTCGTGGGCGACCGCCGCTTCATCGTCTGCTACCTGACCGACCCGGACGCCGACGGCGCGCTGCTGCCGGTGGACAACCGCGAGAACTGGGTCTTCCACGCCCCCTGGCACCCCGAACACGGGGAAACCCTGGAGGAGTTCACCGAGGAGCGGTGCGTCGAGCACATCCGGCGGGCGGTCGGCGTCGCGGACCTCGACGTGGAGATCACCGGCAAGGCGCCCTGGCACGCCGCACAGCGGGTCGCCCGCGGATACCGGGCCGGGAGGGTGTTCCTGGCCGGCGACTCGGCCCACGAGATGTCCCCGACGG
The DNA here is from genome assembly GCF_024539815.1 of Streptomyces hayashii. GTDB lineage: Bacteria > Actinomycetota > Actinomycetes > Streptomycetales > Streptomycetaceae > Streptomyces > Streptomyces hayashii. The sequence continues at coordinate 2,808 of NZ_JAHHIU010000407.1, forward strand.
GGGCCTTCGGCTCCAACACCGGCATCCAGGACGCCCACAACCTCGCGTGGAAGCTCGCGGCGGTGCTCGACGGCTGGGCGGGGGAGGGACTGCTGGACACCTACGACGCCGAGCGCCGCCCCGTGGCGGAGGCCACCAGCGCCCGCGCCGCCGCCCGGTCCGCCGAGCACAGCCACCCGGGGTTCGCCCCGCCGGCCGGATCCGGCGGCGGAGGCCCGCAGCGAGGCATCCTCAACGTGGCCCTGGGCTACCGCTACCCGAAGGGCGCGGTCGTCGGCGCCGACCCCGCCGTCCCGGTCGTCCCGGAGAGCCTCGACCTGAGCGGCGGTCCCGGCAGCCGGGCTCCTCACCTGTGGGTGCGGCGCGGGGACGAGCGGATCTCCACCCTCGACCTCTACGAGCGGTCGCTGGTCCTGCTCAGCGACGCCGGGGAGCCGGGCGGCTGGCACGAGGCCGCCGGCCGCCTCGCCGCGGAGCTGGCCCTTCCGCTCACCTCGTACCGGGTGGGGACCGGGCCCGACGCCGACCTGGTGCCGGAGGACGGCGCCGACTGGGCGGAACGGCACGGCACGACCCGCGGCGGCGCCGTGCTCGTACGGCCCGACGGGTTCGTCGCCTGGCGGTCCCCGGGTCCGGACCGGGAGGCCGGGTCGACGCTGCGTCAGGTCCTGAACGCCGGACTGTCCCTCTCCTGACGGTGTGCGCCTTCACCCGTGTGAACGCCCTGAGTGGTGCGGCCGCGGTGACTGACTGACGGTGGATCACGTCCCGAACGGGTTCGACGAGCTGACGTGGTGTCGGCTGCCCGGTCGTGACGGAAGGACCATCAGATGCGTTCTGCTCGCATGATCCTGGCCACC
>NZ_JAHHIU010000408.1 GCF_024539815.1 Streptomyces hayashii
GCATTCATGGAGTTGGCCCCAAGGTAGTTCGTCAACCGCTAATGGGTCATCTCCACCATACCATCGACCATCAAGTCTCTCTTTTAGGGTATTCAAATAGCTTGAAATGAGTACCTCGCAGAGTTTTTTCAAAGCCTCATTGCTTTCTAAGTTTGGATTGGTCTGGGTTAGTTCAATTGCCCAGAATGCTATGATCCACTCTCCTAGAGGAATAGGCTCAAACGCCTTTCGGTTCAATGTGGCGCGTTGCTCGATAATAACCGCTAGAAGCGGGAGATGGTTTTCAATTAAATTATGCTTATCGCCATGCGGTGCTAGGTAGCTTATCGAGGTGATAGCGTTTCGTAGACTTGACAGGCGGGTGTCTGCGATTACTTGTGTGCGAGAACTTCGGGTGATCTCGTGATCGGCGAACCATGCGACCATTTCGCAGATCGAATCAATCGCAGAATGTATGTCTGTGTACTCGAAATGATCCTCGTAAGCCAGGCAATAGATTTCAAGTCCTTGACTCCACACTAAATCTTGCCATATACGTTCGTATGCAACTTTATCGGAGATAGGACGCCCGACTCTGGAAATATTTTTGTACAGGCCAATTAACCCTATATGATTTGTTGGCCTATGAGAAAGTAGGAAGCACAGGTACGCAGCGTCATGTACATGGGTGAACAAAAGATTTATTAGCTTTGGGGAAGTAGAGGAAATATCAATCAATTTTTTGGTGAGAGGAAAACTAGAATGGCGCGAGTAGATGTTTCTCTCGTGCTTTATAATCAGCCAAACTAGACTGTCGGATACGCGATCCCGATCATGAAAGCCATCCTCGATGGCCTTCCTCGAACCACGTGATTTTTTCGAGTAAAGTATTCTTTGGCTTGCGCACCAAGTTATTTATCACGTCAGCTAGCGGACTTAAGTTTAGTGAGTCGTTATACACGATTTCAGTGGTGGCACTGGCTGTTTGTATCTGTGTCAACGATTCAACGCGGTTGTAGTCGATCGCAATTTCGGCAGCGCAGCCTTCCCAATCTGCACGCAGGCTTTCATCGGTAATTATGTAGTTGAGCGCGCACTCAAGAAATTCGTCTAAATCTACGTGATGGTCGAAGTCAATTTCGAAGACGTACGGCCGGTCAGCCGCCATGCGCATCCTAGTCGTGTACTCTTCAAAGGCTTCTTTAATCTCCGTAATTTCGGTACGTAGCCTCTTCCATACGAAGGTGCCAACGCCGAAGATATCATCATCGCTGATTGAAAGCGTTACGTGATCTTCCGTCAAGGTTAGGTGTGGCTGCAGCAGTACAAGCTGGTCGCGGGTTATTTTGCTTTTAGAAATCCTTAAATGAGGAGCTTCCAGTTCTCCGCCGCGATAAGACACATCGTAAAGAAGGTCGTGAGCGTGTAGTTGGTTGCGCAGTTTTGCGGGCATTTCCGGTGACGTTGTGACGGTACGCTGAACACACAGATTGTTATGTGGGAAACTGATCATCCTAACCTCCTCTAGATCTTTGATGCTGACGGGATAAGCTAGGCAGTAATTGCCACTATCAACGGCTGGCCAAGGTTGCCTGTCCTCGATCAACCCTTTGACTACCTTTCGTGTTAACAGCCGAGGGTAGATAGTCGCTCTGCAGATTAAGTCCGCTAACAATTCATGTATTCGGTTTGGCCGCACTTGCGACGTTACTGCATGGTGATCCTTATAAAGTGTAAGCTTTTTTTCCAAGTCTTTGATTAGCTCGTACGCACTCATCTACTTCCACACTCCATTGTTTTCGTCACGTCACCGGCGCCCGCGCCGAGCTTACTGATGGAGCTTATACCGTCGCACTGGATTTCGTTTTGACAACTCAGGCCATGATTTCGGTTTTTCCGGCTGTCGAATGTCGCTATGTCCGAATAGGTGCTTGTAAGCTCAAGTGTCGTTAGCAGGATCATTGGCCACCCACAGCCGGTCAACGGTCGTCCAAGAACAGCCAAGCTCCCGCGCTGTCTGGGCACGACTGTAGCCCTGAGCTTTCAATCGCTGAACCTGATCCTTCCTCTCCCGAGCTTCTGCCACAACTGGCGCTTCGAGCTTCTGAGGTTCTGCAGGAAGAACGGTATCCGCCAATCCTAGTGCTTCCATTTCAGCGATGGCTGAAAGCATCACCTCGCGAGGAGTCTGGTGTTGACTGGCTGCGATGACTAATCCGAAGAAAGTTGCAGCATTCACCTGTAGGGCGTCAGCTAGGGCTTTCGTGGAGTCCACGGTGGCTGTGGTTTTCGAAGCCTCAAGGTTGCTGACAAACGACTGGGCAACCTCGCTGGCGATCGCGTACTGGTGCAACCCTTTGGATGTGCGTAGTAATTGGAGTACGGCTGCGTAAGGGCGGCGCAGTGACATCTTGGCGACTCTTCAAAAAGAGACGGTATGCCGCGTTTGCCAATCAACATACAAATATATATAGTGATTCGTGTGTTGATTTTGCTGATTTTCCGGCTTGCCGCACCGCGATGCCGACCTCGTCACTGTCAATTGATGCATAACCATGATGGAGCGTTAGCTTGACCGGCCCAGTCCATAGTGACCTTCTTCTGGAAGACAGTGATCTCCGACAGGGCTCTTCAGCTTCAGTGGAAGAGATCGTTGCAACGCTAGCTCTGCGTGTGCCACCCAAGGCTTATTGCCTGGTGGAGGAGTGGACAATCTTTCGAGCCGATCTCACGCCTGCAGAGCTCATGCGTGTTCATGCCGCTGATCACCTACCGCTCATAATGTTTGCCCACAAGGTGGTAGTGGACTCGCGAGCTCGCTTTCAACCTGGCGATTGGGTGCGTTCTAGCATGTGTACTGCTTTCGATGACGGCGTCATGTTCGAGACCAAGAATACGATTTACGTTTTGATGGGGTCGGGGCATGAGCAAACTGCGAGTCTCAAGTCCATTTTTTCCTTCTTCTAATTTCCGTTTTATATGAGCTCTGCAAAGCAAAGGACATCCCATGTTCAGAACACAAGACTCAGATCTTATCGGCGTCCCGGGGATCTTTGGTGAAGGCCTTGCGCATTGGCATAGCGTGTCACGGATTCTCAGAACTCACTGGTACCACCTCACCGTCCGTGTGAGCGAACAGGGGCGAAGCACTGAACTTACTCACATGATTGAGGGTGAGCACAGGTTGCAGAACATGCTCGTGACCCAGAGCGATGAACAAGAGCTAGTCGACGTCCAGGTTATGACTCCGGCTTGGATGAACAGAAGGGTTGGATGGGATATGGAGCGCGTAACAAAAGTAACTCTCGGCTACGACAGTGATTTTGAGGTTTGCCTGATAGAGGTTGAGGGAGGGGCTGTCTACCACAACTCGCATCGTCCAGGCTTTCAAATCGATTCGCTGACAGACCTTCGCCCGATCTTCCTCTCGAACATGATTCGATCAGTCTGAAATTACCAAGATTTGCGCACGATACCAGCGCGTCTGGTTGCGTGCGCAATTCTTGATAACGCCCTACGAACTGCAACTGGAGCGCAATCATGCTCGACA
>NZ_JAHHIU010000409.1 GCF_024539815.1 Streptomyces hayashii
TCTACCGAGGTGTCACCGCCCAAGCAGTGGTTTCCGGGCAGGACAAACCGCTGACCGTGATCTTGATCTTTGATGTCACGCAGCACATGTTTTTCTTCAAAACCCTTCAGCGATGGTTCTGGATAGGACTGGTGATCAGTGCGCTCATCAGTGCGGGGCTGGGGTGGATGGTTGCCCGTAGCGGCATGCGTCCGATCCGTCAGGTGACCATGGTCGCGGCATCCATGTCTGCCAAATCACTTAAAGAGCGCATTCCATTAGCACCCGTTCCAAAAGAGCTTCAACAGATGGTGTCGTCGTTCAACGCGATGTTGTCACGTCTGGATGATGCTTTTGTACGGCTGTCGAATTTCTCCGCAGACATTGCTCACGAACTGCGGACCCCCGTCAGTAATCTGATGACCCACACTGAAGTGGTGCTCTCAAGAAAAAGGAACATCGAGGACTACGAAGACAATCTCTACTCGAACCTAGATGATTTGAAGCGAATGTCTCGGATGATTGATGACATGCTTTTCCTGGCCAAGTCCGATAACAGATTGCTCAAGCCAGAGAACAATCAGATAGATCTACAGGAGGAGGTTGGGAAGCTGCTTGAGTACTACCGTCTGTTGGCTGATGAGCGCAGCATTGAGCTTAGCGTTTCAGGAGCAGGAAGTGTCCGAGGTGACGTATTGATGCTGCGCAGAGCTATCTCGAACTTGCTTTCGAATGCGCTACGGTACACGCCAGAGGGGCAAACCATCCGTGTGGATATCCGCCAGAAAAATACGTCGACGGTGGTGACGGTACAAAACCCCGGAAAGACCATTGCGCCCGAACATCTTGAGAAACTATTTGACCGTTTCTACCGTGTGGATCCTGCGCGTCGCGAAGGAAGCCCTAGTAACGCAGGACTCGGGCTCTCGATCACTCGGTCAATCATTGAAGCTCATGAGGGCAGGATTTGGTGCACTTCATCCAATGGGATGACTGGCTTTCATATTGAACTTCCTAGTGCCGGGCTGAAACGCGCCTAAATTTGGAGACGTTTCTCAAATCCACGCCGAGCCCAGGGGCCAAATCTAGCAATACCAATAGTAGTGACAGGAGGGGATGTTTGACCTATGTCAACGACCCCCATCAGGCGATCGCTACTATTACAAATGGCAGGGTGGCCAATTAACTGAAGCACTCTCATCACTTGCAGACGCTTTCGCGGCGTGCCTTTTGGGGTGTGGTTGCTGGTGTCCGCTATAGCTGCATTCCTCGGGTCCTTACCGATTCGGCGCGATCCACCCGTGCGAGCTTTCCCCTTATCCTCTGGAGATCGTCATGCAAGCACCACTGAAGCTGGTTTTAGCCGCTCTACTCATGAGCACCGCCTTACTCGCCAATGCCACTGAAGCTCATCATCCGGATGACGTCACGCCACCCTCCGCTGAGACAAGCAGTCAGGCCCAGCCTGCCGACAATCAAGCCATGACTCAGCAAATGCAAAAGATGCAAGCGGCCCGCGACAAGATGGCCGCCGCCAAGACCCCAGCCGAGCGCCAAGCGGCCATGAAGGAGGGCATGCAGACCATGAAGGGCTCCATGGCGATGATGCGTGATATGCACGCAGGCAAGGGCTGTAAAGACATGGGCATGTCTGGCTCAGAAAATGGCGGCACGGGAATGATGGACATGATGATGAAGATGATGGATCAGCAGTCGAGCATGATGAACATGCAGATGTCCAAATGAAGGCTTACCTGATGCAACGGCGTACCTTCCTTGGAGGGTTGGCGTTGACAGGTCTGGCTGGCCCCTGGTTGCAAGCGTGGTCGGCAGAAACCATGACCTCTCCGTCAACACCTCTTGGATTGCCATTGCTGGCATCAGAGCTGCTACCAGCTGGCGGTACACTGCGCGAAATCCCCAAACTTGCCAACGCCAGCAGCGTCCCTGGCCACTTTCAGGCGACCCTGACCGCTGCTCCACTGGCGGTACCTTTTATCCCCGGACAGGCCACAACCGAATTCTGGGCGTATAACGGCACTCTACCTGGTCCCTTAATTGAGCTGTTTGAGGGCGACACGGTGGAGATCACCTTCGTCAACAAGCTCAAACAGCCGTCTACTATCCACTGGCACGGCTTGCCGATACCGCCAGAGCAAGACGGCAATCCGCATGACCCGGTACCACCAGGCGGACGCCGTACTTACAGTTTCAAATTGCCCGAGGGCAGTGCCGGCACCTACTGGTATCACCCGCATCCTCACCAAAACACGGCGGAACAAGCGTTCCGAGGTTTGGCGGGCCCACTGCTGGTAAGGTCGCGGCATGACCCCCTGGCCGGGTTGCCAGAGCGATTGCTGGTGGTCTCCGATCTCAAACTCGACCGTTACGCCTCCATCGCACCGAACGAAGCCGACGACTGGATGAACGGCCGCGAAGGCCAGTTCGCATTGGTCAACGCCCAGCGACAACCCGTATTGCCATTCGCCTCTGGAGGTCGTGAACGCTGGCGCATTTGGAATGCCTGTAGTGCCCGCTACCTGCAACTCGCTCTGCCCGGTAGCACGCTGACTCTGGTCGGTACCGACGGTGGTCTGCTCGAAACACCACAGGCCGGGCTGTCCGAATACCTGTTGGCACCGGGCCAGCGGATCGAACTGATAATCGACGCAGGCAGCCGTCGCGACCGTGCAGAACTGAGCGCCAACATCTACGCGCGCGGCAAAATGGGCGATGTGGCGCCTGATCACGTCATGCCTCTGCTGACGGTTGATTTTACGACGGTCACAGCCACAGAACAGGCAGCCCTGCCGCTTAAGCTCGGCTCAGTGCCCGACCTTGGTGCGGCCGCGGTAGGCAAACAGGTGGTGTTCAGCGAAAAAATGAGCATGGCCAATGGTCGCCATAGCGTGCAGTTTCTGGTCAACGACCAGGAATACGACATGCAACGTATCGATCTGGTTAGCCGAGTCAACGAGGTGGAGATATGGGAAATCGTCAATCATTCTGACATGGACCATCCCTTCCACCTGCACGGCACTCAGTTCCAAGTAGTCGAACGGGAATTTGACGGAGTAGTCACACCGGTATCTTTCCGTGCCTGGCAAGACACGGTCAACCTGCGCTCAAGTGAAATCGTACGAATTAAAGCGGTACAACGCTGGCCCGGCCTGCGCATGTTTCACTGCCACATCCTTGAACACGAAGCGATGGGCATGATGGGGCAGCTCAAGGTGGTTTGAACAAGAGCGGCAATGTCGCCCTAGGCCGCATGCTCTCCTGACTCGAACAAGCTGAAGAGTTGCTCGGGTTGGGAGAGAGGGAGCCGGTGCTGATCGACTGGTGCGTTCGCTACCTATCCCAAAAAATGAATAGCTTTCAAGCTGCCATCATGGCTCTCACCGTAACCGCGATCCCAGTTCCATACCTCTTCCGACTGCGGTGTAGAGACAAACCACGAGCCTTTCGATGGATACCTGTCTAGTGGCATTGGCTTCACTGTGGCCAACCGATGAAGTGGCAGATAACGCGAG
>NZ_JAHHIU010000410.1 GCF_024539815.1 Streptomyces hayashii
CTCCTTACCTGCGTCGAACTCACCCGACTGTGAGGTCACCACCATGCTCATGAGCACCAACAGCTACCTCGAGTTTTACCTCTCCCTGCTGGCCTGGATCATCAACAACGGCCTCTGGAGTGTCCTGTCCGACACCGGGCTATTCGCCGCGCCCTTTGGTGCAATCATCTTGCAGGAATGGTTGTCTGTCCGTCAGCAAGGCGCGGACGAAGGCAACAAGGGGCTGCTCTCGGTGCCACGGATCGAGAACCGGTTGTGGCTGGCCTACATCGTCGTCTTGTTCGGTTGCGCGCCTGTCTTTCCGTTGAGTCTCGCCTCAATGGCGTTCGATGATGCGGCGAGTCAGCGCTGCGGCGTAAGTGTGGCCAAGCCAGCGGAAACTGCCTGGGGGACGACCTTCAATACCATTGGCGGACGCTCTGCCAATGTGCCGATCTGGTGGTTTCTGGTGCATGCCTTGAGCAAAGGCGTGACTGCGGCGGCCACCGCATCCATCCCTTGCGCACCGGATATCCGGCAGATGCGCATGGAGATCGACAGTTCACGCATCGACAGTCAGGTCCTGCTGCAGGAAGTCGCCGATTTCACTCGCGACTGTTATGGCTATTCCCGTTCTCGGTTGTTCACCAACCGTCCGCAGTTGGACAAGGTACAAAGTCACGACGCATCCTGGATCGGCTCAAGCTATTTTCTCGACACGGCTGGCTACTATGATACGGATCGTTCACGCACACCGCGAGTCGGCTGGCCGTATGACGACAACCGCGATGTTTCCTTACCTCGGCTGGAGAATGGCGCGGGCTACCCCACCTGCAAGCAGTGGTGGAGTGATAGCGGTGTTGGGTTGCGCGAGCGCTTGATCCAGCAGGTCGATCCCTCGCTGCTGACTCAGCTGAAAGGTTGGTTGACTGGTCGTTCGAGCAACGAGATCGAGGATGCCACCCTGCGTGAACTGGTCAGCCCGCGCCAGCAATCGATGTCCATGTCGCCCGGACAGGTGTACCAGGACTATGGTTCCAGCGCTCGCGGTGGTTCGATCAATCAGGGGCTTAATAACCTCGCTACCAATACCGGATTGGCACTCGGCTCCTTCAGCAACTTCCCGGCAATGAATGCGCTACGCGCCGCCCTGCCGATGGTGCAGGCTTTCCTGATCATGGGCATCGTCATCAGCTTGCCGCTGATCTTGCTGGTCAGTACCTACCAGTTAAAGACCGTCATGACGGTGACGTTCGCGCTGTTCACGCTGCACATGTTGAGCTTCTGGTGGGAGTTAGCACGCTGGGTCGACTCCAGCATGCTCGATACCTTGTACAACCAAGTGTCGGTGTCCAATCAAGTGCTTTTATCGCTGCCCACATCCGGCTTCATGGATGGAACCGTCACGGCACAGGTGATCGAGTATGTGATGGGGGCGATGTTCATCGTGCTGCCGATGCTGTTTCTAGGGGCCATGAGTTGGGCCGGATATAGCGTAGGTTCAGGCGTAGAAGGAATGCTCAGCCGGGGAACCCACGCAGCGCAGACAGCGAGTTCTAACGGAACCTCTCAGTTGATGAGCGGTGCAAGAATTGTTTCGGGTAAATCGAGTTCAAAATAACCAAGAGGCTACTTAAGAGAACCCCATTTATCGTACCGTTCAGACCAAGACGTCCTATGCATTGGACCATCGAGATCATCAATATCTGGAGTGTCTGAATCCTGAACTGGGATAGCTGCTAATGCGACGAATGTGCACATCAGCACAAACAACCAGAAGCTAACAAAAAGAAATGCTCCGAGCAGCGCCAATTGGGCAATCAGAAAGCTCCCGCGAACAACTAATTTACCTGCGGGCATACCTGCCGTCACCGCACGCTCAGCCAGGCGGGACTCAAGCGCTTTCAATTTGCGATAACCACCCTTCACCGACATACCACAGACGTACGCCCAGCGGTGGGCACGTGAACTCTGAACAGGTTGCTGAATCGGCATGGTCTCACCCTCTTCTGAGCGTTTTCATGGTTGAGACAAGAGTAATAGCGTACTACTGAAATCGGCCCGTGCCTGACCGTTTATCAGTTTTCCCCAGCCGAAAAATCTTCACTGGAAGACAGAAGACAAGCTCCGTGAAACGGCGTCTCTACAGTCATTGACCCATACAAATCGTCCGGTTAAATACAAGGTACGGATCGCTGTTATCGGCAGCACTTTCCCAGGTAGCCAGAACCTTCAAGGCTACGTCACTTCGGTGATGGTTCTCCCCAAGTGCGATTAGCGTTCGGTGGCTCGCACGGTGACCGTTGCTACGGTGATGAACGCCTACTGCTCTCCTGAGCACCTTTCGAGCGCTGCTCGTGAGATAAGCCCTCTTGATTTTCTTCAACCCACTGCGGGGAAATCTTTCCCCGCACAGGACAGGTTTCTTCGCGTTTTCAACGGAGACATACCATGCCCGACTCACTTACACCGGAAACACTGAACACCCTTCGGTTGCCCATCGTGTTCACCCCTGGCGCGTGGCAACGCGCAGTACTGCTCGAGCAATCCGATCACGCTGAGAAGCTGCAGGTCGATCGGTTGAGCCACGTATTGCGCGCAGCCTTCGAAGCCCACCTGGCCTTTCCACACAAGCCTTACGTGCTGTTCGAGGTAATCCACATTGAACCAACCGATCGCTTAGACCAAGACCCGTTGCTGCAATTGAGTCTGAGCCTACTCCAAGAACCGGGTCAGCCTGCCGCCTTGCTGATAGCGCTTGCAGCAGAACACCAGCGCTAAGCGCAATGAGCGGCGCCCACCTCCACATTCGGACGGTATGCAAGACCTGCATCAATCCAACTCATCACCCAACCGGGGAACCCTCCCCCGACGGGCAAGGCGTTCCTCCGTTTTGCTCTCGAGGAAATTGCCATGCGCGATATCTACCAAGACGTGACAGACAAGATCGTTACCGCGTTAGACCAAGGCGTTGTTCCCTGGATCAAACCCTGGTCCTCAAGTGGCTCCGCTTACATCGGTCATCAACCCTACCCCATCAACGCCATCACGCGACGTCCGTATTCGGGCATCAATTTACCGCTGCTCTGGGCCGAGGCCAGGTTGCGGGGCTTCACTCAAGATCGTTGGCTGACCTTCAACCAAGCCAAAAAGACCGGCGGGCACATTCGTAAGGGTGAGCACAGCACTCTGGCGGTGCTCTACAAGCCGATAGAGCGCGAGGAGCAGACCGAGTCAGGCCAACCCGTACTCGATGAAAACGGTCAGCCCAAGGTCGCTCACTTCGGCATTCTCAGGACACATTTTCTGTTCAACATCGAGCAAACGGAGGGGCTCGAAATGCTCAATGACACCCTGCTCGAGACGGAACAGAGCGATCCCTTCCAGCCCAACAGCGTCGCGGAAAATCTGCTGTTAAGTTCAGGTGCAAGCATCGTTCATCGGCCTGCCGACGAAGCCTTTTACCACCCGATCAGGGA
>NZ_JAHHIU010000411.1 GCF_024539815.1 Streptomyces hayashii
CCGACTCTATCAGATCCTTTCGGCGCTGATTCCCGGTCAGAGCGGGTTGCCTTCCCGGCTGTTGGGCCGTTCCGACGAGTGAGACTTTAGCGGATTCCCGACCCCCGAAGCCAATCGGGGTCCTGCGCCCTTTCGAACGCGGATTCCTCATTTCGCGAATACACACGCCTGTCGACGCGACGGCAGATGAATGCACTGCACGTCGAGAAGTGGTTGGCACTTGCGGAATGGCTGTCCGGGGACCGACCGGGGTCGGCGCTCACGTCGGACAACTCGGAGAACACTACGTACGCGGTCAGGGCGTGTCAACTCATGTCCCGACGGCACCCCCGGGGCGTACTCTGGCCGGCATGACCATGCGTACGTGCACCCAGCTGTGGTGGGCCGCCTGACGGCGGCCGTGCTCACGTATGCACTCAACGGCCGCCGCTTCGGCGGCCGTTCGCGTATCTCCCTCCAGGGTTTCAGGGGATCGGCCGCCGGGGCGGCGGTCTCGACCAGGAGGTGGAGAGATGAAGCGGGTCTTCAGCGGGATCAAGCCGACCGGGCATCTGACGCTGGGGAACTACCTGGGAGCGCTTCGGCAGTGGGCCGAGGTGGACCAGCATCGGGCGGACTCGTTGTTCTGCGTGGTCGATCTGCACGCGCTGACCGTGGAGCACGATCCGGCGCGGGTGCGTCGGCTGAGTCGGCAGGCGGCGACGCTGTTGCTGGCGGCGGGACTGGATCCCCGGTTGTGCACCGTGTTCGTCCAGAGCCATGTGGACGAACACGCGCGGTTGTCGTACCTGCTGGAGTGCGTGGCCACGGACGGCGAGATGCGCCGGATGATCCAGTACAAGGAGAAGGCCGCCCGTGAGCGGGAGCGCGGGGGCAGCGTGCGGCTCTCCTTGCTGACGTACCCCGTGCTGATGGCGGCGGACATCCTGGCCTACGCGACCGACGAGGTGCCGGTCGGCGACGACCAGGCGCAGCACGTGGAGCTGGCGCGGGATCTGGCGATGCGGTTCAACCAGCGGTACGGGCACACGTTCGTCGTGCCGAAGGCCACGCTTCCGGCGGTGGCGGCGCGGGTGATGAACCTGCAGGAGCCGGCGTCGAAGATGGGCAAGAGCGATGACTTCGGGCCGGGGATCGTCTATCTGCTGGACGAGCCCGACGTCGTACGCAGGAAGGTGATGCGGGCCGTCACCGACAGTGGGCGGGAGGTGGTGTACGACCGTGCCGGGCGGCCCGGGGTGGCGAATCTGCTGGAGATCCTCGCCGCGTGCACGGGCGGGGATCCGGAGGCGTTGAGCGCCGGGTACACGTCGTACGGGGATCTGAAGAAGGACACGGCCGATGCCGTGGTGGAGGTCCTGCGACCGCTGCGGGCCCGGCACCAGGAGCTGTGCGCCGACCCGGTCCACGTGGAGCAGGTGCTGCGGGAGGGGGCCGAGAAGGCGCGGGCCATGGCCCGGCCCGTGGTGGACGGCGCCTATCGGGCGATCGGCCTGCTTCCGCCGCTGACCGAGTCGGGGGCAGAGGCCGGGGCCGAGTCCGGGGCGGCGCTGAACTCGGCGCGGTAGGCGCGTGGGCCGGTGGCGGGGCGCGAGGCGGAGAGCCGGCGCCTCGTGACCTCGCTGCCGGAGCCCGCGCGCCGGGCGGCCTCGGGCGGGAAGGCGGCCGCCGCGGGGTGGCGTGCCACGGGGGCGCGCCAGGAGGTCAGTCCTTCTTGCCGGCGGCCAGTTCGCGGCTGCGGTCGCGGGCGGCCTCCAGGGCGGCGATGAGGGCGGCCCGTACTCCGTGGTTTTCGAGTTCGCGGATGGCGTTGATGGTGGTGCCCGCGGGGGACGTGACGTTCTCGCGGAGCTTGACCGGGTGCTCGCCGCTGTCGCGGAGCATCGTCGCCGCGCCGATCGCGGACTGGACGATCAGGTCGTGGGCCTTGTCGCGGGGCAGGCCGAGCAGGATGCCCGCGTCCGTCATCGCCTCGACCAGGTAGAAGAAGTACGCCGGGCCGGAGCCGGAGAGGGCGGTGCAGGCGTCCTGCTGGGACTCGGGGACACGGAGCGTCTTGCCGACCGCGCCGAAGATCTCCTCGGTGTGGGCGAGGTGGCCGGCGGTGGCGTGGGTGCCGGCCGAGATGACGGACATCGCCTCGTCGACGAGGGCGGGGGTGTTCGTCATGACGCGGACGACCGGGGTGCCGGCGGCGAGGCGCTCCTCGATGGAGGCGGTGGTGATGCCGGCGGCGCCGCTGATGACCAGGCGGTCGGCGGGGACGTGCGGAGCGAGCTCGTCGAGGAGGGCGCCCATGTCCTGCGGCTTGACCGTGAGGATCAGCGTGTCGGCGGACTTGGCGGCCTCGGCGTTGGTGACCGGGGTGACTCCGTGGCGGGCGCGGAGTTCCTCGGCCCGCTCGGGGCGGCGGGCGGTGACGAGGAGGTCGGCCGGGCGCCAGCCGCCTCGGATCATGCCGCTGAGGAGGGCTTCGCCGATCTTGCCGGTGCCGAGGACTGCGACTTTCTGGGTCATGGCTGGAGGGTCCTTTGGGGGTGCGTCGTCCGTCGTCCTGGATCATCCTCGCACCGGGAGCGGGGGGTGGGTCCGGGTGTCCGGTGGGCGGACGGGCTCCGGAGGGTTCCGGGGCGGTCGGAGCGGCGGTCGGAGCGGCGGACGGACCGGCCGGGGCAGGCGCGCGGTCAGGGTGTCCGGCGTCGTAGCGTCGCCGCTCCCAGGAACAGGACCAGTAGGGCGCAGCCGGCGACGATGAGGACGTCCCGGACGAAGGTCGCCGTCATGTCGGTGTGGTGGAGGACCTCGTTCATGCCGTCGACGGCATAGGACATGGGCAGGACGTCGGACACGGCTTCCAGGGCGGGGTGCATGGTGTCGCGGGCGGCGAACAGGCCGCACAGCAGCAGCTGGGGGAAGATCACCGCCGGCATGAACTGGACGGCCTGGAACTCCGAGGCCGCGAAGGCGGAGACGAAGAGGCCGAGAGCCGTGCCGAGCAGCGCGTCCAGCAGGGCCACCAGGAGCAGGAGCCAGGGGCTGCCCGTGACGTCGAGGCCGAGGAACCACACGGCCAGGGCTGTGGCCAGGGCCGACTGGACGATCGCGAGGGCTCCGAAGGCCAGCGCGTAGCCGGCGATCAGGTCCCCTTTGCCCAGCGGCATGGCGAGGAGGCGTTCGAGGGTGCCCGAGGTGCGTTCGCGCAGGGTGGCGATGGAGGTCACCAGGAACATCGTGATCAGCGGGAAGACCCCGAGGAGGGACGCGCCGATGCTGTCGAAGGTGCGGGGGCTGCCGTCGAAGACGTAGCGGAGCAGGAACAGCATCACGCAGGGGATGAGGATCAGCAGCGCGATCGTGCGGGGGTCGTGGCGCAGCTGGCGCAGGACGCGGGCCGCGGTGGCGGTGGTCCGGGACGCGCTCAGGGCGCTGCTGGGGGCCGGGGTGACGGGCGG
>NZ_JAHHIU010000412.1 GCF_024539815.1 Streptomyces hayashii
TCCCGCATCGGCGAGGAGACGGCCCGCCTCTTCGCCTCCGACTCCTACCGCGACTACCTCGAACTGCACGGCCTGTCGGTCCAGCTGGCCGAGGCCCTCGCCGAGTACTGGCACGCCCGCGTGCGCTCCGAACTCGGTTTCGCCGGCGAGGACCCGACGGACGTCGAGGACATGTTCGCCCTGAAGTACCGCGGCGCCCGCTTCTCCCTCGGCTACGGCGCCTGCCCCGACCTGGAGGACCGCGCCAAGATCGCCGAGCTGCTGCAACCGGAGCGGATCGGCGTGCACCTGTCGGAGGAGTTCCAGCTCCACCCCGAACAGTCCACCGACGCCATCGTGATCCACCACCCCGAGGCGAAGTACTTCAACGCACGGTGACCCCATGACGTGCGGCCCGCGGCCCGCGGCCCGCACGCAGGCGCGTCACCCGGCACGCTGATCGGATAAGTCGTACACTGGTCGGTCCACTGCAGGCCGGTTCCCCAGCGGGAACCGGCCTGCTCGTCCCTCAAGGAGGTACGCGGATGACCAGCACGGTTCCCGCGCCAGTGACCCGCACGGCCCAGGGCTCCGCCCTGCAGGCCGTGCTCCTCGACATGGACGGCACTCTGGTGGACACCGAGGGCTTCTGGTGGGACGTCGAGGTGGAGGTCTTCGCCGGCCTCGGCCACACGCTCGACGACTCCTGGCGCCATGTCGTGGTCGGCGGCCCCATGAGCCGCAGTGCAGGGTTCCTGATCGACGCGACCGGAGCCGACGTCACCCTCGCCGAACTCACCGTCCTGCTCAACGCGGGGTTCGAGGACCGCATCACCCGCGCCCTGCCCCTGATGCCGGGAGCCGCCCGGCTGCTGGCGGAGCTGGCCGAGCACGAGGTGCCCACCGCCCTCGTCTCCGCCTCCCACCGCCGCATCATCGACCGTGTCCTCACCGCGCTGGGCGCCGAGCACTTCCGGCTCACCGTGGCCGGCGACGAGGTTCCGCGCACCAAGCCCCACCCGGACCCCTATCTGTTCGCGGCCGCGGGTCTCGGCGCGGACCCCGCCCGGTGCGCCGTCGTCGAGGACACCGCCACCGGGGTCGCCTCCGCGGAGGCGGCCGGGTGTCATGTGGTCGCCGTGCCCTCGGTCGCCCCCATCGCGCCCGCACCGCGCCGCACCGTCGTCTCCTCGCTGGAACAGGTCGACCTGACTTTTCTGCGCGGCCTGATGCCGCTCCGATGATCGCGACCGCGATCATTGGTGAGCCGCCGATGACGGAAATGCGATAGGCGTTCACCCAGCGTGCACCGCTGATTGCGAGAAATTCGGCGGACGCGCGCGCCGTCGAATTCCGATCTTCGACGAGCGCTCCCCGGCGGCTGAATTCCGCTCGGCCTGAACCCTTTATGCGTGTGACGTTCCCCACCCGCCCAAGGCTCGACAGATGACTCTCCGTATGCATCGCGGCCTTGTGGGACGCCCTGGGGTGCATCCTTGTGTCCCGATTGGTGAGTGGCTGTACGAATCCTTCCGCTGACGGCTGTTCAGTGCGTCCGCAGCCGGTTTCGCAGCGTGATGGGCTTTCAACTCCGGTGGCCGCCAACCGTCCTGCCGGTCCGGACTAATCTCGTCGCGAGAACATCGCCCTAACACCGTGATCCGCAGCACCACCCCTGCATGCCGGGTACACGGACCGACAGCTCTGGAGAAACTCGAGCATGAACCGTAAGACTTTGGTGCTGCCGGCCGTGGTCGGTCTGCTCGCGCCCGCACTCGCGGCCTGCGGCGGAACCGACAGCGGGAGCGGCAGCGGCGACGCCATCGTCGTCGGCACCACCGACCGGTTCACGGCCACGAAGGATGCCCCGGCCCCGCTCGACCCGGCGTACTCCTACGACGTCGGCACCTGGAACATCCTGCGCCAGACCGTGCAGACCCTGATGATCCAGCCCAAGGGCGAGGGCGAGCCGGTTCCCGAGGCGGCCGAGAGCTGCGGTTTCACCGACACCGGCAACGAGCGCTACTCCTGCAAGCTGCGCAGCGGCCTGAAGTTCGCCAACGGCGACTCCGTGACCGCCAAGGACGTGAAGTTCTCGATCGAGCGCGCCCGCACCATCAAGGCCGACTCCGGCGTCTTCGCCCTGCTGTCGACCATCGACACCATCGAAACGCAGGGCGACAACGAAGTCATCTTCCATCTCAAGACCGCGGACGCGACGTTCCCCTTCAAGCTGTCGACCCCGGTCGCCGGCATCGTCAACCCCGCGGACTACGAGAAGAACAAGCTGCGCGACGGCTTCGGCGTCGACGGCTCCGGCCCGTACACCCTCAAGGCCGAGACCGACGGCGACGAGATGACCAAGGCCGTGTTCACCAAGAACCCCCACTACAAGGGGACGCTGACGGTGAACAACGACGAGGTCGACATGGTCTCGTACAAGGACGCCGACGCCATGGGCACCGCCCTGCAAAAGGGCGACATCGACCTGATGACCCGCACCATGTCGCCCCAGCAGATACGCAAGCTCTCCGACTCCTCCGCGTCCGGCGACATCGACCTGGTCGAGCTCAACGGCCTTGAGATCCGCTACCTCGCCTTCGACACCACCGACTCCACGGTCAAGTCGAAGGCCGTGCGCCAGGCGATGGCCCAGGTCGTCAACCGCGGCCAGCTCGTCTCCGAGGTCTACGGCTCCCAGGCCGAGCCCCTCTACTCGCTGGTCCCGGCCACCGTCACCGGCCACTCCAACTCGTTCTTCAACACCTACGGCGACCCCAACGTCAGCAAGGCCAAGTCCCTGCTGGCCGACGCCGACATCACCACCCCGGTGAAGCTGACGCTGAACTACACGACCGACCACTACGGCCCGGCCACCAAGCAGGAGTTCGAGACGCTGCAGAAGCAGCTCAACGGCAGCGGCCTGTTCGACGTCACCATCAAGGGAACTCCCTGGGACTCGTTCGTCCCGGCCGAGCGCAAGGGCGAGTACGCCGTCTACGGCATGGGCTGGTTCCCCGACTTCCCCGACGCCGACAACTTCGTCGCACCGTTCCTGGACAAGGACAACTTCCTCAAGTCCCCGTACTCCAACAGCGACATCATCAACAAGCTGATCCCGGCCTCCCGTCGCGAGGCCGACCGCCTCAGCGCCGCCAAGACCCTCACCGAGGTCCAGGACATCGTCGCCAAGGACGTCCCGATCCTGCCGCTGTGGCAGGGCAAGCAGTACGTCGCCGCCAACAACGACGTCACGGGCACGGCCTACGTGCTGAACTCCTCCGCGACCCTGCAGCTGTGGGAACTCGGCCGAGGCTCCAGCAACTGACCCACCCCGAGCACCACGCACCACGACGGCGAAGGGCGCCCCTTGCGGCTTGGGTTCTAGGAGTCGTTGCAACACCCCAGTTCAGGGGATGCGATGGACTTCGAGATCCGTAAGATCCGGACGG
>NZ_JAHHIU010000413.1 GCF_024539815.1 Streptomyces hayashii
GGATAATTTAAAAGGGATTTTCACCCTCTCCAAAGAGAACAAGGTTGCACTCCAGCAAATCGAAGCCGAGACGAAAGAACTGGAGAAGCATCTGGCCGCTCAGCAAGAAAATTCAAAGCTAGCCGCAGACAATGCCACCAAACTCGACCAAGAGAAGACAAAGGCGAGCGGAAAAGTCTGGGAGATCAAGACGAATTTCTCGGGTGGTGATCGCGTTCTGGAATTTTGCCTAGAAAGCCTCAAAAGAACAGAACTCCTTTTCCAGCATATTATCGGGCTGCCTTTACCGGAAAATGCACCTGGCTACACGGTAGATGATTTGAAGGCAGAGGCCTCGTCAATCGAAGGCGAGGGTGCAGCTTCATTCACGAAAATCCCAACCCTTTCCGCTGGCTGGCTGAGTATTGAAGGGGATTCCCTCTGGTCGAAGATTATTGTCGGCAGCCAAGAAGGTTCAGTTGCAGAGTTCATCACCAAAGCTGGCAATTCTGACTGGGTGAAGCAAGGGCTCCAGTACATTTCAGATCATAAGGATCCTCAAGCCTGCCCTTTTTGTCAGCAAGAAACGATCACCAAAAATATCATCGATTCCATCCGCCAAGTCTTCGACGAGGCCTACGAGCAAGATGTTAAGCAGTTGGAGTCAATCAAGACCCGGTATGAGGCACTGACCTCCAGCCTGAATCTGCAAGATATTTCAAACTCTCCGCTTGCCAGCAAAGAGCTTGTGGAAGCGTGGAGCATTGCCTGTGAGGCTTTGAAAGCGTCAATCCGTGAAAACATTCTGCACATTGGTAACAAGATCAAAAGCCCAAGCACGCCGGTTGTCCTCACCGATACCCAGTCCGCCGTCGATACGATCAACGAGTTGGTCGGCGGCCTGAACGAGCATATCGAGGCACATAACGCCAAACTGGCGAACAAGAAAAAGACTCGGGATGACATTAGATCGCGCTTTTGGACGCTGATGCGTTGGGATTACGACCAGACGATTTCTGCCTACACGCAGTCAGCTTCAGAACTTAACGTCGAGGCCAGTGAAATAAGCCAAGAAGCCACCAAGATAAACACTGATGTCACTGCCTCTAACGGCAAGCTTGCCACTCTCAGAAAACAAACAGTCAACATCGAAGAGTCAATTGAGAATATCAATGCTGGGCTGGTGGAGATTGGCATCGATGGCTTTTCTGTGGTGCCACACGGTGAAAATTTCTACCGGGTTTCAAGGGCTACTGATCAAGTGAATGCCTTTCACTCGCTGAGCGAAGGTGAGAAAACTGTTATTAGTTTTCTATACTTCATGGAGCTTTGCAAAGGGCAGAAAACAGCCACAGCGGTGCCGCAAGCCAAAGTGGTTGTGATTGATGACCCGATTTCCAGTCTTTCTCATCTCTATGTGTTTAACATCGGACAGTTGATTAAGAAATACTTCATCAATAATGATCTGTACAAACAAGTCTTTGTGCTGACTCATAGCCTATACTTCTTCTATGAGTTGACTCATGCAAATCATAAAACGCGCGCCGATACTCAGCACCTGTTTAGGGTGTTCAAAAATACAAACGGAAGCTCCGTTGTTCCGATGAAGTACGAAGAAATCCAGAATGATTACCACTCCTACTGGTCAATCATAAAGGACCAGGCCTCGCCGCCTGTGCTGATTGCTAACTGCATGCGGAACATAGTCGAATATTTCTTCAATTTTGTTCAAAAGAAAGATTTCAATAATGTTTTCCAAAAGCCAGCCCTGTCGACTGATAAGTTCACGACGTTCTATAGGTACATGAACCGAGAGTCACATTCCTTGGGTCAAAATATTTTTGACATAAAAGAATTTGATCATGATGTGTTCAAAGACGGTCTGAGGCTGATTTTTGAAGAGTGTGGGTATTCGGAGCACTACCAAGCCATGAGTAAGTAAATCCGATAAATCGCTTTCTTGGGACGGACATTCGTAATGTGGCGAGTGCTCTGTCTCATCGGCTATTCGCGCAATCCTCACGTCACCAGGGTGGTGTGGCTCTGAATCCGTCAGGTAAAACCTGTGGAATCGTGAGGTTCAGCGGGGGTGGGGCGACCGTTTGGAATCGACGTATGCGCTCGCACAGCCGCCAATGCTTTTCCGATGTAGTAATGGACCAAAGCGAGGCGATAGGGCCAGGCATCGTAAGCACCCGGCGAAGGATCCGCACACCTTGGTAGTGTGATCCGCGCCAATGGGGGTTAGCGCGTGTGGCGAGGCTGTTGACGCAAGCAATCATGCCGCGCCTATTCCCTAACCCTATGAGCGTCAGGTATGGTTAACGACAGGTCTGACAACAACCTCGTGTTCGCCTTAGCTAATGATTGTTGATGCACCCAAATCGCCAAGCTCTTTTGCCTGGCATTGGGGGGTGATCGCGAACAGCACCCTCTGCCGGGCAATGGAGATAGTCATGATAAAAGACGATCAGCCCGCAAAAAACCTGCAAGACATCAAGGACGACGCAAACTCAATCCCTAAACAACAGGGAGAGAGGCATATGGACCGCCTCAATCGAGCTGCACAAGCTGCGGGATTCCAGTGTTGGAATCATGCCCGCAACGTCCTTGCGCCCAAAGCGCCTTCAGGCCTTTTGGTAAGCGTGAAATGCGTATTCAAGTGGCACGAGAAGCGTCACCCCAATTTTTGGGAGCGCGCTGGCCATCTGCAAGTCCGAGTGACTCCATTGGCTGGATTTCCCGAGGCGGCGCTTCAGCGCATTGTGTTTCAGATGCCCGAGTTCTGGACCGAAGTGAGTGCTTCTGGTTGCCCGTATGAGCATTTCCGAATCGACTCGGCATATTTCCATCGTGTCACGAATAGCGGCTACTTCCGGGACAGCCAGCACACCCGGCGTAACGTCCTGAGCTTCCATCTGCTGGACAGCCAATGGCACGCGACCATTTTTGACTACGGCACGAAGCTCTCTCAGAAGGAGATGGAGCGTGAGATCGAGTGTGCCCTCACGGCACATATCGAGAAAGCCGTCAGCGAGTATCAGTCCAACATGCTCGGCGGTTTTCGGGTACTGCCCAAGGATCTCCATGAGGAAATGTTGAGCATCATGGCCCCAGCGGCACGGCAGTATGCGGCCACCTTCTCTCATCCACCTGCGTGATTGATTAGCGCTCAACAAAAGGCTCTCGGTAATCCGAGAGCCTTTTCACATGCCCCGTTTTTTGACCATCTTGATCGACAAAGTTTGCTCCAACCCGCTCCAGCGTGGTGAGAACCCATGGGTAATTGCACTGACTTGCCCACCCATTTGCATTCGACCTGACCAGTCATTTGCATCGGATTGGACCAGCACGATTCGTTGACATGGCCGGCAGAGAACGACCCAGGCTGTGTGAAAACGCGAGTGATTGTCTAACCTTCTGATCGTCTAGAT
>NZ_JAHHIU010000414.1 GCF_024539815.1 Streptomyces hayashii
GCCATGGGTCAAGTTCAAGATCTGATCCACCGCCTCTTTCTCAAGCGAGTTGATGGGCGTAGCGCCCATTTGAGCAGCAAGCTTCAAGCGGTCAGGATGATTATCGACTACGAACACCTGAGAGGCACCCTTGATCATGGCCGAGTGGGCAGCCATCAAACCAACTGGGCCGGCGCCGTAGATGGCAATACTTTCCCCGGGAAGGAGGCCTGCCAACTCGGTTGCATGCCAACCAGTCGGGAAGATGTCGGAGAGCATGACGTAATCTTCTTCACGTTCTTGCGCGTCCTCGGGCAACACCAGGCAGTTGAAGTCTGCATAAGGCACTCGAAGTAGTTCAGCCTGCCCCCCCTGATACGGGCCCATGTCAGCGAACCCATAGGCCGCACCCGCGCTGCCTGGGTTAGCGGTCAGGCAAAACCCCGTCAGGCCTTTTTCACAGTTTTCGCAAAAGCCGCAGCCGATGTTGAATGGCAGGCATACCAGATCTCCTACCTTGACCCGATCTACGCCGGAGCCTACTTCGATGACCTCGCCCAGATTCTCATGGCCAAACACTCTGCCCGTTTCAAAAGAAGTACGGCCTTCGTACATGTGCAGATCAGATCCGCAGATGTTTGTGGCAGTCACTCGCACCAGAGCGTCGGTAGGTTTTTCGATTTTGGCGTCCGGCACATTTTGCACACTGACGTCACGGGGGCCGTTGTAAACGATGGCTTTCATTACATTCTCCCAGAGGCAAGACGAAAGGGATTTTTCGTCAGCACATGTTTAGTTTGTCCGAGAGAGCAAATCGTATGTTCAAGAAATTCGAGGCATGTCTGACGAGCGGTACATTCTCAAAATCGCCCAAAAAATCTGAATTATTCGCCATTGAATCTCTCTCTTTTAAATCGATAAGAGATTGAGGGGTTGACTTGAGTTATCTGGATTGGGTGCAGTGGCCAGCTATGGCAGTGACGGTTATCGCCGCGTGGCTTATTGGCTCTCAACGTCCCGCGAGAAGAATGGCGGGGTTCTTCTGTTTCATTTTGAGTAATGTTCTGTGGGTCATTTGGGGTGCTTACGCTGGGGCCTATGCATTGATCGTACTGCAGATCTGCCTCTGTTCGATGAACTTGCGCGGTTGTAAAAAGAACTTTCAGAACCAGTAATGACGATTCAACCGGAGGCCTGCCTCCCGCGTTGATTTTTCCTGAACCCGCGTGCGTTCATACCCAGCAAAATGCACTCGAGCACGATTAGTCCGAAAGCATTTGTGTGCCATCCCCATACAACCCATAACGCATTGCTGAGGATGAACCCCCAAAAGGCAATCATGCGTCGGCGCGGTTGTTGAGATCCGCTAAACCAAGCCGAGATGACGGTCACGACCATAGCGGGCCATTGCACCCAATCGATCAAGTCCAAAGGTCACCCCGCTCCGAGGCTTGAATCAGGACTTATGGAAGGCTCGGCTCCAATGTGCGTATTGGGAGGCATAAGGGAAGCCAGATAGTCGCCAAATCCACCACTACACTTATAGTCCCGGCGCGCACTGGTGATCACAGGGTTGGTGGCTGTCCAGACGATATGCGCGCCAATCCTCTCGAGGTCTGCAATCAGCTGAACGTCTTCGTGCGCAATCAAATGCTGGAACCCGCCAGCATTCCGATAGGCCTCGGCACTCAGTCCAAGATTGGCCCCATGGATGTGGCGATGATTCTCGATGAACTGGTACAGCGCGAGGTACTTGGTACGAACAGCCTCTCCATATCCACTCCAGCTGTCCACCTCAACCGTTCCGCACACCGCGTCGGCTCCAAACTCAATCTGGCGCGCTAGCCAATCAGGCGGTACAACGGTATCGGCATCCGTGAATGCGAGCCACCGAGCACCTGCTTTAAGTAACTGCTCAGCCCCAACGGCTCTTGCCTTACCCACGTTTCGAAAGCAGACCTCTACCGACGTTATCCCCTTCGCTGTTACCACTGCTCCCGTGTTGTCGGAGCAATGATCCAATACGACGAGTATCTCAACCGGTTGCCCTTGAAGAGAAGGATGCTCAGCGGCAAGCACCATGGCGTCCAGGCAATCGCCTATAAGCCTTTCTTCGTTATGGGCAGGTATCACGATCCCTATCATTGACATTCCCTCAGCCTGGCACAGTGTCTCCAGCAATCGACACTGCGCTCATGCAGAAGGTTTAAAGTATCTGGATGTGCGACTTCGACCAATTCTACAGTGAGGCATGAAATCCAATTCGGCCCAATCGCAAGTAGGAACGAACATGCCGCCCTCCGTTCATATCTTTCAAGCAATGTATTTGTCCACCGGGGAGATGCCTCCATGAAAAATACTCGCCAAGTGGCAAGTACCTTGAAGACCCTTATGCTCAATCCAAATGACTGGGTACCCAATAACCGCCGCCTCCCGGTCATCATTTACGAAAGTGCGATCTCTGTGACTGGTAACGATCCGGCAGCACTTTTTGAAAAGATATTTTCAGCTCATGGCTGGCCTCCCCAATGGCGAGACGGTGTCTTCGGCTACCATCACTATCACACCGAAGGACATGAGGTATTAGGTGTCGTGAGTGGCCAAGCACGCTTAATGTTGGGCGGGCCCGATGGGCAAGTCGTAGAGGTGAAAAAAGGAGATGTACTGCTGCTTCCGGCTGGGACGGGTCATTGCAATCTCGGGTCTAGCGCAGACTTTCTCGTCGTGGGTGCTTACCCACCTGGCCAGCACGCAGATATTCGACGTGAAGCTCCTAGCGAAGCGCAGCTTGAGAATATCGCTACCCTGCCATTTCCCGAACATGACCCAGTTCTTGGTAAGGATGGTGGGTTGACCAAGCAATGGGCGATTGGACAGCCTAAATAGGCTACTAGGCGAAAAGCCCAAGCAAAGCCGGTCGCCTGTAGCACTGAGAAAAATTATTGTCTAAAATTTAATGATCCGGGGCAGAACTGGGGTTTGCGAATACACTCAGAATGACTTCGGAAACGCTGAATATAACTCGGCTAAGGGCATTTAAAAGTGAAAGTAAATTGGGAAGGGCTATTACCGATTCAAGGAGAAATAGTCGTCGTAGAAGACGATCCCACGCTAAGGCTGCTGATGGTAGACATTGTTTCTGAAATTGGAGCGACAGTAAGGCAGTTCGATTCAGCTGATGATGCCCTAACCTATCTACTTCAGGCTCACGAGAAATGTCGTATGGTGATTGCGGATCACGGCGTACCTGGGCAGATTCAGGGAACAGAATTTATTGAAATGGTTAGAGGCAAGTGGCCATCAATTGAAGCGATTCTTACTTCAGGATATGCACTTGATCTCACAACCATCCCACCCGCGACAATCTATCTGCACAAACCGTGGTCTTTGGACGAACTGGTTATCTCTGTAGCTG
>NZ_JAHHIU010000415.1 GCF_024539815.1 Streptomyces hayashii
GGCACCGACGCAGCCCGCGCAAACGACCACCCCACCGGAACCCGCGCCACCAACCGCCGATCCGTCACCACCACACTCCCCATCCCACCCGACACCACCCCGAACACCCGATCACCCACCACCAGACCGGTCACCGCAGGACCCACCTCCAACACCACACCCGCCGCCTCGATCCCCAACGGCACAACCTCCGGATACATCCCCAACGCACCCAACACATCACGGAAGTTCACCCCCGCCGCCCGCACCCCGACCCGCACCTGACCCTCGGCCAATGCGGCTGCCGCCTCAGGGGCGGGTGTGATCTCCAACCCGTCCAGCGACCCTCGTGCCACGGCGTCCAACCGCCAGTGCTCGGTCGCCGCCGGCAGGGTGAGCTCGTCGGAACGTCCGTCCCTGGCTGCCCTCGGCACCGAGATGACGCCGTTCCGCAGCATCGCCTGTTCCGGAACGGAGGGGAGCGCGGCCCAGGAGTCGGCCGTGCCGTCCACGTCGGCCAGCACGAAACGGCCCGGATTCTCCGTCTGCGCGGACCGCACCAGACCCCACACCGCGGCGGCGTCCAAGTCATCGCCTTCTGGCACGCCCCGCGTCACCACGGTCAGACGGCGATCGGCGAACCGTACGTCGGTCAGCCACTCCTGGACGACGGTGAGCGCCCGCACGGTCGCCTCGGCGCCCGAGCAGGGCAGCACGACCGTGCCGTCGCCGTCCGGTACGTCGGCCAGGCTCGCGCAGCGGACGCCGTTCAGGGCCTCGGCCGCGCCGAGCGCGTCACCGATGACGATGAACGGGCTGTCGTCCGCGTCGGCGACCGCGCCAGTCGTCGCCTCGCTCGTCCACTCCGCCCAATCGAGCCGGTGCAGAGGCATACGGCGACTCGGGGCGTCGTCGGACACCTCGCGCAGCGCGAGCGACCCGACCGTGATGACCGGAGCGCCCGCGGGGTCGACAGCGAGGAGCGAGACCGCCTCCGGTCCGCTGCGGGTCAGCCGGACGCGCAGTGCGGAGGCGTCGCCTGCCAGAACCGCCACGTCGGACCATGCGAACGGCAGCCGCCCGCGCCCACCCGTGGCCGCGGGCAGCAGTCCGCCCAGGGCGATGCCGTGCAGCGCGGCGTCGAGGAGGGCCGGGTGAACTCCGAAGCCCGTGCGGTCGGCGGTCCCGTCGGTCGACGACACCTCGACGAAGACCTCGTCTCCGCGGGTCCAGGCCGCTGTCAGGCCGCGGAAGGCGGGCCCGTAGCGCAGGCCGGTTCCAGCGAGAGCCTCGTAGAGGCCGTCGAGGGCGACGGGTTCCGCGCCGACGGGCGGCCAGACGCCCAGGTCGTGGTCGGGGAGTGCGTCCGTCCGGGTGGCCAGGACTCCGCTCGCGTGCTTGGTCCAGTCGACGTCCGATCCGTCGTCACCGCTCGGGCGGGAATACACGGCGATCTCGAACCCGCGGTGTCCGGCGGCCGGTTCGACGGTGACCTGCACGTCGACCCCACCGGCCTCCGGGAGGGCCATCGGTGTGCCCAGCGTGAGTTCCTCGATCAGGTCGCAACCGAACCGGTCACCGGCGGCGACCGCGAGTTCGAGCAGCGCGGTGCCGGGCACGACCACCGTGTCCAGCACCTGATGGTCCGACAGCCATGGGTGGCTGCGCAGGGACAGCGCGCCTGTGATGACGGCGCCTTCGCCGTCGGCGCGGTGCACCACCGCACCCAGCAGCGGATGTTCGGCGACGCGGAGACCGAGGCCCGCCACGTTGCCGACGCCGCGTCCGGTCATCGGCTTCGGCCAGTAGCGTTCGCGCTGGAAGGCGTACGTCGGCAGAGTCACCGGACGCCCGTGGCCGGCCGCCGAACCCGGGCTCACCGCCGTCCAGTTCACCTGGACGCCGCGCACATGGAGGCGGGCGGCAGCCCGTGTCAGCGACTCCGGTTCGGTCCGTCCGCCGCCGCGCAGCACCGCGACGACTCCGGCGGCCGAAGACGCTTCCACTGCGTCCAGCACGTCCTGCGCCATCGCGGTCAGCACCCCGCCGGGGCCCACCTCGACGTAGTTCCGTACGCCTTGAGTGCTCAGGGCGCGAATCCCGTCGGCGAAGCGGACGGCTTCGCGGACGTGGCGGACCCAGTAGTCCGGCGAGCACAGCTCCTCGGCGGTCGCGACCTCGCCGGTCAGGTTGGAGACGACCGGGATGCGCGGAGCCTCGTACGACAACCCCTCCGCGACCGCACGGAAGTCGTCCAGCATCGGGTCCATCAGCGGCGAGTGGAACGCATGGCTGACCGTCAACCACCTGACTCGCAAACCTTGTTCACGCCAGCCCGTCTCCAACCCGGCGACCGCGTCGGCCGCACCGGAGACGACCACCGACGAGACGCTGTTGACGGCGGCGATCACGACCCGCTCGTCCAGCAGCGGCAGGACCTCCGCCTCGGACGCCTCCACCGCCAGCATCGCGCCGCCCTCCGGCAGCGCGCCCATCAGCCGGCCACGCGCCGCCACCAGCGCGCACGCGTCCTCCAGCGACCACACCCCCGCCGCATACGCGGCAGCGACCTCACCGATCGAGTGACCCGCCACGAAGTCCGGCCGCACACCCCACGACTCCAGCAGCCGGAACAACGCCACCTCGACCGCGAACAACGCCGGCTGCGTGTACTCGGTCCGGTCGATCAGACCGGCCTCGTCCTCGGCCTCGGCGAAAAGGACTTGTCGCAGTCCGTCGAAGTGGGCGCAGATCTCGTCCAGGGCATCGGCGAACACGGGATACGCGGCATACAACTCCGCTCCCATGCCCGCCTGTTGGCTGCCCTGTCCCGGGAAGAGGAACGCGGTACGACCCCGGACCGCGTTGCCGATCACGACGTCGGGCGGCAGGTCACCGGTGTCGGCCGAGGCCAACCGGGTGAGGCCTGAGAGGAGTTCGGCGGAGTCGGCGCCCAGGACGACGGCACGGTGGTTCAGCAAGGCGCGCGTCTCGCTGAGGGCGCGCGTCACCTCGACCGACGGCACGTTCCGTACGGACAGGTCTTCCGCCAGTCGGGCCGCCTGCGCCGCAAGGGCAGCCGGACTGTGCGCGGAGAGCGGCCAGGCCACGGGCACGGCGCTGTCGTCCTGCACATCCGGTTGCCCGTCAGGGGCCACGAAGTCCGTCGGCGGAGCCTGTTCGAGGATGGCGTGGGCGTTGGTGCCGCTGATGCCGAAGGCGGAGACCGCGGCCCGGCGCGGGCCATCGTCCTGCGGCCATTCCCGGACCTCGGTCAGCAGGCGTACGGCGCCGGCGGACCAGTCCACGTGCGGAGACGGCTCGTCCGCGTGCAGCGTCCGCGGA
>NZ_JAHHIU010000416.1 GCF_024539815.1 Streptomyces hayashii
GGTCTGAACCGAACTTCCGATTCGATCAAAAAGAACCTTGGCTATTTAGAGCTCAGCTGGAACGGTGTAAAAAATGCGGCTAAAGAAGCGTGGGATGCCGCGCTCAACGTTGGGCGCACGGACACGCTGGATCAACAGATCGCTGCCTTGGATAAGCAGCTGAATGCGATCGCCAATGCTCGGAAGCTGAACAAATCAGACGGCTTCAGCAACCTTGTGCCCGACGACAGTTTTCGGGTCGACGCATTGGAGGCCGAAAAAACTCAAAAGCTGGTGTTGAAGGCTGAAGAGGAGCGCCGGGCAGCCGCGCGCGGCTTCCAGCAACAGCAGCAGCAACTTGCGCTCGCTGATCAGGTTGCACTGGACAAACTACGCAAGGAAACGGAAACCAACGCAGACAAACGCGCCAAAGAGCTTGGCGAATATCGGATGTTGGTAGAGCGCCGCATCATCCAAGCGCGCGCGTCTGGCGATAAGTCGCTGCTGATCTCACCCGATCAACAGAAGAAAGACATTGCCAACATCAACGAAAAGTATAAAGACCCCGCGGTCGCCAAGACACCGCAGTATCGCGAGGATGCTGGGATTAAGGCGCTTGACCAGGCCCGTCAGCAGTACGCTGTCCTCCAGCAGCAAAACGCTCTCATCGGTGATCAGTCAGCAGCGAGCCAGACCCTGGGCAGCAACGCCAAAAAGCTGATCGAGTTCGAGCAGCAGCTGGCTGACATCAAGGGCAAGAAAACTCTCACTGCCGACCAAAAGTCGCTGCTGGCCAACCAGGAGTTGATCACGGCTCAGCTCAAGCGCAACTCCGCGCTCGAGGCTGAAAATACCCTGCGTGAAAAAGGTCTGGAGACCCGGAAAAAGCTCGCGGCATTCGATGAAAACCTGAAAAGCCAGCTTGCCAGCGCCCAGCAGGGCCTTGACAACAATCTGGCAGGTTTTGGGCTTGGCGACGAGCAGCGTAAGCGTCTGCAGGAGCAGCTGAGCATTCAGCAGTCCTACCAGTCGCAAATGGACAAGCTGACCTCGGACTACAACAAGAGCAACAAGGATCAGTTCAGTACCGAGCTGTACTACAAGGAAACCCAGGCCCTGCGCTCCGCTCTCGACCAGCGCCTGGCAATGCAAAACAAGTACTACGAGGACGAAGATCAAGCAAGGGGTGACTGGTCGCTGGGGGCGTCGTCAGCTTTCCAGAACTACCTGGATCAGGCCAAAGATGTTGCAGGACAGGCTAAATCAGCCTTCACGTCGCTCTATGACGGGCTGACGGACGCGGCAGTAGATTGGGCGTTCGGTGCAGACCAGAGCTTTGGCGATGTAGCCAAGAGCTTCGCGAAGATGATCGCCAAAATGGCCTTGCAATCGGCGGCATCCAGCGTGTTCAGCAGCATTGCTGGCAGCGGCCTAAGCGCTGCAGTCGGCAGCGCGTTCGGTGGTGGCGCTGCGCCGGCTTCGCTTGGTAGCACGGCAGCCGGCTATACCTCCCAGTACTTTGACAGTGGGGGCTGGACGGGGCCCGGCGGCAAGATGGAGCCCAAAGGTATTGTTCATGGTGATGAGGTGGTGATTCGCAAGGAGGTAGTGAATCAACCGGGCATGAAGGACTACCTCGTCAATCTGAACAAACGCGGATATGCAGACGGCGGCTACGTGGGCTTGTCTGGCGGAACCTCCGCACCAAAGGCATCTGCTGGCGGCGTTACGATCAACCAATCGTTCCAGGTGCCGGCGGCCCAAGGCGGCGCTACTGATCAGGACACCCAGGCCCTCGGCCAGGCATATGCCGACGTGGCGCAGCGCGGTGCTCAGCAGGAAATTGCGAGACAAACTCAACCCGGTGGACAGATCTGGAGGCTCGTTAATGGCCGTTGAAACGTTCACATGGTGCCCGCTGATCTCGGCCACCAGTGCGCCTGAATACCGCAACCGAACATCAAAGTTTGGGAGCGGTTACGAACAGGTGGTTGGCGACGGCCCGAACAACCGGGTAGACAGCTGGCCGCTCACCTTCGTTGTGAAAGAGGCGGTGGCCATGGATATCAAGGGCTTTCTTGATCGTCACGCCGGGCATAAGTCTTTCTTCTGGACGCCACCGCTGGGTGAGCTTTCTTTTTTTCGTGCCTCGGCTCCGGCAATCACGCCGAACGGCGCGGGGATGTTCACGCTGACAACCACCTTCACCCAATCGTTTCTTCCATAAGGGGCAAGTATGCCGCTGATCAGTGATATCCAGGCTCTTGAGCCTGGCAGCGAAGTGCTGCTCTTTGAATTGGACGGCACTGACTTTGGCGCGGACGTTCTGCGCTTTCACGGGCACTCCATTCCGCACACGCCAGCGGAGCTGATTGCCGCCGGCGCCCAGGCTGACCAGCTGCCCGCCAAACCCATCTATTGGCAGGGTGAAGAGTACGGCGCCTGGCCGATGCAGATCGACGGCATTGAAGCCAACGGCGATGGGACGGCGGTTAGGCCTGCGCTGTCGGTGGGCAACGTCAATGGGCGCATCACTGCGCTTTGCTTGGCGTTCCAGGATCTTGCTGATTTCAAGTTGACCATGCGTCACACGCTGGGCAGTTATCTGGATGCCGAAAACTTCCCAGAAGGCAATCCAACGGCCGACCCCACCCAGGAAACCATCGAGATCTGGTACATCGACCAGAAAACGAACGAGGACGGGGAGACGGTGAGCTGGGAGTTGGCCAGTCCCGGCGACGTGGGGGGCGAGTCAATCGGACGGCAAGCCACGACGCTCTGTCACTGGTGCCTCACCGGCGGCTATCGCGGCCCGAACTGTGGCTACACCGGCCCATACCGTGACAAGGACGGCAACCTCACAGACAACCCTGAGCTCGACCAGTGTGACGCCACGCTGGGCCGCGGCTGCATTCCTCGTTTCGGTGAGGGCAACCCATACCCGTTCGGCGGATTCCCCGCCGTGTCACTCATTGCCCGGAGCTGAAAGATGCGAAAGCACATTTTGAACGCGATCCAGGCGCACGCTGCAGCGGAGTACCCGAAAGAGTGCTGCGGGCTGCTGCTGGCGGTTGGCCGGGCACAGAAGTATTTCCTATGCCGCAACACTGCAGCCGAGCCGAGCGAAGAGTTTCGCATCGATCCGGAGGAATACGCCGCTGCTGAAGACGCCGGCGAGGTCATTGGCATTATTCATTCGCATCCCGATGCCACCAGCAGGCCGTCGCCGCGCGACCTGGCAATGTGTGAGGCCACTTCGCTGCCCTGGCACATCCTCAGCTGGCCCGAGGGCGACATGCGCACCGTCATGCCCTCGGGCCAGCTG
>NZ_JAHHIU010000417.1 GCF_024539815.1 Streptomyces hayashii
CAATTTCGTCGACGGCAGTTCGGAATCTGCTCGCCTCAGACAGATACTGGAACGCATGGAATTGAGTCTGCTTGACCAAGGATCACAAGAAGCTCGTGGCGAATATGGACTGGGCTCCAACAACCTGATGTTCATGGCCTGTGAGTTGCTACTGCTAGGCAAGGAGCCTGATGGGCTACCGTTGCTACTCATTGAGGAGCCCGAGGCCCATCTCCATCCACAGCGGCAACTGCGCCTGATGGAGTTTTTGAGCGAAGCAGCAAAGCCCAGAGCCGTCTCCCCCGTTGTCGTTCAAGAAACGGTAAACAATGCGCGTGTGGAAGACTCACTCCCGTGGAACGAGGGCTCCGGAACCCCGTTAGCTGAGTCCTTTGGTCATCGCGGAACGGCTTCAGATGAGGGCAGCCAGGAAAGCGAAACGCGCCCGGTACAAGTCATCCTCACCACCCACAGTCCCAACCTCAGCTCCAAGATCGCCTTGGACAATCTAGTGCTAATGAACGGTCGCAAAGCTTATTCGCTCGGGAAGCAGCACACGAAGCTGGATGAAGGAGACTATCGCTTCCTAGCCCGTTTCCTGGACGTGACCAAGGCGAACTTGTTCTTCGCACGTGGGGTGCTCATCGTCGAGGGCGATGCTGAAGCCATCCTGTTGCCGGCGCTAGCGAGGCTGCTCGAAAAAGACTTAACCCGCCATGGGGTATCAGTCGTAAATGTAGGGGGCATTGGTCTTGGCCGCTATGCTCGAATCCTCCAACGTGCGACCCCTGGGGCTGGTGTTCTGAACATCCCCGTAGCCTGCGTCTCGGACATGGACGTCATGCCTGATTGCGCACCAGAAATTCTGGGGTTGGTGGAAGGTGCAGACGATCCAAAATGGGAAAACACTGCACAGAGAAAGTGGCGCGCAACGCGCGATTTTGGTGTCAATGATGATAGCCGGCTTCTCGGCTTGGAGGAGCGACGCCGCCTGCGTAAAGCGAACGACGAACAGAATGTAAAAACGTTCGTGGCGGGGCAATGGACGCTGGAATACGACTTGGCCTTCAGCGGCATGGCACGCGAGGTGTTGATCGCTGCACGCCTGGCTGCTAAGGATGAGGCACTTCATGCTGGTCGGGAAACACATGATCAGATCATTAAGCGGGCCATAGCTGAGTATGACAGCTATTACAGTTCGAACATGTCGCCCGAGCAAGTGAGTTCTACTGTCTATGCCCTGTTCCACCGCAAGGTTGCCTCAAAGGCCATCGCAGCTCAGTACCTCGTCGACATTTTGGAACAACGCTATCAGGGGGTTGTGGTGCCGTGCGAGGGGCTGGAGGAAAGGCTCCCCAGCTACCTCGTTGAGGCGATCACTTATGTGACCTCTCGCCTGGCAGTGCCCCACGAGCAGCACCAGCCATCACAACACCCATCTGAGCGGCAGACACCATGATCACGTTCCGTGACCTGGTGCCCGAAATCACCGAAGAGGACATCGGCTGGATCTCAGGACTTATGAAGCTTGAAGGCCTGGATGAGCAGCGCATGGCGTTTCTTCGATCGCGAGAAACACTCGACGTATCGGCGTGCCCAGGAAGCGGTAAAACCACATTGCTTGTCGCCAAACTCGCCATCCTTGCCCGCAACTGGAAAAGCCGCACTCGAGGGATTTGCGTGTTATCCCACACCAACGTAGCCCGCGAGGAAATCGAGCAGCGGCTAGGCGACACTGATGTTGGTCGCCGGCTGCTGAGCTACCCCCACTACATCGATACGATTCATGGGTTCGTCAGGCGCTTCCTTGCCACGCCTTGGCTGCTCTCCGCGCAACACCGTTTTACCGCGATCGATGATGAGCTGACTCACCGGGTGCGCTCAAAGCACATGTGGGAGGAACGAGAAGACAGGAGGATTCTGCGCGGTTTCCTAGGACATAGAACCTTCGATACCAAATTGCTCCGGTTAGCCTGTACAGACTTTTCCAATCCTCGCATTGGGGTCGCTCGGGGCAGCCTTCCGTGTGGCCCTGATGCTCAAAGCTATCAAATAATGGCGAGAGCGGTAGGAAAGGCAGCCCGGCAAGGTTACTTCTGCTACGACGAAATTTTCGTACTGGGCACCGCCCAGCTTAGTGAGCGGCCAAGCGTCGCGGAGGGATTGAGGCACCGTTTCCCCTGCGTCTTCATCGACGAGATGCAAGATACCTCAGCGATGCAGAACGACTACCTGAGCGCTATTTTCCCCCGGGACAATTCAAGGATATGCGTGACGCGAGTTGGCGATCCCAACCAAGCGATTTTCGAATCGGACATCCACACCAATGGCAGTGACTTTCCGGATCGAAGCAGAGCAGTCGACATCTCCAGCAGCTTTCGCTTCGATGAGTCGATCGCGTTACTGGCAAATCCCTTTGCTTTCCATGCTGTTGCAAACGGGCTTTCCGGGCGGCGCAGCGTGGGTGAAGAAGGGCCCCTCCGCCACACCATTTTTGTTTTCCCTGATGGCGACTGCAGCGGTGTACTGGATGCTTATGGGCATCTGGTTCTCCAAGAGCTCCCCGCTGACCTACGGGGAAAGGCCACAGTCTCGGCGATCGGCTATACCCATAGAGACTTCGATCCTATCGATGCCGACCCACTGCATTATCCAAAAACGGTCGGGCATTACTGGGGAGGCTATGACCGTAACGCAGGTTCGGGGGCATACCGCCCTCCGACGTTGATTGAGCGTATTCGTCAAGCGAAGCGTAATCTCGTTAAAGGCGATACCGCACACCATAGCGTTGAGGAAGTCGCCAAAGGTCTTCTCCACCTGGTGAACCTCACCAACCTCACCACCAAAATCAAGATAGGGGCCCGGCAGCACGTCCAGGTTCAGCAACTTTTAACTAACCCAGAAGACTTGGCTAGCTACCAACAATTGGTGGTTGAGCTGCTGTTCACATCCAACATCATCAGCACCAACAACTGGTCATCCTACGCACGCCGCTTCTCCAACTTGGCATCAGTGCTTGCTGGAGCGCATGAGCAACCCGAGACAGCACAGAGGTACCTTGCTTGGGTAGCGGAAAGCGCAGAGGTTGTGCAGGAAGGGGCTGTACAGAATGCAGTGAACACCTTCCGAAGCACTCATGAAAATGGCGTGGTGGACATCAAACTCGGCTCTATTCATTCGAGCAAGGGGCAGACCCACACTGCGACGCTTGTGCTTGAAACGTTCAACTACAAGCACTTCATCGCGAGCTTGCTGCCGTGGGCTGCCGGGCAAAACAGCCACGGCGGGGCTCGACCTGGAAAG
>NZ_JAHHIU010000418.1 GCF_024539815.1 Streptomyces hayashii
CCGCCATTGCCCTGCCCCTCCCCGCCGTGCGCCTGACACGGGCCCGCCCCGCGCCCTGTCAGACGCACGACGGGCCCGAAGGGTTACCTACTTGGCGCACTGGACCTTGTCGGCCGTGGACTTCTGAACCGTGTCGGGCACCTTCGCCGCCGCCGTGAGCGAGACGCCCGCCCCCTTGAAGTCCTTGCCCAGCGTCAGCGTCATGGTCGGCAGACCCTGCGCGTTCTCGACGCTCTTGCCCGGCTTCAGCGCGGTGCCGGGCAGCCCCATGACCGCGGCCAGCTTGCGTGCCTGGGCGGCCTGGTCGGGCGCGTACTCAAGGGTCGTCTTCGCCAGCGCCGCGGGCGCGTTGCCGGCGTTCTCGGACTTCGTGACGCCCTCGTCGTTCTGCAGCCAGTTGAGCGTCTCCTGCGCGCTGCCGGGGGGCGCTCCGCCGTTCATGACCTGCACCCGCACCTCGGAGGCGGCGGACTGGGCGCCCTTGAGACGCGCCGCGGCCGCCTTGGCCGCCGCGTCCTTCGAGGCCGCGGCCTGCTGCTTCACCGCGGTGAAGGAGACGTCGTCCTTGATCATCTGGAAGACGGTGGGCGCCGCCGAGTTGTCGAGGACGACCGTGGCCTTGACCTTCTCGGCCGGGTTGTCGACGACCGGCACGGTGGTGAAGGTCAGGTTCTTGATGTCGAGCTTGCCCAGCTCCATGCCCAGGTCCTTCAGCTTGTTGATGCTGTCGAGCTGGGCGTCGACGGCCAGCGCCTTGGTGCCCGCCTCCGCCAGCTTGATCATCTTGGAGGGGCTGGAGAGCGTGTCGTTCGACTTCAGCTTGCGCATCAGGGCGCTGAGGAACTGCTGCTGGATCTGGATCCGGCTCAGGTCGCCGCCGAAGCCGACCGAGTGCCGGGTCCGCACGAAGGCGAGCGCCTGCTCGCCCTGGATGAGGTGGGTGCCCTTCGACAGCTTCAGATGGGAGTCGGAGTCGTCGATGTCCTTGGCCAGACACACCTCCACCCCGCCCACCGCGGTGGTCAGCGTCTTCACCGCGTTGAAGTCGGCCACCATGAAGTTGTCCGCCTTGATCCCGGTCAGCTCCGTGACCGTGCGCACGGTGCAGGACGGCGTACGGCCGTCCTGGCCGAGGCTGGTGTTGAAGCGGACGCCTTCCGAGCCCTTGATGACCTTGTCGGTGCCGTCCTCCTGCTTGGTCTGGCAGTCCGGGACGTCGACGATCAGGTCGCGCGGGATGCTGAGCGCGGTCGCGTTCGTGCGGTCCTTGGAGACGTGCAGCAGGATCGTGGTGTCCGCGTGGCCGACGCTGCCGGAGTCGCCGTAGCCCTCGTTGCCGGAGCCTGTGCGCTTGTCGGTGCCGATCACCAGCAGGTTGATGGCCTTGTCCTTGCTGAAACCGCCGGTGCTCGCGCCGTCGTCGGAGACGGACGTGATGTTGTCGTTGAGGTGCTCGATGTAGAGGTAGGCGGCGCCGGCCGTGCCCACGATCACGAAGGCCATGATCCCGCCGGTCCACACCAGGATCTTCTTCGCCCGCGACTTCTTCTTCACCGGCCGCCGGCCGCGCCGGTTCGCCGGTTCCTCCGGGGGCGCGCCACGGCGCCGCCGCGGACCGGGCACGTCGGCGCTCGGCACCGCCCGCCCGGGCGACGACGACGGCGACTGCCGGTCCGGCTCGGCGGCGCGTGAACGCGCCGGATCCCCGTTCCCGCCACCGGTCCTGCCGGAGTCGGATCTACGAGGTCCGGGCACCGGCGACTGCGGTGCGGAACTGCTCAGTCGCAGTTCGTATTCGCCGGTGTTCGGATTGAGCACCCACTGGTCTGCGGGGTCGATGTTCTCCGCCCGCCCACGGCCTTGCGCGTCCACGGTTGTCCGAATCCTCCGTCGGGGCCACGCGGCGCCTTTCCCCCTCAAGGCGCTCGGGTCTCGGTCACACGGTGCGCGACCCCAGGAAGGACCTCGCGGCCGGGTGCACCGGATCGCTCACACTATCCGCCCAGTTCAGCGTCGAGCGACGGCCGTGACAAATTCCACGCCCCTACAAGCGGGCAATCCCTCCCATTTCTTTGAACTCCTGTTCGGCGGAAGGGTCTGGCTTGGTAAGCGCTTTACCCGCAACCCTCCTCGGCGGCGGTGTTTCCGCGGAACGTGGGCGCGGGCGGGCTGGGTGAAACCGCCCCGTAAGCCGTTCCGTCCACCGCCGGAGGCCGGTACGGTCCGTGGTCGCCCGACGTCGAAGGGGCGGATTTCGTGGGCAGTTCCCGGGAGACCGTCACCGGCTTGTCCGTGCGCAGTCGCTCGAAGAGCTTCTCCGCCTCGGCCTCCACCAGTTGGTCGCGATTGGCGTCATAGACGTACGACTCCCGCGGAACGGTCAGGAATTGCACATGTTCGGTGGGAATGTCCCGCAGGCCGCGCACGAGTTCATACAGGCCGCGCAGACTCGCCAGGTCCGGATCGGTGGTGAGGGAGGACGTGGCCGCGTCCAGCACCGGATACAGCTTCACCGGATTCAGCAGGACGTCATTGCTCTGCACCTTGTTGACGAGCGCCCCCAGGAACCGCTGCTGCCGGTCCATCCGGCCGGTGTCGCTGCCGTTGCCGAGGGACTTGCGGGCGCGCACGTACCCGAGCGCCTGCTCCCCGTCGAGCGTGACCCGCCCGGCCGGCAGCCGCAGCCGGGCGGCCTTGTCGCTGATCGGCTCCGACAGGCAGACCTCGACCCCGTCCACCGCGTCGACCATGTCCTTGAACCCGCCGAAGTCGACGACGACGTGATGGTCGATCCGCACCCCGGTGAGGTTCTCCACCGTGCGGATCGTGCAGGCCGAACCCCCGGCCTGGAAGGCGTAGTTGAACATCGTGAACATCGGCTCGGTACGCGTCCCGTCCGGCCGCCGGCATCCCGGCACGTCCACCATCAGGTCGCGGGGCAGGGAGACGGCGGTGGCGCTGCGCCGCCCGGCCGCCAGATGCAGCAGGATCGTCGTGTCGGACCGCTCGGTCCCCGAGTCGCGCCCGTACTCCTCGTTGCCGTCCCCCGACCGCGAGTCCGACCCGATCAGCAGCACGTTCGTCGCGTCCTTCACCAACGACGTCGGCCGCTCCTTCGCATACCGCGCGAGTTCCGCCGCGGCCGCGTCGTCGGGCGTGATGTTCCCGTCGAGCTTCAGGTAGACGGCCCAGCCGGCCGCCCCGGCCCCCAGGACGATCACGGCGACGGCCCC
>NZ_JAHHIU010000419.1 GCF_024539815.1 Streptomyces hayashii
TAATGAAGTACTCCGCAGCGCCACCGAAGCGCCCTCCTCGCCTTAAAACGAATATCCTAGCCGACTCATTAGGTCAGACCACCTCCTTGTCAAATCACGAGCAAAAATCTGAAATCAGCGTTGATGTGAACAGCGGAGACCGCGCTGGCTCAGATTTCCATACGATCAGGGTGAGCTCGCCTGAGCAGCAATTCACGATTCCCAAGCCTAAAAACCTAACCCCGAAAGCGCGATGGATTGGAAAAGATGAAACCATCACCGTCGGTGGACAGGCCCTTAAGGTTGCCTTGGTGTATTTCACTGAGAGAGCAGATCGGGCGTTTGACCAAGAGCCCTCGCTGATTGACGGCCAGTTAACTGTGCACGCTGCGCATGTGGATCTCACTGAGAAGCTAACCGGGTATTGGCCGAGTTACAGCGGCATTTCTCCTGCAGCACGACGTGGGTACCTGCAATGGCTGTCAGAGGGCCGCTGTGCACCCAGTGTGGATATAGGATATGTCTTCATCTTTTTTTACGGTCTCGAGCGTCGGGCCATCATTGATTCAATTACAGATGAGGCCGCGCGCTCGGAACTCCCCACCATCGCAGCGGAGATTGAGCGTCTTAAAACCCTCTACGGGGACAATTCATCGTTTCGAAACTACGCGTCGAATCTGCTCAACCACATACAACTCATGGATGTGGAACCGCAGATGTACTTGAATGCACCGCCTCGATTTGAGTCGAATGGCTTTGAATTGCCGATTGCGCTACGACTGGCATTAGGCCAAATGGCTTTGGATAAACATCCGCTGAACGCGGCGTGGGCAATGGCATGGGTACAGTCAGACCCTAACATCAGCCGCCGCACTGCTGTGAGCAGATGCGCGGATCAGTTTGCGCAGCTGTTCGTGGCCCGGTATTCAGCCCTTTATCCGAAGGGCCTTGTGCTTACCCAAAATAAGACTCTGCTCAAAATCGCCTATCGCTCCGCCTCTTCGCGCTTGAGCGCTCCCGAAATTGCGTTGGGTGATATACCGGATGTTTCCGCTACTTCGGCAACGCGTAACAAGCTGCAGGCTATGGTGGATGAATGCACTATAGTCCTCGACCCATACAGCAGATACCTAGGTCGTAACCCAGAAGGAGCCTCAAATTTGGAGGGTATTCTGCAACTGCCGGTGGCCCTATGGCCGGCAGCGGCGAAGGATGCAATCGCTGAACTGCAACTCCAAGCCGGGGATGAGCAGTTGGTGATGAGTTTTGGGGATCTGGCAGGTCGCTTTGGATCTTCAGGAGCTCTGCCTCGTGGAACAATTGTAGCCTTGGCAAGAGCCCTCGAGTCTTTGAATATCGGCTTTGAGCCAGATGTACTATCGGGTAGCCGTACTCCCAAAAATTCCGACACGATCGTATTGTTCGCGACGAGTGACGATGATGGAAGCCTAAGGACATCTTCGGACTATCACGCTGCAGCGGTAACACTGGATTTGGCAAGCGCGGTTGCGGCCGTAGATGGTGAAAGCTCAGGCGATGAGATGACCCAGCTAGGGCGGCATATCGATTCCTGGAGTCATCTTCGCGTATCTCATCAGAAACGGCTCAAAGCCCACCTGCAAATCCAAATTCTTCAGCCGCCTACACTGGCGAGCCTAAAGAAAAAGTTAAGCCCTCTGAGTGCCGACGCCAAACGCACCATAGCTGGGTTCCTAGCTCATCTCGCTCAAGCTGACGGAAACGTTTCGCCTCAGGAAGTCCGGCTGCTGGAGCGCGTTTATAAAACACTTGAGCTGGATACGCAGCTGCTTTACGGGGACTTACACGGCGCGGCCATCACCCCTTCTAGGAATTCTTCCGCTGCGTCCGCACTTGGTGCCGAGCCTAGTGCCAAACAGGCCGGTGGTACGTCAAGCATTACTGACGCCTCCCAAGGCTTCAATTTGGACATGGACAAAATTGCGCAGCTCCAACGCGAGACGGCAGCGGTTTCAGCATTGTTGGCGGAGGTATTCAATGATGAATCTCCAGAACCGCCTATCGTGAAAGTCAGTATCAGGGATCAGCCAACTGATCATACGGCGACTGTGCATGGGCTCGACACAGAACACTCAGCGTTTCTACGAATGATCGTGTCACGCCGAGAATGGAGCCGCCAAGAGCTGGAAGATGTTGCCACTGATATGGAACTCATGCTGGACGGTGCTCTCGAGCACATCAACGACATGGCGTTTGAACGGTTCGACATGCCAGTCTCCGAGGGGGATGACCCCATCGAGATCAACCCAGATATCCTGGAAGAATTAGCCTTATGAGCACGAGACGCCCCAAAGATCGCGATGCGGTCATCCAGTCATTGCGAGCCGGTGTAGTTCCTCGTGCGGGCCAACATCTTATTCAGGTGGGTCGAGCGAAAGAGCTAGACGCTCTTCTGAAAGACATAGATCGACTAGCTGACGGCGGCTCCGCTTTTAGGGTCGTTGTAGGCGAATATGGTGCGGGGAAAACCTTTTTTCTCAACCTTGTCAGAGGCATTGCGATGGAGCGAAAGCTGGTCACAATGCACGCCGATTTGAATCCCGACCGTAGGCTTCATGCATCCGGAGGACAAGCACGCTCCCTGTATGCCGAGCTCGCTAAAAACATGTCCACCCGGACGAAACCGGACGGTGGCGCGCTGCAGGGTATTGTTGAGAAATTCATTTCCCAAGCCAAATCTGAAGCCAAAACGCGAGGTGTCGAGAGCGAAATCGTCATTCGCGAATTTCTGGCCGAACTCACTGAGATGGTAAACGGCTACGATTTCGCCGACGTAATTGCCAAATACTGCCAAGGGTTTGAACAAGGCGACGAGCAGCTGAAGGCAGATGCCATTCGATGGCTGCGAGGAGAATTCACTACTAGAACAGATGCTCGTGCGGCGCTTGGTGTCCGAACAATCATTGATGACGCATCGGTCTACGATCAGTTGAAGTTGCTGTCGCGGTTCGTCCGGCTTGCAGGGTTTGGCGGCCTCATGATTTGTCTGGACGAGCTTGTCAACCTGTACAAGCTAGCGAACACCCAGGCACGCAACGCCAACTACGAGCAGATCTTGCGGATTTTAAATGATTCCTTACAAGGCTCCACTGAGGGTCTAGGCTTCGTCCTCGGCGGTACGCCAGAGTTTTTGATGGACACGCGTCGCGGGCTTTACAGCTACCCCGCCTTGCAGTCACGGCTTGCTGAAAAC
>NZ_JAHHIU010000420.1 GCF_024539815.1 Streptomyces hayashii
CATCAGCGCGTCCTGCAGATAGTCGGGCAGACCCAGCATGTCCATTGGACGGATCTGGACTGAGGATTTGCTTACGACAAACACAGGCTTGCCATTCAAATCCAGCAACTGGGTTACACGAAGGACGACGCCATCTTCAATTAGGGCGAACTCTGGATCCTGGGTTGCCTTGTGCTTTTCCTCGCACTGCGCCCGTAAGCGCTCAAGGTCTGCCCGCCATTCGGCGGGCGCTTCAACCCTTCGTGCCTGCCCAGGGAGACCTTTGGCGTCGGCAAATCCATCGCCGAGGTACAGGTCGACGAATTCAGCATCAGAGATCACGCTCACACTGAGTTCCTTAGTACGAAGTCCAAGCGATGGTATTGGCGTCCGAGGAGCAGCTGGTCGCAGCTGCCACCGCAGTGATTTCGCCGGCAATTGCAGTGCCGCCATTGATCGCCGTCGTTGTCTGTTTGTCCTTGGCCATGTTCGAGGCAAGGGTGATGCAGGCATTTTTCGGAAGGTTGGATTCTGTGATGGTGAAGGTCATGCCGTTGCTCATTACGGTCACTGCGCCGTTCCAGCGGTTGGACAGGGCATTACCGTTGATGCTCATGCCGCCAGTTGCCTCGAGGTTGATCAAAGAAGGCGCCAAGTTGGTGCCTGCCGTGGCGTAGCCCGTGGTGCTTTTCAGTCGTTTGGTATTGCTCAGCAACGTGCCGAGATTGCTCTGTTCAATGGTGACGTCCGAGCTGCCGAACGTTCTGTAGCCCATGAACACGATGAAACCAAGTGCCACCGCGATCAGCATCAACCAGAACATCCCGTCCAGGGAGAGAAATCCGCGTTGGTTGTTTTGAGTGTTTGTTGGCATTTCCAGTACCTCATTTAGGTTTGATTTAAAGCGTTGCAGTCACATTGCCGGCCAACTGGAAGATCCCGACCACTACCAGAATCATCATGACCCCCATGGCCATGGAGGACATGCCGATAAGAGATTTGGCGATGGCTTCGACGCGCTGAAGCGTTTGCTCCAGCCACCGGTTGGAAAACCGTTCCATCGACTCAGCGAAGCCTTTGCGGGTGGCGAGCACTTCCAGAAAATGCATCGCCATGGGGTCTGGGAATTGATGACCCGCAAGCTTCAATGCGGTACCGAAGTTTTTGCCGGCGCTCACTCCGTAATGAATGGCGCTCAGGCGCTCTTTCAACCATGGAGAGGCATTGCGTTGAAGAGAGGTCAGCGCATCTAGTTGGTTGATGCCGGAGCGCAGCATCACAGCCATGTTGAGCAGAAAGATCGATCCGTGGAGCGCCTTGTAGACTGACCAAGGCGGGAGCCTCTCTGCTCGGACTCGCAGGACCTGGAGCAGCTTGTTCAACTGCAGCTTCCACGAAGGGCTGGCGGCCGTAATCTGAAGGCCGCAAAACACGGGTAGAGTGATGATCGATATGAGGATAAAGACGATTACAGCTATCAGCGTCACTAGCCCGTAGTGGGTCACGAAATTCGATAGGGCATAGAGGAAGGCCGGCACGCCGGTCCACGCCTCGGGGTTGGAGCGTCGTGTCATGGAGGGCACCATCCACACTGCAATCACATACAGCAACGCCGCCATGACGCTCCACACCATGGAGGGGAAAACGGTGGCGGACGCTACGAGTTTGCTGATCCGCTGACGTACTTCGATGATCCTCACGCAGTCCCGAAATGCCTGCACCAGGTTGCCGGTGTCTTCCCCGGAAGCGATCAAAGAGTTCTCGTCATAGGGAACCCAGCCTTCGCAGGAAATGCTCAGCGATTTCCCACCTTTTACCGATTGCGCGATATCCCTGCAGGCAAGGGACACTGGATGGAGCTTCTGCCCGTTATCGCTGAATGCTCTGGCCACCGTGTGCAGTGCGTCTTCAAGCGACACACCATCCTCAAGGATGCCCATCAGGCTCTCGTAGAACTGGATTCTTTCGTTTTTGCCAAACTGCTTGGCATAGAAGGTCTCTGCCCAACGATTCAGCATCGCTCTGACGTCACTCAGCATGAGCGAGCTCCAGGATTTGCCGGTCAAAGTCCAACGGCCCCACCGTCATTTCGGCGTGGCGGGGGTCTACTAATCCTTGTTTCAGTTTGATGATCGTGTGTGCGGTCTTGGTAATACCGCCCATTTCCTTGACCCAGTGGCGACGTGCCGCACTTGCACCCTGCCCATTGAAAACGCGCATGAATTCAAGGTCGGTGAGCAAAGTTTCCGCAACCACCGTGCGACCGGTGATGCCCAAGCCTTTGCAATGCGGGCATCCCGGTCCTTTGAGGT
The DNA here is from genome assembly GCF_024539815.1 of Streptomyces hayashii. Lineage (GTDB taxonomy): Bacteria > Actinomycetota > Actinomycetes > Streptomycetales > Streptomycetaceae > Streptomyces > Streptomyces hayashii. The sequence goes on from NZ_JAHHIU010000420.1 coordinate 2,292, forward strand.
AGGTCTCATCAATCGCTTCCAAATCGCGCAAGTGCTGCACCAGCGCACTGTTGAGCTGCCCGAGATGCTCGCGTGCGGGGACGCGGCAGTGGGAACACAGCACGGGCAAGAGGGATTGATTGACCACGCTTGTCATCAGTGCAGGATCAGTAACCAGGTGTCGGTCTACACCCATGTCGATCAGTCGTTGAAGAGCTGCTACAGCGTTGTTGGTGTGCAGTGTCGTCAGCACCAGGTGACCAGTCATACCGCCGCGGAAAGCCGCTTGTGCTGATGCAAGGTCCCGGATCTCCCCATACATGAGAATGTCAGGGTCGAGTCGCATGGAATTGGTGATCCCGTCATTCCAGGTTTCACCGGCGCCCAGCGGTGACTGATTGGCGAGAAGTGGATATTCAGGTGGATCTTCCATCGTCAGAATGTGTTTTGTTCCACCGCACTCTTCGTGCAAGAGGTTCAGGTTTACCTGCAGCGACTTCGATTTGCCGGAACCGGTGGGTCCAGTGATCAGGTTCACCCCATAAGGCAAGCTGCGGATGCGGCTGAATGCATCAATTTGCTGCGTCAGGAAACCGAGATCACTAAGCGTCATTTTGGTTTTGTCGTCATACAGCAGACGCAAAACCATCAGAGGGCCATCTACGAGCGGCCGAGTGGCGACTCGGGCACCGAACAAACCGAGTTGGTCGACATAGGCGCGTTTTACCCTGGCGTCCTGGCTCACCTGCGGCTGGTAGTGGTCTTTCGCGACATCGCACATGCTGTTGTAGAGGGACGAGCAGAGCTCCATGCCCACCTGGCTCTGGTGCTGTTCTGCCTCCCACAAGAGCCCGTGGATGCGAAAGAAGATTCGAGTGATATCGTGACCTACGACAAAGTGGACGTCGCTGGCATTGCGCCGGTGGGCTTCTCCTAAAA
>NZ_JAHHIU010000421.1 GCF_024539815.1 Streptomyces hayashii
GGAAGGGCGGGAAGGGAGAGAGGGAGAGGTAGGGGGCGAAGGGGAGGTCGGAGAGGTAGGACCTCGGGCTAGCGTGCGGCCGGGCCCGCCGGGCCGGAACCGGGGGCGGGAGGGGCCTCGCCGCTCACCCGGTCCGAGGCCGGCCACACATAGGGCAGGTCGTCCGGCACGTCGGGGAAGAGCGGTGCGTAGACGGCCGGGTCCTTGCGCACCAGCGCCGACCGGTGGCTGCGGTGGAAGGCGTCCTCGCCGAGCCACGGAGGGAGTTCCCCGGCCGCGGCCAGCCGGGCCTGGTCACGCGCGGCCCGGTCACGCGTCGGCGCCGGGGCCGCGTCCGGCGCGAGGCGACGGGACGCGGTGAAGTCCGCGACCAGCGTGGCCGCACAGGTGTCCCGGTGGCCCAGGTCGCACCACGCCCGGCAGATCTCCAGCCCGTACCGCACCAGCGCCTCCTCGTAGCCCGCCCACATGCGCACGGCCGGATGCCTGCGCCATCCGTAGCCGGGCCGGACGAGGCCGCGAAGGACCTGAAGCGCCTCGACCCGCTGCTTGCCGAGCCGGCGCCGGTCCAGGACGAGCGCCGAGTCCCTGAAGTCGGAATAGGGCAGGAAGGTCTGCATGCCGCCGCCCCTTTCGAAGCCCGTGGCGCTCTCGTCCGGAACGGCCCGCGGCGCCCGCCTCGCACGTGCCTCCCGGAGCCTCCGTACGTGCTCTTCCGGCGTCCCCGCAGGCGTTCGCAGGCGTTCGCAGGCGTCCTCGCGGGTGTGCTCTCAGCTGTTCCCGCGGGTCAGAGGAGCGAGCCGGGGTCCCCGGGACGGATGCGCCCGCGCCAGGCGCCGGTCTCGCCGCCGCGGCCCTCGACGTAGTCCTTGAAGCGGTGCAGGTCCCCCTTGACCCGGCGGTCGATCATGCCGAGCATGTCCGCGCCCTTCTCGGCCATGCCGGAGGGCTCGACGTCCATCACGAGCTCCACCCGGGTGCGGGTGTCGTCCAGTCGCTCGAACCTGACCGATCCCCGCTGCTGGGTCTCGCCGCCGACGACCCGCCAGGTGATGCGGTCGTCGGGCAGCTGGTCGACGATCTCGGTGTCGAACTCGCGCCGCACTCCGCCGATCTTGGTGGTCCAGTGGTTGTGCCGCTCATCGAGCTGCCGCACCTCCTCGACGCCCTCCATGAAGTTCGGGAACTCCTCGAACTGGGTCCACTGGTTGTAGGCCGTGTGGACGGGCACCTCGACGTCCACCGCATCCTTCACCGTGCTCATGAGCACCTCCTGGTCGCCGGCCGTGGCGGGCCGTGCTTGCCGTGCTTGCGGTCGTTGCGCACGTCGCCGGGTACCCATGCGGGCCGGCCTGAAGACCCGAACGGAAGAACGGCCTCCGTTTGTCGCCGTCGCCTGCTCCCGCCCAGCCCCGCCCCGGCCTCCGTCAAAGAAAAGTCCCATATGTCGGATATCTGCGTATGGGTGACGCTCAGCCGGATACCCGAGCGGCATGACACGGACACTGAAGCGACGCGGGTGGCACGGACGCCACGAGGAGCGCGACGCCGTCGCGCGCGAGGACGAGACGACGCGGGCCCCGGCCTCCGCCGAGCCGGAGAACGAGGGCCGGGACGCCGGTGAGCGCGGGGACGAGCGGGAAGCGGTCGCCGGCCGGCGGGACGAGCGGGAAGCGGTCTCCGCCGGGCCGGACGAGCAGGTGGAGCGGCGGGCTCCCGACAGCCCGACCGACCTGCCCCGACACTCATGGACGGCGGTCCTGAAGGGCACCCTGAAGGAGTTCAAGAGGGACGAGCTGAGCGACCGGGCCGCCGCCCTCACCTACTACTCGATCCTGGCGCTGTTCCCCGCGCTGCTGGCGCTGGTGTCACTGCTGGGCATCGTCGGCCGGTCGGCCACGCAGACGGTCCTGGACAACATCCAGAAGCTGGCCCCGGGCCCGGCGCAGGACGTCCTGCGCAGCGCGGTGCAGCAGATGCAGGGCAAGGGCGGGATCGGCTCGGTCATGGCGATCGTCGGCCTGGTGCTGGCGGTGTGGTCGGCGTCCGGTTACGTCGCCGCGTTCATCCGCAGCGCCAACGCGGTCTACGACGTCCCCGAGGGTCGTCCGGTGTGGAAGGTGCTGCCGGTGCGTGTCGGGGTGACCGTGGCCCTGATGGTGATGGCCGTGATCAGCGCCCTCATCGTCGTGTTCACCGGCGGTCTCGCCCGGCAGGCGGGCACGGCGCTGGGGGTCGGCGACGCGGGGCTGACGGCCTGGTCGATCGCCAAGTGGCCGGTGCTGGTGCTGCTGGTCACCGTCATGATCGCGCTGCTGTTCTGGGCGACCCCGAACGCGAAGGTCCGCGGCTTCCGCTGGATCACGCCGGGCAGTTTCCTCGCCCTGCTGATCTGGATGATCGCCTCCGCCGGGTTCGCGCTGTACGTGGCGAACTTCGGGTCGTACAACAAGACGTACGGAACCCTGGCCGGCGTGATCGTCTTCCTGGTGTGGCTGTGGATCACGAACCTGGCGATCCTGCTGGGCCTGGAGTTCGACGCGGAGCTGGTGCGCCAGCGCGCCGTCGCCGGCGGTCACCCGGCCGACGACGAGCCCTACGTCCAGCCGCGCGACACCCGCAAGTGGGACGAGGAGGACCGGCGCCGCCTGGGGTCCTGACGCCGAGGCCCGTCCCGGCCGACGGCGGGCGGTGACACCTTTCGGTGACGGTGGTCGCGTGGGCGGTAGAGCCGGGCTCCCGGGGGTACTGGGGTGTCCGACCGGCACGGACGCCGAACCGGCGGCCCGCGCCCGGAGGAAGGGATCCTGTGAGCGCTCACCCCCCTCTCGCCCTCGCGGCGGCGGCCGTCGTCGCCGCCGTGCTGCTGCTGCGCTGGGGAGCGACCCCTCGCCCCGGCCCCGTCCGGCGCCGCTGCGGGGACGGAGAGCCCCGCTCTGCGGAGCGCGGCTCCGGTGGCGCCGCACGCTCCGGTTCAGGGTCGGCTCCCGTCCGGTCCCGGGCGGTACCGGCCGGGTCGGAGCCGGTGACGGCCACGCCCTCGTCCGCATCCGGGCCCGAGGTCGGGTTCAACGAGGCGCTGGAGGCCGAGGGCATCCGGGCCTACGAGACCGATCTCGCCGAGCCCGTCGCGCCCCGGTCCGTCGTGCCCCGGCCCGTCGCGGCCGGGGC
>NZ_JAHHIU010000422.1 GCF_024539815.1 Streptomyces hayashii
ATCTTCAATCGCATAACGGGTGCCACCCTGCTGGGAGCGGCAGTTATGTTAGCAACCGCCAGACGTACTTAGCGCTGGTCTTCCAATAGCTGGCCGGAGTGGCTTATTCGTTTGGGTTCCCTCTTTCGCCTTAACGACAAAAGAGGGCATGCCCTTATTCAGTCGGCGATTCTGTATCTATATAGTCGGGAACCTCGGCGAGCTCGTAGTGGCGTTTCTGGTCTGAGCCTGGCACCGTCTTTGCGGGTAGCGCATCCAGTTTTTGAGGTTGACCAGTTGCCAATGCCCGTTCTACGGCGAGCAGCACTCGAACGTCCCTGAAGCCTTCTTCGCCACAGGGCTCTGGTGTTGAGCCATTAAGAATGCAATCGGAGAAGTACGCCGTCTCGCCTGCAAACTGGTCGACAACGCCATGCGAGTGTTCATTGGTTTGATCACCGACGGTAGCGCGGTAGGTAATACCTACGCCCTCACCATAACCGAAACAGGGAGATGCTTCGATTTCGCCCTCAGTGCCAATGAGCTGGAAACGCTCGCTGCTTGGAAGGGTGTAGCTGATGGTGAATTGCGCCATGCGCTCTTCGGAAAACCTAAGGCACACACTCACCGTATCAGGGGTTCCCAATTTACTGCCGGGTGCGGTCGTACCCACCGCGCTGACCTCGATGGGCTCATCACCAAATAGCTGTCGCACCATATTCAGCGGGTACGGCCCCATATCCAGCACGGGGCCTGCTGCAAAGCCGTTTTGCATCCGATGATTGGATGGTTTCACCGTCTGCGTGAATGTCGACGTGAACAGGCGAGGTCGCCCGAAGTCTCCGGCATGCACGCGCTCGATCATTTCAAGAGTGCCTGGCTCAGAGTGTAGGCGGTAAGCAATCATAAACTTTGCTTTCGAGCGTTGCGCCGCTGCGAGCATCGCTTCGCAATCATCCTCGTTCGCGGCCATCGGCTTTTCCAACAGCACATGTATACCTGCTTCCAAGGCGGGTACTACAAATTCACGGTGCAGGAAGTTGGGCGTAGCGACGTAGACGGCATCAATCTCACCGGATGCCAACAACTCGGGGTATTGCGAATAGCTGTAGCTTTTCAGGTCGTAGCGTTTGGCGAGCTTGTCTGCCTTAATTGGGTCACCCGTTACAAGGGTAGTCATGACGGAATTTTCTGTCTGTCCGATGCCTGGCATAAAGGCACCTTGGGAAATCGATCCGCCGCCGACCACTGCGTAACGAATTTTGCCGTTCAAATCGGGCATGTGAGCCTCCTTGTGTTTAGGCAATCAACGTGTCGCCTGCTAAATGTCGGCCATCGTAGAAGCCTGGAGTTCCATCTACGTGCAGATGGAAACCAGGTACCGATTCAAAATTGTCATTGCAGGCGACGTTTTTCGGGAGCCTACGAGCGAGCGCCGTCGTCAATGGCTGGAGCCATTACGCCAATACCAGTGATGAAATCAGTGTTGATGAGGTGTGTTCGTCGGATCCACTATCTGAAAAACCTCACCCTGACTCCACGCATCCGCGCCCGGCGCAACGACGGGCGTCGGTATGTCCGCTCGAGCTTTCTTCTTCTGCGCGCTATCCAACCTGAATCGACGATCCCGATCTGCAACCATCTGTGGATCCGCTTGCCCGTCTGCTGTAAAGCCCATCATGAGCAGAGGAACGCCAAGGGGCAGGTCTTTATTGAGGTCGGTATGCCAGGTATGCCACGTCTTGCCGTAGGTATGGACGAGTTTTTCCATCAATGCATGCTCGGCTACCTCAGGGATCCCAGGCGCTACGAGCTGACCTGATTTCACTTCGTGAACATGACTGTGCCAAAGCGCTTGTTCGGCTTTGGGAAGACCTGCGAACAATTGTTCGCTGATGATGTACTCGACCCCCATCAGCTTGGCGTCCTTACGATTGCCATCGTAGATCACGCACTGGATAACTTCCTCATTGAGGATAGCGCAGTAATGGTGGGCCTCCATCTGGGCATCCATGTGGCCGTTATAAAAATGGAAGCCGTCCAGGTACGCATTCAATGCGTCTATCGGAGGGCGTGATTGAAGCAAGGCCGCGCCGGCATCAAGGGACTGCGTGGCGGGCGATTTGATATCGCCAGGAGCAACAACATTGGAGTCCGAGTTGTTGCCTGCGCAAGCAGTAAGCAAAGCGATAAAGACTGCGAGAAGGATTGGGAAGACTGCTTTGATAGCAGCCCCATATATGACGCTGTTCATTGACGATTCCTTTCTATCAATTATTCCAAACGAGACGGTTTCGAAGCTGTTTTGAAATTCTTAACTGGCCGCAGTGAGAGAGTGAGATACCCGCGCTCCGTCTCTTGCTGATGACAGCAACTGGCTGTGCTGCACCCATCCTGAGTTCACGGTGTAGCGATTTCAGTCCAGTTAGGTGCCGCAGACTCCTTCCATCTCACGTCTGAAAGGCCATACTGCTCAGCCTGCGGTTTCGACACTAGCTTCAAAGGAGGTCGACCAGGTTTGGGAATTGGAGAAATACCGGCGTCACAGCTTGCCCAGTGCCAGGCATCTGCATTGCGCATCATTTTGGATCGAATGATGAATGACTTTCGCTCGCCGTGGAGCTGGTATTCGATGATGTAGAGATCAGTATTCATAAAGCCTCCGTAACGTCCATAAGGATCGATTCGTTGCATTAGGAAAAATTCCACTCCCTTTTGGCTATTTCGAACGCGTATGGAGTTTTATGAATGTGCGTCACCCAAATCGAAGGTTAAACGGTTCACTTGGAAAAAAATCCGGGCGAGTAAGCACTTTTACGCTACGCGGCTACTCTCAATTGAGCCCTGATTTTCAACGTTGGCTGAAGGAGCCCCTCTGATGATTTCCGCGCTTGAGCTTAGACATATTATTGAATGCGGTTTTCTGCCGCTGTCTTGCCATTGCACCGTCAACCCTGACGGGTCGTTGATGATCAAAGTATTCGAGCCGACCTCTGGTCGTGTTGACCTTCTAGTCACCTCAGTAACAACCAGCGGCCTGAACTCAAGTCGCGCAATCGCGAATTTGATCGGGGAGCTGCGCAGTGAGATGACAGAGCGTTCAGTAAATTTTTCTAAAACAGCCATCGATGAGGGCAGGAAGCCAGAGTTCGTT
>NZ_JAHHIU010000423.1 GCF_024539815.1 Streptomyces hayashii
GATGGGTGCTATCGATGAGTGTCCGCCTTCTCAGCCGGATAAAACTCGCCTTCCTTCCCCATCTTTTCCAGCCGTTCGCGCACCATCAACTCAACGTTGGCCAGTGCAGCTTGATCGTCAGGGTTGACCACCTTTACGCAAAGACGTCGGACATTCTGATCGTGGGTACCCTCACTCATCATTTCGTGTGTGAATACGTGTTCGCCACGCCATAGGCATATCTGGGTATGCGTCCCGTCCAACCATATTTCATTGATTGATCCAAGGTCGGTGGTAGCCAGTTGATCGACGGTGATTGTCTTATCCATTGCTCTGTACCTTACCGATGTGTAGATACAGGTAGACTTTCAGTTATAGCGGGTCGTTCCAAGCATCGGCAGCTCAACCGCGCAGACGGCAGTAAGCCACTCACCAGATAAAGGCCGGGCAATCGACAATTGAAGACGGCAAGCACGAATAGCCAAGTGAAATCATGGCTGAACAAACTATCTCAAAGCTGCAGAAGCAAAGGCATTCAGATGGGGTAACTCACAATCGACTGAGTACCATTTAGTAGAATCATCTGATCCCCTTTCAGCCCTGCATTGGGAAAAGCAGCATAAGGCAGGTGTCCTGAGTCGAGTTTCACATTAAGTGTTTTATCAGTGGGCTTCATAGGCGTCGCACCGGAAGGATAAATCCCCTGACCTTTTTCTGTGATCAAAAACGCAAGCGGAAAAAATGACAAGAGACTTAGGGTGGCAATGTGTCCCTGGTTTTTGCAAGTAAACATCTTGATGCTCATGTGCCTGCGGTGAGGATAGAACCAGATGTAGAAATCATGGGTGCTATCAGTGGCGGTATCGTCACCCATGACAAACTTTTGTAACGGTGCATAGTAAGGAACCGGCAAAGGCTCTTGAAGGCACTCTTTTACAGTGGTTGCTGAAAGCACATGTCCCACCATAGCACGGCAGAATTTCATCCCATCAAATGGCAAATGCACGTGATTGACTGGGCTGTTTGCCTTCAAGAAATACTGTTTGATCTTCTCTGATATGCCTTTGTAGACCCGCGCGACCTCTTGGTCATTAGCACCGAGATGTGAGCTATTGCAATGCTTGCAGATAGTTCTGAACTTGCTACCGTTAGAATACTTAACGCCAATGACAGCATCAGAGTTGACTCCCATAACCTCCGTCAGGTGAGCCTGCTCAATTTTTGTTATTGTTATACTGCCCTGAGGCGGAACATGATCCCAACTGAGAGGGCCGAAAGTTCCACAGATCAGGCAATAGCCCTCTCTGAGCTGTGTGTGATGACGGCGCTCTGTGAGTCCTTTCGTGTAGTTTCCCATTACTGCCCCCCTGGCAGGTTTATGCCTCGATCTTAGCAGACCTGCCCTCAACCGCTGCTGGTTAAGCAGACGTATTGAGCGACTGCTCTCGGCACCTTGCAGACACTGTGACCGGGCTTCAGGCCGAGAGTCCCCAGTCGTATACTGCATTAGCCGCACAACTCAGACACGACTCTTCGTGCAGTCAAATTGAATTGAACAGACCGAGATATGAGATGGTTGCAGTGCTCTCCGGTAAGCGCACCAGCGGTTCTCCTTGGGCAGAAGTCGAACGACGGTCACCCCAGATGGCATTCGACCCCACCAGAATAAAATGGGTAAATTCTGTTGCCTTGGAGCTGAAAAGCATTCTCTCAGAGGGGCTGCGGATTTGCGCTATGACGTCTTGTGGGGTGCCGGCAAGCTCAACGAAATCTGAGTCCATATAGAATTCTAGCTCCTCCGCTAGTCGCCAGGTTGGATTGCGGTCTTCCCACGAAATGTACTCGGCTTCGCTTGCGCTTTCAGGTGGCTCTGGCTCCCACTGCTCAAACACAAATTCTTGCGCCTCGGATTCAGTGACGAAATTGGCACCGAAGAGCTGGAAGGGCCAGCAGCCGTCTTGCATCATACGATCTCGATTATTGATGAGTCTTCAGGATCGTACCTGATTAAAGTTGGAGGAGCAGCTTGTCAGGAAAACCCGAATGGCACGGATGCTCACAATCCAACCTCATCATTGTGACTAGGTTGAAAGCTGCCAATACGTCCCGGTGCAATAGGCTGCCCCTCAAGCGTCGAGAGTAGCGATCTGAAACGCGGGGTGATATCACTGGAGTATCATCATTCTCTATGACCCAGCCGCACCGCACTAAAGGACTTCGCCATGCACCAAGTTATCAGCGCCGCTTACTACCGACCTGGATTCGCCAAGAGCGCTTGCGCATGGTTAATGATTGACGGCATTGGCATTGAGCAATGGCTGTCCACTCATCTCGAATGGTCAGACGTCGCAAGCCTTGGTCTTTCTCTGATCTGGCTTATCGACGAAGACGAAAACGCTCTTGCGAACCGTCGCATCATCCCGGCGGAGGATGGAAGCTCCACAATCGTGCCGTTACTGGTCTGTAGCGATGACATGAATTTTGACTGTATCGTCTTGGTCGCAGAGCAGGTAATCGATGCTGACACGGTACACTGGCGGCGCTTCGGTCAAAGTATTTCGGACAAACTGGAAGTTGGAATCTCGACAAAATGGATCGCCGAGAGCAAGCCTGTAAGCTTTGCATTGAAGGACTTCCAAAACGCATTGGAGCAGTTCACTCAGTTGTCGAAGACAAAGCCAGACAACCATTGCGATGAACCCTTAAGCACTCAATAGCCTAGCTTACGTTGCATCATTTTATCGCTATCTAGCCCACTACCACGTTGAAATGTTGACCACGTAGCCCGAATTCACAGTGACCATACATGCTCCCAGAGGACACGCTGGAGCCGCCATCCTAGTAGAATTCGTCGAGCTGATTACCGCCCACTTTGAGATGTTCTATGAGCTCTGAATTAACTGAAGAAGAAATGCGTCGTGCCCTATTCGGTACGCCTCAGCCCGAAGAGCAGATATCTGCTCCTCTAGTAAATGAGCCTGTGGAAGAAGTTGTGTTCGCGAAACCCGTTGTCGCTCCAGCAGCCAAGAAGAAGGTGGCGAAAGCATTTACGCCCAGGCTGCGGGTCACGCTACGGGTTGGAAACGAGTTCGAGGGAAAAATGACCGAGTTGATTC
>NZ_JAHHIU010000424.1 GCF_024539815.1 Streptomyces hayashii
ATCAAGCAGGATGAAAGAGTTGAGTTTCTTGTCGTGGACGCCATGACCAGCCACCGGGGGAAAAGCGGCTGCACGATCAGCATCGGTCAGTACCGGAATGGGGGTACGACTCGTGGTGGTCGCTCCTGAATCCATACTCATATTGCTGTGGTCCATGCTCTCCATGCCGTCCATTTGGCCTTGGTCCATGTTCATCTTGCTGTGATCCATGGCCCCCATCTTGCTATGGTCCATGGTTCCCATCGAACCGTGATCCATCTCTTCAGCGGCGTTGGCCACGGCAAAGAAAGCAGGACTGACGGAGACTGCCAGTGCAATCAAGGCTGGGCGTAAAAGCTTACTGGTCATGATCTCAATCTGCCTTTTTGGTTTTTTGGTCATGATCCATCGACTCATGGCTCATCTTGTTGTGATCCAGTGCCCTGTGATCAGGTTTGGACTCGCCCATCAGCGATTTACGATTTAGGTAAGTGCTCATAACCCGTCTCCTTCACTCATCGACCCGTACTTCACGAAACATGCCCATTTCCATATGGAACAGCAGGTGACAGTGATAGGCCCAGCGACCCAACGCGTCGGCAGTAACTCGATAGCTGCGTTTGGTTCCGGGCGGCATGTCGATCGTGTGTTTGCGCACCATGAATTTGCCGTTCTCATCCTCAAGATCACTCCACATGCCGTGGAGGTGGATGGGGTGGGTCATCATGGTGTCGTTCACCAGCGTGATGCGCAAACGCTCGCCATACTTGAGGCGTAACGGCTCGGCATCAGAGAATTTGATGCCGTTGAATGACCACGAGAACTTTTCCATATGGCCGGTCAGGTGCAGCTCAATGGTGCGATTGGGTTCGCGGCCATCAGGATCCTGGAAAGTACTTTTCAGGTCAGAATATGTGAGCACGCGACGGCCATTGTTGCGTAAGCCAATACCCGGGTCGTTGAGTTTTGGAGCAGTGCTCATGGCCTGCATATCGACCAGGGGATTATTGGTTTCGGAAGCTGGGTGAGACTGCATATCACCCATGCCGCTCATGCCAGCCATTCCCGACATATCGCCATGATCCATCCCAGCCATCTTGCTGTGATCCATGCCGGCCATGCTGGACATGTCGCCCTTGTCCATACCGGTCATCTTGCTGTGGTCCATGCCGGCCATGTTGGACATATCGCTCTTGTCCATGCCGGTCATCTTGCTGTGATCCATACCGGTCATGTTGGACATGTCACCTTGGTCCATACCGGTCATGCCGGTCATATCACCTTGATCCATGCCGGTCATTTTGCTGTGATCCATCCCGGCCATGCCGGACATGTCACCTTGCTTCATATCGCCGCCACCCATGCCTGCCATGCTGCCATGGTCCATGCCGGCCATACCGCCCATCCCCATGTCATCCATGGTCAAAAGAGGGCGGGGATCGATCGGCGGTACCGGCGCCTTCAACCCTTCGCGTACCGCCAGGGTTCCGCGTGCATAACCGGTTCGATCCATGGATTGGGCGAAGATGGTGTAAGCCTCTTCGCTGGCAGGTTCCACGATCACGTCATAGGTTTCTGCTACGGCGATGCGGAATTCGTCGACGCTGACCGGGTTGACGTGCTGACCGTCGGCGGCCACAACAGTCATTTTCAAACCAGGGATACGGACGTCGAAGTAGCTCATGGCCGAGCCGTTGATAAAGCGCAAACGCAGCTTCTCACCCGGTTTGAAAATTCCGGTCCAGTTACCGTTAGGGGCCTGGCCATTCATGAGATAGGTGTAAGTATCCCCACTGACGTCTGCGAGATCGGTGGGGTTCATTTTCATTTCGGCCCACATCTTCCGATCTGCCACGGCTGCGGACCAGCCTTGCTTGCTGACATCGTCGATGAAGTCGCCAACAGTACGTTTGTGGTGGTTGTAGTAGTCCGATTGTTTCTTGAGCTTGGCCATGACACGACTAGGATCTTCATCGGTCCAGTCGGTCAGCATCACCACGTAATCGCGGTTGTATTGAAAAGGTTCAGGCTCTTTTGAATCGATCACGATTGGACCGTAAACACCAACCTGTTCCTGTAAACCGGAGTGGCTGTGGTACCAGTACGTACCGTTCTGATGAACTTTGAATTTGTACTCGTACATGCCATCGGGTGCGATGCCATGGAAACTCAAACCAGGTACACCGTCCATGTTGGCCGGCAGGATGATCCCGTGCCAATGGATCGAGGTGTCTTGGTCTAGGCGGTTTTTCACACGCAGTGTGACCGTTTCTCCTTCGCGCCAGCGCAGCAGGGGTCCCGGCAAGGTGCCATTGATGGTCATGGCTGTGCGCGGCGAACCGGTGATGTTTACCGGGGTTTCACCAATAAACAGATCAAACTGGTTGCCAGTCAATACGCTCGGAAGACCAGGACTGGTCACTGCCCACACAGGGGTGCGCCACAGCCCAAGGCCGCCAAGAATGCCACCAGCGGCCAGGCCTTTGACGAATGTCCGCCTAGAGGTTTGGGAGTGCATGCCGTTTATGTCCAATCAATCAAAAGGGAAGCTGTGCGAAACAACCAGTGAGTTGCTCATACAGGTTGAAGGCACTCTCTCGGGAATTCGTGTTGAGCCGAATGAGCTTCGCCCGCCGTCACTAAAGACGAATTGATACGGCAAGCGAACTCAGAAATTGCCACATTTGGACCATCGCAGTGATTACATTTCTGTCAGCTTGAGAGGACACCAAGCTATTCAGCAATTGGTGTGGTCGCCTCCTTTGGCTTTGCTCTCTGCGATCGGGGTTTGAGTACCTTGCTTTTGGACTACCTGGTACGCTTCCATTGAGTTCTGTCTGGCCGCTTCCATGCGTGCGAATACGCGATCACTGCCGCCTTCGGCCATCGCCAGAGAAGAAACGGTCAAGGCTGCGATGACAAACAGGGTTTTCATGGATTTCATTTGGGTATCCTCGGATGAGATTTGGTTACCCCCATTGAACCTACATCAAGACGTAGTTCGTGGGGCAGAGTTCAAGACGCGACGCAATCTTAAAAC
>NZ_JAHHIU010000425.1 GCF_024539815.1 Streptomyces hayashii
GGAATGAACAGGTTGCTCATTTCCGGCCAGACCAATCGTAAGTGATCGATAACCATGGTGAGCATTGCCAGCCATTTGATCAGATCCAGGCTGGCGTTTCGGCTCTTGAGTGAAGAAGGCGGATTTGTATGAGCAGTCGTCATGTCCATCCCAAAGTGACGGCGGTCAGCACGAGATAACGCATCCCCTTGGCCAGGGTGACAATCAACAGGAAACTCCAGAGCGGCTCGCGCATGACTCCAGCGACGACTGTCAGCGGGTCGCCAATGATGGGCACCCAGCTCAATAACAGTGACCAGCGCCCGTAGCGCAGATAGGACTGCTGGGCTTTTTCTAACTTGCTCTCGCTCACGGGGAACCAGCGCTTGTGGCGGAATCGCTCAACGGAACGGCCCAGAAGCCAGTTCAGTGCGGAGCCAAGCACATTGCCAACAGTGGCTACCGCCAATAGCGTAGAAACGACGTACCGGTCGGAGAGCAACATCCCGACCAGCACGGCTTCAGACTGCATTGGCAATAACGTCGCGGCACCGAATGCCGCCACGAACAGACCAATGTAGCTCGTAAGTTCAAGCACGAAAGACTTGCCTCAAGCGTTCAGGCCGATCCAGCCATGGAAACCCACGTACAGACCAACACAAATGATCAGCACGCTGGACAGGTACGGAGCACGACGAGCCACGGTGCCCAGCCAAGGCCAACGGTTGGAGGCCTGCTTAGCACCAATTGCCGCCGCAGCACCTACAGTGACCAAGGTGAGCGCCAATCCGATGCTGAAACACAGGACAAGCATGCCTCCCAGCGCAACTTCTTTAACCTGAAGACATAGCAACAGAACGGTGATGGCTGCCGGACAAGGAATCAGACCGCCAGTCAGGCCGAACATAACGATCTGGCCCGTAGTGACCTCGCGATTGGTGAAGCGCTTGCGGATATCGCTGGCATGCGCACGTTCATGCGCATCCTGGTAGCCATCATTCGACAACTCTAAGCCTTCCAATTCGGAATGAGCATGCCCGTGATCGTGTTCCTGATACTGGAGATCGTAATCATGGGAGTGATCTGCATGTCCAAGACTCAAGCGAGCACTGAACTCATGTGGTTCCGGAATATCGACCGTCGACTCCAGGAAGCCGTCGCGCTCAACGAAAGAGAACGATTGGCTGCTACCGTCGGGACGAGTAGTCATCAGGCGAACATCTGAGGCAGCCCAAGCGTGCCCGGTCAGTGTCTTCAGGCGCCAGTGCGGTGGCATGCCTTCCTCGAAGATCGACAGCTCGATGCGGCCATGGCCGGTATCGATTCGATGGGTCTCGTCATGATGACCATGGTCGTGCTCGCCGTGGTGATGATCATCACCTTGCTCGAACTTGAACATCTGCTCGCCGCGCCAAGTACGCCAGAGCATCCATAGCGCAATCACGATAATCAGTGCAGAAGAGGCAAGCTGGAAGTACGGCTCAGTGGTTTGCGCATCCAGGCCTTTGCCCAGGTACATGCCGCCGATGGCGACCAACCACACCACTGCGGTATGCGACAACGTCGCGGCCAAACCTAACAAAACAGCCTGTTTGACCGAGCCACGGATGGCCACGATGAAGGCCGCCATCATGGTTTTGGAATGTCCCGGCTCCAGGCCATGCAAGGCGCCGAGCAGGATCGCGCTCGGGAGATACAGCCAGGCGTGAGCCCCGCCTTGTTGCAGCAGTTCAGCAAAATTGGGCATGACAGACCTAGAGGTACTTGGTGATTTGCTTGAAAGCTTCCAGTGGTGCGCGTTCGCCATTGCCTAGCGCCGAAACGGTGTCCTCCAGGCAGTGATCAATGTGATCCTGGATGAGCGTACGTTTGGCCTGGCACACTGCTTTTTCAACCGCATGCAGCTGCTGGGCGATGTCCACGCACTCACGACCCTCTTCGATCATGGTGATGATGCCGCGTAAATGCCCATCCGCCCGTTTGAGACGTTTGATGATCGCCTCATGACTTTGGTGGGTGTGGGGATGGCTGTGTTCGTGTTCGTGCTCACTCATGACTTGAGCCTCAGGCCTCAATGAATTACGCTGGCATCCTATCCCCCCTAGGGGGATCCGGTCAAACGCGTAAAAGCCCTATAAACCGAGTTGAAACCCTAACGCCATGTTCAGCAGAACACTGACAACTACGGTGGTAATCGCGCTTGCTCTCGCCATATTGGTGGCTTGGGCCGGGCATACCTATTCGTTATCAGTGGCGTCGAAACAGCCAGCCTGGGAGATCACGCAAGACGCCCATCACTCCCACGGCGAAGAGGCTTCATCAAGCTATTCGAGTCTTTCAGATCACTACCATTCGCCATTGACCCCTGATCACCAGCACGAAACACCGCAACTCACAGCGGCGTTGATGCTGGCGACATCCCCGATGCTATCCATCCGGGTCGATGCGCTTCGACACTCTGTTCCCCTGCCGCCGATATTCTTGATCGAGCGTCCACCCCGTCCTTCGTTCGCATCTTGACCTTGGCCGCACTACGGCCTTCGATCTCTGCAACATAGGATTGATATATGCATTCGTACTTGATGAGCGGCGTCGGCGCGATTACTGCGCCTTTGCACCGCCCCGTATTGCTGTTGTTTTGTAACCGTCCGGCCAACTCACCTTCCTGACCCCGACGCCAAAGGCGATGGTGTCCACCTAATTTAAGTGGACACCATTTCTAGCCTTTTAAGCGGGTCTTTCCATGCAGTCACAACGCCGTTCCTATTCAAAATCCTTCAAGGCCCAAGTTGTCCAAGAGTGCGCCCAGCCCGGCGCATCGATTGCCAGCGTCGCGCAGAAGCACAGCCTTAACGCGAACCTCGTCCATAAATGGATTAGGGTACTCACGAACAAAACCATGGCGCTGCAACCTGCTTTCATTCCAGTGCCCTTGCCGCTAGCCGGAGGACATTCGCAGGCAGCTTCATCGAGTATCTGCATTGAAATCCAGCACCCGCGTGGCACCGTCAAAGTGAAC
>NZ_JAHHIU010000426.1 GCF_024539815.1 Streptomyces hayashii
TGTTAATGGTGTTAACAGACAAACAACGACAGTTTGTTGACGCTAAGGCCCGGGGTGCGTCAAACAAAGAAGCGGCGGAAGCCGCAGGCTGTAAGGCCTCAACGGCATCCGCCGCCGGCTCCCGCTGGGCAAATGACCCGAAGATTTGCAGCGCAATTCTTGCGCGCCGATCTGAGCTGAGTGTTAAACCCGAAAAGCAGCGCAAGCAGAAACCCAGCGCTGACGATCAGGCTCCCGAGCAGGACGAAGCTGGCGGCGAATACCTCGACTGCCTGCCTAACACAGAAGACCCTCTTGCTTGGCTATTGGCCCTGATGAACGAGCCCAGGGCAAAAATTTTCGATCGTCGAAACGCCGCCCAGACAGCTGTGCCTTATGTGCACGGCAAGAAAGGTGACGCCGGCAAGAAAGAAGAAAGGGCGCAAGCCGCGAAAGAGGCTGGCAAAGGCAAGTATTCCGCGGGCAAACCGCCGCTCACTGTAGTCAAGAGGTAGGCCATGCAATGGACAACTGCCTGCCCGGACTGGTGGCGGCGCCTCTCTGTCGGTGAGTCAATAATTCCGGCACCACTTTTTCCAGCTGAGGCTGAAGAAGGACTGGAGGTTTTTCGTTCGCTCAAGATCGTCGACGCGCCAGGCTGCCCCACGATCGAGTCGGCGTGCGCCCCTTGGGTGATCGACTTTGCCGGTGCAATTTTTGGGAGCTACAACAGCGAGACCGGGCACCGCCTGATCAGCGAGTATTTCCTCTGCATCCCGAAGAAGAACTCCAAGTCAACGATCGCCGCCGCGATCATGCTGACGGCGTTGATTCGCAATTGGCGGCTCGAAGCTGAATTCATCATCTTGGCGCCCACCAAGGAAATTGCCGACAACGCCTTTAAGCCGTGCGCGGCAATGGTCAAGCACGATGAAGAGTTGAGTGCTCTGCTGCATGTGCAGCCTCACCTGAAACTCATCACGCATCGCGAGACTGGCGCCACGCTGAAGGTGGTCGCGGCTGACAGTGATGTGGTGGGCGGCAAAAAGGCCGTTGGCGTGCTGATCGATGAGGCCTGGCTGTTCGGTAAGAACGTCAAGGCTCCAGACATGATCCGTGAAGCAACGGGCGGCCTGTTGTCCAGGCCTGAAGGCTTCATTATCTGGCTGACGACTCAGTCAAACGAACCCCCGGCCGGCATCTTCAGATCGAAGCTGAGCTATGCCCGTGGTGTCCGCGAGGGTCGGATCGAAGATCCGCGCTTCCTGCCGGTGATTTACGAATTTCCGCCCGAGATGATCGAGAGCGGGGAGGCCCGCCGACCTGAGAACTTCCACCTGGTGAACCCGAATATGGGGTACTCGGTGGACAGGCCAACACTCGAGCGCCTGTTTATGCAGGCCGAGATGGATGGCGAGGCAGAGGTACGTGGCTTTCTTGCCAAATTCCTCAACATCGAGATCGGTCTGGCACTTATGTCAGACAGCTGGGTCGGCGCTGACTTCTGGGAGCCCCAGGCCGAAGCCGGTCTTACGCTCGATTCACTCATCGAGCGTTGTGAGGTGATCGTCGTCGGTGTCGACGGCGGCGGCCTTGATGACCTGCTGGGTCTCGCAGTCATGGGGCGAGTTCGTGACTCGCGCACCTGGCTGCACTGGGCTCACGCGTACGCTCACCCATCCGTTCTAACACGGCGTAAGACCGAAGCACCGCGCCTCATGGATCTCGCGGCGATTGGTGATCTGACCCTGGTGAAAAAGATTGGCGATGACGTTGAGCACCTCGCCGCGACGGTGGCGCGCATCAATCAGGCCGGGCTGCTGGACAAAGTTGGTCTTGACCCCGCTGGCATCGGCGCCGTGCTTGATGCGCTTGCTGACGCCGGCGTCGAGGAAGACAAAATTATCGGCATATCTCAGGGCTGGAAGCTCACCGGGGCGATTAAAACCACCGAGCGAAAACTTGCTGAAGGCGCGTTTTTGCACTGCGGACAACCGCTGATGGCTTGGGCCTGCGGTAACGCGAAGGGCGTGCCGTCGGCAAACGCGTTTCTCATCACCAAGCAAGCGTCGGGCACCGCGAAAATTGACCCACTCATGGCCACGTTCAACGCAGTTTCGTTGCTTTCTCTGAATCCAGAGGCGCTCGGAGGCATGGACGACTACCTCAATAACGGCTTTTTCGGACTAGTAGGCTGACCATGGAATTTCGCTGGTACAACCCCCGAACATGGGGCTTTTTCGGCTACACCGATCCAACTACCGGTGACTATGTCGAGGTAGACATGGAAATCGGTGGGAAGCGTACGAAATCCGGGGTCACAGTAACCACCAAGACTGCACTGTCGATCAGCATGGTCTGGTCTTGCGTGAAGATCCTTTCGGAATCATTGAGCGGCCTGCCTCTCAAGTTGTTTGAGGACGCACCGGGCGGGCGCAAGCAGGTTTCCGGCGATGATCGATCGCTCAAACTTCTGCGAAAGCCAAATCCATACATGACGATGCTGAACTTCCTCAAGTTCGTCGTGGTGAACATGGCGCTTCGCGGCAACGCGTTCGCACTGATCGAGCGAAATCGAAACGGTGATCCCATCGGCTTTGTTCCCTTGGACTGCAACACCGTCACCATCGACACCGATGACGAGCTGATTTACTGGATTACGCCAAAAGACGGAGATCGTTTTCCTGTTTCCCCTGAATTCATGTTGCATTTCAAGCTTTTTAGCCTTGATGGGGTCGTGGGCTTATCGCCCATTGAATACCAGGCTGAAACGATGGGTTTGGCGAAGGCTGGGCAGCAGTGGTCATCGCGGTTTATGCGCAAGGGCGGGTTCACCGGCGGATATGTCATCTACGAGAACTTCCTGACGAAGGCCCAGCAGGCCCAGGTCATGGAAAAGTTTCCCGATGTGCGCAAGGGCGACGTGGATGACATTGGCAAGATGGCCATCCTGCAAGGTAACCCGAAAATCGTTCCCGCCGGCCTGAGTCAGCG
>NZ_JAHHIU010000427.1 GCF_024539815.1 Streptomyces hayashii
GTTCAGATCGATGTCGGCCTCGTTCAACGCGATGGTAGTCAACTCAACAATGCGTGCCTTCGCTTTAGCCTGGGCGAGCTTCTTGTCAGCCAGTGTTTCGAACACCCAGACAACCTTGAGGGTTTCACTCAGCGCATTCAGGTCGGCGATGTGAGTGAGCCACGTAAATCCTTCGATCTCCCCTTTTGCTGTTTCGCACGCTTTGGTGAGGGTGGTAATTAATCGACGCTCGATACGCGCAAGCTCACGTTTCCCTAGTGGCATTCGGAGTTCCCATGAAGTCGAGGTTAGGGAGCCGGTAAATCAAACTAATCGAAACTCGACCGTAAGGTGGCTGACTTCGTGGACAGGCTTCAGTCGTTCACGAATGCTTTCAGCGTTCACGGTGGATTCGCCGATGACGCTGACAATAGCCGCATGCGCTTCTGGCCCCACCCTCCAGACATGTAGGTCTGTAATGGTTGCATCCCCCGGCGTCTCAACCAGCTCTCGAATTTCCTCTGCAACGTGCTCATCAGTTTGATCCAGCAGTACAGCAGAGGTTACACCCATCAAACTCCATGCCCAACGCGCAATAACTATGGCACCTACAATGCCCATTACCGGATCCAGCCACACCCACCCCAGATATCGGCCAGCGAGCAGTGCTGCAATTGCCAGGACGGAAGTCAGAGCGTCCGCTATCACATGGACATAAGCTGATTTCAGGTTGTTATCGCCATGCCCATGCCCATGCCCATGATGATCATCGTGCCCATGACTGTGACCGTGGCCAAGCAGAAGCGCGCTCACAATGTTTACGATCAAACCCACAATCGCAATGAGCGTAGCGGTTCCGAATTGAACCTCCGTTGGCTGCAAAAGGCGCATGACCGACTCTACGGCGATTACCAAGGACACCATGCCGAGAATGAGCGCCGATGCAAATCCACCTAGGTCTCCAACCTTGCCCGTACCGAAGCTATAACGACTGCTGGAAGCGTGGCGTTTTGCGTAACCGTAGGCAGCTGCAGCGATGCCCAAAGCGCCTGCATGGGTTGCCATGTGAAAGCCGTCGGCAAGTAAAGCCATTGAGCCAGTGAGATAGCCGGCGACGATTTCGCCAACCATCATCACCACCGTAAGCGCCACAACCCAAAGGGTACGCTTGGCATTTTCTTCGCGTGCTGACCCAAGGAACACATGGTCATGTATGTGGCTAATCTCGATATTGGGGCTGCTACTCATGGACATGTACCTGGATTCTTCACTTGGAGTAGCGGCGAATGGCTTCAAGAAGCTCTTCGACACCCTTGTTGCGCTCTTCATCGCTAAGCGTTGGGCTCGCTACATGTTCTCTGGCGTGATCCTCAATAATTTCGTCCATCAAGCCGTTGATAGCTCCACGTGTGGCAGCTACGAGATGCAATGTTTTCGCGCAATCGGCATCCGACTCCAGTGCACGCTCAACGGCCTGGATTTGCCCCGCGATGCGTTTCACGCGTTTGAGAAGATCGTCTTTGTTTGAAGCTGTATGGCCCATGAGAGAAACCTTTTTAACTGTGAATACACGCATCATAGGTATACCCCCTATACCTATACAAGCGCCGTTTGACGGAAAACTCATAAACAGCTCTTTGCTGAAACTGAGGCTTCAAATAGGAGGAAGGGCGGAACAGGATGACCAGAACTCTGCTATTGGCCGCTCGTTGCTATGATGTTGACAACGCGAGCAGGTCAAACGAGATGCAATTGCTGGTTAGGTCGAATGCAAACGGTGGCCAAGTGGAGTGCGAATGGCACTCCAAGGCCACGTACTTCGGGTGGGATCAAACCCTGTTGCCATTCTCATCAATGACGACTTGTCCGTCTTCCTTGACGAAACTCCCACGCTGCTCTTGCGGTAACAAATCGAGCACAGCTTCTGATGGACGACACAAACGCGTCCCCAAAGGCGTCACGACGATGGGGCGATTGATCAGGATAGGATGGGCCATCATGGCATCGATGAGCTGTTCGTCCGTCAGCGATGCATCGCCCAATCTCAGCTCCTCGTATGGAGTGCCTTTGATACGCAAAAGAGCCCGTACCCCGATACCCATATCCCCAATGAGTCTGACAAGTGTGGTGCGATCAGGCGGGGTCTTCAGATACTCGATAACCGTCGGTTCTTCCCCGCTGTTACGGATCAACTCCAAGGTGTTGCGAGAGGTGCCGCATTCGGGATTGTGGTAGATCGTGATCTGGCTCATATCGCTTCCTCGTGCTGACGTTAGATGGAGCGCTGGTTGACGCGTTTGGACAGTTCTTCGGCGGACTCTTTACGCTCGGAGTACCGATCAACCAAATAATCCTGGCGATCCCGCAACAGCAACGTGAACTTCATCAACTCCTCCATCACGTCCACCAGTCGGTCGTAGTACGAGGACGGTTTCATACGACCTGCCTCGTCGAACTCGGTGAACGCCTTTGCCACCGAAGATTGGTTTGGGATGGTGAACATCCGCATCCATCGACCCAGTACGCGCAGCTGATTGACCACGTTGAAAGATTGCGAGCCGCCGCAGACCTGCATCACAGCAAGGGTTTTGCCTTGCGTAGGTCGTACAGCGCCAATCGCCAGCGGAACCCAGTCGATCTGGGCCTTGAAAACTGCGCTCATGGAGCCGTGCCGCTCAGGCGAACACCACACCTGTCCTTCAGACCATTGCATGAGTTCGCGTAATTCCGCGACCTTGGGGTGTGTATCCGGAGCGTCGTCCGGCAACGGCAAACCCGAGGGGTCGAATATCTTGGTCTCAGCGCCGAACTCATTCAGCAGGCGCGCCGCCTCTTGCGTGACTAACCGGCTGAATGAGCGCTCTCGCGTTGATCCATATAGCAGAAGAATGCGAGGTTTATGGAGCGAAGGCGTACGAGGCGACAGCTGCTCCAACGAAGGAATGTCGATCAGGTCGGCGTGTACGTTCGGCAGTGTGTCTTGCATATAAAC
>NZ_JAHHIU010000428.1 GCF_024539815.1 Streptomyces hayashii
ACTAGGAACATCCTCATACTGGCGAGCTATTAAGCCCACTCCCTCGATATTCTGGACGAGGTAGAAATCGATAAAACGTTCCCGAACACAAACCAGTTGCTGATCCACGATTTTCTGCACAATCCAGGTCAAAGCTTTGTGGTCGTGTAGATCCGTTGCGGGTTTACCGTCAGGCCCCAAATCCTGATAGACAATGATCTCAGCTCGGTTGTCTACCAACTGATCATTGATATGGATGCCGTACTCGACGGCGAAAGGTTGGCCAGCTTCGCCGCCAAAGATAATGCGTTGTTTCACTTTGTGCCCTCGAGAAAAGTGTTCGAAGCGGATCTATATTTTCTTCTTACGGCATGCCGAGGCGAGCCCAACTCCAGCCCACTCCTTCAATGCAATATGAGGCCTGAAACGGGCTTCACAAGGTGCTGCGGAAAAATTCTATAAATTAAAGCAGTGCCCAGACGCTCTAGACCGCGACTTTTCGCAAGAGCACAACCCGACGCGGCACGGGGTGTGCGGTTGCCTCTATATCGCCACCATTGGAGTGTTATCATCTGCGAGTAGAGTCAGGACCAGTTGGCTCCACCGAATAGACAAAGGTCGGGAGGCCAGGGAATGGAACAAGAATTTCTGTTGAAGTTTCTTGAAATTGGCGCTATCGACCTTAAAGGCGATGACACCAAACTGGAGAAGCTTCGATCCACGGCCAAAGATCTGGCAGCAAGTGTTCGAAAGGCCCCATCAAAGACAATTAGCTACACGATGGTGGCAGCCGACCCCAATATTCCAGCTATGGACCCGACCGTTGAAGAGGCGATGGTCCACCTTCGTAAGCAATGGGAAACTGTTTCAAATGCTTTTTCCACGCGCCCTGTTGGCATCCTACGCGCCGTACTTCTGGACGCGATCATGCAGGCAGCTCGCGCAGATGATGCGATTGCCGTTGCCTTCGTCAATACGGCGCGCAATGTGCTGTCTCACGCCGAAACCTCCGACGAAGCTGAGATTTGGCGCGAAGCTATTAGCGAAATCGAGTCGAGGGTTGATGCCCGTGCCGAGGCAGAGTGGGCTACGCCGGATATGATCACAGTAGACCCATTGCAGTATAAGCCGCCAGCTCCTGCGACTATAGACTACGAGGTACCCACGGTTGATCGGAGCGCGCTACGAGACAGCGTCTTTTCCGCTGCGGGACCGTGGGGGGCTAACGACCCAAATCCGTATCAGTCGAACCAGCCCCAGCACTGGGCTCCAGAATTTGCAGACCGAATGACCGCTGCCGTCGCAGAAGCGTTGAATGGAATGGCCGAGGAGCTTGCGCCCGTACCGGTCGATTTATCCGGTCCGCTATCTGCGCTGGCGAAGGCGGTCACCGCTCACCTTGATAAGGCTCTTTCCAGCTTTAGTGGCGCGACGGCTGGTCTGCAGCGCCGAACCAATCTGCTTTGGTGGAAAGAGGCGCTGTATTCCCCGAGCGCCCACGCGAGCTACCTCGACCTGCCACCTTTCGAGGCCTCTGCTTTGATGGCGCTCGACCTACACGAGCAGGTACCAACCTATTCGCCAGCGAGCGTCTCAGCCTTCCTGCGGGAGGCGATTCGCTCTCTTCCAGTAATAGATGACGGGCAGAACAACGGCGAGCGTGACGTCGCGAGACTAGTAGACGACGCCAGGACAATTGCATTCATGCAGCCTTTCCGCGCGCTGGCTGCTAAGTACACAACTGAACCAGTTGGGCGAGGTCCGCTGCTATCGTTGATTGGCCATTTGAGGAGTCCAGCCGCAATCGAAGCTACAACTCTGCGCGCCCTCGGTGGGATTGACGCTTCCACCAACATGACCCCATCCGAGTGGGGAACATACTTATTCCGTGAGCTTCAGAGCGCACGCGCCATGAGTGAAAGCCAAACCAAACGGGTCAAGAAGAATTAAGACGCCTATGGATAGATGCCCTCACCCCAATTGTTTCGCTGATGACAACACGACTTGCACGCTGGGCCACATCCGTCACGACCTGTGCCCCGAGTGGAAGCATGGATGCAAAGGTGAAGTATCTGCTTCGGCCGATTTCGATCAATTGCTCCTCCCATGGAGCGGTCTGGCTATGGGTGAGTCTGACCTCAACTTTGTCAGCGGGAGGATAAAACCCATCACTGTCGGCATCGTCGGCCCTGAAAGCGCAGGCAAGACGACACTTCTCGGAGCGTTCTATCTGCTGCTGGGGCAAGGTGCACTGACTAATGAAACCAATTTATTTAGCAACTCTTACACGCTGGCAGGATGGGAAGCGGTAGCGACGTATCTACGCTGGAAGCCAGGACACCCCCCAAGTTTTCCGCCCCATACACCCAGTGGAGCGGCTCGAGCACCTGGCATGCTTCATCTTGGCTTTCGCCGTGAAGACGGTTCACTCCGCAATTTTCTTTTTGCTGATGCACCTGGAGAGTGGTTTCAGAAGTGGGCTATCAACGAGCAGGCTGCCGACGCTGAAGGAGCCCGCTGGATTGCAAGACACGCAGACGTCACGCTACTGATTGCTGACCGTCAGGCTCTTGCTGGACCGAAAATGGGGACAGCTAGAAACGACTTTCAGCTACTTGCTCAACGTGCAGTAGCTGAGTCTCGCGGACGACGCTTGGCACTCGTCTGGACAAAAGGGGATGTAAATGTGGCAGAAGCGATGGAGGCGCAGATCAGAAAAGCCGTGGCCTCGCACTCATCTAACGTCCCAGAGTTCATAGTCAGCGTATCGACTAGCGGCGAGGGCGACGCTGCAGAGGGTTTCCGCGAGGTATTTGACTGGATTCTCTGCACTAAGCGCGCGGGGGTCGATTTACCCATGACAGAAATCGGTGGTCACGATCCGCTTTTTCGGTTTGGTAGGAGATAGTTTGTGGCTGCACAACACACCATCTTGTTAGTCGGCGAGTCAAATGTCGGTAAGACTCACTACGGGGC
>NZ_JAHHIU010000429.1 GCF_024539815.1 Streptomyces hayashii
CTGCACAGCGTTTGGTCGCTGTTGGTACCGCGCTTGTCGCAGACCCTGTATCGCAAGCTCGAAGGCTGGGCGCGCGACAACAAGGCGATCGCGGAAAACTTCGCGAACTACATCAAGGCCGGGTTTCTTTATGCGAGTCCTGTCGTCGTCGAGCTTTATGCCTGGTTTGTCGAATACTGGCAGCAGACCCATGAGCGTGAAGCGCAGCGTGCGTACCGTGGTTTTCAAGAGTGGGTAAGCGCACGTGTCGATGACTCGTTGATGCTGCGCTATTTCATCGCAGCGTTGGAGACGTTCGACACGCTGTGCGGCAAGATCATCGATCATGGTTTAGAGCAGTGGGACGAGGAGTGGCGCAGCCTCAAGCGCCTCACCAGCCCATGCTGGTATGCCTGTGGCGACAACAGCGAAGGGCGCCCGCGCCTCATCCTGGGCTTCAATAGTCCGTTCTATCCCAACGTGCTGGTCTCCACTTCGGTACTCCAGGAAGGGGTCAACCTGCATTTGCAGTGCCACCAGATCCATCATTACGGCTTGGCCGGCTCACCCGGTGACAATGAGCAACGCGTGGGGAGGCTGGATCGCCTGTTTGGCTGCGTGAACCAGCGGCTGCAGCGGTCAGGGAACGCAGAGCTGAGCATTCACTATCCGTTTTTGCAGGGATCGGTCGATGAAGACCAGGTTGCTTCGTTCATAGAGCGCAAGCATCAGGTGGAAGAGCAAATGGATGCGTGCGTGCAGGTGCACTTCGATAAACAGCTAAGGATCAGTGACGCTCAACAGTGGCGTAGCTTCCTGCGCAAACCAGTGCCCATCAGCGACGAGCCTCTGCAGGATCCGTATGGCGCTGTATTTCCTCCGCTGGGCCGACAGTGTTTGCTACCCCAAACGGCACATGCACCATCGGCAGATCATCCGCTGGAGACTGCAGTTGACTGCGTTTATCGTCGAAGAACACGTGGGGCTTGAGGATCGACAGTACCTTCATGATCCGCAGCCTGAGTTGCAATAGTTGGTGTTGGCGAAGCGGGCTCTATATTAATTGAGCGCCATCGAGCCTTGCGCAGTCGCGTAAGGAGGGGGCACGCCCCCCCTTACCGAGTCAATACGCTTGACGCAGTGCCAGCAGGGCTTCTTCGAACAAATGCTGGTCTTGCGTCTGTTCTTGCCCGCTCTGCACGAGCAGCGCGCGCTGGGTCGCCATCCATTCATCGATCGGCTTGAAGACTTCCTCAATCACCAGGGCAATCTGGTCCAGATAAGCTTGGCGCAAGTCTTCGACAAAGGTGCTGGCCGCATCCTCCACCGCCTTGGTCTGGCGCTCCAGCGTGGCCTTTTCGGCCTTTTCACTGCTGATAGCCTGGTAGATGCCGTAGATGGGCATTCCTGCCTGTACCAGCGGGCCAGCCCAGCGTCCGGCCATAGCGGCCCAACGTTCCATGGTCTTCTTGCCGATCCCCTTGAACAAGGTGGGCAACAGCTCTTTGCCCAGTTCCAGCGCCTTCTTCACGCCTTGCTCGGTCATCGTTTTCAGGTCGCCCATGGGCATTTTGCGCATGGCATCCTTGAGCGCTGGCGACAATCCACTGTCGTCATTGCAGTTGCTCTCGCGAGTAACGCCATTCACGCAGGCGTGAGCAGCACCGAAGGCGCTGTCGGCCAAAGTCTGGCCAATGTCTTCAAGTTTGCGCTGGGTTGCCGGCAACTCGGTCTTGAGGGCAGTCATCATGTCGGCGGTCAGCGCTGCGATGACTCTTGAGGCGCCGTCTTCCATGGCCCGCTCGCCCTGTCCAGCGGGTTGGAGGTGCGCATCGTTGATCAGCGCTACGACGCTCGACTTGGCGCGCACTCAGCGGTTGTCGAGGTGATGACGCAGCACGTTCTGCAGCCGGTCACGCTCGCTATCGATCTGCATGCGGGCCTTGTCCAGCGCCTGTTCCAGTTCGAGGATGCCGCTGAACTCCACCAGTGGCTCCTTACTTTCGACACGGCCGCGCAGGGCAGCCTTGGCGTTGACCCAGTGAATCGGCACCTGCTCCAGGATATCGCCGATGCCATGGGCGAGGGCGGCGCTCTGCAGATGCTGGCGCAGGTTGTCGTTGATGCTGACGAAGTCGCGGCTGTCGTGCTGCACACCGGCCTTGTTGTTGACGAGCATCACCCGGCGGCCCGAGACGACGATCTGCGCCAGGCGTTCCCAGGTGGCGGCCTCGTCGATCGTACCGCCGGCTGCCACCACAAACAGCACCACTTCGCTGTCTTGCAATTGCTGCGTCGCAACTTGCTCATGCCTGATCGGCGCATCGATACCCGGTGTGTCCAGGAGCACGTACCCTTGCCAAGGATACTCGGCCACCACCGAGGTTTCCTTGAGAATCCCCTCCTTGAGCGGAACCTTGGGGACCGGATTGACCGGAAAAGCCAATGGAAAATGCTTCTACAATGGCCAGATCGCATCCACTGCTGGATCCTGGTTACGAGGCTTTACATGCGGTGAAGGCATGCGTTTGGGGTGTGTTGTACTACCGGTTTTTTCCTGTTCTGTTTCAGCTCGCAGGCGGTCGCGTAGTTCAGCTAGCTGTTGAAAGCCCATCGTTCAAATCACTGCTCGGAGGTTGGTTGCGTAGCGCAAGGATATGGCATGCCGCACGCGGGTGCAGCTTAAACAGGAAAATCGCCGCTGGTTAGTGAAGACGCGTTGATTGGTGCTGGCCGATTGCAGCTGGTGACGCAGGTCAGGTTGGGGTTAATTCTGCAGGTCAAAGCTAGCATCTCCGTCTCCCGCCCTTCCAAGCCAGATTTCAAATCAAACAAGGCTCTATAAGACCCATCTCCGCTCGTGATTTAATTCATGCCCCAGCGATAGGTAGCGGATGCGAGAGGGCTGATGGACAAGGATCAAGAAACCGAGCTAACGACGGACGTCCCTAATGACGGGCCAGAGGCCGATAG
>NZ_JAHHIU010000430.1 GCF_024539815.1 Streptomyces hayashii
GTGGTGGGGTCGGTCGGGGGCGGGCGCCGGCGCCCTCGGTCAGATGGGCTCGTCCTCCTGCTGCCAGGCGCGGGGCCAGTTGCCCGACGGCGGGGGCGGCCCCGCGATGTCCAGGTCGCGCCGGGCCAGGGCGTAGAAGGCGTCGCGGGCTCGGCTCACCTGTCGCACGGCTCGGGTCCATCCCACGTGATCGTCCTTCAGGCCGCGCGCGTACAGCTCGACGTTCCACACCGCCTCGTGCCACTCGCGCGCCGCGCCGATCGTCTCGGCGTCCCCGATCAGGAGCACGGACTCCCACTCGGCCGCTCGCCGCACCTCGTTCTCCGCGAGCTGTGCGAGGCCCGCTTCGAGGTCCAGCGGGTCCGCCGTGTGTGGAAAGCCCCGTGCGGCGCCCATGCGCTGCGCGATGCTCAGCTGCTGTTTCAGGACGTTGGCGTAGGACGCGTACGCGTCCAGCCGCTTCGCGTCCCATCGCTCGGCTCGTCCCCGTCGCCACCGGTTCCGCTCGGCGATGTTCGTCGCCACGTATGAACTCGCCGCTCCGACCACCACGCCGAGCAGAGCCGGCACCTGCTCCCACAACGCCGATTCCCCCTGATGCCCCACGGCTGACGTTCCACGGCTGACGTTCCACGGCTGACTCCGTCGTGTGGACACAGGTTGTCAGGCGTCGTCAGAGGTTGTCAGGGGGTTGCGGCGCCTTCCTTCGCCGGCGCCGGTCGGGGCGTCAGCCGGTCCAGGTGGACCACCACGGTGCTGTGGAAGCGGTGCACCGCGTCGTCGACGCTGCGGATGAAGCCGGACTCGGCGTTTCCGCGGCTGCTTCCCATGCTCTTGAACAGGGACAGGCGGAAGCCGGTGATGCGGGTGTCGTTCTGCTTGGGGAGCAGGTCCGCCGGCTCCGGACGGAGGCGTTCCAGTGTCCCCCGCGGTCCGCCGGCCTCTCCTTCGACGAGGGTTTCGATGTGGAGGTCCGCCGGGGCGTCGGCCAGGTGGCGGACGAGGCGTTTGGCCCAGGTCAACGGGTAGCCCTGCTCGGGAGCGGGGATCTCGACGGAGGTGCGGAGCCTGCCGGTGCGCAGGTCGGCGCTGACTCCCAGGATTCCGGGTGCGCCCTCGATCCGGAGTTCGGCCTGCAGCCTGCCGTCGAGGCAGAGCCGGTCGGCCAGGCCGCTGCGACGGGTTCTCGGATCGGCGCCGCGCTTGGCCCGCTGCACGGGCAGCACCTTGTGTCCGAGTTCGCCGCCGAGGCTGAGGCAGATCTGCCGGATGAGCCGCTCCCAGCTCTCGACGACCTCCAGGGCACGCGGATCGCCCTGGCACAGGGTCTCGTCGTCGATTCCGTTGCGTACCGGGACCCAGGCGGCCCCCATGTTCTGGAAGCCGTGGCAGCCGGAGTTCTCGTGCCGCAGGTAGTGCAGGAGTTCCTGGAGCAGCCAGGCATGGGCCTTGTCCCCGACGCCCTCGTGCCCGATGAGCATCTGCGCCACGTGGGTGACCTCGGCCCAGGACAGGTGCCGCAGGGCCACCTTGTGCTTGCGCCGGCCGTCGATCTTGACGTCGACGAGCGGGCTGCCCTCCAGCGCGACGTCGTTGGACAGCGTGATCACGGCCTCGTAGCCGCGGCGGGCGGCGATGTCCGCGTACGCCTGTACCTGTTCGGGCTTGAGGCTGTTGCCGTTGGTCTTGGTCTCCACCAGCGCGGTCCACAGTTTCCCGGCCCGTTCGACGCGGATGATCCCGTCGGGGCGGCGCGGGGTGTCGCCGTGCGGAAGGGAGACCTCGGTGAACGTCTCCATGCGGCCCGCCGGCGCTCCGAACGCGGCGGTGAGCCTGCGGCCGAACTCCGGCACCTGGGCCATCACGGACAGCAGTACCGACGTGGCGCGCATCTCCCGGTCCCGGTCGCTCTTGAGCGCCGAGACGGGGAACAGCCTGGCCTGCTTCCAGGAGTCGTTGTCGGCCAGGGACTTCCTGGTCACCCTGGGGACGGTGACCTTCTTCTTCGCGGTGCGCGGCCGTGCCGTCTTGTCGGGCTTCCCGGGTCCGGCCTCGTCGCCGGGCGACCGAGGGGTGGGCACCAGACCGCCCGGCGTGGCCCGCGGTTCCTGCTCGACGGCCGGAGCCGCGACGGCCGTCTCGGCCTGGCCGCCGCTCTCGGCCGGCGCACCGGTCCCGGCCGGCGCATCAGTCCCGGCCGGCGCGCCGGTCCCGGCCCGCGCATCAGTCCCGGCCTGCTCGCCGCATTCCGATCGCTCACCGCCCTCGGTCTGCCCGCCGCACTCCGACTTCTCGCCGTTCCCGGCGTCGTCCGGCGGCTCCGACGCGGCCTCGTCGTCGTCGATGTCGACGCCGAAGTCCGTCGCCAGACCGGCGAGGCCGGTGTCGTAGCCCTGTCCGACGGCGCGGAACTTCCACTCGTCCCCGCGCCGGTACAGCTCGCCGAAGATGATCGCGCTCACGGTGCCGGGGTCCTCGACGGCGAATACCAGAAGGGTCTCGCCGCCCGCGTCGGTCAGCGTCACCTTCAGGTCCTCCAGCTCGCCGAAGCCGGCCCCCTCGTAACGGCTCGCCGCCACGACGACGCGGTCCACGACGGCGGGGACCGCTGTCAGGTCGAAGCTGATCCGGTCCTCGTCGCCGCTCTCCGTCGGGGTCTTGCCCAGCAGTTGCACGCTTCCGTCGGCGGCGACGGGGTTGTTGTAGAAGTAGAAGTCGCCGTTGCCGCGGACCTTGCCGTTCGCGTCCAGCAGCAGGACGGACACGTCTGCGTCGCCGTCGCCTGCCGGGCTGACCCAGCTCAGTCCGGCGATCAGCGAACCGGCGTTGTCGCTCAGCGCCGCCAGCGCCACGTTCGAACCTTTGACCATCTCGTGCATGAAGCCCCCCAGAACTCACCGCGCGGACGCCCCGGGTCTCCCCCCAGCCCGCC
>NZ_JAHHIU010000431.1 GCF_024539815.1 Streptomyces hayashii
ACCCAGTACTCGCCCTCGCGGCGTGCATTGACCATCGCCTCGGTGCCGTCAGGCAGTACGCGGTAAAACTGCGGCAGATCCGCACCTTTTTTCATCAGAAACTTGGTGAACTGACCGTCATCCATGACGCCCTGCAGGCCGATGGCTTCTTTGTCACCCGAATAGCCGTAGTTGATGTTCGGGGAGGACGGAGTACCGGTGCTGGTAATTGGCCCAGTAGCGGCAGGCGCTGGGGCTTCCGATGCATTGTTATACGATGTGACACGGCTGGTTGGATAAACGAATCGGATCAGGTACGACTGACTTGTTTTCGCCGTCGTACTGTTGAGCTGAAAGTAATACGTCCGTTTGGATGTAATCACCGTCATGTTTGTGTCCGCATTGTCTTCCACGGGCTTCAAGAAAACCCGGTTACGGAATGGCATGCTTTGCCAGGAGATCGTATCACCAAGTGCAACAACCTTGACCAATTCATCCGCTTCGAACTCAATAGATGTTTGGTACCCGTATGTTCCGACCAGCTCGTAAACTTGGTTTGGATCATAGGGAACCTGTTTGACACGGTTGTCGGAGGACAGAGCCCTCGGCAACTTTGCAGCTTGTGCGTTAAATGCACACAGAGCCAAACTCAGGGCAATAGCTGTCGGTAGAACGAACTGTTTTTTCATGATTAGTTTCCTTGGGGGGAATGAATTACTGGCGGCTCAGTTCTTCACTCTTACGGTATAAAGTTGCCAAAGTGCCAAACGGGTTTTCCCAACGATCACCCAAAGCTCTAGGAATCATCGTATGTGCAACCTTTATCGTTGCCAGATAGGAAGTAACCTTTGGCTCTTTATCACCCCATTTGTGATTGGTTGAAATAAACATCACCTGATACTCATCGCCAATCTTGTTCATGCGCTTGGGTTGGGCTTCGATCCAGTCGTTTTCCCCGAGCGATGCGTATGGATTGCGCGCATTATCAGGGCTGATTTCCTTCTCATATTCGACCGCGACATTGCGAGTCATGTATGTGTGGCAGGTATCGGACAGCTGTTGCTTGCGCCGAGGGTCAAAGGTGTTACAAGCACGTATGAAGTCAAACAGAACGCCTTCGATGATAGCCTGCTCTTTGTCGACGTTTTCCGCCGTAACGGTGCGCTGTTTAAGCACTTCACCATCGGCGCCGATCACCGTCACCACATTGACGAACGTCTTGGTTTCAGCCAGGAACGCAATGGCTATGGCCAACCCAACCACGGTTAGTGCAAACGCACCATTCAGAAAATAACCACGGTTACGTTCTTGTTTTACCTTCTTGTGTTCGAGTTGACGCTTACGGCGCGCAATCTCATCTTTCTTTAATGTATTGTCCATTGCTTATTTCCCCAATCCTACGGTTCGCAATGCCATCATTGCCAGCGAAGAACCACCGACTGTTGCGCTGGTAGCAATCGCAGCAGCCCACCCGCGCACTTGCAATAAGCAGATGATCAACACGCCTTCAACGATGATAAGAGTTCCCCATTGTTGAGCGGTTATCAACGCAGCATCCGAAATGGTGGCTGTATTGGCAACTTCGTCAATTGCTTGGCCGAAAATCGCATATCCAAAACGAACAATTGCGATGGACAATATGTAAATCAGCGAGAAGTTAAGCATTTTGCTGAACCAGCTCATTGTCCATTGACGCGTCTGCTCGAAAAATATGAATCCGATCAGTATTGGCAAAATGCACATAATGATCGCTGCACCAAACTTGGCAATCAGCATATTCAGGATTGCAGCGATAAAAAGAATGCAGTTAACCGCAAACAAACCGGAACCCATGATAATCATGCCGAACTGACGCCAGCTTACGTTCATCAACGTGCTTGCAACCTGACCGACATTCACATAAAGCGCATCAAGCATAGAAGTGCTATCAACACCTCGACTCATGATTTGTGCTGCAATCGTTTCAGTCCAAGTCCCCCAAATCTGATAGAGCGCCGATCCCCCCGTCGACCAATTGAGCGTCAGGAAGACCATAAACGTAAGCATTGCCCGTTTAACAATGTCCCACGGCGCAACAGAGATTTTGCCGTTATAGGTCTGAATACCCAGCACTGCCCAATAAGCGACGGCTATTGTCCATACTAGGGGCTCTACCAAGTTAGCGAGATTTGGGAAGACCTCGGCGACAAAGCTAGTCGTCACATCATCGGTCGCCCCAATCAGGCCCTTGAGGGTTAGGTCCGCCATGGATTCGATGCCCCGTACACAGACTTGAAGTGCGTGATGACCTCGGAAGAACGGAAGTCATCAGCACCAAGTGTCACACCCGTTTCGGCTTTGATCTCTTTCGACGTTTTGTCGATGCAACCAGCGACCAGGCCCCCTTTGTACGATGGGTTCTTCATGTAGATCTCGGCGAAGCAGGTCCCCGGAAACCACCTGGCCACATCAGCTTTAGAGGCTTTCAACAACGGGTTGCCCAAGGACGTTTCGATCCGTACTGGAGCATCGCCATTGGAAACCGCAGGAGCCTCGCTTCCGAACTGATAGGTGGTGGTGTTGACGTAGATGATGGTCCCCACGACAAACCCGGCGATGACCACGCATACGGTATTGGTGACGGTGAAGAACTTAGGCATTGCGGGCCTCCTTGGCCTGAATAACGAAAGGCTTGAACTCACAGGCGCATGGCGACTTGTCGATCTTGCCGGTGTTGGTTACACAGCCCGACGCGGCAGACACGATGACGAGCAGCAGCATGAATTTGCCAAACCGGTAGAACAGCCACAGAGGCCCCCAAGCCGGTACGGTGATGATCTTGAGAATCAGCCAAAGAGTTTTCATGTGATCTCCTTTTCTCGCACGCGAGAATTAGTCTTTTTTCCAACGGAAGAACTGTTCGTTCTGCGACGTTGCTTGGTTT
>NZ_JAHHIU010000432.1 GCF_024539815.1 Streptomyces hayashii
CGCTGTCGGGGCTCAGGTGGCGCGTCGCCGCCGGGCGGGCGGGTCGGCGGGCCGACGGGGCGTCGGCAAAGGGGCTGTCGGGGCGGGCGTAGCGTAGGAGCCATGTCGAAGTACGGATCCTTTCCCGGTACGCGTCCTCGGCGGCTGCGCACCACCCCCGTGATGCGGCGCATGGTCGCGGAGACCCGGTTGCATCCCGCCGACTTCATCCTCCCCGCCTTCGTGCGGGAGGGCGTGAGCGAGCCGGTCCCGATCCAGGCCATGCCGGGCGTCGTCCAGCACACGCGCGACAGTCTGAAGAAGGCCGCGCTGGAGGCCGTCGAGGCCGGGGTCTCCGGGATCATGCTGTTCGGCGTGCCCGAGGAGTCCAAGAAGGACGCGATCGGGACGCCGGGGACCGACCCGGACGGGATCCTGCAGGTCGCCCTCCGGGACGTGCGCGCCGAAGTGGGGGACGACCTCCTCGTGATGTCCGACCTGTGTCTGGACGAGACCGTCGACCACGGGCACTGCGGTGTGCTGGACGCCGAAGGGCGCGTCGACAACGACGCCACCCTGGAGCGGTACGCGGAGATGGCGCAGGTGCAGGCCGACGCCGGAGCCCATGTGGTGGGGCCCAGCGGGATGATGGACGGGCAGATCGGGGTCGTCCGCGACGCGCTCGACCAGATCGGGCGCGAGGACGTGTCGATCCTCGCCTACACCGTCAAGTACTCGTCCGCCTTCTACGGGCCGTTCCGCGAGGCCGTCGGGTCGTCCCTCAAGGGCGACCGCAGGACCTACCAGCAGGACCCGGCCAACTTCCGTGAGTCGATGCGTGAGCTGGCGCTCGATCTGGAGGAGGGCGCGGACATGGTCATGGTCAAGCCGGCCGGCCCCTACCTGGACATCCTGGCCCGTGTCGCCGACGCCGTGGACGTGCCGGTCGTCGCGTACCAGATCTCGGGGGAGTACTCGATGGTCGAGGCCGCCGCCGAGAAGGGCTGGGTGGACCGCGACCGGGCGATCTTCGAGACGCTGACCGGCATCAAGCGGGCCGGGGCGCGGAACATCCTCACCTACTGGGCCACGGAGGCGGCCCGGAAGCTGCGGTAGCACGCGGGCCGCGCCGACGCCGTCCCGCACGGGCGGCGGGCGACGACGGGGCGGCCCGGCTTCGCGTGTCCGTGCGCGGGCCCGGCCGTGGCGCCGGTCGGGACCCCGGCGCCGGAGGGGCCCTCGTCGCGCAGGCCCTGGCCGTCGTGGCACGCGGTGAGGGCGAGGGCCGCGACGAGGGTCAGCGCGGCGCCCGCGAGCCGACGGGCTCGGCGGCGGACTCCGTACGGGACACCGCGTCGGGTGGGGCGGACAGGGAGAGCGGGGGGAGTAGGGCGCGTGGACATGGGGCAAGCCTGTGTCGTGGTGCCGCCCTCCTTCCACAGTCCTCGGCGAACTCGGGACGATGGGCCGGTCCCGTAGCCTCTGACCTGCGAAGGCAGTGTCTTCGTGGGACGCCGTACGGGACGCCGTACAGGACGGCCGCCCCGTCGGGGAGCCGCCCGCCGGCCGCGGTCCACATGCCGAAAAGGCCGGTGTAGACACCATCCATGTCCCTAGGGTGCGGTCATGACGCCCGCACCCGCATCCACGCCCACGCCCGCAGCCGCAGCCGCAGCCGCTTCCGCAAGCGCACCCGCACCCACGCCCGCATCCGCGCCCAAGCCCACACCCGCATCCGCGCCTCCGGCGCTCGCCGCCCGCGCCCGGACCGTCGGCGGCTCGCCCGTGCGGGACATCCTCGCCGTCACCGCCCGTCCCGAGGTGATCAACTTCGCGGGCGGCCTGCCCGCACCCGAGCTGTTCGACCGCGAGGGCGTCGCCGCCGCGTTCCGGCACGTGCTGGAGGAGGCCCCGAGCCGGGCCCTGCAGTACTCCACCACCGAGGGCGAGCCTGGTCTGCGGGAGGCGCTGGCCGAGCGGACGACGGCCCGCGCGCTGCCCACCACCGCCGACGACCTCCTCGTCACCACGGGTTCCCAGCAGGCGCTGTCCCTGCTGGCGACCGCTCTCCTCGACCCCGGGGACACCGTCCTCGTCGAGGAGCCCTGCTACCTGGCCGCCCTTCAGGTCTTCGGCCTTGCGGGGGCGAGGATCCTGGCCGTGCCCGGAGACGAGGACGGACCGGACCCCGAGGCGCTCGCGGAGCTGGTGGTCCGTGAGCGGCCCAAGCTCCTCTACACGGTCCCCACCTTCCAGAACCCCACCGGCCGTACCCTCCCCGCCGAGCGCCGCGCCGCGGTCGCCGCCGTCGCCGCCCGGCACGGCCTGTGGATCGTCGAGGACGACCCCTACGGCGAACTCCGCTACGAGGGCGCGCGCGTCCCCTGGATCGCCGCCCACCCCGACGCCCGTGACCGCACGGTGCTGCTCGGCTCCTTCTCCAAGGTGATGGCCCCCGGCATCCGGCTGGGCTGGCTGCGGGCTCCCGCCCCGCTGCGACGGGCCTGCGCGATCGCCAAGCAGGCCGCCGACCTGCACACGCCGACCGTCAACCAGCTCGCCGCCGCCCGCTACCTCGCCGTCCAGGACCTAGACGCGCACGTGACGCGGGTGGCGGCCGTCTACCGGGAGCGACGGGACGCCATGCTGGCGGGGCTGGCGCAGGCGCTGCCCGACGGGTCGGTGTGGAACCGGCCCGAGGGCGGCATGTTCCTCTGGGCCCGCCTCCCCGAGCAGTACGACACCACGGCTCTTCTCCCGCAGGTCGTCGCCCAGGACGTGGCGTACGTCCCCGGTGCGCCCTTCTACGCCGGTGAGCCCGACCGCCGGGCGCTGCGGCTGTGCTTCGTGACGCAGACCCCGCAGGAGATCGCGGAGGGGCTGCGCAGGCTGGGGCGGGGGCTCAGGGCGTGACCGG
>NZ_JAHHIU010000433.1 GCF_024539815.1 Streptomyces hayashii
TCACATCCTAGTAGGCAGATGGGACACCGATCGCGGTCACACGCCAGGGCAAACTATCTACGCGGGAGCATGGGCTGTCATCGTGTCACTATTTTGGATTCAACCGGCTGTGTCAATCTGAAGCCAACGGCTCGGGTGCCCTAATGCTTGGGCCGGATCTATGGGCACCGAACTATTTACCTTGCAGGGGAGGAGGGGCCGCATATCCAAACGATGCCACCAGCGCTTAGCGTAAGATGGTGTCCTCTGAGGTGGCTCTTCCAGGAATGGGGAAGAGAAGGATCAAACCATTCGGGGGTACCTGAAGTTGGCTGGTACTCGGACGGCAAGCGGAGCGCGCAGGCGCGAGGATGGAAGCCCACCGGGCCGAGACGCCGCTAGCGAGCGGCTCGGTTCACGACAGCCGTCCCGAAGGGCGCGCACAGCGCCAACAGTTAACGCTTTTCAATCTTCAAGCAAAGTATTTGTTGTCCCAAGAAGCAAGAAATGGCGCCCCAAACAGACCGGAGGATCTATGACTCGTGACGACAAAGACACTGTGTACTGCAACATCCAGATGCCCATGGCCAAGGGACGGGAGCTTTCCAGATTAGTGGCTGAGCTACGATCATCAGGCAATAATCCCGACCTTGAATCAGTCTTCAAAGAAATACAGGACGAGCTAAATTCGTCGATAGAGTTCGTGGAGGAACAGCTGCGGGGTGAGACTGGATTCGGCCGGCGACTATCCTAGGGTGCTGAAGGCTCTAGCACTGAGAAGCGCAGGTGTTCATTGATCAACCTGTGACAGCTCTGTAAGTCTTGAGGCCAACACACTCGCTTGTTTCTGCGTCAAACTAAAACGGCAGTCATCGATGTCCAAGGAAATAATGCCGTCGAGCTCCCTGTCCAAGAAGACTCCATAGCTATTCGTATCGTCTACTGTTCCAACTTCAGGTGTGCCAGGACGAGTGAATACAGCATACGTAATTTCAAGCGATCTATTGTCGAGCGAGGGATCCTTGAAAGTATAAAATCTGTTTGGTGGTAGTTTTATGCTCATGCGTTTTCTCTCTTAAATAAGCCGGCTTAATTGTTAAACGGAAAATCTTGAGAAAACTTGAGGGCTGGCGCAAAAAACGTTTCGCGGCAGATGTTGGCATATCAATCGGTCTTGATACGTTTCAACTGTGCCCTGAAAAATATGCTGCAGGGCCCCAGTCTATAATCCTGGTGCCAGCTATTCACACCGCGCTTGAGTGCCCGCTATGACCGTAAATGTAGACCTAACCAGTCGTGAAATTGCTCGACGAAAAGCGCTCTGGACACTCGCTCACCTGATCCCGGGCGATTCACGTGCGGACGGCATTATTGAAGTCCTTGATGAAATCGCCCTGCAGGAGCACCAGGACGCTTCTTTGCCTCCACCGCACGTCAACTTTGAAGAGTTGCGGGGTTCGGTGACAGTTGAGGCACACCCCATCGGGGTCAGCATTGTCCGTGAGTCATCGATTCCACAGCCTTGGCGGGAGCGATTCCTCAGAGCCAGCATTGGTTCTACCCGAGTAGCAGAGGGGCCCTATGCCACCGACTGGCACAGCTTTCTTGAGCATTGGGTAAGCGAGATGCAGCATTTGGAATCGCATCGAGCATTCCTGCGTAGCCGCAATTGATAGCCGACCGACAACTCTGCCCATTCGTCGCGGTGGTATCAACGCTTTGTGGTTAGCTGTGGTATCAGAATTATGCTTCGCCTAGCTCACCATCAACCCTAACTACTATCGATGGTCGGTTGAAACTCAGACGGCAAGCGGAGCGCGCAGGCCGCAAGGCCGAGGCGTGAAGATGGAAGCCCGCAGGGCCATGACCCAAGCCTTAGCGCCGGGGCATGGTTCACGACAGCTGGCCCGCGAGGGCACGCCAGCATCAGCTTCCATCCGGCCCAGCGACGCAGCCCAAAACTAATCTGACTTTTTCCCAATACCGGGCAGATATTGGTTCAGCAAACCCGTGAATTCGTGCCCAAACTGCTTTGACAAAGTTGAAAGCAAATCATCAGCCTTTGAAGCCCCTGACTTCGCCTCGAGTACTGATTGCCTGATAGTTTGGGCAGTTACCTGCTCGATGTTCGTCAAAGCTTTAACAGCCCACGCGTGAATGACTTTGTTCACCTCACGTGCGCTCATGGATCGATTAGGATTTGAATCGGATGGGAACAGCCGATCACTTCCTACCAACTTAGCCTTTTTTACATACTGGTGGAGGATGGCTGCCGTGGCGCTTGGTAACATGGTTTGCACGTGCCGTTCGTGAACCTTGAACTGGCGAATAAGCAGGCTTGAGCCAGTTGCGTCACGCTGAATGTCGCATGCTGTGAGCCCACCGAGTTCGAGCGCCCGGATTCCCGTCATTACGACTCCCAGCAGAGCTTGATCACGCAGAGAGCCCTCGCGTCGAACAGCATCTGCAATCAATGTCAGATTTTGGAGGCTGATCGAACCGAAGGGACGTGGGCGGCGGTTTTCGAGCGAAACTTCGCTGCCTAGACCATCGCTCGGTATTGGATCGGTTTCGCCCGCAGCAATCGCCACCCCGTCAGCTGTTTGCTTCTCGCCGGATTCCCCGAAGGCTTTGAGCTTATTGAGCGGAAGCATCAACATCAGACGATTGATTTCAGCGTTATCGATGTTCACAACACCTTTGGACTGGAGGAAGTCCACGACTGACGTCGCAATCCCATCCCTTGCTTCAGACAACGTCGGCGTCGATGTGCCCTGGGTTGTATGATTTGCCGACAGACGAAGATCGTGGAAGTCCTTATAGCCGAGTCCCCGGGCCAAGATCTCTTGTGCTGACATAAGCTTCAGCGGCTCAGGAAACGGCCAGCAGGCGTGAAGCTCTTTAGCAATGCGTTTGA
>NZ_JAHHIU010000434.1 GCF_024539815.1 Streptomyces hayashii
GGCGGGACCGGGGGAACGTGTCCCGCCCGCGCCAGGCGCACGAGCCGAAGGTACGGGGGGAACCCCGGCTCAGTGCAAGGGCCGATGACCAGTCGGCTCACTTGTTACTGCGTTCCACCGGCGGAAAACGTCACACCCTTCGTCGAAAAATTTCGACGATCTGAGAAACCGCAGGTCAGTGGCCTTGGGGACCGCGGCCGTCATGATGACCGCGGCCACCCCGGCCGCCGCCGTTCGCGTCGCTTCCGCCACTTCCGCCGGTCGCGCCACTCACGCCGTTTCCGCCGTTTCCGCCGTTTCCGCCGTTTCCGCCGTGGGAGACGCCCTGATGTCCGTGGCCGTTTCCGTGTCCGTGGCCGCCGTCGCGGTCGTCGTCGCCGTCGTCGCCTCGGCCGGACGTGCCGTCCGAGCCGCCGCGGCCGCTCGCCCCGTCCCGGCTCCCGCCGTCGCCCCGGCCCTTCGCGGTGTCCCGGCCCGCGGCGCCCTTCCCCGTGCCGCGGGCGTCGCCGCGGGAGTTCGCGCCGACGGCGTCGAGGACGCCCGCGCAGAACGCCGGCACCCTCTTCGATCCGCCCGCCCGGTGATCCAGGGCGCGTCGGTGCTTGGCGTCCGGGATCCTGCCGGCGCTCAGCTCACGGCAGGACGCGATCAGTCCGGGAGGCCACGCGCCGCGGGAGCCCGGGGACGCCGAGGCGCCGTCGTCGTTCGTCCCGCCCCCGGCGGCTCCGCGGCCGTCCTCCCCCGGCGTCGCCGGGGCCGTGCCGCCGTCGAGCGCGCCCGAGGAGCCGGGGGACGGTGGGACGAGCGCGGGGCCGGGGGACGCCGGGGCGGAGACGGAGGCCACCGGTCGCCCCGGCTCCGTGCGGCCGAACGGGGTCGGCAGCAGGCCCGTCCCGCTCGCGACCGCGACCCCGCCGGCCATCCCGACGGCCAGCGCCGCCGCCAGTCCCAGACGCGCGGGGCGGCTCCAGCGGGACCGGCGGCCGGTCTCCGTAAGCTGGGCGCCGATGCGCACCAGCCCGGCGTCGGCGGCGAACGCCTCGGCGCGCGGGGGCTGTTCGATGCGTCCGGCACGGGCGGTCCGGCCCGCCGCGGCCGCGCGACCGGCGTGGAACGCGGGATCGGCACGGTCCGCGTGCGCCTTGCGGAAGGCGGCCAGGGCCGCGGCCTCGCCGGGGAGTTCCTCGTCGTCGCGCAGGGGCCCGGCGGCCGACGCCGACAGCCCTTGCAGCGCCGACAGCGCGCCCAGCGTCCGGGCGAGCCGTTCGGCCTCTTCGCGGGCCGGGCCGTCGACAGCGTTGTCGGGTGACTCACCGCTCAGCAGACGCTCCGCAGTTTCGCGGTCGAGCCACCTGTCATGCTTGTCGGCCATCACATGTCCTTCTGCGTCCGCGTGCGCACATGCGTCACACCCGCAGGCGTCACCGCCCGTGAACGCGGCCTCCGCTGAGGCGGCAGCGCGTCGAGGGCCCCGGTCGAATCCGGATCCTCGCCGAGCAGTTCGGCGAGCTTCTTCAGGCCGCGGTGCGCGGCCGTGCGGACCGCGCCGGGCCGTTTGCCGAGCGTCTCGGCGGCCGTCTTGGCGTCCAGTCCCATCACCACGCGCAGGACGACGGCCTCGGCCTGGTCCTGCGGCAGCCGGGCGATGAGGCCGAGGGTGCGGCCGGTGGCCAGCGCCTCCATGGCCTCGCCCGCGGTGTCGGACGCGGCGGCCCGGCCGGTGAGCTCGGTCTCGTCGGCGACCGTCGCCGGGCGTCTGCCGCGCATGCGTATGTGGTCCAGGGCGCGGTTGCGGGCGATCCGGGCCGCCCAGCCGCGGAAACGGTCCGCGTCCCCGGTGAACCGCTCCAGGTCCCGGGCCACCTGAAGCCAGGCCTCGGAGGTCACGTCCTCGGCGTCGAGATCGCCGACCAGCGTGCGCACGTACCCGAGCAGCCGCGGATGCACCGCGCGGTACACGGTCCGGAACGCGCTCTCGTCCCCGTTCTGTGCCGCGAGCACCGCGGCTGTCAGCTCCGCGTCGTCCCCCACGTCGTGGTTCCTCGGTCGATGGTGCGCGGTTTCTGAGGACCGCAGGTCGTGTGCGGTGGTCTGCCGCTTGGCCGTCCGGCGCGAAAGGCACGTTACGACCAGAAACAGCCGTACGTCCATGTCCGTAGAACATGCAACTGACTCGTGACGCGGTGGGCGTGCTCGGGGTGTGACAGAAAACGCACTCACGGCGCTGTAGGGAGTACGGGCCGCCGCGCGGCCCGTGCCGCGCGACGGCCGGGGCCTCTCCTGTGGGGGGTGGCGGCCTCGGCCGTTGCCTTGGCCCCCACCGTCATTCGCCGTTCCGGCCCCCGGTGTCCTGCGCCATCGCCGTCTCCTTCACCTTCACCTTCGGCGACGAGCCCTCCGGCCGCGCGGACTTCTCGGCCTCCGCAGAGGCCTCCGGCCGGGCGGACCCGCCGACCTCGGCCGTCCCCTCCGCCTTGCCGACCCCGTCCACCT
The DNA here is from genome assembly GCF_024539815.1 of Streptomyces hayashii. GTDB lineage: Bacteria > Actinomycetota > Actinomycetes > Streptomycetales > Streptomycetaceae > Streptomyces > Streptomyces hayashii. The sequence goes on from NZ_JAHHIU010000434.1 coordinate 2,494, forward strand.
CGCCGACGCCGTCCGCCCTGCCGAGCTCACCGGCCTTGCCGGCGTCGCCCGACCCGCCGGCCTTGCGGGAGCCGCCGTCCTTGCCGGTCCCGTCACCCTTGGCGGTGGTCGTACCCCGGCCGGACGCCGCGCAGTACGCCTCGACGTCGTTCTCGCCGCCCGCCGCCGTCACGAGCCCCTGCCAGACGGCGGTGGAGGCGAGGTCCTCGCCCCGCCCCCGGGCCTTCTCGTAGGCGCGGCAGCGGGCCGCCGCGTCCTTGGCGCTCTCGGCTTTCGCGGGACGGTCCCGGTCGGCGCCGCCCGTGGCGGACGGGACGGCGGAGAGCGTCCCGGTCGGGCCCGTGGCCGCCCCCGCCGGCTGCCGAGAACGCTCCACTCC
>NZ_JAHHIU010000435.1 GCF_024539815.1 Streptomyces hayashii
CCCCCGCCTCGCCGCCGCACCCGCTCTCGGCCCCGACCTCGGAGACGGTGACGCGGGAGAAGACCGCGGTGTACGGCAGCGTCGTCGACGCCGTGGACCGGGCGCCCGACCCGGACGTCCCGCCCGCCGCCCTGCCGCAGCGGCCCGCGGCCGGCGTCACCAGCAGCGGTGGCGCGCACGCCACGATGAACCACCGCGGGGACGCCGTGACGCTCAGCGGGCAGGGCTACGTCCTGGTGCGCTGGCAGATCTCACCGCAGTACCGGTCCGGCAGCCTGGTGATGCCGACCTGGACCGGCCTCAGGGGCAAGCTCTTCCATGTGGCCTCGGGCGGCGGACGCCGCATGGACGACCCGGTCGGCGGCGCCGACGGCACGGCCACCGGCATGGGCGACAGGAGCACCGGCTACGCCGTCCTGCCGGCCGGCGCCCAGCAGATGTGGCAGAACGAGTATTTCTACCTCGCCGGCACCGTCGTCCTCACCGTGAACGAGCGGGGCGCCGACTACGGCCTGAACGTCTTCCCGACGACCTGGGACGCGGTGCACAAGGACGTCGTCAGCGGCCCGGCCCAGGGAGTCCGGCGCTACGGACTGGTCCGCGACACCGGCCGCGACGACGCACCGGTCCCGCAGTACGTCACCCGCGAGACGCCCGCCGACCCGGCCACGGCTCCGCAACGCTCCGACGTGTGACGTCCGGCGCGGCTCAGCCCCGCTCGCGCAGCGCGGTCAGGACGTCGATGCGGTTGGTGGTGATGGAGTCGACGCCCAAGTCGATGAGCCGGCGCAGCGCGCGGCGGGTGTCGGGGGTCCACACGGAGAGCAGGAAGCCGTCGCGGTGGACGCGCGCGGCGAGGTCCCGGTCCACCAGGGAGAACCGGTAGTTGAGCCAGCGCGGCTTCACCGCCGCGAGCAGCGCCGGACGCGGGGGCGCCAGACTCGTGCAGGTCAGGGCGATCTCGGCGGACGGGTCCGCGGCCCGCACGGCCAGCATGGCCATGGCGTCGGCGCAGTAGTGGACCCGGTCGGCCGCCCCGGCCTCGCGCACGGCGTCGACGATCCGCCGCGCCGTGCGCTCCTCCCGGGTGCCCGGCAGATCGAGCATCAGCCTGCTGCCGTCCGTCGCCGCGAGCGCCTCGGCGAGGGTGGGCACCGCGCCGTCCGTGAGTCCGCGCACCTCGGCGGCGGACAGCGACCGCAGCGGCCGGTCCTGCCCCCACAGCCGCTTCAGCGTCTCGTCGTGGAGCAGGACGGGCACCCCGTCCTTGGTGAGCCGCACGTCGCACTCGACGGCGTCCGCGCCCCGGTCGAGGGCGGACCGCAGCGAGTCGATGGTGTTCTCACGGAAGCGGTAGGGGTCTCCGCGGTGGGCCACGGCGGTCACGTTCTGCATGGGCCCATTGTGGCGGGCCGCGGCGGACGGCCGTCAGGGGGCGAGCCACCCGGCGGTGTAGGCGTCGATCTCGTCCCTGACGCGTCGCTTGCCGCTCTCGTCCAGGAACGAGGCCTCGACCGCGTTCTTCGCGAGACCGGCGACGCCACGCTCGTCGAGGCCGAGGAGCCGGGCGGCCACCGCGTACTCGCTGTTGAGGTCCGTGCCGAACATGGGCGGGTCGTCGGAGTTGACCGTCACCAGGACGCCGGCCTCCACGAACTCCTTGATCGGGTGCTCGTCGAGGGTGCGCACCGCACGCGTGGCGATGTTCGAGGTGGGGCACACCTCCAGGGCGATGCGGGTCTCGGCGAGGTGGGCGAGCAGCTTCCCGTCCTGTGCGGAGCTGGTGCCGTGGCCGATGCGCTCGGCGCGCAGGTGGGTCAGCGCGTCCCACACCGTCTCGGGTCCGGTGGTCTCGCCGGCGTGCGGCACGGAGCGCAGTCCGGCGGCGATCGCCCGGTCGAAGTACGGCTTGAACTGCGGGCGCGGCACGCCGATCTCGGGCCCGCCGAGGCCGAAGGAGACCAGCCCCTCCGGGCGGATCCGGTCGTCGACGGCGAGCCGCGTCGTCTCCTCGGCAGCCTCCAGCCCGGCCTCGCCGGGGATGTCGAAGCACCAGCGCAGGACGGTCCCGAACTCCGCCTCGGCCGCCTTGCGGGCGTCCTCGATCGCGTCCATGAAGGCGAGTTCGTCGATGCCGCGCCGGGTCGAGGAGAACGGGGTGATCGTCAGCTCCGCGTACCGCACCTGCTGGCGCGCCAGGTCGCGGGCGACCTCGTACGTCAGCAGCCGGACGTCCTCCGGGGTGCGGATGAGGTCGACGACGGACAGGTAGACCTCGATGAAGTGGGCGAAGTCCGTGAACGTGAAGTAGTCGGCCAGGGCCTCGGGGTCGGTGGGCACCCTGGAGTCGGGATGCCGGGCGGCCAGCTCGGAGACGACGCGGGGGGAGGCGGAGCCGACGTGGTGGACGTGCAGTTCGGCCTTCGGCAGCCCGGCGATGAAGGCGTGCAGATCGCGGCCGCCGGCCGCGGCGGCGGCTGTGGGACCGGCGGGCGCGCCGGAGGCGGGGGAGCCGGACGCGGCGGCTGCCGAGGATGCGTCGAGGCGGTCGGTCATGGGGTCCTCCCCGGGACGGCGCCCCTTCCCGGCGGGCCGGACGGGACGCGGGTGATCGGCTGATCGGTGGGTCGGGATCATCGTAGGCGGAGGCGACGACGGGCGGCCGGGGGCCCGTCCCGGAGGCGTCCCGCCGACCGCGGGCCGTAGCATGACGGAACGTGCGCGGGGTGGAACGGCGTACGGGTGACGGAACGCAGGACGCAGCCCGGGAGCGGGCGACAGGGGGATCCACGCATGTCCGACGAGGCGCCGACACCGACCGGCGACGCCACCCGCCCCCCGTGGCC
>NZ_JAHHIU010000436.1 GCF_024539815.1 Streptomyces hayashii
CCCCTTCCTCCCCTTCTTCCCCTTCCTTCTCTTCCTCCTCTCCCGCAGCCCCCTGGCAGCGTTACGACCCCTGGTCCGCGGCTCCGTTCGGCGGGTCCGCCGGGGCGGAGCCCGTCGGAGAGGCCCAGCGGTCTCGGCAGGCGCGCGGAAGGCTGGTCGGCGGCGCTCTGGTCGTGGCGCTCGTCTCCGGCGGGCTCGGCGGGGCCGTCGGCACCTATCTGGAGCGCAACGGCGGGCTTCGCCCGATACAGCTGCCGCAGGCCTCCGCGGAGCCCACCGGGCGGGCCGCCGACGGCGTGGCCGGGATCGCCGCGCGGGCCCTGCCCGGCGTCGTCACCCTGCATGTCGGCGGCGGTGACGCGTCCGGCACCGGAACCGGATTCGTCCTCGACCCCCGCGGCTACATCCTCACCAACAACCATGTGGTCGAGTCGGCCGAGAGCGGCGGCACGATATCCGTCGTCTTCGACGGAGGCCAGACCGTCGGGGCCGAGGTCGTCGGCCGGGACAGCGGCTACGACCTGGCCGTGGTGCGGGTGACCGGGGTGAAAGGCCTCAAGCCCCTCTACCTCGGCAACTCCGACGACGTCCGGGTCGGCGACCCCGTGGTCGCCATCGGCGCGCCCTTCGACCTGGAGGGCACGGTCACGTCCGGCATCATCAGCGCCAGGGAGCGGCCCGTCATCGCCGACGGCGGGAGCGGCGACGCGAGCGACGTCTCGTACGTGGACGCCCTCCAGACCGACGCGCCGATCAATCCCGGCAACTCCGGCGGCCCCCTCCTCGACGCGCGGGGCCGGGTCATCGGCGTCAACTCCGCCATCCGGTCCGGCGCGGACGGCGCCGACACGGCCGACGACCAGGGCGGTTCGATCGGCCTCGGTTTCGCCATCCCGATCAACCTGGGCAAACGCGTGGCCGAGGAGCTGATCAACACGGGCAGGGCGACCCATCCGGTCATCGGCGTGAGCCTCGACATGGACTACGCGGGGGACGGCGCCCTCGTCAGTGCCACGGGCGCCGACGGAAACGACCCGGTCACGCCGGACGGCCCCGGCGACCGTGCCGGGATCAGGGCGGGAGACGTCATCACCGAGGTCGACGGCCGGCGTGTCCACACCGGCGGGGAGCTGATCGTCAGGACCCGCGCGCACCGCCCCGGCGACCGTCTGGAGCTGACGGTCGAGCGCGCGGGACGGGAGCGCACGCTCACCCTGGTCCTCGGTTCGTCCGGTGACGGCTGAGGCGGTGCGCCCGTCGCCCGCGGCGCGCGCAGGCGTCGGCCCGCTTCCTGCGAGGGACGCGAACATCACAGGTCGGACCCCGAAATCCGGTCCCGCAAGGCAAACAACGCGGAAACTCGGCTGCGTACACCCAGTCGGAGGCCTCGGGACAGTACCGGTCGGACAGGTGCGACAGGTACCGTGGGACCGGCCCGGACCACGGAAGACCCGAACTTGACCGCTTTGGGCCGGGGGCCGAGGACCGCGGACATCGCAAGGAGCTTCAGGTGTTCAATGACATAGGACCGCTTGAGCTGGTGACGATCATCGTCCTGGCCGTGCTCGTCTTCGGTCCGGACAAGCTCCCGAAGGTCATCCAGGACGTGATGCGCACCGTCCGGAAGATCCGTGAGTTCTCGGAGAGCGCCAAGGCGGACATCCGCAGCGAACTCGGCCCGGAGTTCAAGGACTTCGAGTTCGAGGACCTCAACCCCAAGACGTTCATCCGCAAGCAGCTGGACAACGACGAGCTGGGGCTGAAGGAGATCCGCAACGGCTTCGACCTGAAGAAGGAGATGGCCGAGGTCACGGACGCGGTCCACAGCCGCGACACGGACGCCTCCGCGTCGGGTCCCGCGGGCACGCCGGGCGGCGCGCGCGTCGACATGACCAAGCGCCCCGAGGAACCGGGCGAGGACGACCGTCCGCCGTTCGACGCGGACGCCACCTGAGCCGTCGGCGATCCCCGATGTGAGGGGGCGCACGCTCCACGCGTCGGGTGGATTCCCGGCAGCCCGCAGCGGGGTGGCTATGCTGCCTGGTTGTTGTGCGGAGCGGACGAGTACGCCCGAAGGGGGGCGGGCCGGTCGTTCCGTCGAGAACGAGGAGGCGTCCGGGCACATGGAGACGACGAGTCGGGCAGTCGCGCAGACGCCTGCCGCGGAGGACGGACAGCAGGTCCCCTCCGCGCGGCGTACGGTCGACGGCTACCTGGAGGCACCCTTCCCCTGGTACGGCCTCGACGAGGCCTTCACGGGGCCGCGCTGGCTGATGCAGGTGGGCACGGCCGCGGACGGGGCCGTCGAGCACGGTTCCATCGGTCACGGGGACGAGCCCTCCGTGCGGCACGAGACGGCCGGCGAGGACCGGGGGAAGTTCGCGGTCGTCGTGACCGTCGCCGCGAACCCCGTACGGCGCAGCGCGGACGGCACCGGTCTGCTGGAGGCGACGTCCGTGTCGTCGGCGGCCTGGCTCGCCGGGGTGGGCCTGCTGTCGTTCACCTGGCCGGGCCAGATGGACCACAGCCTGCGCGACGACTGGCTGGACCAGCAGACCGAGACGGCGTGGGTCCTCGCCGACGACCTGGCCGGCCCGGACTGGTCCACGCTGTCCCTGCCGGTCGACGGCGTGCCCACCCCGTTCCACTACCGGGAGTCCGAGTTCGGCTGGGTGCTGGCCGGCTCGACCTCGCAAGGGGTGCACGTCGGGGCGTACGGAAGGGGCATGAGCGCGTACGGCCTCGGCTTCGCCATGATCAAGGACATCGAGACGTACGCCTGACCGGCCGCACGCCCGAGCCCGTGTGACAGTGGGGGCGCAGTCCGTGTGCGGACTGCGCC
>NZ_JAHHIU010000437.1 GCF_024539815.1 Streptomyces hayashii
TCTGTGTGCTGAGAGGTGAGTTGGCCAGACGGTTACGATTTTACTTCCACATTCGACGCGTGGCCTTACTGCCATAAGCGCTATTGATTTAGCCTTGATCGAAGGCAGCACATCCTGAGAAAGCTAGGGCGTTAAGCCCTAGCAGATCTCACTTTTTCTTTTTTGCAGGTTTCTCTGCCTTGTCTGATTTCTTCGCCTTTTCTGGCTTGCTATCAGCTTTCTTTACAGATTTCTTCGGTTCGGAGTCTTTTTTCTTGTCTTTCTTTTCGGAAGACTTTGAAAGAGCCGATGCCGCTGCAGATTTTTTTGCTGGTGAGGACTTTTTGTCTTTCAAGTCCTTGCTGGCTTTCGAAGTTTCACCTTTGCTTTTCTTGTCGTCTTTAGCCACGTTGACCACCTCTCAGAGTATGCCGTTGTTGGCAAAATGCCTGTGCAATTCTTCACAAGCTAATCATTAGGTGAGCGCGTTCACGGGCGGTTCAAATTTTTATTGCGTTAAAATAGACAGGCCGATTTGGTCACGTCTTTCCTGATCAACGTTTTCAACAGCCCTATACTAGGATAGTACGACGCGACGGCGCGCAATCCCTCCTGGTTTGCAGTAGAAGTGGCAAGAACACCGCCCTCTCCCGCCAAGCATATGGCGTCCGGAATGGCAATTGCGGTCGTCAGTGGTCTACTAACCGTCAGATCGCCCAAGGCGAAGCTCACATCTATAGCTACTTGGCTGGATGCATGGGCTGAGGAAACGTCACACGGATTCAAAAAGCCATGTTGTCGGCCCCGACCACCATTCTCCTTAGAACACCCGAATCGTCCAGAAATAATGAACGCGTCGCTGCCTCAAGTCTCAGAACTGTATGCGGGCATGCGGGCCGTCATGACGATGAGAGAGCTATTCGAGAGGATGATGAGATTCCCGATGGGGATCGCGCCGCACCCGGCCCTGCGGATGTCGAGCGAATGCCAACTGCTAGGTAACAATTTACTCGCATGCTCCTAACAATATACCCACAGCGCCAACTCTAATGAATCTGGAGGATTCCCATGCGACCTCAAACATCTTTTATATTCGACCTTGATGGCACGCTGACCGACAGCGTGTACCAGAACGTAGCCGCATGGAAAGAGGCACTCGATTCCGAGAATATCCCGCTGGCCATGTGGCGTATTCATCGGAAGATTGGTATGAGCGGAGGGCTGATGTTAAAAACCTTGTCCCGTGAAACGGGTGTAGAAATTACTGATGAGCAAGGAAGAATCTTAAGCAAAAAGCATGCGGCTGCGTATGAGGCCCTCAAAAGCCAAATAACGGCACTCCCAGGTTCAGTCGAGCTACTAAAGACGCTCACCCACGAAAATGTACAGTGGTGCATCGCAACCAGTGGTGGCGTTTCTACAGCCAAGATCAATTTAAAGGCGCTGGGCTTAGACATTAACGACATTAATATAATCACCCGCAACGATGTCAAATATGGAAAGCCTGATCCAGATCTTTTCCTTGCCGCAGCGCAAAAGCTCAAGGTACCCATTGAGGACTGTTTAGTGGTTGGTGACGCCATATGGGACATGCTTGCAGCAAGGCGGTGCAAAGCGACAGGTGTGGGCTTGCTCTCAGGCGGCTACGATATTAGCGAGCTAGAAAGAGCGGGAGCCCTGAGGGTGTACGAGGATCCTCAAGACCTATTGCAACATTTAGAGGAAATAGCATCCCGACCTTGATTTCCGACAATCACCTTCAGGGCTTTTTATCAGCGGATTCATGCGTTTTCGCCGATAACGTTTCGATGCTCTGGGGGGGTTGCAGCCCCCATCCCCGTACTGGAATTCACTTCACTTGCGCAGGTGAAGTAGGCTCGACAACGGTAACCAGTAGCCCTTCAGGGCTTTGGATGCAGGGCAGGAAACCTTCAGTTCGCCGCGTATCTAGCCAGCGCCTGGTTTTAAGCACATCGAAAATCTGCCCCTGATCCATCAACACGAGAATCAGCTCGTCTGAGATTCGATACCGACCGCACTCCGGACAGTCACGCTCTTCCCACGGGCCTTCGCACATAACGCGTTCTGCAGCTCCCACGCAAATCAGGCAATTCATCTCGATCACCATTTTATTGTTGTAGCTATCTCTGGCCCAGGAGGTTCACTCCTACCTGGGCCGCCTAGCTGCCCTACTTATTCTCGTCAGACTTTCCTTCCTGCATTTGGACAGAAGACTTGGTGCCACTGGAATTGTCTTTCGTGGCGTTATCCGCGTTGTCAAAGCATCCATGAAGCATGAATACACTGCATAGACATAAGCACATAGATAGCTTTTTCATGATCATTCTCCTGCTAGCTGTTGAATCATTTCTACTGAAGAGGCCGGCCCAAAGGGAGCCGGCGAAGCCGGAGGTTGGCGTTTAAGCTGCTGGCTTGAGTACAACCTTCGTCCAGCCATCGTCACGTGCGTCGAAGTGCTTATAGGCATCTGGGCCCTCGGCAAGCTTGAGGCGGTGGGAGATGATCTGAGAAGGTTTTGCTCGGCCATGGTGGATTAGCTCAGCCAGGCGACGGTTGTAGACTTTGACGTTGGCTTGGCCCGTTCGAATCTGCTGCCCCTTGAACCAGAAAGCGCCGAAATCGAAAGCCATCTTGCCTTCCTTAGCCAGCTCATTTTTGGCTCCTGGGTCTTGGGGTACGAACACACCTACGACGCCGATGCCTCCGGTCGCTTTGGTCGAAGCGACAAGGTTGTTCATGGTCAGGTGATTAGCTTCATGACCATGGCGGTCGCAGCACTGATAACCCACGCACTCGCAACCGCGATCAGTGCCCTTGCCATGGGTCAAGTTCAAGA
>NZ_JAHHIU010000438.1 GCF_024539815.1 Streptomyces hayashii
CGGCGGGGGCGGCCGCCCCGCCCGCGTCCGCCCCCGCCGCGTCCGTCGCCGGGGTCCGGTTCGACCGGCCCTCGGAACCCGACGAGTACGCCCTCCAGGCGCCCGACCCCCGGGTGGCCGCCGAGGCCGCGGCGGTGGCCGAGACCGCCAAGGTGTGCGTGGCCTGCCGCGCGGGCCGGGTGGACGACGACGGCTACTGCGAGAACTGCGGACACGCCCAGCCGCGCGAACGCGACCACATGGAGGCGGAGTCGGGCCCGATCGCCGCCGTCAGCGACCGCGGGCTGCGCCACCACCGCAACGAGGACGCCTTCGGCCTCGGCTGCACCGCGCTGCCCGACGGCTCGCCCGCGCTCGTGGCGATCGTCTGCGACGGCGTGTCCTCCGCGACCCGCCCCGACGACGCCTCCCTGGCCGCCTCGAAGGCGGCGAGCGAGTCCCTGCTGGCGGCCCTGCCGCAGGGGGCGCATCCCCAGCAGGCGATGCACGAGGCGATCGTCGCCGCCTCGCACGCGGTCAACGCGCTGGCCGACGAGCCCGCCACGGCCCGCGAGCAGGCCCCGCACCAGAACGCCCCCGCCTGCACACTCGTCGGATCGGTGGTCACCGCCGGTCTGCTGGTCGTCGGCTGGGTCGGCGACAGCCGCGCCTACTGGGTTCCCGCGGACCGCAGTTCGCCCCCGGCCCGGCTCACCGAGGACGACTCGTGGGCCGCGCAGATGGTCGCCGCGGGTCTGATGAGCGAGGCGGAGGCCTACGCCGACGAGCGCGCCCACGCGATCACCGGCTGGCTCGGCGCCGACGCCTACGAACTGGAGCCGCACACCGCTTCCTTCAAACCGGACCGGCCCGGTGTGGTGGTGGTGTGCACGGACGGCCTGTGGAACTACGCGGAGGCCGCCGAGGAGATGGCCGAGGTGCTCCCGCCGGACGTCGAAGCCCGGCCGCTGCACAGCGCACGGGTACTGGTCGGCCACGCCCTCGACGGCGGGGGCCACGACAACGTAACAGTGGCGCTCGTGCCGTTCCCCGCCCCCGTCCAGGGGGCAGGATCGGCCTGAGGCCCCGGCACGGGAACGCCGGGACGCCCGGACGCCGGGACATCTGAAGACCGGGACATCTGAACACCGGAGCACAAGAGCGCCGGAACACCAGGACGCCGGAACACCAGGACGCCGGAACACCGGGACGCCGGGACGCACCGCCGGCACGGGGGCACATGGGGAAGCACGCGCACGGACCGGTGGGGACCGGTCCGTGTCCAGACATCGCCCTGCGAACGCGGGGTTTTCCGAGGGGGATCTGAGCAGGCATGGCCAATTTGTCGAAGTCGAACGTGCCGCAGTTCTCGGTGGACGTCTACCAGAACGAGTACCTGCCGGAGGGCGGTCGCGAGGTCAACGCGATCGTCACGGTCACCGCCACCGGCGGCGGCACGGTGGGCAACGCGGTCGCCGCGCCGCACCTGTACACGGCGGGCCGGGGCCCGTCGGCCGCCGTGGCGATCATGGTGGACTGCTCCGGCTCGATGGACTATCCGCCGACCAAGATGCGCAACGCCCGCGACGCCACCGCCGCCGCCGTCGACACCCTGCGCGACGGGGTGCACTTCGCGGTGATCGGCGGCACGCACGTCGCCAAGGAGGTCTACCCGGGCGGCGGCCGGCTCGCGGTCGCCGACCCGACCACCCGCGAGCAGGCCAAGCAGGCGCTGCGCCGGCTGAGCGCGGGCGGCGGCACCGCGATCGGCACCTGGCTGCGCCTCGCCGACCGGCTGCTCTCCACGGCCGACGTCGCCATCCGGCACGGCATCCTGCTCACCGACGGCCGCAACGAGCACGAGTCGCCGCAGGACCTCAAGGCCGCCCTCGACGACTGCGCCGGACGGTTCACCTGTGACGCCCGTGGCGTGGGCACCGACTGGGAAGTGAAAGAAGTCACAGGGATCGCCTCCGCCCTGCTCGGCACCGCCGACATCGTCGCCGACCCGACCGGCCTCGCCGCCGACTTCACGCAGATGATGGAGACGGCGATGGGCAAGGAGGTCGCGGACGTCGCCCTGCGGCTGTGGACCCCGGTCGGCACCGCCGTCAGGTTCGTCAAGCAGGTCGCGCCGACGGTCGAGGAGCTGACCGACCGCCGTACCGAAGCGGGCCCGCGCGCCGGCGACTACCCCATCGGATCCTGGGGCGACGAGTCCCGCGACTACCACGTGTGCGTCGAGGTCCCGACGGCGAGCGTGGGCCAGGAGATGCTGGCCGCGCGCATCTCGCTGGTGATCCCCCAGCCCGAGGGCGCCGTCCACAACCTGGGGGCGCAGGGGCTGGTGCGGGCCGTGTGGACCGACGACATGGCCGCCTCCACGTCGATCAACCCCCAGGTCGCCCACTACACGGGCCAGGCCGAACTGGCCCAGGTCATCCAGCAGGGACTGGACCTCCGCAAAGCGGGCGATATGGATGGAGCGACGGCCAAACTGGGCCGGGCGGTGCAGCTCGCGAGCGCCTCGGGGAACGCGGATACTGCGAAACTGCTTGCGAAGGTGGTGGACGTGGTCGACGCGACGACAGGTACTGTGCGACTGAAGGCCAAGGTCGCGGACGCCGACGAGATGACGCTTGAGACCCGGTCCACAAAGACTGTTCGTGTAAAGAAGTGACCTGAACGAGCCTCCGGGACACCGCGGGGTTCCGGGACACCGAAGGAGAGAGGGGGACGCGCCGACATGCCGACCTGCCCGAACGGACACCAGTCGGGTTCCGACGACTGGTGCGAGGTCTGCGGTCACCGCATGGCCGGTGCCGTGCCTCCGCCCCCTCCC
>NZ_JAHHIU010000439.1 GCF_024539815.1 Streptomyces hayashii
GGGGTGGGGGGTGTGGTGCCGCGGGGGCGGCGGTCGCGGAAGAGCCAGGCTCCGAGCAGGCCGCCGGCCAGGCCGCCGAGGTGTCCGAGCCAGCTCACCCCCGGTGTTCCGGGCACGGCCACCGTGAGCAGATAGGCGAAGGAGGCGGCCATGACGACGCCGATCAGCGTGTCGATCAGGTGCCGGTCGAAGAGTCCGCGCACCACGACATAGCCGAAGTACCCGAAGACGAGACCGCTCGCGCCGACCGTGTCCGCGCCGCCCTTCTCGAAGAACCAGACGGCGAGACCGCTGGAGACGGCGACGAGCAGGGTCAGTCCCAGGAAGCGCGTCACGCCTCGGTAGGCGGCGAGGAACCCGAAGACGAACAGCGGCCCGGAGTTGCTTTCGATGTGTGCCCAGTTCCAGTGCAGGAACGGCGCGGTGAGCAGGTGCGGCAGGGCGCCGACGTCGCCGGATACCACTCCGAAGTCCCGGGAGAGGGCGTAGTCGTCGGCGTAGTTGGCGATCTGCACCAGCCATACGACCGCCAGCAGGCCGAACATCATGAAGAACGCCTTGCGCGCCTCCGCGATCAGCTCCGATTCGCTCATGACGGCTCCCCTCCCCGGCGGATGCCTCCGCTTTCCGGTGAACGCCTCCGCATCCTCGTCGAACTCTACGGAGCGGGGCCAGGGGTGTCGCCGGGCTTCGCGGGTCGAAGCGCTGGAGCTAGCGGTCGCGGAGTTCCTCGCGGTAGGAGTTCACCAGCGCCGTCGCGCGGGTGAACCAGTCCGTCAGGACGGCGGTCTCCTGCGGGGAGTAGTCGGCGAAGAGGCCGTTGAGGCGGGCGTAGTGCGGCTCGTACAGGGCGTGGACCCTGGCCACGGCCGACGGCACGGCGGCCACGCGGACGCGTCGGCGGTCCTGGGGGTCGGGGCGGCGGGTGACGAAGCCGGCGCGCTCCAGACGGTTGAGGATGCCGGTCACCGCGCCCGTCGTGACATGGACGCGGTTGGCGAGGTCGCCCGCGGTCAGGAGGTCGTCCCCGGCCTGGATGACGTAGCCGAAGCAGGTCAGGTCGGTGACGTTCAGGCCCAGGCGCTGAGCCATCTCCTGCTGGCCGACCATGCTGGCCGCGATGAGGTCGTCCATCGCCGCGAGCGCCTGCTCGGGGGTCGCGGCGGGACGGGGGGACGGCGGTGGCTCGGGTGTCATCGCGGGGGTCTGGTTCCTCTCCTGCACGCTGCCTGCGCGCCCCGGCCTCCGGCCCGAGCCTGTGAGTCCATCCTCCACCCCGGCCTCCGGTTGTTGTCCGAGGCCCTTTGTCTTACCTTGTAAGAGGTTTCTGTGTATAACTTCTTAGGTGGTGAGGGATCCTGTGGCTGAGCACCTGTTCGACGAGTACGACGAGGGACACACGATCGCCGGCTGGACCGGAGTGGCCGTCGCGACCTTCGGGACGGCGCTGATGGGCGTCGGGGTCTGCGTCGTCTCCGGGCCCGCGCTGCTCGGCGGAGGCGTCGTCGTGGTGGTGAGCGCGCTGGTCACCTGGGGGCTGCACCTCACCGGGTGGGGCAAGCCGCCCGGGGTGCGGCCCCGGCCGGAGTGGGGGATGCGGGTGCGGGACGAGGGGGCCCGGGACGGTCATCCCGGCTGCGTCGGATGCCGGCTCGCGAGGCGGGGGCGTCCGGCCTCGGCCGCGTTGTCAGTGGCTGGGCCTACCGTTGCGGGTGATGGCACAGGCGTGGAAGTGCTCGGGGCTGCGGTGGTCGGCGCAGGGCCCCGTGCTGACGTGGGACGGGGGGCGTCGTAGCCCGCTGGCCTGGGGGAAGCGGGTCTCCTTCGAGGTGGCGGCGGGGGGTGTGAGGCAGTGCGTCGGGGCCCGGGGGCATCCGTGTCCCCTGAGGGCGGGGATCTCGGGGAGGAGCACGGGGGCCCGGTGCGAGGAGTGCGCGCGGCTGGACCGGGCGCACTCCGTCGCGGCGGACAGGATCGCCGACGATCCGCGGCCCTATCACGTGTACCTCGCGTGGTTCGGGCCCGGCTTGGTCAAGGTCGGGATCACGGCGGTCGAACGCGGGTCGGCGCGGTTGCTGGAGCAGGGCGCCGTCTGCTTCACATGGCTCGGCGCCGGTCCGCTGATGGCCGCCCGGCGTGCCGAGGAACTGCTGCGTGCCGCGCTGCGGGTGCCGGACCGGATTCCGTACGCGCAGAAGCGGGCGGTGCGCGCCGCGTTGCCGGAATCGGAGGAGGAACGGGCGGACGAGATCAGGGAGGTGTACGGGAAGGCCGTCGGACTGGGCGGCTGGCCGGAGTCGTTGACGCCCGAGCCCTTCCGGTCGGTCGACCATGTGCGGGCGTTCGGGCTGGTGGACGCGCCCGCCGCTCTCGGGGAGGTGCGCGAGCTCGTGGCCGGCGGGTCGCTGAGCGGGGAGCTGGTGGCGGCCGCCGGCCCCGATCTGCATCTCGCCGCGCGGGGCGGGGTGGTCGTCCTCGACACGCGGCTGATGCGGGGGTGGGAGCTGGTCCCGGCGGCGAGCGGCGAAGCCGCCTTTCCCGTACGGCACTTCGAGGCGCCGGCGGACCACCGTCAGGACGGGTTGTTCTGAGTTCGGCTCGAACCGCCCGGGTACGGAGGCGTGTCGGCCGGGGCGTGTCGGCTGGGGTGCGTCGGCCGGGGTGCGTCGGCCGGGACCTTCGCTGGGTTCCGTCGGCTGGGTTCCGTCGGTCTCAGGCGGGAATCGCTCAGGCGGGGCACAGGAAGGGGCCCCGGCGGGCGGGCCCCCGGGGGCTTCGGG
>NZ_JAHHIU010000440.1 GCF_024539815.1 Streptomyces hayashii
CCTCCGCCCCCTCCGCCTCCTCCGCCGCCTCCCAGGGGGCCGAGGACGCCCCGCGGATCGCGGTGAAGGAGACCGGGAAGCAGAATCAGGGAGTCGGCAACCGTCCGTCGAGGCGCACGCCACCTCGCCGACATCCACTGTCATCTGTCCGTCAGGCGGACCTCGGCGGCGAACGGCACTGGGTGCCGGATACGGTGGGTACACCATGAGCGCTTCGCAGACCTCGTCCTCCGACGTTCCCACGCTCCTTGTCAAGATCTTCGGCAAGGACAGGCCGGGCATCACGGCCGGCCTCTTCGACACCCTCGCCGCCTACTGTGTCGACGTGGTCGACATCGAGCAGGTCGTCACGCGAGGCCGGATGGTGCTGTGCGCGCTCGTGACCGAGCCGCCGGCCGGCCTGGAGGGCGATCTGCGGTCGACGGTCCACAGCTGGGCCGAGTCGATGAAGATGCAGGCCGAGATCATCTCCGGCCTCGGCGACAACCGGCCGCGCGGCCTCGGGCGGTCTCTGGTCACCGTGCTCGGGCATCCGCTCACCGCGGAGGCCACGGCGGCGATCGCCGCGAAGATCACCAAGGCCGGCGGCAACATCGACCGTATCTTCCGGCTGGCCAAGTACCCCGTCACGGCCGTCGAGTTCGCCGTCTCCGGTGCGGAGGCCGGACCGCTGCGCACCGCGCTGGTCAGGGACGCGGGAGTGCTCGGCGTGGACGTCGCCGTGGTGGACGCGGGGCTCTACCGGCGGGCCCAGCGGCTCGTCGTCATGGACGTCGACTCGACCCTCATCCAGGACGAGGTGATCGAGCTCTTCGCCGCGCACGCCGGCTGCGAGGATCGGGTCGCCGAGGTGACGGCGGCCGCGATGCGCGGTGAGCTGGACTTCGAGCAGTCGCTGCACGCGCGCGTGGCGCTGCTGGAGGGGCTGGACGCCTCGGTCGTGGACAAGGTGCGCGCCGAGGTGCGGCTGACTCCGGGGGCGCGCACGCTGATCCGGACGCTGAAGCGACTCGGCTACCAGGTGGGCGTCGTCTCAGGCGGTTTCACCCAGGTCACCGACGATCTTCAGGAGCGGCTCGGGCTGGACTTCGCCCAGGCCAACACGCTGGAGATCGTCGACGGCAGGCTGACCGGCCGGGTGACCGGCGAGATCGTGGACCGTGCGGGCAAAGCGCGCCTGCTGCGTCGGTTCGCCGCCGAGGCGGGCGTCCCCCTCTCCCAGACCGTCGCGATCGGCGACGGCGCCAATGACCTCGACATGCTCAACGCGGCCGGTCTCGGGGTCGCCTTCAACGCCAAGCCGGTGGTGCGCGAGGCGGCGCACACCGCGGTGAACGTGCCCTTCCTGGACACCGTCCTCTACCTTCTGGGCATCACCCGCGAAGAGGTCGAGGCCGCGGAGACGCACGACGAGCACTAGCCTCCCGGCCACAGGCGTGCGGGGCATGCAGGCGTGCGGGGCATGCAGGCGTGCAGGCGATCGGGGCATGCAGGCCGGCCGGGCATCCAGGCCGGCCGGGCAGCAGGCCGGGTATGCAGGGCGCGGGGCCTGCGGGGGCTGTGTCGTGGATCCGCGGGCGGGGCGCCTGCCGAGTGGCGGGTGACCGCGTGAACGGACCCAAGGCGGACTAGGACGAGGGGGCCCGGCGCCACTGCGCACTGCGGCGCCGGGCCCTCGTGCGTGCCGGTCAGCTGTGCAGACCGGTCAGGTCACTCTTCGGGGGCCCAGTAGTCGAGCAGTGTGGCCGCTCCCGGTTCCAGGGCCTTCCAGGGGCCTTCGAAGGAGACGACGGCGAAGGCTGCGGTCGGGAAGCCGCGACGGCGCATGCGCTCGCCCGCGTCGTCCTCGGACCGCCCGGACAGGATCTCGGCGAGCCCCTCGATCCCGGGGTTGTGACCGATCATGACGATGTTGCGGACGTCGTCGGGGCTTTCGTTGAGCAGGGCGATCAGCTCGCCCGGGGAGGCTTCGTAGATCCGCTCCTCGTAGACGGTTTTCGGCCGCTGCGGGAATTCATGGACCGCGAGTTTCCACGTCTCCCGGGTGCGGGTCGAGGTGGAGCACAGGGCCAGGTCCAGGGGGATGCCGGTGTCGGTCAGCTTGCGTCCGGCGATGGCCGCGTCCCTGCGGCCCCGCTCAGCGAGCGGGCGCTCGTGGTCGGTCACCTGTGGCCAGTCGGCTTTCGCATGGCGGAAGAGGACGATCCTGCGGGGTTCTGCGACGCTCATGAGTCCCAGCTTCGCATGAAACAGGCCAACGGGCGCAGGGAGTTGACATGGGTCTTCACCAGCGCTCGGAAGCCGTTCGAAGCCGCATTCCCTGTGCCGACGGCGCCCTTCGCGGCGGACGGCACGGCCCCCGGCGGGAAGGCGCGGCCCGCGGCGGCTGCCTTCTCAGCGGGCTATCAGCATCTGCACGCGCTCGACGAGGTGGGTGATCACCGGGTCGCTGCCGGCCGCGTGCGCGTCGGCGGGGTTCAGTATCAGCAGGAGCAGAGTGGCGAAGGCGAGCGTCGGGAGGGCGAGGGCCCACCAGGGAAGCCGGGTGTCGACGCCGCGCGAGGCGGCCGGGTGGGGCCGGGTGTGCGTTGGGGCCGACATGGATGCCTCCGCTGTCTTCGAACGGTCCGGAGACCGTGGTCCGGGGACCGTGGCGGTGATCGCTGTTCGCGGTCACACTTCGAAGTTACGGAATCGGCGGCCTTCAACCCATCAGGTGATCCACCCACTTGACCCTGACCCTCACCCCCTAGGGGACGGGGGGTTAACCCCACCCC
>NZ_JAHHIU010000441.1 GCF_024539815.1 Streptomyces hayashii
CGCCCTGCTTAAGGGTGCGAAGCGCTGCATGCCAAGCAGCTTGACCTGAAGGATGGAGCTGGAGACGGGACAGGTCACCGCCAGCGCGGCTCCACACTTCTTGGTCCCGAGGTCCAAATGGATAAAGCTCGATCAATATCTTCTCTAGTACCGACCACGAAGGTTCACCTTGCACCTCTAGCGTTACCTCAGGACTTTCTGACGACTTTTTTCCACCTTGGCTCAGCGCGATAGCAAAGTTAACTTCAAGATTATCAGCCTTAAAAATTGGGTGCTGCTCATCCGGGATTAGCTTAGGCACTTCTTCGGAGACATAGTTAAACAGGTCAAAAACCTTGATGAAGCCGCTTGCGCTCTTGTCGGCATGACCGCGTAAACCTGCCAGCAGCGTAGTCGTGAACACACTGTTCCTCGCACCAACGAATACAGACGACACTTCGTTTGCACGGCAAGATGCCATTAATGCGCGTCCGCTACCGACTGCCAGCTTCGCGAAAGTATTTTGGCTGTAGCCTGACTTGAGCTGGTGTCCCTTGTTATCAGTCAAATATTTCGAGATCGCGGCCCCTCCCGCATGACAAGCATCGATGAAGACCAGAAGTCGCTTCGCCTTGATCCGCGCGAGCGCAGCAGATAACTCATTCGAGCTAATGGAGGTGTTTCGTATGTCGGCGAGATCGCTGTCCACAGTGGCCAGCACGCTGTCCTCATTGCCTGGGTTGCCTACAACGCCACCGTGGCCGGAGAAGAACACGCAGGCGGTATCATCAGGGCCGGCCCGAGCCGCCAGTTCGTCAAGCCCTTTCAGTACAGCTGCCCGAGTAGCGTTTGCGTCTAGGAGAGTGACTACATTGGCAAGGTGATAACCGCAGTGATCCGGCGATGAGAGCGTTGCGGCGACGTCATTGACGTCGTTCAGAATCGCGTTGGGCAGTCTGGAGATATGCTGATAATTCGCCACACCAATAAGAAGAGCGTGGCCTTGCGGGTAGCCAGTTGAGTTCATGATTCATTCCATTGGTAGGTGGGAGGTTTAACGCCAACCAACAATGTCCGTATCGCCAACAAAGAGGCGCAGCTTCTCGTTCATGGGAAAGTCTTGGGACATTATTTTAAGTAGATCAGGTGCTGTCGGACGACCGCCGGAGCGGACTGAACTCAAAGCAGTGTGCCAACGCGTTGCCCCATTTTGATACCGTCCAGGCAGGTCGGAATTCTTGCCTCCGGCGCGAGCCCAGAGCTCATCACCATCCGGACCACTTGGATAGAGTTCACGGGCCTCATCTTCGAAAGCTTTCCACTTCTCAGCAGCGCTTAGCTTTGTGACACCGAGGATCCAGCGCGTATAAAAGCTGAGCAAGCCTGCGCACAACCTTAGGCCAGGCTTGATATCAGGCCGGTCTACAAGCCGATCCGAAAGATACTTAGCCGCGCGTTCCCAATGTCGGGACGCGACGAGCATACCCAACTGCTCAGAAACCGAATGAGACAAGTTTTGAGCGGGTGTCAAGATGTTGTTAAGCCATTTAATAAACTGCTCTTCAGAAAACGGCTGGAGGCTACTAACGATCGCTAGACGCGCATCAACCGGCACCGAAGACCTTTCAAGTATTGACCGCAGATTCGCGCTCGCCATGATTGCTTGTTCAAGTGGGGCTTCAGGGGTAGTAATCACCGAGCTTTTCGCCGCGATTTCCAGCCAGCCGGTTGCGGTCGCCTGGAGATAGTGCTCAAGCTGCGAAGTGGGCAGAAGTGACCAGAGCCGCGCTCGTTCCGAGTTGGCGCAGAGGTCAGCCAGGGGGGTATTCGCCAGCGCCTTGAGTAAACCGGTGTCGACGGGTAGTCCTAAGATGAGTTGAGCTAACACAGTGTCACGCGCACCGATGGCATTGCTAGGTGCATTCCACAGGGAAGCGTCCTTGACAATTGCATTGCCCCACAGCTGTTGCTCGGTAATGTCATCGCAACGGACGTGGGACAGAATCTCAGGATGGACAGCAGCCTGCTCTGCGCATAATTCGACTAAACGCAGATCCTTATGAGCGAGTGCACAGTCCAATACTTCCATCGGACTCGCATACCGAAGGGCCGACCGCAATCCAGCACTGTGATCTAGGTCTGTATCTATCTTGAGTTGCTGGCCAGCTGCATCAATGGGGGATAGCGTTGCCGCTAGCACCGCGCCGTATGCGGTCAGCCAGTGCTTCTTCAGCAGCGGGGAGAGCAGAGTGTCTGAAGAGGTAGCACGGAGCTGTCTGGGCACTTGCCCTGCCAGCTGCTGCTCAACTGTTACATCCGCAGGTAAGTTATCTACCGCTACCGCAAACGCGCTATGGTTATGTTCGGCCCATCTCCAAACTGCTTGGTAAATGGCGTTGTTGTCTCGACGAGCGGCAGCCGATAGGCCATTTTTAACTGCCTCGCACCAGTGCGGCAATGCGAGCTCCTTATCAATTGTAGCTGCGATAATCTGCGTAAAGTCGCTGTCGTCCTCAGGTGCAAATACGAGGTTACTCACGAGCAGCTCAACCTCCGACCACAATGGCCGCGTGTTGGCAAAGCCAGTAAGCGCCAAGTTCCTCATCATCATTAGCTGCTTGCAGCCTGCGACTGGAATCAAGGCTGTAAACTGACCGATGAGTCTGTCCTTGATGCATGCACCGAACGTCGGTTGATTTGACAG
>NZ_JAHHIU010000442.1 GCF_024539815.1 Streptomyces hayashii
GCGGCTGAGCTGCTATATCGCATCGACTCCACCAGTATTGGAAAAGGAATCTATGCGCAGGCTTTTGCCGAAGCGCTTGAGAAGCAGGTAGGGGATTTCGTCGTACCAGCCTACATCCGTGATGCCATTCTTTGGGCTTGCGGAATCGAGGAGCCCCCCGCTCAATGATCAAGCTGACTGACGAGCAGAGGGCTTATATCGGCGCACCTATCGACCAGCATGTGTATCTCAACGCTTGCCCAGGCAGTGGCAAAACTGAGGTTGTCGCAGCCATGGTGGCCAAGGTCGTTGAAGAGTGGACTAGCTTCCCTAAAGGGATAGCGGTTTTGACCTTCTCCAACAGCGCAACGGACGAGCTCAAAAACAGATTAGTTCGGTATCTAGGAGAGCCGCTGGGGTTTCCTCACCTAGTGTCCACCTTCGATAGCTTTGTCCACTCCCGAATGGTCGCAAGCATCGCAAGCGAGGTTACTGAGTTTCCAGGGAAGGATGGGGACAGTCGGATCAGGATCTTGGAAAACAAGCCAGACATATTCCACACTCGCAAAAAACTCTGTGGCCGTTCGGTCTCCGCCTGTAAGTATAACTACGACCTAGAGACCAAAAGTTTCACGTTCTCGACCGGCGAGCGCACTAGAGATAAACAGCTCAATGACGCTCCAATCTCTAAGGTTGCTCGGGAAGACCTGATCAACACGAAGAAGCGGTTTTGGGCGGCAGGTTTTGCGACATACAAAGATGTGGACATGATCGCCCTGGCGGCGCTCCAGAGACCGGCTCTCACCGGCTATTTCCAGCGCCTTGCGAAGCGATTTCCACTGATCATTGTCGATGAGTGCCAAGACCTGTCAGCAGAGCAACTGGCGATGGTACGGAAGCTCCATGGCCTTGGCGTCAAATTCCATTTCATAGGCGATTTAAACCAATCGATCTACGGGTTCAGAAAATCTAATCCAGAAAATGTGAAGGCGCTCCTTGCCGGGCTCGGTTTTGCAGAGCTACCACTCACAGCGAATTGGAGAAGCGGGCAATCCATCGTCGATCTCTGTAGTGATCTGCTGCGAATCAAGCGGATTTCTGGCAATCCCGAAATTGCTTCCGTTAAACCGCTTTTGCTGCAGTATGCGAAATGTCCTTCAGAGCTCATTCCGAAAATCATTGAGCTAACCAATGGCTATGAAGAGGTTGTCGTTGTCGCTCGTGGGCACAGCACCTTGCAACGGTTTCGCAGAGGAGACAGCTTCAAGGGCGTGGAAATGCTGGCATTGGCATGCGTTGCTGCCAGGAATGGGAGCAACAAGGACTTGAACGTCGCGGTAGCACTATTCGCTGAATGGTTGGCGGATAGGCTCTCCCTGCAGGCCACAAGATCTGGCCCCCATTGTCCGGTAGCCATCGAGTCCAAGCTCGCCTGGCGGAAATTTATTCATCAATGCTTGAAGCACTTGGTTGCCGCCGGCGCTGCAGATACGAATCTAACGTGGAAGGAGTGGGCGGCAGTAACGAAAAAAACCATTCGTAATTTGCCCGATCAGGCTTTCGTGTTGGATGAACTTAGCAGTGATCTCGAGCCGCTTAGGGCGCTGGAACTTCGATCACCCGCAAAGCAGGGTGGCATCGCACTTTCCGTCCGCCTTAACCAAGCGGTGGCTCAGCAACCTGTCGCAGATGTCCTGCGCTACGAGACCATCCATCAAGTCAAAGGCGAGACGCACGATGCAACGGTGGTCGTGTCATCGCTTCAAAAAAACATTCACCTTTCCCATTGGAAAGAGTGGCTGGCCGACCCTACATCCGAAGGCGCGAGGTTCGCTTACGTGGCGAGTTCACGTCCACGACATATGCTTATCTGGGCAGTGAAGAAACTGAAGGCCGATGAGATAAAAACGCTTACTGGGTTAGGATTTGAACTCGTCTGAATCGGTGCTAACTAGCGCAAGCCCCGACGCTTACTGATTAAGGATTTTCACATGAGCATCACCAACACGGACTCTACGACCCAGCTCGCGTTCTCCATGTCTGAGAATCCCGGCGTTTATGCGGTGCTATTGGGTTCAGGAGTTTCACGGAGTGCGGGCATACCCACAGGTTGGGAGATAACACTGGAGTTGATACGGCGTGCAGGGATTGCTGCTGGCGAGGGAGAGCAAGATGACTGGCATCGCTGGTACGTCGAGCAGCGCGATCAGCAGCCTAACTACTCGACGTTGCTGGAAGAACTGGCGAGCACGCCTAAAGAACGGCAGGCGATCATTGAGAGCTTTCTCAAACCCTCCGAAGATGAGCGCGAGCAAGGTCTAAAGTTGCCAACACGGGCTCACCGCGCGATTGCCGACTTAGTGAAGACTGGCCATGTGCGTGTGATCATCACGACCAATTTCGATCGTCTGATGGAGAACGCGCTCCGCGATGTGGGGATAGAGCCAACCGTCGTGAGTTCAGCCGATGGTTTTGCCGGTGCTGAACCGCTAACCCACACCAATTGCTACATCCTCAAGCTTCACGGCGACTTCAAGGATGCTCGCATTCTCAACACAGATTTTGAGCTCAGCGAATATCCCCTGGTCTTCGATGGCTTGCTCGATAGAATTTTTGATGAGTTCGGCCTGATTGTTGCCGGCTGGTCGGGCGAATGGGATCGTGCTCTTCGTGCGGCCATACTG
>NZ_JAHHIU010000443.1 GCF_024539815.1 Streptomyces hayashii
ATCGAAGCGCTGCATCGTCCCACGCCTGCTAATAACGAGGGGTAGAAAGAAAGTCCAAGGAAGCAACGCTAAGCCAAGCTGAATCCATATGGTGCCGTAGGGCTTGGCGTGAGCACTCCCGTAGAGATCCCCGGCCCAATCACTTACAACATATCGGCTCCAGTGCTCGCCGACAAAAAAATACTCAAGGAAACCCGGCGTCTTCATTTCGGCTGCAATGTACCAAGGCACTGATATACCTAACATGAGAGCAATCCCCGTTACCCAAGGAAGCCTCAATACCCGATTCCATTGCTTGTAGATGACGATCCAAAAAAATGCTGGCGCGCCCATCAGTACCAAGGTCAGTGGCCCTTTAGCAAGCAGGCCCAAGCCGAGAGCTAAGAACATAAGGTAGGCATCCCCTTTGCCTGCGCACTTCATCCAACGCCAGAAACCATAGCTGGCCAACAGGATCGAGAACGATAAAACGGGGTCAGTCAGCACAACACCACTGGACACCAAGCCCAGCGCCGTGCCGGAAAAGATGATGGCTGCCCAAATGCCCGCCTTGCGCGATACCTCCTGTGTCGCGAGCCTGATGATGATGAAGCAGCTTGCCAAGTGGAGAAACCAGGCTGGGAATCGAGCAGCAAACTCATTGGTGCCGAATACCGTCATGCTCGCCGCTTGGGTCCAGAAAGACAGCGGTGGCTTGCCCCAAAATGGAACTCCGTAATCGAACATCGGAGTCACCCAGTCACTCAGTTCAACCATCTTGCGTGCCATTTCAGCGTAGCGTGCTTCAGAGGTATCCATCAGGGGATATACGCCCAGCCCCAGGAGACGCAAAAGCAGAATCGAACTCAGGATGAACCACAATGTTCGCTCGCTTTTCAAATTCAGCATTTCTTACCCTCGAGTGAGGAAGCCGGAGGATGAATAGTCATGGGTCGCGCTTCATTATTACTATTTAGAAAATAAAGGGGGCGGCGTTTGACCTCCGCGAGCGTTACGCCTACGTACTCGCCCACCAGTGCAACACCCACGCACATGAATGAAGCAATTCCGACAAGCAGGTGATGGATGTCAAAGGAGCCTGCTACCAGTACTGCGAGCAGGTAGCAGATGCTGGAGACAAAGAAACTGAAGCTAATGAGACTGAATATACGAAGCGGCTTGCGGGAGAAGCTGAGAATACTTTCGATGGCTAGGTCCAGCAGGCTAGCGGCGTTCCACTTGGTATTGCCGGCATGACGGGAAGTGCGATTGTAGGGTAACTCAATGGTGCGAAAGCCTACCCAGCCGATCAAACCCTTAAGAATTCTGGAGCGTTCGTCCAGCGCTCTTAAGGCGGCCAATGGAGCAGGACCAATCAGACGGAAGTCACTGACATCCACCGGAAGATCAACTTTCTCCACCAGGCGCTGCATGATCCAGTAATAGCTACGTGCACTCGTGCGTTTTAGCCAGGAGTCGCCAGTTCGCAAGTCGCGTTGCATGTTCACAACGTCGTAACCCATCTGCCAATGATATACCATACTCGAGATGAGTTCAGGTGGATCCTGAAGGTCGACATCAATGAAGATCAATGCGCTACCGCGTGCATGGTCGATCCCTGCACTTAACGCAGCCTCTTTTCCGAAGTTCCGACTTAGGAACAGGCATCGTACATTTGATCCATCTTGATAGTGTCGAAGTAGGTCTGCAGTTTGATCGCTACTACCATCGTCGACATAGAGAATCTCGCACGAAACAGGCAGGCGCTTTACAACTCTGGTGATGCGCTTGTGAAATTCCGGAATGGTTTGCTCTTCTTGAAAGCAAGGAACCACTATTGTTAACAAGGGGTCAGCGCGTTCGGAAAGCCGATGTGATGTGCGCATGATTGAATGTCCAGAAACGATGCGCAGTGAATCCGAGCGCAGTTAGGGTTAAAGTCACTAAAATCTGAGAGACAAGCGGTGAGAGATTGAATTTAATCAGAACCCACATACCTACACCATTACCGATATTAGTTGCCAACGAGACAAGTACAAACCTGATAGGTTGAAGCTTATAAATTCCCGTCGCCACGAAACTGAGCCTTCTATTACCAATATAGCTAATAATAGCGCCTATCACGCCTCCGCCAACGCTGGCTAACACTGGATCAGTAACTCCATTTACAATAAGCAGGAGAAATACAAAATAGTGCCCCCCGGTTGCTACGAATCCAATGCCTAGATAACGAATAAGCAAAGCTATGATCGACATGCTTGTATTTTCCATCTACAAAGACTAAACAACCCGAAGTGAAAAAAAAGTGAACTGCATGTAATTTCAGAACTAAATGATGCAGCACCTCGACAATAGCTGTGCCACCCAACAAACACCAAAAAACCCTAATAATAAACTGAACAAATAACTCTAGCATGATCCAGAGATTACAATTCTGATAAGAGCATATACATGATGGCACTTTAGATCTTGGACAATTAAGCACTTTCTCAAAACATGAAAACCAGTAACGACACCAATAATTACACCAATTAAGTATCAACTTACCAACCAGTGATCCATTTTCTCACGAGCGCCCATCAGTTTAAACAAGAAGCAACCTGCTAAACGTACGTGTCGTCGAGCTAAGCCCATATATTCAGTGTTTATTTTTGGTTGGGTAGCAAGCTAGTACGACCCAGAAC
>NZ_JAHHIU010000444.1 GCF_024539815.1 Streptomyces hayashii
ACATGGAAGGGTTCCAAGTTGAAAAAGTGGGCTGGCAGCGATATCAGAAACTTCTCTGAACCCCAGTCGCCAGCAGCTGAAGCTCTAATAAAACTTTTAGGTGACATGCTCTCCGCTGAACCAAGTGCACGCCCTACATTCTCTAGATGTTACGAAAGACTGGCAGAGTTGCTGGCAACGCTCAGTCCAATAACACTCAATCAAATGGAATTGCTATTTGATTATTATGACTGCAATGCAAACCATCAAAGCCTAGAGTCGGACCTGCATGGACAGTTAAAGCTCTTGGTTATTCCTAGCAAAAGGCAATTTGTGAAGGATAAACTAGCGAGAGACTTGAGTTTTTGTCTCGGTACGGATTCGGAAGACTTAGAAAACTTTCTTGAGATTCATCATAGAGCGAATGCATTGCAGCAAGCATGCAGAGGGGATATTGATAGCGCTCAGAGAGCACTTCTTATTGAGGCTTCCAGAAAGGTTGTGTTATTTGTGCTTTCATCCTGCGAACTAATTAACTCGTTTAATCTTTGGTCGACTCCTGCATTCAAAGAATCGCCCCCCGAAAAAATAGGTAGTGACTTGGAAGCAAGGTCGGAAATACTTTGCACAAATATTGAGCGCCTTATTTATTTAAAATCATACGACCAAGAATTAAAGGGACAAGTTGAGTCTGGCGGCAGTGAAATTAAAGCATGCCTTTTAATGAATGAGGCGTCGAATGAGTGGATTGCGAATAGGTGGAGCAATGCCCGAGCGCTGCTAGGCCGGGCCCTTCAGTTGGCTACATCTGAGCCGGAGTTGGATGTGCTTTATAAGAACTGGCTATCCGTGGAAAAACTTCATTCTGAACCGGACGCATAGCGCCTTAAATTACATTTCTTAAATTCACTGGTCGAATAGATGAAAGCAAGGATCAGCGCTCGCCGATTCTTGTGGCAACCAATCTCATCGTGGTACACCACGACAAGATCAATGGTGTGTAACGTTCATCTACGTAGCCCATTGAGAGTGGCCGCAGTGGTTCAGCATGAAGGCCGATTCACTCATGCATTCGTAGACTCTCCGAATGACAGCTTTTGGCCGATTGTGTTGAAAAAGTCGGCTTTCCCGAAACACTCGAGTATTGATGGATGAAAACACCTCAGTTGCACGCGGCTACGTGAACTCCGAGTCCTGAACGCTCTGCCAAAAATTCAGATTTCAATCTCAGGCGCGTACTTTTCTCGCGCGGAATTCGAAGCCGACTTTTTCAACAGAATCGGCCGGTTTCAGTCCTTCGCGACAGGCAGAAAGCGGCGAAAATCGGTCATCAACTATCAGATAGCTGGAGTCTTCGGCTAAAGCTACTCTGAAATCCATCTGCCCCGGAGCACTGCGTCCAGCATTATTGTTGCGACACTAATGACCATTTTCTCAACTGCCACGGACCCGCATTTGGTTCTAAAGAGCCAACCCCTCGAGCCTTGGCTGTAAAGTAATGCTGAGTCAGCAACTCTAGACGTACTACCTGACCAACTGATACATAGGATGGCTTTTTGAGATTATCGTAAACAGAAAGGCAGTCGGGATGCGTGAAAACGAGACTCACGACTAGCGACTAAGGGTAGCTATTGAATCAATGCCAGATTGACCTAGCAAAGACGCCGAATGGGGCCAACGGGCGAGAGATTGCGCACAAGAGCCTGGCGGTGGAACTCAGCGAGCGGGATCGCGCAGAACTTCATGTACACATGAACGGAGCCATTCCAGTTTCGACTATTCAAGACATCTTTGCGGACGAATTAACAGAGCTGCCGTCTGGCTTCCTGATTGAGCGGGACATGTTGCGACACACACCGTGTCAGTCGTTGGCGTCATACCTAACCCCTTGGCAGGTGTTGCGGCTCTTCCCCAAAAAACACGAGAACCTGGATCGCCTTTCCTTGGCAGTCGTTGCGAGCCTCGCGCAGAACAACGTGCGCTTTGTAGAACTCCGAAGCAGCGTTTTGTACCTTGCCGCTCTGCAAAATTGCTCGCCCGCTCAAGCCTTGGAGCGCCTTTTAGAATCGTCTAGAACTGCATCTGACCGCTTCGGTATGCGTCTCGGCTTGGTTCTCACGGTGACACGTGGCGATTACAGTTCGGTTGGCCTGTCCACACTTCTACAGGCCTACCAAGATCTCGGTGAACCGGATGATGTGGTGGGGCTTGATCTGGCGGGCGATGAGGAAATTGCGTATCCAGCCGAATTACCGTCGCTATTTCGGAAGGCGAAGGATCGATTCGGACTCGGGATCACCATCCATGCGGGCGAAACTGGTCGCGTGGAAAACGTTCGGTCAGCCGTGGAGTTGTTTGGCGCAGATCGTATTGGCCATGGAACAGCTGCTAGCAAGGACCCTCACCTGCTAGATCTCTTGGCAAGACAGGATATCTGCATCGAAGTATGCCCAATCAGTAACAGGCTCACCGGAGCTGTTCCTGTCGACGAGGCGCATCCTCTGTTGGAGTTTCGGCGTCACCAGGTCCCTTTTGTAATTTGCTCGGACAACCCAGCGATTCATCAGCGAGGCCTAGCAGATGATCATGCGACGGCGATGACCGAGGGACTCTCCGCCAGTGATATTTCCGAACAGTTCGACGTCGCCAAGCGGTACTCATTCATAGAG
>NZ_JAHHIU010000445.1 GCF_024539815.1 Streptomyces hayashii
CCCCTCCCGCTCCTCCCGCTCCTCCCCCTCAAGGTGATCGTCGGGAGGTGAGCGCGCATGCCGCAGCGATTGCCGCAGCGCTCAGCAGTGCCGCCGCGGCCAAGGGCAGGACCGGTGTGTGGACTGTCGCCGTGTGGGAGCCGCCGACCAGTCCGCTGACGGCTGCGTGCGCCGGAGAACCGCTCACGACCAGCGCCAGCAGAGCTGCCAGCAGGAGCGCGGGCACCGCCCGACCGGTGGAGCGCAGCACGGGCCATGCGGTGAGCGCGCCGACGGCCGTGCCGAGCAGGGCGCAGGTCATGATGGCGAGCAGTCCGGCGCCGGCGGCTTCGAGGACGGGAACGCGTTTCTGGTGGTCGCTGCCGACTGGGTCGCTGATGAGGGTGACGATCGCTGTCGTGACCGTGCCGAGTGCGGCGGTCGAAGCAAGTGCGACCAGCACAGAAGCCAGGTGTGCTCGGGCCGGACCGACCGCTGCCGCGACCACGGCGCGGGCGGCCGGGGCTTCATTGGCCACGCAGATCCGCACCAGCCAGGCAGCCACGGGCAACAGAAAGGCGGCGGCGTAACCGAGCGAGTCCAGGAGTGGCTGGCCGCCTTGGACGCCGATGCCTAGGAAAACGGCATACAGCAGAAACGGAGGCAGCCAGCGCTGCGACCGCACCAGCAGGGCGGTCTGGTAACGCAGAAGGGCGGTCATCGGCGGTCCTCGTCTCGGCTCTCGGCCGGGTCGGCTCGACTCCCGTCCGGGCTCGCACCTCGACTTCTGTCCGGGCTCTCGTCTGGTCGGACGCTGATCACGTGCCACGACGGGCGGGCGGTCAGGAGCGCGCGGAGCAGGATGTCGGAGTGGGAGGCGGGAACAGTGAGCCGATGCGTCCGTTCGGCCGTCTCCTCGGCGAAGACGGCCAGGCGGAGCGCCTCAGCGGGGAGTGCGGTGGCCGCGCCGCGCACCTCGATGACCATGTGCGGGCCGTCGGAGGCGACGGGCGGTTCTTCGTCGGTACGACGGTGGAGACCGCCGTCGCGCACCGTGTAGACGGTGTCCGGGACGCCGGCGAGGCGGCGCGGGTCGTGGTCGACGAAGACGACGACCGAGCCGGCGGACGTCCGCTCGGCGACCGCCCGTTCCAGTTCGGCCCGCGCGTCCGTGTCCAGACCGGACCATGCCTCGTCCAGGACCAGCAACTCGGGCTCGGCGAGGAGCGCCTGGGCGACTGCGACCTTCTGGCTGCTGCCCTTCGAGAGACGGGTCATGGGCGTGCGGGCGTAGGCGGCCGCGCCGAAGCGCTCCAGCCACTCGTCAGCGGCCCGCTCGGCCGACGCTCGCGGCAGGCCGTGCACGGCCCCGAGGTGGGTCAGGTACCCCACGGCGGTCAGGGGAACGGCCGCCGGGAAGCGTTCGGGGACGTAGGCGGTGCGGGGGCGGCCCGTGACTCTGCCCTCAGTGGGGGCGTCGATACCGGCGAGGAGCCGGAGAAGAGTGGACTTGCCGCTGCCGTTGGGGCCGTCGATACGAGTGAGGCTGCCGGGGGCCAGTTCCAGATGCACGTTGCGCAGCACCCACGGGCCGCGTAAGCCATAGCGACGGCCCACGTCGTCCAAGCGTAGATCGCGTTCCATGGAGTCCATCCTGTCGCACGGCGACCGGATCCTGGCAGCACTGAAAAGAGCGGAAGCGGTTACAGCAGATCCAGTAACGACCCGGTCGGAACACAGACTGCCGAGAGGGGCCACAAGCGACGCCACAGAAACGCCACAGAAACGCAGAAACACCCGTGTCTGTGGCGTGATGACGCGGCAGACACGGGAGACACGGCCGACCGCAGCGGGAAGGCCGGGTCAAGTAGCCTGCGCGTGTGAGTGAAAGTCCCTTTCAGACCGAGCCCAACCCTCGCGACCAGGCTCCGCAGTTCGTGTTGCCGCTCGTCGTGCGGATAGAGAAGTCCGCGCCCCCGGCCCGTACCGACGCCCTGGAGACCGCTGCTCGGGCCGTTCTCGTGATGCTCGGCGACGAGCGGTCCGGCGGGGACGGCGAGTGGGCGCAGGTCATGCGGGACTGGCAGGACGCCCGCATCCGCAAGGTGGTCCGACGGGCCCGGGGGGCCGAATGGCGACGGGCCGGGGAGCTGCCGGGGATCACGGTCACGGGGAAGTCGGCGGAGGTACGGGTCTTTCCGCCCGTGCCGTTGGACGGGTGGCCGAAAGAACTGGCGAAGCTACAGGTTTCTGGAACCGATCTCGACGATCCGGAGCTCCCGGCGGACGTCGAACCGGGGACGGTGGTGCTGTGGATGAGTCCGGACGTCGAGATGTCGGCGGGCAAGGCAATGGCTCAGGCCGGGCACGGCGCGCAACTCGCCTGGTGGGAGCTGTCGGACGACGATAGGGCGTCCTGGCGTGAGGCGGGATTCCCGCTCGCTGTGCGGACCGCCGATCGGCAGCGGTGGCGTGAACTGACCGCAAGCGGGCTGCCGCTGGTGCGGGACGCGGGGTTCACCGAGATCGCCCCGGGCAGCTGCACCGTCGTCGCGGAGCATCCGGCCCTGCGCGCCCGCTGACCTCTGCCTGCTGCTTTCTGCCCCGCTCTTCCCCTCACCTGCCCCACTCCAACTTTTCTTCCCAC
>NZ_JAHHIU010000446.1 GCF_024539815.1 Streptomyces hayashii
GACCTAGTGTGAGTGTGCCCGTCTTGTCGAAAACGATGACGGTTAGCTTGGTAGCGTTCTCAAGTGCGGCGGCGTTTTTGAACAAGATACCGTTCATAGCGCCGAGCCCTGTACCGACCATTATGGCCATCGGGGTGGCCAGGCCCAGTGCGTCGGGGCAGGCAATAACGAACACCGTGATCGTTAGCGTCAAAGCGGACAGCAATGGCTGGTCCAGGACCCAGAACCACCCGCCGAAAGTGAGCAAACCAATGGCAATGGCCGCCAGAACCAGCCACTGCGAGGCTTGATCAGCGAGTAGCTGCCCGGGCGCCTTGGAGTTTTGGGCCTCCTGGACGAGTTTGACAATCTGGGCCAACGCCGTGTCGGCGCCAACCTTGGTGGCCTTGTAGCGAAAGCTACCGCTCTTATTGATCGTGGCGCCAATGACGGCATCACCAGGAGCCTTCTTTACGGGCATCGATTCGCCGGTCAGCATAGACTCATCGACCTCAGAGCTACCTTCGATGATTTCACCGTCAACCGGAATCTTGTCGCCCGGCTTGATGATGACCGTCTCGCCTGTCAGCACCTCCGAGGTGGCCACCTCGGTCTCGATGCCAGCGCGTAGCACCATGGTCATCGGCGGGGCCAGATCCATAAGGGCCCGGATCGCATCCGAGGCACCCGCGCGTGCGCGCATCTCAAGCCAGTGGCCCAGTAGAATGAAGACCAGCAACACGACTGCCGCTTCGTAGAACACCTCACCTTCGTAGAGGAAGGTGGCCCCCACACTGAACACATACCCAGTGCCGACCGAGAGTAAAATCAGGGTTGCCATGTTGACCACCCGGTTGCGCGCGGCACGCCAAGCGGCGATGAAGAAAGGCCAACCCGGATAGGCGATCGCAGCAGTGGCGGCGATGAACAGAAAAACCTTACGATTGAGGTCGAACGGCGTTGCGAAATCGCCGAACATCTTGCCCATCGGCGAGTATAGGAAGACAGGAATTGCGAACAGCAGAGCAATAAAGAAGCGATTACGCATATCGTTGGCCATGTCCTGCATCGACATGCCGGGCGCATGGCCCATATCGTGCGTCATTTCACTCATCGGTTGCGCGGGCTTGACGCTGTGACCCGCACGGGGATCACTCCCCGGTTCCATCT
Source organism: Streptomyces hayashii (assembly GCF_024539815.1). GTDB lineage: Bacteria > Actinomycetota > Actinomycetes > Streptomycetales > Streptomycetaceae > Streptomyces > Streptomyces hayashii. The sequence goes on from NZ_JAHHIU010000446.1 coordinate 1,150, forward strand.
CGTTCGGCGCATGTCCCTTGCTACCACCCTGCACCACGTGGCCTTTATGCGCGTCTGCGGTCATCTTGTGATCTGTAGTCTCGCAGACGTGAGCGGGAACGAGTTCACCACGGCAGTGGTAGCCGCAGTCAATGATGCGTTGCCGGATCTCTTGAGGCGACGTTTTCGCTTCGTCAAAGTGCACGGTGGCACTGCCGGCCACATAGTTCACGTCGACATGATGGACACCCGATAGCATTGCAATCTGTCGGTGGACGCCGGCCGCGCTCAGTGTGGAGACTAATTCCCCTACTTCGAAGGTGCTTGTTTTCATGTTCGCTCCTGATGGGCAGACATCAGCGCGCCAGTTTCCCAGCGTCGACGCAATTGGGCGTGAATTCGAATACGATGTCCCGATCCGGCTCGACGAGCTTGTTCTTCTTGCCCGCGTAATGTAGTCGTGAGAGGACGTCGCGTATAAGATTCAGGCGCGCTAGCCGCTTATTGTCAGTCCGTACGATGCGCCATGGTGAGATAGCGGTATGCGTTCGCATCAGCATTTCATCGCGCGCGGCGGAGTACGCCTTCCAACGTTTGATGGCTACAGCATCGATCGGACTCGTCTTCCATTGCTTGAGCGGATTACGTTGCCGCGCGTCCAGTCGGCGCCGCTGCTCGCCCTTGCTGATGTCGAGGTAATACTTCAGCAGCTTGATACCTGAGTTGACGAGCACTTCCTCGAACTTCGGCACCGATTGCATGAACTCCTCATGCTCCTCCTTAGAGCAAAAGCCCATCACATGCTCGACGCCGGCACGGTTGTACCAACTTCGATTGAACAGAACCAGCTCCCCAGCCACGGGGAGGTGGACGACGAAACGCTGGAAGTACCATCCACTGCGCTCGCGGTCAGAGGGTTTGTCGAGTGCCACGACGCGCGTTTCGCGCGGGCTTAGGTGCTCGACAACGCGCTTGATGCTGCCGTCCTTGCCGGCGGCGTCTCGCCCCTCCAGCAGCACGAGAATCCTATCGCCGCAGCCTATAAAGTGCCTCTGAAGCTTGACCAACTCAATCTGCAAAACACGAAGCTGAGCTGCATAGTCATTATGTGAGATCAATGCCTCGGTTTGCCCACTGCTGTCGATAAGCTCAGCCGGCGTAATACCTGTGTCGCCTGCAACCGACAGAGCGACTGCATCTCTGCCCCTGACAGTTTTTTTCTTTTTGCTCATGGAAGTACTCCATCGTCCAGCTCGGTCGTTCGGACCTTCGGGGCAAAACTGATCTTGGTGACCACCGATTCGATCTGGATCGGTGTTATGGACGCAGATTTTTAAGGCGCTTACGCGCTGCCTGCACACGCCCCCGATACGGGGACCGCCCTCGACATTAGGCTCGTTCTGCTAAGGTACAAGGCCCGAGCAATCAACAGATGGGATGGGGTTGAGGAGTGCTTGCGTCGTTGAACCTGCTAACGCGA
>NZ_JAHHIU010000447.1 GCF_024539815.1 Streptomyces hayashii
TATCCAGACTGCTACGCTGAACGGGGCATGATCCTTAGCGCTCGCAAACACGCCATCACCGAATCCAAGAATCACCGCCTGACTTCGAAAGCAGAAATACCTAACGAACATTGGAGCACATGATGTCTGAGCAGTTGCATTTCACTCGCCAGACCCTACTGGCTGCGTCGGATTTTATTGAGAAAGCAGGAACAAACGCAGGCTTTGATTTGATGGTGCAACGGCTTGAGCTTGATCAGTGGGTACCTTTCGGAGGTGAGCTGTCGGTTCCGAAAAAAAGAGTTGTATTCAATAAGATACTCTTGGAGCGGGCTGGGTTGGTTTTCTGGGCTAGAGAAGGTCAGATGACGCATGGCGAAGCCCTGATTCGTGAAGCCGTTCGGCTCATGAGCTTGCCTTCCGTACATAAGCAACAGGAACAATTCGAGCGCTGCCTAGCGCGGGATGGGTTCACTGTTTCCTGGGATACTGGCGACTGCGGACAGGGCACACCTCCTTGGTTACGGCGAAGCTTGCCAAGAAATGTGGACTTGCCTGCGGGCGATGATCAAGTTCACCAGCACCTGAAACGATTTGGTTACCTCAGATCTTGCGGTCATCTTGATCAGGCTATAGACGCGCATACGAGAGGCGACTGGGCTGCAGCAAACGCGCAGATCAGGACATTCATTGAGAGCCTCATTCTGGAGATAGCAACGCAGATTGCGTCCGCTGACCTCCCTCCGCACCCGGGCTTGAACAACGGTTTTCAAGCGTTGGCCAATCGCGGTTTTTTATCGGAAAGCCGTTCAGAATGGAGCCAAGATGGGAAAGGTATGCTCAACGGGCTGATGAAGATGTTGCACTCAGATGGTTCGCATAAAGGCCTTTCGGATGAAGACCATTCAACCATGCGTCTTCATATAGCTTTGGTGACCAGTCGGGCACTCTTGAATCGACTGGCCAACAACGGGTGAGGAACAGATAGCGCCTATAGCGAACAGCTTTTCTCCGGTGCTGCGCTTTAGGCTGGTAATTAATTAGGACTTTGGTAGCCAGGCGCGAACATGGAGCTCTCAACTCCATAGAGCGCTAAAGGATCCTTGAGCCATAGTCGGTAAGCCTTGTCCGCGATGCTGTGATCTGGAGAACAATCTACGTGGTACTGCTGCAGTACGTAGCCCGCCATTGCGGCGCGCACGCGTAGTTTGAGCACCCCATCAAGCATGTCGTAATCGCGCTTTACGATCTCTGTAGAGTCTTTATCGGGATGCGGAACAATGGGTAGTTCGAGCATCCGATTCCATTGATCATCATGCTTGGGCGTTTCATCGTCTCCAGCTTTCTCCCCCATCTGAATTTCAGCATGCCCCACTCGGGTTAGAACGAAGTCTGCAAACTTCTTACGCTTTCGATCAAACGCCCGGACGTGCCAGCGAAGACCGTCACAACCAATAGCGAACGGTACTACGGTTCGCTCTGACTGGCCTGAACCGGAGGTGTAGCTGATTTTAACGACCCGTTTGAGGTGAATTGCCCTGGTGATGGGCGCTAAAACCTCCACCTTAGGTTTGCTGAGCAACGAAACCGACTCGTGGGGGATCAGCGGCTTTTCATATGAATCCAAGCCATAGCCGAACCCCTGCGAAAGCGCAGTGAGAACTCGCTCAGATGCGTGCGCGATCAATGGAGAGAATTTTTCGCGTATCACGTACTGCTTCGTGACCGTGTCGAGCTCCGTATTCTGTGGAGCAACATCCTTGTACTGAGCGAAATCACGGGTGGCAGCAGCGGCACCTACGCCAAACCTATCCATGAGATCCGCCCGTGAGACGGCGCCTGTGAAGTAGAGGCGGAAATCGATGTACACCAGGCGCTCCCGTTGCGCTTGGCTGTACTCGCTCAAATCAATCATGTCATCTCCATAGAATCTAATAGTCGGTCAAGCCGTCACCTTTCACCCAGCATAACACATGAGCAGTTGACGTCATCAAAATGATGATGATAGGCTATGCAAATGGCACCGATACATATTCATCACTAGCGCTACGAGGAGGCTTCTGAGCCTGCATTGGACTAGATGATGGAAAGCCAGAAACAAAAAAGCCGATCAAGTTCGCACCTTGACCGGCCTTTGGGAAAAGACGTCTGAACAGACTCCAGATGTCTCTCGCGCTTCGTTGAAGAAAGCTTTGCGATGGTAGCCCCTGTGAGCTCCTTTCGCAAGGGAGCGAGTTCTGTGTTTGAGCCTACCTCAGCAGGAGACATTTTATGTCCCAGATTGAGATGTTCGAAAAGCCCGACGAGGAAGGTGAGGTCATCTATCGCATGACCATCACCACCAAAACCGGGAAAGTGATTCGACGTGCAAACGGTCAGCCGTTTCGTATCGTCATTCGCCCTAAAGCATCCAAGTAATTTGGCTGCTTAACAGAGCTCGGGGCACGCAAGTGCCCTGTTCTCCCATCGCTGCAATGAAGAGCCTCATGAGCCTAGATTTCTATGATATGCAACACAAGCCGATCGCGTATACAGATGACGACGAGCACTTATATGCATACTGTGGCCGTCCACTCGCCTACTTTCACGAAGGTTCGGTCTACTCC
>NZ_JAHHIU010000448.1 GCF_024539815.1 Streptomyces hayashii
GTATCCAAAGAGTTTGGTCGTGAACCGCTTAGTATTCTTCCAGGTTTTGAAGTTGACATTGGTTATCATGTGCTTTGTCTTTTTGATCCTGCCAGAAGGATTAGAGATGTAGTTCGTGTTAATTTGATACTTACAAAATTGGGCCTTGAAGAGAATCGGCGTTTTCGAGGAGGGATACCTCAACCACTTAGAGATAATGATCAGACGGTAAGCCTGAAAAAGCTGTTAGAAGTCGTTCAGCGCAGTGGGGGGGTAGTTATCGGTGCACATGCCGATCAGCATGACGGGATTTTGAACGAGGCTCGAAACATCGAGGACTATAAATTACCAGGGCTGTTGGCGGTTGAAGTTACCGCTTTTCCAATGGCACCAAAATTTCAGGCTATACTGAGTGGAAAAAACAAAGACTGGTCTCGCCTGGGACGTCAACCCGCGTATGTACAGTCTTCAGATGCTAAGTCCTTAAAAACAGACGATAAAAGCAATCCATTACCGAATTCTTTAGGCTATCGGTATACTTGGGTCAAGTGTTCGAAGCCATCTGTTGCGTCATTGCGACAAGCTTTTTTGGATGGTGCGTCGCGTTTACGTTTACAGGAACTTAGCCCCTCTGACTCACAAACGCATCCTCGAATAGTGTCTGTTAAGTGTGTTGGACTTAAGTTTCTTGCCGATCAAGAAATATTTTTTTCTCCTAATTTGAATACACTGATTGGTGGTAGGGGGACAGGGAAGTCAACCGTACTCGAGTTGCTGCGCTTTGCATTCGGACGGGATAAGGGGGATACCTTTTCTGATTCCATTCAGGCTAAATTTAAGCGTGTTCGCGCAACATTTACTGAAGATCTAGAAATACAGGTTCGCTGGCAGTCCTTGTCGGAGCAGGTTGACGTTATTTCTCTTAAATCTAACGGTGATCATCTACTGCTGGAGGGGGAGGCACATGACTTTCTAATTTATCTAAAACACCTTCCAGTGCAGTTCTTTAGTCAGCAACAACTTAGTGATCTAACGGATGTGGATGGCGGTCGCCGTCTTCTATTGATAATTGATGACGCTTGTGCAGCTGAAATTCAAGTACTTAAAGGGCAAGAGGAAACTTTAAAAGCTGAAATTCTTCAACTGTTTGCCACCCAAGACCAGTCAAATGCGTTGGCTGCCGAGATTAAGACAATAAAACAGGAACTTCTTGAGCTAAATAGGCAGTGGAAGGCAAGGAAGGATGTACAGGAGGAAGCCAAGAATTACCAATTCGCGGATTCTGCTGGTCGCTATTTTGAGCAAGTTAAAGCACAGTTTTCTAGTGATCTCGAGCAGGTACGTCAACTTGCAAAGAAGTTAGACTCTCCCGGTATATTAAATGATGGAAAGGTTGAGGCTTGGCCAATGGCCGAGTGGTTTAATTTTTTTACTCTAGAGGCTAAAGCGTCAAGAGATAGTGTTGCTTTTCAATTGAAGGGAATCGAAACTTATATTGAAAGTGAGATTTCTCGACTTTTTGAGAAGAATGCTGAGTGGCAGTCAACTTCCGTTGAACTTGAGCGCGTGAAAGCGGAGTTTCTTCAAGCATGTCACTCGCGTGGGCTACAACCGCAAGATGTTGCACGATTACAAGAGATAGATAGGGCGAGGCTTGCGAAGCAAAATGCTCTTGACGCTAGGGAAATACAACAAAGTTTGCTTGAGCCCAAAAAAGAGCGCCTTCCTATTGCGATGGCGCAGCTCCATGAACTTTGGGATGCTCAATTTAAGTTAAGGCAAAAAACCGCTAGTGAGATTAGCGCCAAGACGGAGGGTTCTATAAGGGTTGTAATTCGAAAAATGTCTGATAGCAGCCAGTTTGAAATACCCTGGAAGGAGTTAGCCCCTGATGGCCGATCTAGGTTAGGCCGTGTTTGGGATTATATTGGTGAGAGAATCTTTGATGACTTTAGAAGGCGAGCTTTGGTCGGCGGCGGGGCATATTCAATATGGTTGCATATAAAAGAGATTTTAACTGACGTTGTTCCAACTCCACTGACACTGTTAGAGTATAAGGGAGATTTAAAAACACATCTTGTCGCTCAAACTCATCTGTGGCGACAAGCTCGGCTAACTAGAGTCGAGGAGGATGTAGATATCGAGTTGTTTCGTATAGACGGCTCCTCCGTTGGTAGTGTACAAAGTAGAGCTTTGTCCGAAGGGCAAAGAAATACAGCAGTGTTAAATCTATTGCTCGCCAAAGGTGAGGGGCCAATCATTATTGATCAGCCAGAGGATGAATTAGATTCAAATTTTATTTACCATGAGCTTGTGCCGTTATTAAGAAGGATAAAGAACAAGAGGCAACTTATTATCGCTACGCACAATGCGAATCTTCCTGTCAATGCAGATGCTGATTTGGTATATGCCTTGAAAGTAGCCGAAGGTCGAGGCATTGTCTTGGCAGAGGGGGGATTGGATAACAGCGAGACCACAGAAGCCGTTCTCGATATCATGGAGGGGTCCGCCGAGGCATTTAAACGTCGTCTAGCTAAATATCATTTTTGACGCATGATTAATCATGCTTATTATAATGGGGTAAACGGCCCGGTCTATGTCTGAG
>NZ_JAHHIU010000449.1 GCF_024539815.1 Streptomyces hayashii
CTCATTTAACGCATGGTGCAACGCCTCTGTTCCCGTAACAACTCGGTCGACAGTGAAGCCAGCCTCCACAAGACCCTGCTGTAGGTACATTCCGATTTTGGGTTCGTCTTCTGCGACCAAGAGTTTCATGCACGGGCTCCGGTTTGCGGTGTTCTAGTGTGCTACCAATCTGACATCTGTGCGCAAGCTTACGTAAATGTAATTGCCTCAACAGCCCACGGATCGCCCGATGCCACGACAGGTCGGTGTGTGATGGGTTGGATGGAGTGAATTGGCAGGCGGCTTACAAAAATGTAATCAGCGATTTGAGCTTTTTGCGCTTAACCTAATTCCAACCACTGTGGAAGCATGACGGCTGGCCCAAGGCTAGGGGGCTTGCAGAGCAACCGCATACTAAAACGCTACGAGGTGCATCGAATGTTCAAACGAAAGCTATCGCTCGCCGTGGGCTTGATGATTTGTGCTGTCGCGCAGGCGGCTGAGCCGCTCACAATCGATGTGCATCGTGACGCGAACTGCGGATGCTGCAAGGAGTGGGTCAAGCACCTTGAATCGAATGGATTCAAGGTGGTCGACCATGTTGAAAGCAATATGAGCGCTATTAAGCAGAGCTTAGGAGTGCCGCAGGGACTCGCGTCATGCCATACGGCTGTTATTGACGGCAAGTTCGTAGAGGGGCATGTCCCAGCCGAAGAAATCAAGAAGCTGAGTAGTCGCTCCGACCTCGCAGGAATTGCAGTACCGGGCATGCCCGCAGGCTCTCCCGGCATGGACTACGGCCAGAGCCATCAGTCTTATCAAGTGCTGGGCCTCACCAAGGCAGGTGCGCAAGAAAAAGTCGCTCAGTACCCTGCGAGCCAATAGTTGTTACCTAGCTCTGAGCACCCATATGGACGCTCAGATTTGGCTACTGGATCAACCTTGAGCCATCTCGATTGAAGGGCTCAGTGTTCCTAGCCACGCCACCAAACAGACGATGACAACAGCACAGGTTGACTCAATCACTATGCTTTTTCTCAAAACCGAGGCTGCAAGGGAATAATCACCGGCTTTCACAGAGCGCTCGAGTGAAGGACTCAGGTAAAAACGATTGAGACTAGCAAGCCCGATCATGCATGCAAAAAGCAGGATTTTCACGAGAAGAAGCACGCCATAGGTGCTGGTTACAACTTCTAGCAACGTCGGCCCGACAATGAAGAGATAATTAGCGACGCCTGTGACTATGATCGTACCCACAATGAATGCGCCTGCTGTCTCGAAGCCAGTGAGTGCTCGTGACAGCACTCGTACGAGTTGCTCCGAATTAGACCTCCTGATACTCAACATCAAACCAAACGCCGCGAGAGCTCCGATCCAGCCGCCAGCGGCAAGTAGGTGCAGAATATCAGCCGCAAAGTGCCAGAACCGCTGAGTGCCTTCATCCATCGCTCCATGACCTGTCCACGCGAGCGTGGATAAGGCGATACAGCCTGCCAAGGTAGCAACCCAGAGACTTCCTGTTGGCCATCGCTTGCTCTGACTTGCGACAGAAATCACCACTACTAATGAAATCATGCGCGTCACCCAGCTATAGCCCACCTCAGTTTCGTACACCATCATTTCCAGATGGGGTAGCAGCTCCGCCCAGTCGGATGCGCCGCTCATATTTTTTGCCATGACGACGAAGGAGGCTATCGACAAAAACACACCAAAGGCAGCGATGCCAGGTAGCAGCGACTCAAAATGCAACATTGCGCCTGATACGCGCTCTTTTCCCCGAAAGCTGTAAAGCCCGAAGACTGCTAGGCCGAACAGGAGCATCAGATCTAAGTAGAGCGCGAATCGCAGCACTACATTTAAAGAGTCGCTCATACTTATTTCACTTTGAAAGTGACGCTACCGGTAATCGGATGAGTATCTGACGATACCGCTCGCCACTCTATTTTATAAGTTCCTGTTGTAAGTGGCGATGTCGGAGTTATAATCATTGTTTTTGGATCACTTCCGCCCGCCACGCTGGCCTTAACACCCATGGGTGAGTTCGGCATGCCAGGCATGTCAGTCATAATTAACTTAGCTCCGGAAAATTGAGTAACTAAGCTCTCTGAAAAATACAGCTCAATTTTTGCCGGGGCTTGGCCGTTCTCACCTTCAGCAGGAGTTGAAGACAGCAGCTTCGGGTGGGCTTGGGCAACTGCACTGAGCAGTAAGCTGGATGAAAGAGCAACGGCCACGACACAGGATTTGAAAACGGACATGCAAGGCTCCTCACAGCACGAAGCTGTTGTAATGAGGTGAGATAATTATTGGGTGACGCTAACTTCGATTAGAACCAAACTCGGACGCCGACCACTAGGCGTGCTTCGCTATTGTCTTCACCTTCCTCGCGGGCATAGTCTGCGGTTTTTCCATAAGACCGATTCCAAGTTACACCTACGTAAGGTGCAAACTCTCGACGGACTTCGTACCGAAGCCGCAAACCAACCTCACTTTCAGACAGCCCTGAACCAACCCCGCGTTGAGGATCGTTTTTGCCATAGAAATTGAATTCTGCCGTCGGTTGCAGAATCAGCTTATTAGTTAAGAG
>NZ_JAHHIU010000450.1 GCF_024539815.1 Streptomyces hayashii
GACCCGCACCCCTTGACCCGCACCCCTTGACCCGCACCCCTTGACCCGCGGCCGCCGATCCCGCGGGCGGCGCGTCCGGCGGTGGCGCGTCCGACCGTGGCCCGTCCGACCGCGGCGCGTCCGGCGGCGGGACACGCCGCCGGATGGCCCATCCCGCCGCCACGGGGCCTTTCCGGTCATAACGTCAGCAATATGAAGAAATGCCATATCGCATATCTCGCGTGCACGGCGGCGCTCCTCGGGACGGGACTCGGCGCCGCCCCGACCGTCGCCGGGCACACGGTCCACCTGGTCAAGCCGGGGGAATCGATCCAGCAGGCGGTGGACGCCGCCGAGCCGGGCGACACGATCCTGCTGTCCGTCGGCGTCCACCACGAGAGCGTCACCCTGAGCACGCCCGGTCTGACCCTGCGCGGCATGGGCCGGCGCACGGTGCTCGAACCGGCCTCCGGCGCCACGAAGACCGCGGGGGCGGCCGCCGGCACCTGCACCGCGGACGGCAACGGCATCTGCGTCGTCGGCACGAAGGACCACCGCGTCGAGGACGTCACCGTCGCCGCCCTGACGGTCTCCGGCTTCACGAAGAACGGCGTCTACGCCACGGCGACCGACCACCTGACCGTGCGCAACGTGACCTCCGTGAAGAACGGGGTGTGGGGCATCGCCCAGGAGGGCTCCGTGCGGGGCGTGTTCCGCGGCAACACGGCCCAGGACAACGGCGACGCGGGCCTGTTCCTCGCCAACAGCGTCAAGGAGGAGCAGGGGGCCACGGACACGGACGGAACGGTGGTCGAGCGCAACCGGCTGGAGGGCAACCGGATCGGCGTCACCGTGCGCCGGCTGCGGAACCTGACCGTCGCGCACAACCACATGACCGGCAACTGCGCCGCGGTCTTCGTCGTCGGCGACGAGAACAAGCCGAAGGCCGGGCTCGTGACCGTGCGCGACAACCGCATCGTGAGCAACAACAAGTCCTGCCCGAAGACCGCCCGGCTGGACGCCCTGCAGGGCTCCGGGATCGTGCTGACCGGGGCCGAGGACAGCCTGATCACCCGCAACGTGATCGAGGACAACGTCGGCAAGTCCCCGCTCTCGGGCGGCGTCGTCCTGTTCAAGAGCTTCGTCGGCACCACCAGCGACCGCAACCGCATCAGCGACAACCGGCTGAGCGGCAACTCCCCGGCGGACCTGGTCGACGCGGACACCGCCGGCAAGGGCAACACCTTCGAAGGCAACACGTGCCGGGCGTCGCAGCCCGCCGGCCTGTGCTGAGCGGCCGCCGACCGCAGCCGTTCACGGGCCCGCGCGCCCCGGGAACGCCACGCGTCCCGTGATCCCCGGGGCCCCGCGCCCTTCACGCCCCCGGGCGGTCGCGGGCCCCCAGGCAGTTCAGGAATCCAGGCAATCCAGGAACCCACGTAGGAAAGAAGGCGGCAGATGACGACCGTTCAGCCTCCCGAGCTCTCGGAGCCACCGGCACCGGGGGCGTCTCCGGTACCGCCCCCGTCCATGCGGCTGAGGGAGCTCGCGTTCGGGGCGGCGTGCGCCGCCGCCCTGCGCGCGGCCGCCCGGCTGGGCGTCGCCGACGCCCTCGGCGACAGCCCGATGTCGGTGGCGGACCTCGCGGCCGCGGTGAAGACCGAGCCCAAGCCGCTGCGACGGCTGCTGCGGGCCCTGTCGTGCTACGGCGTCTTCGCCGAGCAGGCCGACGGGTCGTTCGCGCACACCGACGTCTCCCGGCTGCTGCGCGAGGACGATCCCCACAGCCTGCGCGCCATCACGCTGTGGTGCACCGAGCCCTGGACCTGGGACGCCTGGCCGCTGCTGGACGAGGCCGTGCGCACCGGCCGCAACGTCGTGCAGGACCTGTACGGCAAGGAGTTCTTCCCCTACCTCAACGAGGACGCCCCCGAGTCGGCGGACGTCTTCAACCGCGCCATGACGACGTCCAGCGTGCAGTCGGCGCGGGAGGTGGCGGAGTTCCTCGACCTGTCGGGAAGCGCGTCGGTCGCGGACCTGGGCGGCGGCCAGGGGCACGTGGTGGCGAGCCTGCTGGACAAGTACCCCACGATGCACGGGTTCCTGCTGGACCTGCCCCGGGTGGTGGAGAACGCGGTCCCGAGGCTCGTTTCGGGCGGCGACCTCGCCGGCCGGGCGCGCGTCGTGCCGGGCGACGTCCGCGAGGCAGTCCCGGTGAAGGCCGACGTCTACGTCATCAAGAACATCCTGGAGTGGGACGACGAGAGCACCGCCCGCTTGCTGCGCAACGTCCGCGAGGCGGGCGGGCCGGGGGCACGGGTCGTGGTGATCGAGAACCTCGTCGACGACACGCCGTCGATGCGGTTCAGCACCGCCATGGACCTGATGCTGCTCCTCAACGTCGGCGGTGCGAAGCACACCACCGAGAGCATGGTCTCCCGGCTGACCGACGCGGGGCTGGTCATCGACGACATCAGCCCGGTCAACCCCTATCTGCACGCGTTCGACTGCCACGTCACCGGCTGATCCGACCGCGTTCCCGCCTCCTCCCCCTTCTCCACGCCCC
>NZ_JAHHIU010000451.1 GCF_024539815.1 Streptomyces hayashii
GTATCGTACTATACAGATGCAGATTCAAAGGAGAGTCAAACGGCCCCGTTGGGGCCGAGTGAGCTGAGCAAGATTATGAATCCTGGGGACGATCAGAACGCCTCAGATCTGGCCATGTACGAAAGTGCTGGCCGTAGCAGAAGGAAGCGCACATGAAACTCGCAGTAGTCAATTTCAGTGGCAATACCGGTAAAACAACCGTATCCGATCAATTGGTTTGGCCGCGCTTAGGAGGTTTGCGTTTTGCCATTGAAACGATCAACGCCGGTGCTTCAGACGACGCGGCTGAGATAGAACGTATGAAGGGTCGCCAGTTTGGCGAGCTTTCCGAAATTTTGATGACCGAGGACAATGCAGTTATCGACGTTGGAGCATCCAACGTCGAAGATTTTTTCAAGTACATGGGCCAGTTCGCAGGCTCGCACGAAGAATTCGATTACTTCCTGGTGCCCACGGTATCAGAGAAGAAGCAACAGGCCGATACGATCAACACGATCAAGACCTTGGCAGCGTTGGGTGTTCCCCGTAGCCGGATCTTGGTGGTGTTCAACAAGGTCGAGATCGATGACGCGGACGACTTGCCGCACACCTTTGCTGCATTGATCGGTTTCCATGAGCTGGAAAAGAAGTTCACGCTCAAGCGTGATGCCGTTATCTATTCGAACGAAGTTTTCGAGCGGTTGCGGGCTCTGAAAACGAATATTGCCGCAGTAGTGCAAGACACCACGGATTACCGTGAACAATTGCGTACAGCAAAAGACGACGCGACCAAGGAACACGCTAAGCGGATGATTTCGGTGCAGCGGTTGGCCAAGTCTGCCTGGCAGAACCTCGATCAGGTTTACGCCACGCTCTTTGGCAAGGTGAAGTAAGCGATGGCCAAGGAGCCTACGACAGCGCGAGAAGCGATGGTCGGGCAGATGATGGAAGATTTCGACGCCATCGTCCGTCGCCTGGAACAGGTCGACGGCGAGTTGGCGGGGAAGATCTCCGAGGCCGTGCGCGATGGCTCAGGCAAAGCTCTGCTCCAGTCGCAGATGAACTTCGAATCCATGATGGAAAAGGAGCGCAATGCGCTGATCCTTGCCGGGCGCGAAGCGGTCGCAAGGATCGGTAACGAGATAAACCGAAGTTCGGCTAATCTGGTCACGGCGCAAGCGCAGCGCCGCGCCGTGGGTTTCTGCGCTTTACTCATCGGCTCCGGGATGGTCATCGGCGCGCTACTCATGATCGTCGGCCACCTGCTCGGGCTGTTCGGTAAATAGGGGGGGCACTCCCCCTTTTTTTCAGATTTATTCTGTATAGTACGATACAGATTATACTTTTCCACGAAGTCCCCCCCCCCGGCGCTGGTGATCAGGCTTCGGGGGGGTTCTCGCATGCGAGAAAGGAGTCCATATGTCCGCTACGCCAAGTCAGCAGCTTTACGAAGAAATTGAGGGGGCTTACGACTGGTTCAACGAGAAATTATTCGACGGCCAGTTGCCTGGTTGTATTTTCACTTTGCAAAGAAAGGCGAACACATTCGGGTACTTCTCTCCTTCGCGGTTCCTGCGCCGGAACGGCGCGGGGAAAAGCGATGAGATTGCACTCAACTGTGCGTACTTCGCGCATCGTCGTATCGATCAGACCCTTTCGACACTTGCTCATGAACAGGTACATCAGTGGCAGGTTCACTTAGGCACTCCTTCAAGGAGTGGCTACCACAATCGCGAGTGGGCCAACAAAATGAAAGCCATCGGACTGATGCCGTCAGATACGGGTGAACCTGGTGGCAAACAATGCGGCCAGCAGATGACGCACTACATCATTGATGGGGGGCCATTCGCTGTTGCGTGTCAGGAGTTGATCGATCAGGGGGGCATGCTTTCCTGGATTGACGTGGTTACCCATCGGGTAGCCATGTCAGCTACCCAGCTTTATGGTCCGGACGGTAAACCCGTTGAGCAGCCCTTGGCTGACCCGACGATAGACATTCTCGCTCTAACCTCGGCGGGTCTATTGACACCGGCGCCGAACCCGGAAGATGCAAAGAACAAACGCAAATACACATGCCCGAGCTGCCATTTGAATTTGTGGGGTAAGCCTGGTTTGAGCGGTCGCGTGCAATGCGTCGACTGCAAGGTGCTGTTCGTCGACTCGAAAGAACTGGTGGAAGTCCCAGTTGAGCCGGTCGCAAATTTCTGACGAATCAGGATGATCGTCAGTTTTTGCGCCTGGCTGCTGCCGATCAGGCGACTTATGAGCTGCGGATCCAAGGGCGCAGCTCTTGGTCGCCGAAGGCAGCTTCGGCGACGGTGGGCTCACGCATGAAAAATCGCCCAGCGAGCGAGGCCCAACAAAGGCCAGAGCGAGCGGTGCAGTTGTCCACGGGCCGGGCGTGTTGTTTGCCCGGGCGGTGGGCAACTGCAGGACGATTTCCTGAGCCTAGCGCTGATCTCAGACGTGAGTTGCTGCAGCGCCCGGCCGCCAGGCCGGAAGGTTTTAAATCCGACCGGGAGGTCGGCCAAGGAAAATCCCCTGTGCCGTACTTTACAGAGC
>NZ_JAHHIU010000452.1 GCF_024539815.1 Streptomyces hayashii
GAGGCCAGGTCGCTGTAGAGGTAGCCGGGGTAGGCGCGGCGGGCCGGAGGTCTGCGCGGCCGTCGCGGGTCCGGGTTGCAGCAGGGAGGAGAGGGCGACGACGCCGGCCACGGCGGCGGCGGTCGCGACCCAGTGGATGGGCCGGGTGTGGGTGTGTGCCAGTTCCGGGACGGCGGAGTGCTGCACTAGGTGTGTCTCCTGCGGGGGCTGTGCCGGTGGGGGTGGGATTGGCCAGCATCGTGCCACACGTCACAGGGTGGGGGAACGGCGGGGGTGCGGGATTTCGGACGTCCGGTGCGGTGTTCCGGGCGGGGTCAACTGGCGAGGCGCCGTGACCGAGTTCCCGGTGGGTGGGGGGAACTCGGCCACGGCGCCTTGTCGTTGTGGGTGGTGCGGGGGCCGGTCAGCGGCCGTTGGCTCCGTCGGCGTTGGGGCCGGTGTAGTCCTCGCCGTAGGCGCCCTTGGCGGGGCGGCGGCGACGCATGGGGGGCTCGACGCCGTCGGCGAGGCGACGGGCGGTGAGGAGGAAGCCGGTGTGGCCGATCATGCGGTGGTCGGGGCGGACCGCCAGACCCTCCACGTGCCAGTTGCGGATCATCGACTCCCAGGATGTGGGCTCGTTGAAGGAGCCGATCTCGCGGATGGACTCGACGGTCCGGGCGAGCTGGGTGGTGGTCGCGACGTAGCAGCAGAGGATGCCGCCGGGGACGAGCGCCTTGGAGACGGCTTCGAGGCATTCCCAGGGGGCGAGCATGTCGAGGATGACGCGGTCGACCTCGGTGTCGCTCAGGTTGTCCTGGAGGTCGCCGACGGTGAGCTGCCAGGCGGGGTGCGGGCCGCCGAAGTAGCGCTCGACGTTCCCTCGCGCGATCTCGGCGAAGTCCTCGCGGCGCTCGTAGGAGTGCAGCATGCCCTGGTCGCCGATGGCGCGCAGCAGGAAGCTGCTCAGGGAGCCGGAGCCGACGCCGGCTTCGACGACGCGTGCGCCGGGGAAGATGTCGGCGAAGGCGAGGATCTGCCCCGCGTCCTTGGGATAGACGACGGCTGCCCCGCGGGGCATGGACAGGACGTAGTCGGGGAGCAGGGGGCGCAGCGCGAGATAGGCGACGTTCCCGGTGGTGCGGACGACGCTGCCCTCGGGTGAGCCGATCAGTTCGTCGTGCGGGAAGGAACCCTTGTGGGTGTGGAAGTTCTTCCCGGCTTCGAGCGTGAACGTGTAGTGGCGGCCCTTGGGGTCGGTCAGCTGAACCTGGTCCCCGACCTTGAAGGGCCCGCGCCTGCGGGCGGCACCGGTCGGTTCGGACATGTGACCAGCCTACCGGCGTTTGGCGGGGTCGCCGACCACCGGTCGGGGGGACCGCCGGTCAGCTGGGGCGGGCCATGGCCTTGACGAAGGCGCGCTCGACGTCGGCGGCGGACAGGACGCCGAAGATCTCTCCGGTCTCCTCGACGACGAGGTATTCGGTGGCGGGGGTGGCGCGCAGGACGTCGAGGAGGTCTTCGCCGGCGAGTTCGGCGGAGACCCGCATGCCGTCGGTGAGGTCCTGGGCGAGGCCGCTGACGGCGACCCAGGGGCGACGGTGTTCGGGTACGCCGACGATGGCGGCTTCACGGACGAGGGAGAGGGGGTCGCCGTGGGCGTCGACGACGACGAGGGCGCGGGCTCCGGCGTCGTTGGCGCGGCGGAGGGCTTCGGAGAGGGGGGTGTGCGTCTCGACGGGGACGGCGCGGCGGGTGAGGGTGCGGGCGCGCAGTTCGGGGAGGTGTTCGCGCAGGCGGGCCATGCGCAGGCTGTTGCCGGCGCCGGTCCAGATGATCGCGGCGAGGATGGCGGCGAGGAGGGCGTCGGTGACGGTGTCCATGCCGACGCTGTCCTCGGCGGTGGTGCCGAGGGCTCCGGACTGGGTGAGCAGAGGAAGGCCGATGAGGACGGAGACGGCGAGGGCGCGGCCGACCCAGGCGGCGGCGATGGTGCCGCTCATGGGTTTGCCGGTGATCTTCCAGACGACGGCGCGGAGCATGCGGCCGCCGTCGAGGGGGAGGCCGGGCAGCAGGTTGAAGATCGCGACGATGAGGTTGGAGATCATCAGGCCTGCGAGCAGGACGCCGGGGACGGTGCCGCGCTCGACGGGTTGCATGGCGAGGTAGAACAGGCCGGAGAGGGCGAGGGAGAGGAGGGGGCCGACGAAGGCGAGCCAGAATTCGCGGCCGGGGGTCTCGGCTTCTTTCTCGATCTCGGAGACGCCGCCGAAGAACTGGAGCTGGATGCGGCGGACGGGGAGCTTGAAGCGGAGGGCGGCGACGGTGTGGGCGAGTTCGTGGATGAGGACCGAGGCGTAGAAGGCGACGGCGAAGAAGAGGGAGACGAGGTAGCGGGCGGCGCCGAGTTCCGGCAGCACGCGGTCGAGCTGGCCGCCGAAGACCCAGGTGATGAGGGCGGCGACGAGGAACCAGCTGGGGGCCACGTAGACGGGTACGCCGAAGGGTCGGCCCATGAGGAGGCCGCCGCGGGGTTGCTCCGGGGGGCGTGCGGGG
>NZ_JAHHIU010000453.1 GCF_024539815.1 Streptomyces hayashii
CGCCGTCCCCCTGCCGCCACCCGGCACGCCGTACTCCTCTCAACGACGAGAAGAACAAGGAACGATCACCATGCGCAACCGAAGAGCCGCCCTCGCCACCCTCGCCGGGGCCGCCTCCCTGGCTCTCACCCTGTCCGCCTGCGGAGAGACCACGGCGAGCGGCGGCAAGGCCCACTCCGGTGACGCCACCATCGGCATCGCCATGCCGACCCAGGCCTCCCAGCGCTGGCTCACCGACGGAAAGAGCGTCGTCGACGACCTGAAGGCCAAGGGGTACGGGACCAAGCTGGTCTACGGCGAGGACAACCCGAAGACCCAGGTCGCGCAGATCGAGAAGCTGGTCAAGGAGGGCGTCGACGCGCTGATCATCGCCGCCATCGACAACAAGTCGCTGAACGGCGTCCTCCAGCAGGCCGCCGCGGCGAAGATCCCGGTGATCTCCTACGACCGGCTCATCCTCGGCACCCAGAACGTCGACTACTACGTCTCCTTCGACAACGAGCAGGTCGGCCGGCTCCAGGCCCTCTACATCATCGACAAGCTCGGCCTGGAGAAGGGCAAGGGCCCGTTCAACATCGAACTGTTCGCCGGCTCTCCCGACGACAACAACACCCAGTTCTTCTTCGACGGCTCGATGCACCTGCTTCAGCCGTACATGGACAGCGGGCAGTTGGTCGTCCGGTCCGGTCAGACCGCGCTCGACAAGGTCACCACCCTGCGCTGGGACGGCCCCACCGCGAAGAGACGCATGGACGTCGTCCTGTCGCAGTCGTACCGCAACAGGAAGGTGGACGCGGTCCTGTCGCCGTACGACGGCATCTCCATCGGCGTCCTCAAGGCGCTGAAGGAGGACGGCTACGGCTCCGGCAGCAAGCCGCTGCCGGTCATCACCGGCCAGGACGCGGAACTGCCCTCGGTGAAGTCGATCATCGCGGGCGAGCAGTCGCAGACCATCTACAAGGACGTCCGTGAACTCGCCTCGGTGGCGGCGGACATGGTCGACGACATACTCAACGACAAGACCCCGAAGGTGAACAACAGGCGGTCCTACAAGAACGGCGTCAAGGCCGTTCCGGCCCACCTGCTCCAGCCGACGAGCGTCGACAAGAGCAACTACGAGTACGTCCTGGTCGCGGGCGGCTACTACAAGGACTCGCAGCTCAAGTAGCGGCGGAGCGGCGGCCAAGACGCGGCCCGGGCAGCAGCTCACCCCCCTGCCCGGGCGGACTCCCGGAGCATGCAAGCCGTGCCGGCCACGCAGAGCTGTGCGAGCCGTGGGGCGTCGTACGAGTGCGGGGACAACTCAGTGATTTCCCCGATGCGTCCGCAACCGCGGCGTGCGACGGTGGTCAGTCTTCGGCCGCATGGGAGCCGACACCGAGGGGAGAGCGATGGGATCGTCTGAAGGGCGGCAGGCCGTTCTGCAGGAGCGAGCGAACGAGCTGGGGCACGGGAAGGGCCGTCGGACCTACGCGATCACGGGAGTGATGGGCGGTCTCAGCCAACTCGCTTGGCGAGGAGCCCTGGTGGTGCTCGTGTTCGCCCTCGGCATGATCACCTTCGCCAAGCCCGATTCGGCGTTCCTCAAGGGCGTCGTGGTGGCCGGCCTGTTGCTCGCCCTGTTCGGCCTGCGGCTGGCGTGGCGAAGGCTGTCCGCGGGGCGCGGGATGAACAGGTGCCACGTCTACGTCGGCGGGCTGGCCGTCACCGACCTGTTCGGCCGGCTGCGGGACGTGGTGGCCTGGAGCGAGGTGACCGAGCTGAAGCGGTCGGCGGGAGCGGTGCTCTTCACCCCCCTCTACCGCGTCGAACTGGCACGCCGCGCCGCGGAGCCCCTGGCCTTCGTGGTCCCGGCCTACCAGACCGACCTGATCAAAGCGCTGCAGGAACGGGCGAACCAGCACGGCATACCGCAGAAGCAGGTCCGCTACATCGTCACGTAACGGCGGTACGGCCGACGTCAGTTGCGGACCCCGGTCCTCCCTGAGCCCTCGTCCGTTCTGGCGTGAAAGTGACACGGCCCGCGGGCCGTTGCCGTCATCCGAGGGTGCGCAGACCACGCTTCTGAAGCATCCAGAAGGTCAGGACCGCCGCCGTGAATATCAGTACGAAGTTCAGAGCGTCCACGACCTCGGCTACGAGGTGCGGCGCGTGCAGCAGCTGCGGCATCTTGGCACCGACCATCTCCACGCCCATGAGCAGAGGAAGCCAGATCGCGAAGTAGCGCCTGCTGCGATCGGGACTCGCTCCCTTCCGGACCTGGGCCCGCTCCCACCGCCAACCGCCGAGACTCACGAGGCCCAGCGCACAGCCCAGCGCCACTACAGACCAGTCCATGTAGGTCAGCATCACATCTCCCTCTGATCAGCGGGAATTCTGCTCTCGCGGGCCACCGGGGGCAAGGGCCGGCCCGGTCCGCGGTGGACGCGCGAGGACGGCGACGGTGCGGCGAGCCGGCACCGGGCGGGGCCGGGCGAAACCGGGCTCGGGGTGGGGG
>NZ_JAHHIU010000454.1 GCF_024539815.1 Streptomyces hayashii
GAAACACCTCATACAACTCCCGCCCCGCACCCACACGCTGACTCCCCTGCCCCGAGAACATGAACGCCACGGCGCCCGGGGTGACCTGGCCGCGTACCACCGCCGGTGTCTCGCGGGCCTCGGCCAGTTCCTCCAGCGCCGACACGAGGGCCGAGCGGTCCAGCGCCCCGCCGAGGACGACCGCCCGGTGCTCCAGCTGGGCACGGGTGGTGGCGAGCGCATAGGCCACGTCGGCCACGGGCACGGCCGGGTCGCGCAGCAGGCCGGCGACGTGGCGGGCCTGGTCGCGCAGGGCTTTGGAGTCACGTGCGGACAGGGGCAGCAGCAGGTCGGCGGGGCTCGCCGCGTCGGCGACCGCGCGTTCGGTGCTGTCGGGCGCCTGTTCCAGGACGGTGTGCGCGTTGGTGCCGCTGATACCGAAGGAGGACACCGCGGCACGGCGCGGACGGCCCGTCTCGGGCCAGGGCCGTGCCTCGTTCAGCAGACGCACCGCGCCACGCGACCAGTCCACCTCGCCGGTGGGCCGGTCGACGTGCAGGGTGCGCGGCAGCAGTCCGTGCCGCATCGCCAGGACCGTCTTGATGACTCCGGCCATGCCCGCCGCCGACTGGGTGTGGCCGATGTTGGACTTCACCGAGCCCAGCAGCAGCGGTCGTTCGGGGTCGCGGTCCTGTCCGTAGGTCGCGAGCAGCGCCTGCGCCTCGATGGGGTCACCGAGGGCGGTGCCGGTACCGTGCGCTTCGACGGCGTCCACATCCGCGGGCCTGAGGCCCGCGTTCGCGAGCGCCTGTCGGATCACTCGCTGCTGGGACGGCCCGTTGGGCGCGGTGAGACCGTTGGAAGCGCCGTCCTGGTTCACCGCCGAGCCGCGGATCACCGCGAGGACGGTGTGGCCCTTGCGGCGGGCGACGCTGAGCCGCTCGACCAGCAGGACGCCCACGCCTTCGCCCCAGCCGGTGCCGTCCGCGTCGTCGGCGAAGGACTTGCAGCGGCCGTCGGGAGCGAGGCCGCCCTGCCGGCTGAACTCGGTGAAGATGTCCGCCGTCACCATCACGGTGGCCCCGCCGACCAGCGCCATCTCGCACTCCCCGGCGCGCAGGGCCTGTCCGGCCAGGTGCAGGGCCACGAGCGAGGACGAACACGCGGTGTCGACGGTGACGGCCGGCCCCTGAAGTCCCAGCGCGTAGGCGATGCGGCCGGAGGCGACGCTGCCCGTGGTTCCGGTGAGCAGATGTCCCTCCAGCCCTTCGGGCTTCTCGGCCAAGGACGAGCCGTACCCGGAGAACGCGGCTCCCACGAAGACGCCGGTCGCGGTGCCCCGTGCTGACTGCGGGTCGATGCCGGACCGCTCCAGCGCCTCCCAGGAGGTCTCCAGCAGCAGCCGCTGCTGCGGGTCCATGGCGAGCGCCTCACGGGGCGAGATCCCGAAGAACGGTGCGTCGAACTCCGCCGCGTCGTAGAGGAATCCGCCCTCGGCGGCATGCGAGGCGCCGGCCCGTGTCCGGTCCGCGCCCAGCAGCCGTTCGACGTCCCAGCCCCGGTCCGGGGGGAACGGTCCGATGGCGTCCACCCCGTCGGCCACCACCCGCCACAGGTCCTCGGGCGAGCGCACCCCGCCCGGGAACCGGCAGGCCATGCCGATCACGGCGATCGGTTCGTCCACCGGCACGGCCGGCACGGGGGGCGGGGCCTCGCCTGCAGGCTCGTCGGCGCCGAACAGCTCCGCGTCCAGATGGCCGCTCAGCGCGGCGGCCGTGGGGTGGTCGAACACCAGGGTGGCCGGCAGCCGCAGCCCGGTCGCCGTGTCCAGCCGGTTGCGCAGCTCGACGGCGGTCAGCGAGTCGAAGCCGAGGTCCTTGAAGGCCCGCTCCGGATCGATGTCCTCCTGCGTCCCGTGGCCGAGCACGGCCGCGACCTGTGTGCGCACCAGCTCCAGCAGCGCGTTGGCCCGCTCTCCCCGGCCCAGAGCGGTCAGGCGCTCGCGGAGATCGCTCCTTCCCTCGCCCAGCTCCGCCCGGACCCGCCGACGCGGTGCGGTGACCAGCCCTGCGAGCAGCGCGGGCAGCCCTCCGGCAGCGGCCTGGGTCCGCAGTGCGGTCCGGTCGAAACGAGCGACGACCGGAGCCGCCACGACACCGTCCCGCGCCGCGTCGAACAGCGCCAGCCCCTGCGCCGCGTCGAGCGGCAACAGCCCTCCGCGACTCATCCGCCGTACGTCGGTCCCGTCCATGGCGCCGGTCATCCCGGCCGTCTGCGACCACGGGCCCCAGACGATCGAGGTCGCGGGCAGGCCATCAGCGCGACGATGGACGGCGATCGAGTCCAAGTAGGCATTGGCTGCGGCGTAGTTTGCCTGTCCGGGAGCGCCTACGGCTCCGGAGAGGGAGGAGAACAGGACGAATGCGGAGAGGTCTTGGTCCGCCGTGAGTTCGTGGAGGTGTCGGGCGGCTTCGGCCTTCGGCCCCCAGACAGCGGCCAGCCGCTCCGGGGTGAGCGC
>NZ_JAHHIU010000455.1 GCF_024539815.1 Streptomyces hayashii
GGGTGTACGGGGGCGTGTTCGACACGGGCAGGGGTGACGCCGGTGACCTCGCGGCGGAGACGAGCGGCGGAACGCGGGTGGCCGCCATCCTCAAGGGGTTGCTCCCGGCGGAGAAGGTGAGCGGGGAACGGGAACAGCCGCCTTCCTCCCACCCGTACCTCGGTGGTTCGCTCGTCTTCGACGACGGCAAGGGAGCGGCGGCGATCTCGATCACGTTGGACAGGCTGGACTCGCCGTTCTGGGAGCTGGCGTCCGTGGCCGGCTGCTCGGGCGGCAGCGACGGCGTCGGCAGCTGGGGTCCCAGGGGAACCTGCACGGAGGAGACCCTGGCGGACGGCTCCAGCCTGCTGCTCACCCAGTCGTACGAGGCGCCCTACCGTGATCAGGATCCGAAGCAGTGGTCGGCCCGCCTCATCACGCCGGACGGATCGATGCTGACCGTCAGTGAGTGGAACGCCCCGAGGCAGAAGGGTGCCGCGCCCTCGCGTGACAACCCCCCCCTGACCCAGCGGCAGTTGACCGACGTGGTGACGGCGAAGCAGTGGCAGGACACTCTCGACTCCCTTCCGCGGCGAGGCGGGGGGCAGACGGGTCCCGGCGCGCCGAACGGCGATGAGGTCCGGGAGGCCTTCGAGGACCTGGCCCCCGAGGGTCTCGGGGTGTTGCGGTCCGCAGATGACCGGGCCCCGACGTCCTACACCAAGATCGATGTCGACGACGGACACGGCAAGGCTCTGATCGAGGTCAGCATCGACCGTTTCGGGCACAACGACAGCGGCGAGATGCACTACTCGGCGCAGGACGGGCCCGACCCGTGGGGCGCGAAGGGCATCGTGCGCCGGTTCGTCACGGCTGTCCGGCCGGACGGCTTCCGGGTCTCGGTCACCGCGTACAACAGCAACGGGCGGCTGACCGAGCCGACCAGGGCCGTCCCGCCCCTCACGGTGAAGCAGCTGAAGGCGATCGCAGCGAGCGGTGTCTGGGAGAAGCTGTAGCAGCCGACGGCCCAGCCCCCCCTCCCGCCGGCCCCTGTTCTCCCGTCGGCCCTTCACACCACCCGTGTAGCCCCCGCGAACGGCATCTCGTCGATGGGGGCCACGCGGACCGGGGCCGACGGGTTC
Organism: Streptomyces hayashii; assembly: GCF_024539815.1. Lineage (GTDB taxonomy): Bacteria > Actinomycetota > Actinomycetes > Streptomycetales > Streptomycetaceae > Streptomyces > Streptomyces hayashii. Next base: position 1,122 of record NZ_JAHHIU010000455.1, read on the forward strand.
GGGGCGTGGATCATCTGGCCGTTGCCGATGTAGAGGCCGACGTGGGAGATGCCGGAGTAGAAGAAGACCAGGTCGCCCGGGCGGAGTTCGGAGCGCGAGACGCGTTGTCCCGCTCCGATCTGGGCGTATGTGGTGCGGGGCAGGGAGACCCCGGCGGAGCGGTAGGAGGCGAGGACGAGCCCCGAGCAGTCGAAGGCGTTCGGCCCGGTGGCACCCCACACGTACGGGCTGCCCAGTTTGGAGTAGGCGTAGGCGACGGCCGCAGCCGCGCGGGAGTTGGGGGCCTCGGCGTCGGCGGGGCCGGGCGTGGGGAGGTCGGCGCGTCCGCTCGTCGAGGCGCGCGAGGCACGTGAGGCGCCCTCGCCCGTGCCGCCGTCCGCCTCGCCGATCCGGGCCCGCTCGGGCGCCGTCAGCCGGGACAACAGACGGCGTGCGGCCTCCAGTTTGGCGGTGATCGCCGTCTTCTGGGTCCGCAGTTCCGCGCGGCGGGCCTTGAGCGAGGTCAGTTCGACGCGCGCGGCGCCGCGCAGTTGTTCGATCTCGCGGAGCTGTCCGCGCACCCGGGCGACGGCGGCCGACTGGCGGTCACCCGCCCGTTCGGCGAAGGCGGCGCCGTCGAGATAGCGGTCGGGGTCGTCGGAGAGCGCCAGTTGCACGGCGGGGTCGAGCCCGCTGCTGCGGTACTGCGCCGCTGCCATCGAACCCAGCGCGTCGCGCGCCGTGTTGAGTTTCTCCTCCTTGCGCGCCGCCTCGTCCCGCATCGTCGCCAGCCGCTGTTCGGCCGCGGTCGCCTTCTCCTGCGCGCCGTTGTACTTCTCGGTGGCTTCCTCCGCCTCCTGGTACAGCTTCGCCACCTTCGCCCTGACCTCGGCCGGGGACAGGTTCGGCTCGGCCTGTCCGGTCCCGTCGAAGGCCGTCGCCGTCGCGACGCCCGCGAGAGCGAGCGTGAACGCGGTACGGGCCGTATGGCCGCCGAGCGAGCGCTGTCGGGGCTTGCGGTGCGCTGCCACTGGGACTGCACGTCCTTTCGTACGACCGCCTCGGTCGAGCCGCCGGGCCGTCGGGGGAGCGGACGGACGGCCCGGCAGTGGTCGACATGCCCGGCGACGCCTCGCACGGGGGAGCGGGACGCCGCCGGACCTCTCGGCGGTGGTGGCCGACTGCCGCCCCTGGCCCGGGCGGCGGTGGGGAGCCGGTCACCTGGGGGAGGACGCTAGGCCCGAAGGTGTCGGTCGGGTAACGCGATGTGCGGAAGTGACGCGAGCGGACTGCCGACTGACCGGATGTGTTCGACTCCCCGAACCCGGCGCGCCGGGTTCGCGCGGTGCGCTGACCGAAGGGGTGATTCGGGGGGCGGGGCCCGGTGGAGGAGTG
>NZ_JAHHIU010000456.1 GCF_024539815.1 Streptomyces hayashii
CGAGCCGGCTGTCCCCGGCCCATGACATGGCCGTGACCTTCTCCAACTCCGGTGTCGCGGAACGCAGTTCCTGGACCCTCGCCGTCGCCGTGCGCTGCACATCCTCATTCCGTTCACACGATCTCCACAAGCTCTGTGACCGGATGGCACGGGGCGGACCTGTGCGAACGTTTGGACGTTTCGAGGCCGGGCTAGGTTGAGGCGTATGGCTACCACGCACGAAACGGCTGCTCGGGGTACTGCTCAGGTACTGGTCGCGTCCAACCGCGGCCCGGTCTCCTACGAGGTGCGCGAGGACGGCTCGCTGCACGCGAAACGCGGTGGCGGCGGGCTGGTCTCCGGTCTGTCGGCCATCGGCCCCGACGCCGGCGCCCTGTGGGTGTGCTCGGCGCTCACCGACGGCGACCGGGAGGCCGTCGCACGCGGAGTCGGCGAGGAGGGCGTGCGGATGCTGCCCGTCCCCGCCGACGTGCACGCCGACGCCTACAACGGCATCGCCAACTCGGTGCTGTGGTTCGTGCACCACCTGCTCTACCAGACGCCCCTGGAGCCGGTGTTCGACGCGGAGTTCCGCCGCCGGTGGGCGGCCTACGAGACGTACAACCGGGCGTTCGCGCAGGCGCTGGCGCAGGAGGCGGCGCAGGGAGCGGCGGTCCTGGTCCAGGACTACCACCTGTGTCTGGTCCCCGGGATGCTCCGCGAGCTCCGCCCCGACCTGCGCATCGGCCATTTCTCGCACACGCCCTGGGCGCCGGTGGACTACTTCGGCCTGCTGCCCGACGACATCCGCGAGCAGCTGCTGACGGGCATGCTCGGCGCGGACCGGCTGGGCTTCCTCACCCGCCGCTGGGCGGACGCCTTCACCGCGTGCTGCACCGAGTTCGCCCAGGGACTGGGCAAGACCCGGGTGGGCGTGCACGGCCTGGGCGCGGACGGGGAGTTCCTGCGGGAGCGCTCGCACCGGCCCGACGTCGACGAGCGCATGGCGGCCCTGCGCGCGGAGATCGGCGAGGGGCGCAGGACGATCGTCCGCGTCGACCGCACCGAGCTGTCCAAGAACATCGTGCGCGGGCTGCTGGCCTACCGGCAGCTGCTCGACGACCACCCGGAGTGGCGCGAGCGGGTGGTGCACGTGGCGTTCGCCTATCCCTCGCGCCAGGACCTGGCCGTCTACCGGGACTACATGACGCAGGTGCAGCGGGTGACGCAGGAGATCAACTCCGCCTACGGCACCCCGGGCTGGACGCCGGTCCTGCTGAACCTCAAGGACGACTTCGCCCGTTCGCTGGCCGCCTACCGGCTGGCCGACGTGGCGCTGGTCAACCCGATCCGCGACGGAATGAACCTGGTCGCCAAGGAGGTGCCGGTCGTCTCCGACGAGGGCTGCGCGCTGGTGCTGTCCCGGGAGGCGGGGGCGTACTGGGAGCTGCGCGACGACGCGATCGTCGTCAACCCCTACGACGTCCTGGAGACCGCCCGGGCCCTGCACGAGGGGCTGTCGATGAAGCCGCAGGAGCGGGCCGCGCGCACCGCGCGCCTGTCGGCTGCGGCGACCGCGCTCCCCCCGGCCCGCTGGTTCCTGGACCAGCTGAACGCCCTGCGCGAGCCTCAGCCCAGCTGAGCGGCGAGCGCCCGCAGCAGCTCCACGACCCCGCCCGGCCCGTCCACGACGAGGTCGGCGCGCTCGGCCAGCTCGCCGACCTCGGCGCTGCCGCTGCACACCAGCAGGCCGGGGACGCCCTCGGAGCGGAGCTTCTCCACGGCGGCGAAGGCGGGCAGGTCGCCGAGGTCGTCGCCGGCGTAGAGGACCGAGCCGGCGCCGGTCTCGCGGACGTGCTCCCGCAGGGCCACGCCCTTGTCGATGCCCGGCGGGCGCAGTTCCAGGACCATGCGGCCGGGCTCGACGATCAGGCCGTGCCGGGTCGCGAGGTCGGTCAGGGGGGCGCGCAGGGCGTCGAAGGCGGCCTGCGGGTCGTCGGCGCGGCGGGTGTGGACGGCGACGGCCCGGCCGCCCTTCTCCTCGACCCAGATCCCCGGCCGGTCCCCGGCCGCCGCCAGGACGGCGGGCAGCTCGGCGCGGACGGCGGCCACTCCCGGATGCGGGGCGGGAGCGCTCAGGGCGCCGGTGCGGGCGTCCCAGCGTTCGGCGCCGTAATGGCCGAGGACGGCGAGGTGCGCCAGCCCCTCGGCCCCGGCGAAGCCGCCGTGCCGCACGGCGACCTCGGCGGGCCGTCCGGTGATCACGGCCACCGCGGCGATCCTCGGCGCGAGGGCCGCGAGCGCGGGGACGGCGCCGGGATGGGCCCGGGCGTCCTCGGGGTTCTCGACGATCGGCGCGAGGGTGCCGTCGAAGTCGAGGGCGACCAGGGCGGCCGACGGCCGTGCCACGATCGCGTCGAGCCCGGCGCGGCCCGCCGCGGTGACGGGAACGGGGACGGGGGCCGGCACGGGAAGGGGC
>NZ_JAHHIU010000457.1 GCF_024539815.1 Streptomyces hayashii
GCGGGGGCGTGTCGGCGTCACGGGGCACGCGGGCGTACATCTCCTCGGCGAGGGAGAAGACGTCCCGGTGCCGGAAGCGCGCGGCGGTGCGGTCGGTGACCCCGTGCGCCTCCAGTCCCGCCGCGATCTCCAGGGGATCGACGGCCCGTGCGCACAGCTCGCGGTGGCGGTGCATCAGGGCCTTCACCGGGTCCACCGCCCCGCGGCGGGCCACACCCGGCCCGCGGCCGTCGGGGGCGGCGCCCGCGTCGGAACCCGCGTCGGAGCCCGCGTCGGGGCCGCCCGGTCCCGCGGGCCGGTCCAGTTCGCCGAGTCCGCTCATCGCGCTCCCTCCGTTGCGGCGACCGGCGCGGCCTCCCGTGCCGGCGGTCCCGCGGCCCAGGACTGCCCGTGCCGGGCGGTTCCTCGGGCGGCCAGGTCGATCCACAGGCCCGGCAGCCGTGCCTCCGCCGGGACGGCGAACGGCCGGGGCTCGCCGTCCTCGTCGAAGACGTACGGGCTCACCGGGGCGCGGGAGACGAGCTCCAGGTAGATGCCGTGGAACGCCGCCACGTTCTGCTCGACGGTGAACAGTTCGAGGGCGCGAGCGCGGGCGGCCGCGCCCAGGCGCGCACGGCGCTCGGGGTCGCGCAGCAGCGCCGTGCACGTCTCGGCGAGCGCTCGCGGATTGCGCGGCGGGACGACCAGTCCCGTGCCGCCGATGACCTCGACCACCGCGCCCACGTCGGTGGACACGGTCGCGCGGCCGCAGAACATCGCCTCGACCAGACCGATCGGGAACCCCTCGACGACGCTGGACAGCACGACCACCGCGCCGGCCGCGTACACCTCTGCGAGGGTGGGGGCCTCCGGGTCGCCGACCTCCTCGAAGGACACCGGGTTGTCGCCGACGCAGTGCGGTCCGTCCGCCTCGTCGGGGAAGAGCTGCGCGGCCAGCATCCTGCAGTGGCCGAGGTAGGCCAGGCCCTCCGCGCCGGCCGCGGCGCCGACCATCCGCAGGCGAGCCCTGGGCTCCTCCCTGCGGATCTCCGCGAAGGCGTGCAGCAGGGAGACCAGGTCCTTCGCCGGCTCCACCCGGCCGACCCAGACGAGCGTGTACGGGTCGGCCGCGTCCGGGGCCTCGCCCACCTCGGCGAAGCGGGACGCGTCCATCCCGGGATACACGGTGCGCAGTTTGGCGCGGTCGGCGCCGCAGCGTTCCTGCCAGCGGCGGGCGTGTGCATTGCCCGGCGTGACACAGGCGGCCTGCCGGTAGACCTCTGCCGCGAGCCGGCCGTGGAAGGCGGCGAGCAGGGCGCGCACGGCGGGTGCGGCTTCGGCGGAAGACATGCTCCCCCCGTCGCCCGCGGGCGACGGGGGGCCGCCCGCGCTCAGGTAGTGGGTGCGCAGCCGTACCCCGTACTCGGTCACCAGCAGCGGCACAGCGAAGAAGTGCCGGGCGAGGAGCCCGGGCAGGGCCGCCGCGCCGCCGGACGTGGCATGGCACAGGTCGACGGAGCCGAGGCCCTCGCCCTCGTCGCCGCCGTGGTCGTCGTACCAGTCGAGAGACAGGGGGCGCAGTGCGCGTTCGAGCCGGGCCGCGACGGCGAGCAGATCGGGTACGCGCGCCTCGCGCGCCGTGCGCAGCGCGCCGGGCGCGCGACAGGCGCGCTCCAGAGCGCGCACCGCGCCCTCGGAACGGAGCGCACCCACGAGTCCGCCCTCGTCCCGCGCGAGCTCGGCCAGGCCGTACAGCGCATTGGCGAAACGGTCCGCCTGAGCGGTGGAACCGGCCGTCGCATCCGGGGACCCGCCCTCGCACAGGACGGTCGCGAGCTCCTCGTAGCACTCCGCGAAACGCCGGCGCGCGCGCCGCCCGAAGGCGACCCCGTCCTCCTCGGCCCGCCACATCGGCGCCGTGCGCACCCGGCCGACCTGCGGCGGAAGCGCGACCCAGCCCGCTTCCTCCTGGTGTTCGGCCCGGCTGAGCGCATAGACGTCGAACCGGTGCTGCCCGAGCCCGCGCACGAGCCGGTCGCACCAGACCCCGGCATCACCGCTCACATACGGATAGCCACCCTCCGTAAGCAGTCCGATGCGCACGCGCACCCCCGATCTCCCGTTTGGGGAGCCGCCGTTGACCCGGCGGCTCGCAGCGGGACGAACGTATGCGGACAAGGCGGTGGTGCGGCGGACGGTTGTCCATCGCACCACCAAAAGGGGTGAACGGACGTAACTTTCCCGTACAGGTCGCGTTCGGTCGCGCTAAGAGATCGTCCGACCGCGAAACGTCACATCACGGACGTCGCATCACGGGTGCCGCGGGCCCGCGCGGCGCGGGCCACGTGCGGGCCCGACTCCCGTCGCTCCGCGTTCCACCGCCGGGCGCGCCGCCGGGCCGCGACCGCCGGGCCGAACGCCGGGGAGCGCCGACACGGCTGCCGGCAGTTGGCGGGCGGCGCGCCCGGCGGTGG
>NZ_JAHHIU010000458.1 GCF_024539815.1 Streptomyces hayashii
CCCGTGGGAGGGGCGGGCGGGTCCCGGTCAGCCCTGGCCGAACTTTCTGTCGATGAGGTCGAAGAGGTCGTCGTCGCTGGCGTCGTCGAGTTGGTCCGCCAGGGCGGTGGTGACGGCGCCGGTGGCGTCGTTCCAGCGGGTGAGCAGGTCCTTGAGGCGATGCCCGATCCGGGTGCGGGCCGCGTCGTCGGGGGCGATGGCGTCCACGACCGTGGGGGTGACGGCCGTCAAGGCGGCCTCCAGCCGGTCGAGTTCGGTCATCAGCGGTACCGCGGGCCCGTGGTCGGAGCCGGTCAGATCGGCGTCGATGCGCGCGGCGAGGTCGGTGGCGTTGGGATGGTCGTACATGAGGCTGGTGGGGAGTTTCAGGCCGGTCGCGGCGCTGACCCGGTCGCGGAGTTCGACGGCGGTGAGCGAGTCGAAGCCCAGGTCCTTGAAGGCGCGGCCGGGTTCGACGGCGTCGGCGGAGGAGAAGCCGAGGACCGCGGCGACCTGCGCGCGGACCAGGTCCAGCAGGGTCCGGCGGCGGTCGGCGGCCGGCTGTCCGGTCAGCGTGCGGTTCAGTTCCCCGGCGGCCTGCCGTTCGTCGTCCCGGTCGGCGACCGGGGTGGCGGCGGCGGTCTCGGGCAGGGCGGCGAGCAGGGGGCTGGGGCGTACGGCGGTGAAGGAGCGGGCGAAGGCCGCCCAGTCGACGTCGGCGACGACGGTGTCGGCGTCGGACGTGCCCAGGGCGGCGATCGCGGTGTGCGGCGGCAGGGTGCGCAGGCCGCGACGGCGCAGATGCTCGCGGGCCTGCTCGTCACCGGCCATGCCGCCGTCGGCCCAGGGGCCCCAGGCGAGGGCGACGGCGCTGTGGCCACGGTTCCTGCGGTGCCGGGCGAGGGCGTCGAGGTAGGCGTTGGCGGCCGCGTAGCCGCCCTGTCCGGCGCTGCCCCACACGCCGGCGATGGAGGAGAACAGGACGAAGGCGTCCAGCGGCCGGTCGGCGAGGAGTTCGTCGAGATGACGGGCGCCGAGGACCTTCGCCGCGACCAGGTCGGCGAGTTCGGCGGGGCCGGTGGTGGCGATGGGGCTGCTCTGCGGAAGGCCGGCGGCGTGGACGACGGCGGTGAGCGTGTCGCCGTCGGCGTCGAACTGGTCGAGCAGGGCGGCCAGTTGGTCGCGGTCGGCGGTGTCGCATGCGGTGACGGTGACCCGGCAGCCGCGGTCGGTGAGGTGGGCGGCCAGCTCCCGGGCGCCGGGGGCGTCCGGGCCACGACGGCTGGTCAGGACGAGGTGGTCGGCGCCGTTGTCGGCCAGCCAGCGGGCGACGTGTCCGCCGAGCGCGCCGGTCCCGCCGGTGACCAGCACCGTGCCCCGGGGAGCCCAGGTCCGCCCTGACACCGGGGGTGCGTGCTCCAGGCGGCGGACGAACAGGCCGACGGACCGGACCGCGATCTGGTCCTCGCCGCCCTCCCCGATGCCGCCGAGCGCGACGCGAAGGAGCTCCGCGGCGCGTGCGTCGAGGTGGGCGGGCAGGTCGATGAGGCCGCCCCACCGCTCCGGATGCTCCAGCGCGGCGACCCGGCCGAGGCCCCACACCTGCGCCTGGTGCGGCGCGGTGAGCGGATCGGTCGCCCCGGTCGAGACCGCGCCGCTGGTGACGCACCAGAGCGGGGCACCGGTGCCGGTGCCGGCGATCGCCTGGATCAGCGCGCTGGTCAGGGCAAGCCCTGCGGTCAGCGCAGGGTGCGCGGGGCTGGCGTCGCCGTCGAGGCCGAGGAGCGAGAGCACCCCGGCCGGTTCACGGTCGGCGACCGCTTCGCGCAGCCGTGCGGCGAGGGCGCCACGGTCGTCGCCGGGAGCGACCCGGACGACGGTGACGCCGGCTCCGTACTCGGTCAGGGCCTGTTCGACGGCGTCGGCGAGGGCGGGGTTCGTCCCGGGCCTGTCCGCCGGCCGTACGAGCAGCCATGCGCCGGCCGGCTTCGGCCGGATGCCCGGGGCGGCGACGGGTTGCCACACCTCCCGGTAGCGGAGAGCGTCCAGGTGCGCGCGTGCGCTGCTGCGGCGACGCCAGTCGGCGAGGGCGGGCAGCACCGAGCCGAGGGGTTCGCCGTCGGTGTGGGGGAGGTCCAGGGTCTCGGCGAGGCCTTCGAGATCCTCGCGTTCCACGGCGTCCCAGAACCGCGCCTCCACGCTGTCCGGCGCCGCGGGTGCGGCAGCCGCGGCGGCGAGCCAGTAGCGCTCCCGCTGGAACGGATAGGTCGGCAGGTCCACCGGACGCCCCCGCCAACCGCCGTACACGGCAGGCCAGTCGAGGCGCGCTCCGCGGGTGTGCAGGGCAGCGGCGGCGGCCGTCACGCTCCGGGTCTCCGCCCGTCCACGACGCAGGACGGGGATGCCGCTCCCCGCGGGCACGAGCGCGGACAGCACCGCATCCGGGCCGAGTTCGACGAACGTCGC
>NZ_JAHHIU010000459.1 GCF_024539815.1 Streptomyces hayashii
GGCCCGGCCGGGCGGGGGTTCACGAGATCCCGAACTCCCTGCCGATGAAGTCGAAGACCTCGTCGTCGGTCGCCTCGTCCAGGTCGCCGGACGCGGTGTCGGCGCTCTGCGGAGCGCCGGTGACGGACCAGGCGGCGAGCAGGGCGCCGAGCCGGTCTCCGATCGCGGCCCGGATGCCGGGGTCGGCCTCCAGGGGGGACACTCCGGCAAGCGCCGTCTCCAGGGAGGCCAGCTGCCGCAGTCCGGCGTCGGCTCCCACGGGCTCGCTGTCGGGCGTCAGCCGGGCGAGCAGTTCCTCGGCGAGCGCGGTGGGCGTGGGGTGGTCGTACACGAGGGTCGTCGGCAGGCGCAGGCCGGTGGCCTTGTCGAGCCGGTTGCGCAGTTCGACGGCGGTCAGGGAGTCGAAGCCCAGGTCGCGCAGGGCGCGTTGGGGGTCGATGTCCTGTCCGGAGCCGTGACCGAGGACGAGCGCCACCTCCGCGCAGACCGACTCCAGTGCGATGCGGGCCCGTTCGGCGGGGGCCGCGCCGGCCAGCCGGTCGCCGAGTGCGGGGGTCTCCCGCGAAGTGCCGCGGACGGCGTCCAGGACGGCGGCGGCCTGGGGGACGCCGGTCAGCAACGGACTGTGCCGTACGGCGGTGTAGGCGGCGGCGAACCGGGGCCAGTCGGCGTCCAGGAGCATCAGGGCGGTGTCGCCCGCGGCCAGGGCCCGGCCCATCGCGGCCACGGCCTGGTCGGGCGTGAGGGCGCGCAGTCCGGCGCCGTCGCCCCGCCCTCGGGCGGCGGCGCTGTCGGCGGCCATGCCCGCGTCGGCCCACGGCCCCCACGCGAGGGAGGTGGCGGGCAGGCCGAGGGCGTGCCGGTACCGGGCCAGTGCGTCCAAGTGGGCGTTGGCGGCCGCGTAGTTGGCCTGCCCGGCGCCGGCGAGGGCGCCGGCCGCCGACGAGAACAGCACGAACGCGCTCAGGTCGAGGTCGCGGGTCAGTTCGTGCAGGGTGTGCGCGGCCTGGGACTTCACGGCGAGCACGGTGGCGAACCGCTCGGGGGTGAGCCCGTCGAGAACGCCGTCGTCGAGAACGCCGGCCGCGTGGAACACGGCGGTCAGCGGCCGGTCGCCGGGGATCCGGGCGAGCAGTGCGGCGACTTGGGCGCGGTCGGCGACGTCGCAGGCCTCCAGGGTCACCGAGCGGGCCCCCAGGTCGGTCAGTTCGGCGCGCAGGCGTTCGGCGCCCGGCGCCTGGGAGCCGCCACGGCCGGCCAGCAGCAGGTGACGGGCGCCCTGCCGTACCAGCCAGCGCGCGGTGTGCGCGCCGAGGGCGCCGGTGCCGCCGGTGACGAGGACGGTGCCCGGGCCCGGCGTCCAGTCGGCGGCCGCGCCCGACGGGGCGGGGGCCGGTTCCAGCCGGGCGGCCAGGGTGTGGTCGGGGCGCAGCGTGAGCTGGTCCTCGTGAGTGCGGTCCCCGCCCGTCCCGTCCGGGGCGGTCTGGGCCAGGGCGGCGGCCAGGCGGACGCCGACGGCCGGCGTGAGGTCGGCGGGCAGGTCGACGAGGCCGCCCCAGCGCCGGGGGTACTCAAGGGCGGCGGCCCGGCCCAGACCCCACAGCGCGGACCGGACGGGATCGGCGAGGCGGTCCGACGCGGTGGTGGTGACCGCGTGCTGGGTGGCGCACCACAGCGCCGCCTCGACGCCGAGGTCGCCGAGGGCCTGGAGCAGGGCGGCCGTCGCGACCGGCCCGGTGGGGACGGGTCCGTCGCCCGAGGTGTCGTGCCAGCCGAGCAGGGACAGCACACCGTCGACGGATCGTCCGGCCAGGGCGGCGCGCAGGTCCTCGGCGACGGTGGCACGGTCGGTCGCCCGTCGTACGTCCAGCACGGCGTGGACGACGTCGGCGCCGGCGGCGGCCAGCGCGTCGGCGGCCTGGCGGGCGGTGTCCTCGGCGTCGGGAGTGGTGACCAGCAGCCAGGCGCCGTGCAGTGCCGGCCCGGGCAGGCCGACGGGGCGCCAGGCGAGCCGGTGGCGCCAGGCGTCCGAGGCGGAGCGCTCACGGCTGCGCCGACGCCAGGACGACAGCGCGGGCAGAGCGTCCGCGAGGGCGTCCAGACCCTGGTCGGCGAGGGCGGCCAGGTCCTCGTGCTCGACGGCCTCCCAGAAACGCCGGTCGGTCTCGTCGCCCGCCGGACCCTGCGCCTGCGGTGCGCTCACCCGGGCGTCGGGCCAGTACCGGGCGCGCTGGAAGGGGTAGGTGGGCAGGGCGACCCGGCGCGGTTCCGGGCCGGCGTAGTACGCCGTCCAGTCGACGGCCACGCCTCGGACGTGCAGGGCGGCCAACGCCCCGGCCGCGCAGAGCCCTTCGGCACGGTCCTTGCGCAGGACGGGGATGCCGCTCCCCGCGGGCACGAGCGCGGACAGCACCGCATCCGGGCCGAGTTCGACGAACGTCGC
>NZ_JAHHIU010000460.1 GCF_024539815.1 Streptomyces hayashii
GCGACGGGCTGCACGGCGGGCGCCGGCGGGGCGCTGCGCTGCACGGGCGCGCCGAGAGGGGTGGAGGAGCGCTGGATCGCCTCGGTCCCCGCGCGGGGGGCATCGAGGGCGGCGGGAGCGGTGGAGGACGCGGTGACCGGGCGCGCACCGGGCGCGGGGTTCGTGGCGGCGGGGGTGGTCGGACGCAGGGGCGCGTTCGTCGGTGCGCCGAGGCCCGCACGACGCCGGGGCGGGGATGCGCCGGCCGGGGCCCGCTGAACGCCCGGCACGGGGGACACGGCCGCGGGTGCGGAACCGGCGGCGGGCTGCCGTGGGTCGGCGGCGGGCCGTGCGGAGGAGGACGGGAAGGCCGAACCGGCGGGCGGCGCAACCGGGTTGCCCCCCTCCGGGAACAGGGGGCCGGAGGGACCGCCCGACGGCGGCCCGGGGACCACGCCGGACGACGTCGCCGCACGCTGCACGCCGAGAGGCGAAGCGGGGCCGCTGTCGCCCGCGAGGGAGACGGCGGGCGAGGGCGAGAGGGATGAAGCGGGCGAGGGCGAGGGCGAGGTGATGCTGCTTCGAACGGGGTCCGCGGCGGAAGCGGGTCCGGAGGCGGGCCCGAAGGCGGGGACGGTCCGCCCGCTCACCGGGGCGGGCGGCGGCACGGCCGCCTCGGGACGCGGAGCGGTCGCGGGGGCCGGACGGTGCGCGGAGGACGGGGAAGAGCCGTGGGCGGGTGCCGGTGCCGGTGCGGGTGCCGGTGCGGGGACGGGTGCGGGCGAGGGGCCGTTTCCCGTCGCCGCTGCTCCCGGCCTCTCCCGCGCGTCACGCGGCCGGGGAGCGGCGGGAGCACCGCTCGGGGGAGGCGAGACGGCGCGTCCCGGGATCGCGCGCTGTACGTCGGCGGAGCCGAGGGGCGCAACATCCGGGGCCGCCGGGACCGGAAGGCCGGGAAGAGTGGAACCGCTGTTCACGCCGGGCGCGGCGCTGCTCACCGCCGACGGGCCGGGGCCCGCGCCGGGTGTGTCCGCCGCGTGCCGGGTCACCGCCCGCTGGACGGCGGCCGGTGGCGGGGTGGGCCCGACGGCTTCGTTCCGGGGCGCCGGCCGCTGCGGTTCGACCGGCCGCGGCGCGGAAGAGGGGCTCCCTCCCGCAGGGGCACGGCCGGGCGCGGTCGCTTCGGGCCGGCCGGGACGCGAGGACGGAGGACCGTGTTCCGCAGGGGAGGCGTCGGTCGCGGCGGCCGCATGCCGGCTCACGGCTCGCTGGATTTCCCGCGGCGGGTGGGCGGACGCGGGCCTTCCGGCGGACACGGGCGGGTCTCCGGCACGGGCGCTGTTCCGCGGCGCGGCTGCCGCAGCCGGAGGGGTTTCGTGCCGCTCGTCGACTGCCCGTTGCGCCCCGACGGGTCGGCCCGTGGCCGTGACCGTGGGCCCGACTCCCGTGCTGGTGCTGGCGTTGTTGGTGTGGGTGCTGTTGCTGGTGCTGGTGCTGCTGACGGGCGTGGTCGCCTCATGCCGGTCCGCCGACGCCCGCTGGAGTGCGACCGGGCGCGGGGCGGTCGGGGAACCGTCTGCCGTACGGGACAAGGGGGCGGCGGGATCGACGCCTTCACGCGAGAGCGACGGCGAGGGGGAGGGCGCGGGCGAGGGCAACGCCGTCCGCTGGGCCGTCGCCGTCGGGGAGCCGACCGTCGTCGGCCTGGAGTCCGCAGCGGTGTTCGCAGCAGTGTCCGCTCGCGGGCCCGGGGCCGGTTCCTCGGCGGTCGCCGAGCCTCCGCCGTCGGCGCTTGCGTCCCGGCCCGAGGGCTGTGCCGGGACCGCCCCGGCGGACGGCGCGGCGGACGGCGGCCGGGCAGGCAGCGTCCGTCGCTGGACCGGCGCGGACGCCGACCTCGTCAACGGGGCCGGTCCCCTTGGCGGGGGCGGGGTGGCCGGGGACACCCGGATGCCCCGCGCCGGGGGGACGGAAGCGGGACGGGCGGCCTGCGCCGGGCGGGCGGCGACCACCGGGACGTCCGGGCGGGCCGGAGCCGTCGGCACGGACGGGCGCGTGGACGCGCTCGACGAGGACGGGCCCGGCGCGCCGGCCGGGCCGGGCCGATCCGAAGCCGGTTCCGGGACGGGAGCCGGCAGCGGACCGGGAGCCCGCATCGGCGCCTGTGCCGGCGTCGGTGCCGGTGCATACGTCTGGGCTTGCGGTGACGGGAGCGCGCGTTGCAGCGGCGTCGCCCGGGGCGGCACGGTCGCCCGCTCGGGCTCGGCCTCCGCGGCCGCGGGAGCCGCCCGCAGGCTGCTCATCAGGCCGCCGGGGCCCGCGTCCAGCACCGCGTGGGAGCGGACGCCCATGAAGGAGGGGTTCTGCCAGGTGGCCAGTCGGCCGCCGAAGCCGGCGTCGGCGACGCCCGACGGGCCCGCGGCAGCCGTCCGCCGGATGGGCGGGAGGGCGGGCCAGGC
>NZ_JAHHIU010000461.1 GCF_024539815.1 Streptomyces hayashii
TTTATGAGCCGCCTCTCTAAAAGGGCTGAGCATTCCTCAGACACTGTGAATGTCATGCCCTCAGGGTCGCCGGCTGATCACTCTAATCGTTGTCGAAGATCTGCCATCCGTCCTCGAGGGGGAAAATCGGGCTGTGTTGAAATTTTCCAAATGGTGACCGTGCATCATGTGGAAGGAGCGGGAATGAATTCCGGCCATCCAATAACTCTGGGTAGATCTTGAAGATCCTCAGATGGTGCAAAGGGAGCGTCTGAATGTACGCCAGAAGATTGCCTAGGTTGATGGCCACTTTAGGGTTTCCTGGCGCTTGGAGTTCAGCAGTTATTGCCTCCGAGATGTTCCACTCGACTTCGGTGATCTCCATGCCTGGCCGGGCGTCGGGCCAAGACGAGGATAATTCTTTGGCGTGATGGAAGCTTTTATAGCCAAGACCTTTGGCGATAACAGTTAGTGCTTGAGAGTGACTGATGGGCTTCAAGCCGGGCCAGGTTTTGAAGAGAACGCGAGCGGCTTTCTTCAGGCCTGCGTGACGTTCAAGATCAACAGGGAAAACGGGAAGGATCATCGCAAACTCCGGTCGTTAGCGGTGTCGGCTGCCCGCGAATGACGACTGTCGAATGCGTGGTATGGAGGGTGCATCACCTGTGACAAAGTCTTTGCGTGCCGACCGCGCGATTCAGGTACTCGCTTGGTCAGCATGCTACTGATGGCTCGCCAGTGGGTCAATAAGGGAGTCGGTGCTACTGCTCGTTGCCTACGGATGCGCTCACGAGGCCTATATCTCCGCCGACGAAATTTCTACCGTAGCCATTCTTCTCCAGCCTCAACACTCTGGCCCTAAAGTCACGGCTCCCTTCACGCCAGGAATATGGATTGACGCGCGGACACGACCTCGGCTACGTAAATTCAGCGCTAATGGACGGTAGTGCTTTCGAAAGCGTTTCCTCCGTGCAGCCATCGAGTAGTAAACAACCTTGCAAACTCTACCGCACCTTTGAAATTCAACTGAGATGACGCATAGGATTTCATGAGCAGGGAGCGGGGCAGTGCCCAGTCCCACTTCTCCTTGATTAGATTCTCGACTCCATCCAGTAACGCCTCAATATCGTCGGGATCCAGTTCCGCAACTCTTGCGAGGGCGTCAGCGACACTTTTTTGTGAGCCGCCGAGCGACAATGCAAGGCCCGAGCTCTCGCAAGACAGTCCTACATAGTTGAACATGAGCACTAGAGCGTCGTTGGTTTGGTCGCCACGCCAAGTCAACAAATGAGTTTTCGAGTCAGAGCCGTAGGTGAATTCATGTGCTAGCCCGAGAGATCTGAAGGATTTACGGGCTTCGCTCAACAGCTCCTGCGCTTTGCTATCGATGAAGGGGCAGGGCGTTATTTCAGTCAGTACGGCCCTCATCTCCTCTCTTACATGGTCATGTACCGTCGCACCAAGCCCGTCGAATTGGGGTGGCTGACCGCCTCGAGCGGCGGTTACGACGATCACCTTTTTTTCGATATCTACATCCAGTACGCGCCAACGCCGGCCACCAAAGATAATCCGCTGCCCCTTCATTAGAGGCCGACTGACAGGTATTGACCCAAGCGGCTTGCCCTCGCGGATAAGCCTGAATTCTTCATCGCTGGTGAAGGCGCTATAGAACTCGTAATGGTTGATCAGTCGTTCGCCGACTTCTCCTGGTAGTAGGTAACCTGAGCTGTCCTGCACGATCAGTTTCTTCTCGCCGAGTCCCTTCAGTAGAGCAAAGAAGTCAGGCTTGGAAATGCTTTTAAATGTCCCGCTTTCAACCAGACTACCCCATAGCTGCGCCGCGCTGGCTCCTCCTTGCTGTGCGATTACTGACAGAATTTGTTGTACCAATGTCGAGGCATGCAATCCCTCTGCCCTAGGCGGCTCAAACCAGTTGCCAATCAGCAGCCTGATCATCGCGATGGTTTGGACGAGGTTCTGGCGAAGTAGGTCTGATAGCAACGATTGATCTGTAAGCTCACGTTCCTGACAGTACGCCCGTAGCGTAGCGGGTTCATCGTTCCGGCGACCTGACCGACCTAGACGTTGGCGCAGGCTTGCGACTGATGGCGGAGAGCCTATCTGGACGACCGTCTTGATGTTGCCGATGTCTATCCCAAGCTCCAGAGTGGTGGTGCACACGGCGGTTGCTGGCGGTGTGCCTGCTTTGAGCGCGCGCTCCGTGTCTTCGCGAAGATCTTTCGAAAGACTACCGTGATGAGGCAGGAATTCGTTCGGCATACCGCTGATTTCACACAGGCGACGTAGGCGGTCTGCGTACCACTCCACCTCCTGCCGGCTGTTCGGGAAGACCAAATTGTTACTGCCACGCAGCACCTTGTACATATGGGCGGCGATGGCATGTCTGGAGCCCGATTCGTCTTCCTCCTCCTCCTCTTCATCTTGATTCTGATC
>NZ_JAHHIU010000462.1 GCF_024539815.1 Streptomyces hayashii
GTACTGCCGTAGCCGGCAATGATCGAACTATCAGAACCCGACGTTCCGGTACTGCCATAGCCCGCAATAAGTGTGCTGCTGTCTCCGGCAGTTTCAGTGCTGCCGTAGCCGGCAATGAGTTGGCTCTGATTAGCGCCAGTGAGCGTACTGCCATACACGGCCGTTTCCAGCGTTTGCGGATGACGCACAGTGGTACGACGATTGACGACATCGGGAGCAGTGTTAGTAGTAACCGGCAGGGCGGGAAGGACAGACGTCGTCGCTGATTGCGCGTCAGGACTAACAAATGCCTCAATCAAATTTGTCGTGGAGGCTTCATACTTGCAAGCATTGTTATAAATAAAGTCCAGTGCACTGCTTCGCGTGCCGACGTGAACAACTTCAGCACGCGAAAATTTTACGCCCTCATCCTCTTCGAGGAAAATCAGCTCACCCACTGCCACTTCACACACCACCCATTTCGCGTCTGCCTGTGGGCTCAACTGCGCACTCGCGCCCTGCCCCCACAAAACGCCAGCCAACCCGTTTTCAAGCTTGATGGTGGGTTCCCAAAACTTGCATTCGACCACTCCTGAAACAGGCCAGATCAGACCACAGTGGTCGGCCATATTATTAGCGCATGTTCGCAGAACCAGAACTTTTTCGGTTTTCATTTTTAAACACCTTTTACAACTACTTTCTCTAAAGTCCTTTGGAGGCAAACTTCCATGACAAACATATATGCAAAGTCAAGACGGCCGATAACGCGAGCACTGACAAATAAATTTGACTGTGCTTTGCTGGAAACCAAACACCTTATTCTTGAATAATCAGAAAAACATTGACGGCATCAAACCACTGGCAAACAACGCAATGGAACAGCAAGGCGGCTATCAACGGCCCACCCTGTGTCTATTTTTTACTGTCCGACATAACCCTTTAAACGCATGCAGTCGTTCATCAGTTCAATCTGTTTTTGCGCAATAACAATCCCGTCACCCACGGCATTGCCCATGCCGGAGGTTTTGTCATTAGCCGAAGGCGAAGAGTGATAACTTGCCGTCGCTGCTTTGGCCTCGTACTGACACTGGGCCTTGTCGTGCGCACTATCAGTCGTGCGCCCGTCTACTCTGGTCCAATTACGAACCGATGTTGTGCACGCACACAACATCAACGTGAGCAACATCACCAACAGACATCTCATGGTTAACTCCTGGGGTAAACCAGCACGTCCACTGCGCCGCCCTTCAACTGTGGACGACGATCGGGTCGGGCACTGCATGGGCGAAACTCACCGTCTGTCGCCCTGAGGCCATCATGGGATGCATCGAAGTAAAAGTGAAGTTAAACGAAGTATATTTCAGTACCGATAAGAAATACTTAATCAGGAGTTTGACAATGAAGCTCGATGCGAAGCAAATGCAGGCATTTCTTGCCGTCATCGAAGGTGGCAGTTTCGAAAAGGCTGCGGAATACCTGAACGTGACTCCGTCGGCAGTCTCGCAGCGAATACATGCACTTGAGGCGCGTCTGGGGAGTTCAGTAGTGGTGCGGGGCCGGCCGTGCGAGCCGACTCAGGTAGGGAGAAAGTTGATGAATTACCTCCGTCGCGCGACCGTGCTCGAGGAAGAACTACTCAACGATATAGAAGGAAACGGCGAGGACTATTTACGCTTGGTGATAGGCGTCAACGGCGACACCTTGAACACATGGTTTTTCCCGGCATTGGCAGATACTTTTATCAGCGAAAACATTCTTCTGGAGCTGGTGGTCGATGATCAGGATCATACGTACGCCCTGTTGGAGAGTGGGCAAGTCATTGGTTGCATAGGCACGCGCCCAGTGCCGATGCGTGGCTGCTTTGCAGAACCGCTAGGGTTGGTTCGCTACCAACTGGTGGCATCGATGGCGTTTCAGGAGCGATGGTTCCCGTCAGGGCTGACACGCGACGCCGCACGCAAGGCACCGGTGCTTGCCTACTCTCGCAAAGACACATTGCAGTCAGAATTTTTACAGTCGCGCTTAGGCTTGCATGCAGATGCCTTTCCGAGCCACTACCTGTCGCTCCCCGAAGCGCGCTTTCGGGCGATACGTCATGGCCTCGGCTACGGCATGGTTCCACAGATGAAAGCCAGCACCTTGCTTAAAAGTGGAGATCTGGTGGATCTGGACCCTGGCCATTTCACCGAGGTTGCGTTGTATTGGCACGCCTGGGCCTTGCAATCGCCACGCATGGAAGCGCTCTCCAACCATGCAGTGTCTGCCGCCAGGCGCATCTTGAATTTCAAGAGTCAGGAGGCATTTGTGGTTGGCACCTCGATCAGATAACAGGATCGCCCTTTCAAGACTCGCTTATGCAACGGGGAAATAAAACCCTCACTGTCATCCAAATCACTGGATTTTTCGCAGTGTAAAAATCAACAAAGTCTTCGCTTCGAAATAATCACGC
>NZ_JAHHIU010000463.1 GCF_024539815.1 Streptomyces hayashii
CCCCGCCCCCCGTCCCCGCACGCAGACACCCGCTGCGCAAGCTGACCGCGCGCGGGAGGGACGAGGCACACCGGGTCGCCTCACCGCTCGAACTGTTCTTCGACCTGTGCTTCGTCGTGGCCATCGCCCAGGCGGGCGTCCAACTGGTGCACGCGGTGGCGGAGTCCCACCCGGGCGAGGGAATCCTCAACTACGCGATGGTCTTCTTCGCCATCTGGTGGGCCTGGATGAACTTCACCTGGTTCGCCTCGGCGTACGACAACGACGACGCCCTCTACCGGGTCGTCACGCTGGTCCAGATCTCCGGTGTCCTGGTGCTGGCCGCCGGGGTGTCCCGGGCCTTCGAGGAGCACGAGTTCCTGGCCGTCTGGCTGGGCTACGTCATCATGCGGGTGGCCATGTCCTCGCAGTGGCTGCGGGTGGCCTTCTCGACCCAGGGACCGGAGCGGACGACGGCGTTGCGCTACGCCGGAGGCATGCTGCTCTGCCAGGTGGGCTGGCTGGGGCTGGTGATCCTGCCCGAGGGCGGCCGGGCCTGGCTGTTCCTGGTGATGGCGCCGCTGGAGATGTGCGTGCCGCTGTACGCGGAGCGGGGCCACTCGACGTCCTGGCACCCGCACCACATCGCGGAGCGCTACGGCCTGTTCACGATCATCGTGCTGGGCGAGACGATCGCGGCGGCCACGGTCGCGGTGAAGACCGGCATCGACGAGAACGACGCGCTGGGCGAGCTGCTGCCGATCGCGGTCGGCGGCCTGCTGATCGTCTTCGCCGCCTGGTGGATCTACTTCGTGGTTCCCATCCACGGTCATCTGCGCTCCAGCAGACAGGCGTTCCTGTGGGGCTACGGGCACTACGCCGTCTTCGCCTCGGCCGCGGCGATCGGCGCGGGCCTGGAGGTGGCGGTCGAACAGGCCGTCGGGCAGGCCCATCTCTCCACGCTCGCCGCGTCGGCCGCCGTCACCCTGCCGACGGCGCTGTATCTGCTGACCGTCTGGGTGCTGCACTCACGTCATTTCAAGGTGGGCCTGGCGCAGCAGTCGGTGCTGCCCGTCACCGCGCTGCTGGTGATCTGCTGCACCTTCGTGGGCGAGTGGGCGGTCCTCGCGGCCGGCCTGGTGTCGGCGCTGGCGGTGGCCACCGGGTCGACCCTGACGGCCCGCATGCTCGCGCGCGCCGCACAGCACGATGCGCGGGACTCGGAAAGCCAGTCGGACTCGACGGACTCGCCGAACCCGCCGGACTCCGGAGAAGGCTCGGAGCAGGGTTCGCATTCCGCCGTGTGACGCGGCCGGACTTCGCCCACATGCCCGGTGCGGGCTGGGTGAGACTGGCTGCCATGACAGTTGACGCTCTGACGGACGTCGCCGGCATGCGAGTGGGCCACGCGACGCGGAAGGACGACGGGTGGCTCACCGGCGCCACGGTCGTCCTCGCGCCCGAGGGCGGCGCCGTGGCCGCGGTGGACGTGCGCGGCGGTGGTCCCGGCACCAAGGAGACCGACGCCCTCGATCCGCGCAACCTGGTGCAGAAGGTCGAGGCGATCGTGCTGACCGGCGGCAGCGCGTACGGACTCGACGCCGCGTCAGGGGTGATGGCCTGGCTGGAGGAACGGGGGCGCGGGGTCCGCGTCGGCCCGGACCCGACCCACGTCGTGCCGGTGGTGCCGGCCGCCTGCGTCTTCGACCTGGGGCGCGGCGGCGACTTCCGCGCCCGCCCGGACGCGGCCACCGGTCTCGCGGCCGTCGCGGCGGCCGCGGCGAGCGACCCCGGGGCGCGGGTGCCGCAAGGGTGCGTCGGCGCGGGGACGGGCGCGGTGGTCGGGCCGCTGAAGGGCGGTGTGGGCACCGCGGCCGTCGTGCTCGACTCGGGAATCACCGTGGCCGCGCTGGTGGTGGCGAACGCGGTGGGGTCGGTGCTGGATCCGCAGACGGGGGCGTTGTACGGGGAGCTGTTCCAGGGGCGCGTGACGTACCCGGAACCCCAGGTGCACGAGGCCGCGCGCCGACGGCTCGCCGAGAGCGCGACGAGGAACGCGCCCCCGCCGCTGAACACCACCCTCGCGGTGGTCGCCACCGACGCCGACCTGTCCAGGGCGCAGGCGCAGAAACTGGCGGGCACGGCGCACGACGGGATCGCACGCGCCGTGCGTCCGGTGCACATGCTCAACGACGGAGACACGGTCTTCTCCATGGCGACGGGCGCCCGGCGACTGGCTCACGGCAACCCGCTCGCCCTGAACGACGTCCTCGCGGCGGGCGCGGACATGGTGACCCGCGCGATCGTCCGAGCCGTGCGCGCCGCCGAACCCGTGAACGGCCCGGGCGGCGCCTGGCCGTCGTACGAGGAGCTGTACGGCCCCCGTTGACGCCGGGGAGGCACGTGGGCGGGTAGTGGATCCCGGGGCGG
>NZ_JAHHIU010000464.1 GCF_024539815.1 Streptomyces hayashii
CTCCGGCCTTTGAACCGCCGACCCAGGCCACTCCATTGTTGCCGTTATGGGCCTCGGTGTTTTTCACCGCGGCCACCGCATCACCGCCGGTTTGCTCCAGGTTGCCTTGCATTTCTTGGTTCTTGGCCAGCGCGCCCCAACCGGCTTGACCGACCTTGTCCGCCATCTTTTCGGCCATGGCCTGGCAGGTCAGCTTGGAGCGGTCGAAGTCGATGCGCCCCTGCATTACCCCGTTACTGAGCAACTCATAGAGACCGGGGTTGGCGCGCTGGATGATCAACGCCGGCAGCGACATCACCGCTTGGGTCGCGTTCTGCACGATGCTGCCCATGATCTGCTGGAAACCTTCGGTGACGCCGTTCAGTTGGTTTTGCAATGTGTTGGTGAGGCTCATGTTTCCGCACATCATGTTCGCTCGCCAAGACCCTCCGACACCGAGACCACTGGGTCGGTAGAGCGAACTCGGTGAGCCGACTGCAGAGCCGCCACCAATGGTGTACATCACGCGGTCGTCGAGCACTTCGCCTTGAGTGCCCAGGCGGTAATCGCCTTCGGCGGCGTGGGCATAGGTGGCCATGGCGAGCAGTCCGCAGAGCAGCAGGCTCTCCACGGCAAGCCATGGTCGCGCGCGCAACCGGCTCATGATGCACCGCCTTCGAAGTTGATGCTGAACAGAAAGGTCTGCCCCTCACGTTTGCAGCAGCTATAGGGACGCCACAGCGACCAGGCGTAGCCGCCATCCGCGCTCTGTAACGGATCGCTGGGGAAGATGGCGCACGTGGGCTGAATCTGGGGGAAGAGCAATTGCCATTTGTGGGTCGACGCGTCGTTTTCAATGATCGGACCAGGCGGCCAGTAGCCGTCGCGTTTGGCGGGCGTGAGCGGTACATACACATGCGGCTGCCAGTTGCGGGTCATCACATCAACCGCCCGTTGCGCCATGACGGCGGCCGCCTTGAAGTCGTCGGGCTGTACCAGAAAGCCCTGCCGGGGATAAACGTTGCCCCACATGTTTCCCGAGGCCTGACGTCCGATTTCACGGAGCCCCGGCACGAGCGACTCGGGGTAAAGACTTTCTGGGATGCCATGGCGCCAGGCCAGTGAGTCCAGGGTACTCAGATAGTAGGGCATGAACGCGGTTGCGCCGCTGGCACAGGCGTAGCCGGATTGAGAGGCCAGTTGCGTTGCGGCCCAGCCACCGGGGTGGCCGATGCCATCGACGTTCTTGAAACGGAGCAGGTTGTCGCGGCGCGTGTTCGGTGTGATCAGGTTGCCGCCACCTTCCGCGCCATTGATGGGAGAGGATAGGGTGGCCATCTCGGTCCACGGGTTATTGCCGGTGGTGGCGTAGCTCGAGACCACCAGTTCAGGAATGAAATGACGAACCTTGGTGGAGGTTTTGACTGTGCAGCCGAAGGGCGTGCAGAGGAGCCAGAAACAAATGCCGACGACCCTGTATTCGAGACAGTTTGGCGAAAGCACAGAGGACGTGATACTGCCGGTGTCCAGCGCCATACTTGGACCGCACGCCAGCAGGATGCTTAGCGCCAAGGGGCTTAGCTTCGTGGGCGGGATTGACGAGCAGGCAACAGACATAATCCAGGCTCTCGATGATGGCCTGGGCAGGTTCGGCTATGGACTGAAGACTGTCAGTGGAAATTATGAAGGCGGATCTATCGGGTTTGTGAAACGTGAGACTATTATTTGACGTGAAGGGCGCTGCGCAGGAGATCGGGTTCTACAAGTAGCTGATCTGCGGTGATTTCGAAAATATTGGCGAGCTTGCACAGAACCAACAGCGACGGATTGCCCGTGCATCGTTCGATTTGACTGACGTAGGTGCGATCCACCTCGGCCATGAGCGCCAGTTGCTCTTGGGTCAGATTTTTCAGGCGCCGCATCCAGCGTATGTTTTCTGACAGATGCAGACGAAGCTGTTCGTAGTCTTGAGTCATGCGCGCAAATTGCGCCTTGAGGGACTCTCAATCCACGGGATATAGTCTACATTGGCATTGATCTAGGCCATTTGATGCTCATGTCAGTTATCGAGCGTTCATTTGATGCCGTTTAAGCTTTTCGAGGTTGGATTCCACGTCTAACAATAATCAGACATCTAGGGTGTGTATGGACGAAAACTACATTTCAATTCCGGCGGCGGATGGTTGCTCAAGTCTTCCGACACCTTGGGGCAGCGAATTTGCCTCGATGATCGAACGTGGCGTGCAATGCGCCCAGGCTTGGCTTGATACGCCCGGCGAGATTCCCCTGTGGTGGGAGCTGGCGCAAACCCGCAAGACCTTTCCTGTCGGTGACTGCCAGGATGCCTTCGAAGCCGGATTCCTGTTGAGGATTCAGCAGCGGCTCCGGGGCGTACTGCAATAAC
>NZ_JAHHIU010000465.1 GCF_024539815.1 Streptomyces hayashii
GACGGGGGGCCGTCGGTGGGTCTGTTCGCGGGCGCGGGGGCGGTGGCGGTGCTGGGCGCGGCCGCGCTGTGGCAGGCGCGGCGGCGCCGCGATGGCTGACCGCCGCTCCACGCCTCGACTGCACCCCGGCGCCTGGTGGTTGTGGGCCCTCGGCCTCGGCGCCGCCGCCACCCGCACCACCAACCCGCTCCTGCTCGGCCTGCTGCTCACGGCCTCCGCGTACGTCGTCACCGTGTGCCGCCCCGACACACCCTGGTCCCGTTCGTACTCCGCGTTCCTCAAGCTGGCCCTCGCCGTCCTCGTCGTCCGTCTCGTCTTCGTGGTCGTGCTCGGCTCGCCGATCCCCGGCACGCATGTGCTGCTCACGCTGCCCGAAGTCCCCCTGCCGCACTGGGCGCAGGGCATCCGGCTGGGCGGCGCGGTCACGGCCGAGGGGCTGCTCTTCGCTCTGTACGACGGCCTGAGGCTGGCCACCCTCCTCGTGTGCGTCGGCGCCGCGAACGCCCTGGCCTCCCCGTCGCGCCTGCTGAAGACGCTGCCGGGCGCCCTGTACGAGGCGGGGGTGGCGGTGGTCGTGGCGCTCACCTTCGCGCCGAACCTCATCGCGGACGTCCACCGTCTGCGCGCCGCCCGCCGTCTGCGGGGCCGTCCGGACCGGGGGCTGCGCGGCCTGCTCCAGGTGGGCCTGCCGGTGCTGGAGGGCGCTCTGGAGCGCTCGGTCGCGCTGGCCGCGGCGATGGACGCGCGCGGCTACGGCCGTACCGCCGACGTGCCCGCCCCCGTCCGCCGCACGACCGCCGCCCTCACGCTGGGCGGCCTGCTCGGCGTCTGCGCGGGCACGTACGGTCTGCTCACCGCCGCCGGCGGCTCATACGGCCTTGCGCTGCTGCTCGCCGGGGTGTTCGCGGCTCTCGCCGGACTGCGGCTGGGCGGCCGCCGCTCCGCGCGCACCCGCTACCGGCCGGACCGCTGGACCCCGCGGGCCTGTCTGACCGCAGCCTCCGGCGTCGCGGTGGCGGCCCTGCTCATCATGGCCGCGTCCGCCGACCCGGCGGCCCTGAACCCGGGGGTGGTCCCGCTGACCGCGCCCGTCCTCCCGCTGTGGCCCGCGGCGGCCGTGGTCCTCGCCCTGTTGCCCGCGTTCGTGCACAAGGAGCCGTCGTGATCCGCTTCGAGAACGTCTCCGTGACGTACGACGGCGTCCCCGAACCCGCCGTCAGGGACGTCGACTTCACCGTCCCGGAGGGGGAGCTCGTGTTGCTGGCGGGCCCGTCGGGGGCGGGCAAGTCGACGCTGCTCGGCGCGGTCAGCGGTCTCGTCCCGCACTTCACCGGCGGCGTTCTGCGCGGCCGCGTCACGGTCGCCGGCCGCGACACCCGTACCCACAAGCCGCGTGAACTCGCCGACGTCGTGGGGACGGTGGGCCAGGACCCGCTGTCGCATTTCGTGACGGACACGGTCGAGGACGAACTCGCCTACGGCATGGAGTCGTTGGGCCTGCCGCCGGCGGTGATGCGCCGCCGCGTCGAGGAGACCCTCGACCTGCTCGGCCTGGCCGCCCTGCGCGACCGCCCCCTCGCCACCCTGTCCGGCGGCCAGCAGCAGCGGGTCGCGATCGGCTCGGTCCTCACCCCGCACCCCCGGGTGCTCGTCCTGGACGAGCCGACCTCCGCGCTGGACCCGGCGGCCGCGGAGGAGGTCCTCGCCGTCCTGCTGCGGCTCGTCCACGACCTCGGCACGACGGTGCTGCTGGCCGAGCACCGCCTGGAACGCGTCCTGCAGTACGCCGACCAGGTCGCGCTGCTCCCCGCCGCCGGGGCGGCCCCGCTCCTCGGCGCGCCGGCGGACGTCATGGCCGTGTCCCCCGTGTTCCCGCCGGTGGTGGACCTGGGCCGGCTGGCGGGCTGGTCCCCGCTGCCGCTGACGGTCCGCGACGCCCGGCGAAGGGCGGCCGACCTGCGGGAACGCCTGAGCGCACGGGAGGCCCGGGAAGCGCCTGGAGCCCGGCAGATGCCTGACGCCCGGGAAGCGCCCCGGGACTCGGACGGCGGTTCGCCGGACCACGATCACCCCGCGACGGCACAAGCACAGACGCAGACGGAGACGCCGGCGCAGGCACAAGCACAGACGCAGACGCAGACGCCGGCGCAGCCACAGCCACAGGCACAGGCACAGCCACAGCCACATGCGCCAGGGCCCGTACCCGCATCCGCACCGCCCGCCCCTGCGCCGGTCGCCGGGTCGGCCGGGTCGGCCGCCCCGGAGGCCGTGCGTCCGGCCCGCCGGCTCTTCCGCCGCCCTCGCCCCGCCCCGGTCGCACGGTCCGCCGCGGCCGCTCCCGCCCCGGCCGACGCCTCTCCCGAC
>NZ_JAHHIU010000466.1 GCF_024539815.1 Streptomyces hayashii
GCGGGAAAGGACCCCGCATTGCCCACCCACCGCACACCCGACGGCACGACCCCCCAGCACGCCGACGACCCGGTTCAGCCGCCGCCGGACCGCGCCGAACCCCCCGAGCACGCGAGGTTCGCCGCATACCTGGACGCCCTCGCCCAGGTCCCGGCAGCCGAGGAGGCGTCCCTCGTCCGTCGCGTCCTCTCCGACGAGGACGCGACGATGGCCCGCGCGGCGGTGGTCCGGCACCTGGACCGAACGGCCGCCGCGTCCCCCGCACCACCGACGCGGACGACGGGAGCTGGCAGGCCTGGACGAAGACCATGGGCGAGACCGTGGGTGCGGACGCCTTCCTGACGACCCGCCTCAGCGAATGGATCCTCTTCCGCGCCCTCGCCACCCCCTCCGACCCGACGGCCCGGGCCCCCTTGGACGCCACTCCCGTGACGGCCGCGACCGACGTCCTCGCCACCGCCTCCGATTGGCTTCAGCGCAGACTCGTCGAAGCCCCGGACACATCCCCCCACGCCCTCGCGTTCCTGGCCGAGCACGGCCGCACGAAGAAGGTCCGTGCGGCCGCTGCGAGACGGGTGCGCTAGCTCCGCCCGGCGCGGCGGCGGCCGCCGGGCTCCAGCCCTCGCTTGTCGACGACGGCGCGTGCCAGCACGGCCGTGGTCTCGGAGACCGTCCCCGCCCCGGCCCGCTCGGTGTCCCGGCTGAAGACGGTGCGCTCACCCAGGTAGTCCAGGGTGCGGGCGTCGAAGATCCACTCGGTGCGGGTGCCGTGTCGGACGTCCTCCCGGGCGATGGCGATGCCGTGCCGTCCGACGGCGTCCACCGCGTCGTCCACCTCGGTGACGCCCGGGATGCGGGCGGTGGCCTTGAAGAAGGCGGCGGCCGTCGCGGGCGGCATGATCTGCTCCCTGATCAGATCCCCGATCCGGTCGAAGACCTCCTGGTCGCCATCGTCGCCCTTCTCCACCCGGATCTCGCGGTAGAGCCGGCTCAGCAGGCGCCCGGGTTCGGTGGGCAGCGAGGCCAGCCAGGCATAGGTGGGGCGCAGGACGCCGGCCGGGACGGCGGAGTCCCTGGGGTTCGTGCCGTCCGGCACCCCGACCTCGATCGGCCAGTCCTGCCCGTCCTCACGGATCAGCCCGACGTCCACCACGGGCCCCTGCTGCTGCGAGAACCACACCTGCCGCTCGCGCAGCGGCCCGAGCTTCACGGACTTCCCCCACTCGCCCACGTTCTCGGCCACCCGGCTGCGGACATACACGAACTGGTCCTCCCGCACCGGCTGTACACGGGTGCCCATGGCGACGGCGGCCATCCGGTCGAGCGTGACGACGGCGCTGTGACTGCCGGCCGGGCGCGTGCCGGAAGCGCCCGCCCGGGTGCCCGGGTCCCCGCCGTGCCGCCCCGCGCCGATACCGACGGTGAGACCGGCCGCCAGCGCGACGGCGACGGCGCAGGCGACGAGAGCGGAGCGGGCCGGCCGTGCCAGCAGGGCGGCGCGGCGGGCCCGGCGGGCGCTCGGCAGCAGCCGGGCGCCCTCCGCCTGGTCATGGCGATCACGATCGATGAGATGCATCAGAACGTCCTTGTGCTGGGAACGACGCCCGGGAGGCAGCACCTGCTCGACGGGGCCGGCCGGCAACAGCCGTGCCAGTTCCCTCAGTTCGTCGAGTTCCGCGCGCTCACCCTGCTCGGGTCCGGCCGGAGTGGCGTTCATCGGGCTTCCTCCTGAAGGGGCAGGACCGCGAACGCGGTCTCGCTCTCTACCTCTCCGCGACGGGAACGCGGTTCCATAAAACCCGTATGCGAGGAATGCGGCCTACGTCTCTCGCGCTCCTCCCGGTCGACGAACTCCCGCAGCCGAGCCCTCGCCCGCGACAACCGCGACCGCACGGTCCCGGCGGGAACGCCGAGCGCCTCGGCGGCCTGTGCGTAGTCGAGCCCGCCCCACACGCACAGCGCGATCACCTCCCGCTCGTGCCGCCTGAGCCGCCCGAGCACCCGCTGTACGTCGGCGAGCCGCCGGGCGTCGTCCACCCGGCCCGCCACGTCCTCGGCGAAGCCGTCGACCTCCTGCGCCCCCGTCGCCCGCCGGGCGAGAAAGGCGAGCCGCCGCCTCAGACTCCGGTCGGCGTTGCGCGCCTTGTTGGTGGCGATCCCGAACAGCCAGGGCCGCAACGACCCACCCTCGACGGCCACGTCCTCCCGCCCCCGCCAGGCGGCGAGAAACGTCTCCGACATGACCTCCTCGGCCACCGACCAGTCACCCGTGAGCCGCAGGGCATGGTTGTAGACGGCGGTCGCGTACAACTCGTAGAGCTCCCCGAACGCGGCCCGCTCCCCCCGCCGCACCCGCCC
>NZ_JAHHIU010000467.1 GCF_024539815.1 Streptomyces hayashii
CTCCAAACGCTTGTGGATTCCGCCTCGCCAGTTGCGGCGCGTGCGCTCCGGCGAGCCGGCCAGATCCCAGGTGTTCATGTCGTAGAACTCGGCGGGCAGCACGATCATGTCGGTGGAGCGCTTGCCAGCCTGCACGCCCTTCAGCTTCGGTATGGCCCAGGCGGTCAGCGCCTTATAGATGAACAACTGCGGCGCCGGTGAAACCATGCGAGCCACAAGCCTGCCGATGGCGCTGACCTTGTTGGCCTTGTGGGTGGAGTACTTGGCTACCAACACATCCCACTGAGCCGGCTCAAGCTGACGGTGCAGCAGCGCGTAAAGGCAGCAGTCGTAATCGAACTTGTCTCGGACCGACAGAGTGCTGCCGGTGCCACCCTGGCGAAGGTCGGCGTCGATCAACTTCTGCCAGGACTGCTTGGTGCTGTTGTCGATATTGTCTGCTGCCAGCACCCGCACCAGGGTGCCCATCACGTCCTTATACATAGCCATGGCTCAATCCCCTGTGTAGTTGGTGCCGCCGGCGCCGCGACGGTTGTTCTGGTTGTACTGAGCAGCCTGACCTTGATGACTAGCTCCGCACTCCAGCTCCTTTACCACGGCCCGAACGCTCCGCAGTTTCAGCCCCAACTGGATCACCAGATCCTGCATCAGAAGAGGCTCAAGCGTCTCCGCGTGAACGAAACCCGAAGAGTGGCAGCCGATGCATTCGAGCTGATGGAACACGCCGCGGATCAGTCCGGCCCCGTTACATGAGGGGCACTCAGTCATCGGTATCAGGCAACGCACAAAGGCGGGGCCACTGCTCTTTTTCATCATTTTTAAACCTCGCCTATGGTTGTTTCTTGAATGGCCTTGCAGCCCTTATGTTCTGTGGCTTCCAGCGGATTACCGGAATCTCCGAATCTAACGCCGGTCAACGCATGAATCAGGGCAAAGCCACGCTGATCTAGATGCGCGTGCCACTTCTCCAGGGCGTCACGCTTACGGGCCATCACGTCGGACTGGATGTAAACCTTCACGTTGTGGCCCATGGCGTGGTTGATCAGCAGCTCGCCGATCAGGTGGTCGATACCGATGTCGGCCCAGCCGGTGCGAGCCACTTTGCGTAGGTCGTGGCTGGTCCACTCGCCGCCCCCAAGCTTGGCGAACACGGCACTCGCCTGGCCCTCACTCAAGGCAGCGCCATTACGGGATGGGAAAAGGAACTGCCCCTCATACCCTTTGGCCTGCTGGACTTCTCGGTACCGGATCAACAGCTTGCGCACCTGGTCGGTGAGCGGCAGGTGATGCTCGACGCCGGTCTTGGTGTTCTCGGCAGGGATGAACCATTCGCGCTCAGCAATGCTGATGTGAGACCAGCGGGTCTGACGCGTCTCACCGATGCGGGTGCCATGGCATAGCATCATCAGAGCCAGCATGCCCTCCGCCGGGTAGAACATGACGACTGTCAGCAACTGATCAAGCAGCTCAGGCAACTGGACGCCACGCAGCCTGGAAGGCTTGATCCCGACCTTAGCCTTGGAGAAGTCGCTGAACTTGATGCTGGTCATCGGGTTGGAAGCGATCAGGCCCAGTTTGGACGCTTGGCGAAACGCCAGGGCCAGCAGCTGGAACACCAGTCGCACGTAGTCGATGGACAGCGTCTCCTGCAATGGCCACATCAACTGGCTGTCGAGCGCGGCCCTGTCGATGCTGGTCAACGGCAAGTCGCCCAGGCGCGGGATCAGGTGGCACTTGATCGCCGAGGCGCCGGTCCTCTTGCGTTTGCTGGACAGATTGCGGTCGCGAGCCATGCGCTCTGCGTACCAGGACAGCAGCTCACCGACGGTGGCCCACTTCGACAGGCTGGCACCCTCGCCCGCCTCCAGGCGCAGGCGAATCGCCGGGAGTGCTGCGACGACCTGCTTGGCGTTAAGTTCGGGGTAGCTGCCAATCAGATTCCAATCGCCCTTGGTCACCAGGTACCAGGATGCGCGGTCGCGCGCCTTGGTGAAGCGCAGGTATAGGCCTCGATTGTCTGTATCACGCAGATCGCGCACGGCACCGGCGGCCTGACGCTTGATCTCGGCGTCGGTGATCCTCACGGCAGCAGTCGTCACGCGAGCACCTCGCGCGAACTCTGCTTATCTGGGGAGAAATCGCCACGCAGAGGCATCAGATGGCGAGCGTCAGCGAGAACCCAGCCCGAGCCGCCGCACCACGATTTAACCCCTTCCCCAACTACGAGCCACGCCGGGCCATCGGACGAGTTCTGCACTCGAAGACCATCCGCTGGATCAACCCATTCGCTAATGTCCTCTACGCGCAGATACTCGATCAGCTCGCAATGCTTTCCGATGTTATCCGGCACGTTGTAAG
>NZ_JAHHIU010000468.1 GCF_024539815.1 Streptomyces hayashii
TGCCGGGGGTGGGAGGGGCCGGCGGCTTGGGCGGGGCCGGCGGCTTGCTCGGCGTCGTCGGCTTGGCGGGCGTCGTCGGGCCGCTGGGCGTCGAGGGGACGGACGGCGAGACGGGCGTGCTCGGGTAGTCGTCGCTGCGGTTGCCGGGCACGCTGCCGGCGCCGTTCGGGACCTCGTGCGTGCCCTTGCGGTAGTACTCCAGCCACGACAGGACGGTGTTGAGGTAGTCCGTCGAGTTGTTGTAGCTGAGGATCGCGCTGCGCATGCCGGCCGTGGTGGCCATGTCCCAGTCGTAGCGGCAGAGATAGTGGCCGGCGGCGAGCGCGGCGTCGTAGACGTTGTTGGGGTCCTTCTTGCCGTCGCCGTTGCCGTCGCGGCCCGCCCATGCCCAGGTGGAGGGGATGAACTGCATGGGGCCCACGGCGCGGTCGTGGATGCTGTCGCTGTCGTAGGCGCCGTGGTCGGTGTCCTTGATGTCGGCGAATCCCACGCCGTTGAGGACCGGGCCGAGGATCGGCGTGATGGTCGTGCCGTCGGCGGTGACGTTGCCGCCGCCTGCCTGGCCGGACTCGACCTTGCCGATGGCGGCGAGGAGTTGCCAGGGCATGTTGCAGCCCGGCTTGGACTGCGCGAGGGCCGCCTCGGCCTTCTTGTAGGCGTCGAGGACGGTCGCCGGGATGCCGGCCTCGGCGGTGCCGGTGGCGGCCGGGGAGGTGGGCGAGCCGGCGGTCGGGGCCGGGGCGGGGCTCTTCAGCGGCGGCAGGTCCGTGTAGTACGGCGAGTTGCCGGTGGCGCTGCCGGCGGTGCCTGTGCCGGCGTCGGCGGACGGGGTGTCGGCGGCGGTCTGTCTGCCCTGGCCGTCGGCCGTGACGTCGGGTGCCTGGGACGCGGCCAGAGCCGCGACGGCCAGTGCGGCCACGGTCGTGTTGACCGCTCCCTTGCGCAGTCTCGTGCCGAAATGCGCCGACATGAAGTGAAACCCTCCCCGTGGACGCCGAACGCCCGTCTTCGTCTGCACTGCAGTGCCGTTGTCGTCGCCGTGCCACCCGGTCGCCCGGACGCCCGGTTGCTCCGTCGTCGTGTCGCTCGTGGTGCCGTATTGCCGTATTGCCGTATTGCCGTATTGCCGTGTTACGCGTGGTGCTGTGTTACTCGTGGCGCCTGAGGCCGTGCTGCTGCTGTCGTGCGTGTGGCCGTTGCGGCTGCCGGTCGCCGGCGTCGCTCCTGCCACTGGTGGGACGGTCCACCCGCCGCGAGGGTTGCACGCGCAAGCGATTTGCCCTCTTTTTTGTTTGTTCGTTCGATGCGTTCGGGCCGCGGCGGCCCAGGCGACCCTACGACAACTTCTTTTGGACCGGCACCCGTTCGAGCGCCGTTTTCACCGGCCGGTCACACGCCGTCGGCCGGGAACCGCGCCCCCGCATACTGGCGTCGTCGACCACCGGGCCGCCCGTGCCCCCCGACATCCGCCCAAGGGAGCACTGTTGCCGTTCACGCTGAGTCATGCCGCGGCCGTGCTGCCCGCAGTGCGCGCCGACGGATCCGGCCGCGGGCGGCTGGCGCCGGCGGTCCTGGTGGCGGGGTCCTTCGCTCCGGACATGACCTACTACGCGGCGAGCGTCCTGCCGGGAGCCATGGAGTTCGGGGACGTCACGCACTCCTTCGCCGGTGTGTTCACGGTCGACGTGGGTGTCGCCTGGGCGCTGGTGGGGCTCTGGCTGCTGATGCGCGAGCCGCTGGTGGCGCTGCTGCCGTACGGACGGCAGGGCCGGGTGGCGGCCCTGACCCGCTGCGGGACGCCCCGCGCGCGGGTGCGGTCCTCGCTCCTCCTTCGGTGGTACGTCTCCGCGGCGCTGGGCGCGCTGTCGCACGTGGTGTGGGACGCGTTCACGCACCTCGACCGCTGGGGCATGCGGCTGTTCCCGATCCTCGGCGAGCAGATCGCCGGCTCGCCGCTGTACTGGTACCTGCAGTACGGCGGTTCGGCCGTGGCCGCGGTCGTCATCGCCGCGTTCGTCACGTACGCGATGCGCCGGACGCCCGACGTCGCACCGTCGGGAGTGGTGGTGCTCTCGGCGCGGGACAGGTGGTGGGCGGGCGCCCTGATCGTCGGCTGCGTGCTGGTCGCCGCGGTGCGTCGGGCCACCCGGTGGTGGGAGTACTGGGGGGCGCGCGAGGCGAAGCCGTGGGAGCTCATACCGACGCTGTGCTTCGGCGCGGGCGCGGGGCTGGCGCTGGGCGTGCTGGTGTACGCCGTCGGCGTGCGGCTGTGGCGGCCGGCCGGCCCGGGCGGTCATCCCGAGCGGCCGAGTGCGGAGACGGGTGCGGGTGCGGGGACGGGTGCGGGGG
>NZ_JAHHIU010000469.1 GCF_024539815.1 Streptomyces hayashii
CCCCCGCACCGCCGTACCGCGAAGGAGCACCCGCATGCCCTCGCCCCACCCCCGACGTCCCCTGTCCAGAAGGGGATTCCTCGCCGCGAGCGCGGGCACGGCCGCCGCGCTCGGGCTGACCGCGTCGCCCGCGCGGGCCACCGCCGGCCGGCGCCCGTTCGGCCGCTACGGCTCCCCGGCCGCCCGGTACACGGCCCGCACCCTGTACGTCGACCCCCTCGGCCGCGGCGACCACACCTCCGTCCGGGACGCCGTCGCAGCCGCCGCCGGCAGCGGCTGGACCCTGGTCCTCGCCCCCGGCTCCTACCGGGAGAGGGTCGTCCTCGACGTCTCCCGCACCGACGCCACCTGGATCGGCGCCTCCGAGGACCCGCGTGACGTCGTGATCGTCCACGACACCGCGGCCGGCACGCCCAAGCCCGACGGCGGCACGTACGGCACCACCGGCTCGGCCACCACGACCCTCCAGGCCGACGGGTTCACCGCCCGCTGGATCACCTTCGCCAACGACTGGCTGCGCGCCGACCACCCCGACATCACCGGCACCCAGGCCGTCGCCGTCAAGGTCCAGGGCGACCGCTCCGCCTTCCACCACTGCCGCTTCCTCGGCCACCAGGACACCCTGTACGCCGACTCCCTCGCCGTCACCGCGGTCGCCCGCCAGTACTACGCGGACTGCTACGCCGAGGGGGACGTCGACTTCGTCTTCGGCCGCGCCACGGCCGTCTACGAGCGCTGCCGCTTCCGCACCCTGAACCGCACCGACCTGGCCGCCGCCCCCTACGGTTTCGTGTTCGCCCCCTCGACGGCGGGCGCCAATCCGCTCGGGTACCTGGTCGTCCGGGGCCGGATCAGCAGCGAGGCGCCGGACGCGTCCTACAAGCTGGCCCGCCCCTGGGTGCCCAGCTCAGACCTCACCGCCCGCCCGAGCCTCGTCGTCCGCGACACCCGCCTGGACGCCGGCATCGACGCGGTCGCCCCCTACACGAACATGTCGGCGTCCTTCCCCTGGCAGAGCCAGCGGTTCGCCGAGTACCGCAACAGCGGGCCCGGGGCGCGGATCAGCGTCCCCGAGAACCGTCCCCAACTCACCGCGGAGCAGGCACGGTCGGCATCCCGTGCGGCCTACCTCGGGGACTGGGAGCCCTGGCGGGGGGAGTGCTGAGATGCTGCGCCGACGCACCCTCCTCGCGGGCCTGACGAGCGGCCTGACCGTCGCCGCCGCAGGCGCCCCCGCCCGCGCGGGCACCGGTCGCCGCGTGCTCCACGTCCGCCCCGGCGACTCCCTCCAGTCCGCCGTGGACGCCGTCGACGGACCCGGCCGGACGATCGTCGTGCACCCCGGCACCTACCGGGAGGTCGTCAACGTGTCTGCGGCGAAAGCGGAGTTGACGATACGCGGCGCTTCCCGCGACCCACGCGCCGCGGTGCTCGTCTTCGGCAACGCGGCCGGGACGCCGAAACCCGACGGGTCCGGCCCCTACGGCACGGCCGGATCCGCCACCTTCACCTCCGCCGCGCCCGGTCTCACCGTCCGCGACCTCACCCTCGCCAACGACTGGCTGCGCGCCGACCACCCGGAGATCACCGGCACCCAGGCGGTGGCCGCCTACGTCACAGGCGACCGCACGCACTTCGACCACGTCCGCCTTCTCGCCCACCAGGACACCCTCTTCGCGGACACCACCGCGCTGGACGCCTTCGACCGGCAGTACTTCCACCGCTGCCACATCGAGGGCGACGTCGACTTCGTCTTCGGGCGCGCCCGGGCCGTGTTCGACGCCTGCCACTTCCACACCCTCCGGCGGGACGTGCCCTTCACCCCCAAGGGCATGGTCTTCGCCCCGGCCACCGCCCGGGCGAACCCCTACGGCTTCCTCGCCCTGCGCGGCCGGATCACCTCCGCAGCCGAGGACGCCGCCTACAAGATCGCCAGGCCCTGGGTGCCGTCGTACGAGACGACCGCCTGGCCCGCGCTCGTCGTGCGGGACACCTGGATCGGCCCGGGGATCGACGCGGTGGCCCCCTACGCCAACATGCGCGACGCCTACCCGTGGCAGACCATGCGCTTTCGTGAGCACGCCAACCGGGGTCCGGGCGCCGTCGTCTCCGCCCCGGAGAACCGGCCGCAGCTGACCGACGCGGAGGCGTCGGCGCACACCCGGCGCACGTATCTGGGGGACTGGCGGCCGTATGGGCGCACATGACCCGGCCCGCACCTGAAGGCGCGGCCCGGCCTCGGTCATGTCCTCGCCGACCCCACGCGGGACGAGGTCTTCGCCCGGCTGGAGCACGTCCTGCGGCCTCGGCCCCCACCCCTCCCGGCCCGTCCCCAC
>NZ_JAHHIU010000470.1 GCF_024539815.1 Streptomyces hayashii
GCAAACAGCGCCAAACTTTACCCATCGAACTCACTGCTGAAGAGCGCAAGCAATACGATCAAATTCGGCTCGAAGACAGGCCTAGCCTCGCCAGGTTGGGATCACTGCGTCAGTTGCTTGAGCAGGTAAAGATTCGTGTCGTAATGGATCTGCTGTGCGAACTGGACGCGGAGGACAAAGTAATCTTGTTCTGTGAGTTCAAGGATACGGTAGGAACACTTCGCACTCGGTGCAAGCAAGCTGAGTACGGGTGCGTCACGGTTGTCGGCAGTGACTCTGTAGGCAAACGGCAGAAGGCGATCGATCAATTCCAAAGTGATCCAGAAACCCGCGTCTTTGCCGCCACTACCTCCGCTGCCGGCACCGGCAACAACCTCACTGCGGCCAACTATGTGATGTTCCTGGGCCTCCCCTGGACGCCTGGACTGCAGGACCAGGCTGAGGACAGGGCCTACCGCAATGGGCAATTGCGCATGGTCGTGGTGAAAATCCCGCTGGTGGAAAACACAATCGACCAGATGCTTTGGCAAATGCTGCAGGATAAGCGTCAGTTGGCAAGTGACCTCATTGAGCCCGACGCGGCCGGCAACGCGAGACAAGCATTGGCGACCAATTTGTAGATCTGCGGTATATCACTGCTTCTTAGTGGCTGAGACCTTGTAAACGTACTTGGAACCATTACTTTTGTTTTCTGGAATCTAATAGGCCTCCCCATCGGCAACAATAGTTTCGTTCGATATCTGCAAACTTCCGAAAGTGGCAAATCTATTTCGATTTTACCCACTTTGCTCGTATTCATTTCGAGGAGTCGAACATAATTGACTTTGTTACGTATTAGAATCTTCCCATCGCTCATAATGGCCGTCGAGACCCATTCAGAAGAGACTGATCTCACTGAAAGGCACGGACAGTTTTGGCGGACTCGTTGAATCCAGCGCGATACGCCAATATCCAACATCATGCCAAGCGCCATGCTTGAATCCTACTTCTGGATACGTACCGATGTGAGCGAAGCCTAGTGCTTCATGCAGCCCCACGCTGCCATCGTTTGGCAGCGCGATCCCGGCAAAGGCTGCGTGAAACCCTTGCCTTTTCAATGTCGGCAGCAACACGCCATACAGTGCCCGGCCGACCCCGCTACGGTGCGCTTCTGGCGATATATAAACGGTGACGTCGACCGACCAGCGATAGGCCTCACGAGCCCGGTGCTGACTGGCATATGCATAGCCGATGAGCTGGCCGTCTCGCTCCGCTACCAGATACGGGTAAGTCGGCAAAGTCGACCCAATCCGCTTGGCCATCTCTTCGACTGTGGGCGGCTCAAGCTCAAACGAAATCGCCGTATGCTCAACCATCGGTGCGTAAATTGCCTGGATGGCTTGAGCGTCCGAAATCTGCGCAATCCTTACTGTGGTGTTGCTCATCCTCTATCCCCTTGGTCGCTCAAATCGATCTTTGATTGACTCGTTTCGAGAGTGCTTCGGCGCTTTCCTTGCGCTCCGAATAGCGGTCTACCAAATACGTTTCCCGGCCCCGAACCATCAGCGTGAACTTCATCAGTTCCTCCATCACGTCCACAACACGGTCGTAGTAGGCGGATGGCTTCATACGCCCTGCGTCGTCGAACTCCAGAAAGGCTTTGGGTACTGACGACTGGTTTGGGATGGTGATCATCCGCATCCAGCGCCCGAGGATCCTAAGCTGGTTTACCGTGTTGAAGGACTGTGATCCACCGCAGACCTGCATGACGGCCAACGTCTTGCCCTGGCTGGGGCGGACAGCGCCCAACGTGAGAGGTATCCAGTCTATTTGGGCTTTGAATACAGCAGACATTGCACCGTGACGCTCTGGCGAACACCACACCTGTCCCTCTGACCACAGAACCAGATCCCGCAGCTCTTTAACCTTTGGATGGTCTTCCGGAGCGTCATCAGGGAGAGGCAGACCCGAGGGATCAAAGATGACGGTCTCGGCTCCCATTAGGGTCAGGATGCGCGCGGCCTCTTGGGTCAGCAGCCTGCTGAAAGAGCGCTCACGGGTTGAGCCATACAGCAACAAGATGCGTGGTTTGTGAGTCGGTTGCTCGTTGCCTTGCAGGCGATCCAGTGTGACGAAGTCGATTAGCGACTGATCCAGATTAGGTAGATCCAGGCTGCTTTCCGAGGAAAATTCGTCCATTACAGTTCACCTATTTGATCTAGCTCGCGCTTCAGTTCCTGCGGTGTGAGCGCCGAATGATCCAAGCTGAAGAATGCCTCGAAACGCTTTTTAATCTGGACGACGGTCGCGTCAAATGCGGCTTGGATGTCGCTGTCTGTGCCTTCTACATCGGAAG
>NZ_JAHHIU010000471.1 GCF_024539815.1 Streptomyces hayashii
GGAGCGGCGGGCGGGGGTCAGGCCTTGCGGGCGTAGTCGCCCAGGCCCGCTTCCACCAGGGCGAAGGCCTTGCGGGCCCGTTCGGCGGCGTCGGCCGCGACCTCGTCCACGCTCACACCGGCGTCGATGCGGCGGTGGTGCTCCTCGACCAGGGCGTTGCGGGCGGCGGTGAGCGTGGCGGCGGCGATCACGGCGAGGGTCTCGTCGCCCGTCTCCTCGGCCAGCAGCCCGGCCAGCTCGCGGGCGCCCTTCTCCGCCAGGACGTAGGCCCGCTCCCGCAGGACCGGCGTCGCCATGATGACCGAACGGATCTCGCGGGCGAAGGGCTCGCCGTGCAGGCCGATCGCGGGGTCACGCCCCTCCACCATCTCCAGGAACTGCCGCCGGACAGCCTCCGCGGCGGACTCGCCCCGGCGCCGCTCCCGCACCGCGCGGGCCGCGTCGGAGAAGTGCTCCTCCATCGGCCGGAAGACCAGGTCCTCCTTGGTGCCGAAATAGTTGAACACCGTCATTTTGGAGACCTCGGCAGCGTCCGCGATCTCCTGGACGGAGACCTCGTCGAAGCTCCGCTCCAGGAACAGCTCGACCGCGGTCCGGTAGATCCGCATCGCGGTCTGCAGCTTCTTGCGCTCGCGCAGCCCCATCGTCGCCTCGGCAGCCATGCCTCCACTGTACCAAGCCCATTCTTAAGCTGGGAACAAAAATAATACCGGATAAAACATTGACTCGGTCCACGAAGCCGGGCCATGGTGGTCGCATGACCGACACCCAGCGCAGAATCGGCTTCCTCGTCTGCCTCGTCACGATCGTGCTCGCCGTGCTCGACCTGCAGATCGTCTCCGCCGCCACCGTCCCGATCGTGCGCGATCTCGATCCGGTGCACGGCATCGACCGCATCCCCTGGCTGGTCAGCGCCTTCTCCCTCGCGTCGGCCGCGGTGCTCCCGCTGTACGGCAAGCTGTGCGACGTCCTCGGCGCCAAGCGGGTGTTCCTGGGCGCCGTGGGCTCGTTCCTCGTGGGCTCGGCGCTGTGCGGGGCGGCGCAGTCGCTCGGTCAGCTGATAGCCGCCCGAGCGGTGCAGGGCGTCGGCGCCGGCGGCCTCATGAGCGTCACGATGGTGGTGATCGCCCAGCTCAGAGGGCCCGGCCAGAAGGACGCCAAGGGCGCGGGCGTGGGCGGGGTCGTGGCCGGCGGCGGCATGGCGGTGGGTCCGTGGATCGGCGGTCTGCTCGCCGACCACGCGAGCTGGCGCTGGATCTTCTACGTCAACCTGCCCCTCGGCGCCGCCGTGCTGATCGCCGGCGCACTCGCCCTCAAGCTCCCCCGGCACGACCTGCGGCACCGGATCGACTTCCTCGGCGCGGGTCTGGCCGCCGCCTTCTCCACGGCTCTGCTGCTGGTCACCGAGTGGGGCGGCAAGCAGTACGCGTGGACGTCACCGCAAATCGTCGTGGCGGCGCTCGCCTCGGCAGCCGCCCTCGGCCTGTTCCTGCGGCGGCAGGCCACGGCCGCCGAGCCGATCCTCCCGCTGTCCCTGTTCCGCGTCCCCGAGCTGCGCTGGGGCTTCGCGATACAGGGCCTGATGGGAGCGGCCATGGTCGGCTCGATGTACTACGTGATGGTCTATCTGCAGGTGGCTCGCGGGATCGCCAGCTCCTCGGCGGGTCTGTATCTGCTTCCCATGGCCGTGGGCATGACGGCCGTCGGCATCGTCTCCGCCAAGCTCGCCGCGCGCGGCTGGGCCGAGCGGACCTTCGCCATAACGGGCTCGGCGGTCGCCGCGGTCGCCTTCCTGTTCCTGGCCACCCTCGGCACGGACACCTCGCTGTGGCTGCTGCGCGCCTATCTGCTGCTCATCGGCACGGGCTTCGGACTCCTCCTCGGCCAGCTCATCCAGCTGGTGCAGGACGCCGCCCCCCGCCATCAGCTCGGCGTGGCCACCACCGGCGTCCGCTTCTTCCAGACCCTGGGGACGGCCTTGGGCGCCGCGCTCTTCGGCACGCTCATCACCCGGCTCTACGACGGCCCCGGACAGCTCGTCTCCCTGGCGGGGTCGGCCCGGCGGGCGGCTGTGGAGTCGTATGTCTCCGCCATGGACACGGTGTTCCTGTGCGGAGCGGGGCTGATGGCGGTGTGCGTGGTGCTGGCGGTCCTGCTGCCGACGTCGCGTCCGGTGGCCGGCGTCTCCGAGCCGACGCCCGAACCGGTGACGGTGTGACCGCCTCCCCCGACGCCCGCCCGCGCCCCGCCGGCTCCGACCGTCCGCGGCCTTCGGGCCCCCCGCCCCCGACGCGCGCACAGGCCCGGGTTCAGGTC
>NZ_JAHHIU010000472.1 GCF_024539815.1 Streptomyces hayashii
CGAGCGCAACCGCGATCTCAACTGCTGCGAGACCAACACCACCCAAGCCAACAATCGCTACCTTTTCGCCACCTTTGACAGTGGCGCGACTGGCCACCGCTCGGTAGGCCGTCATGTATCGGCAGCCCAGCGCTGCAGCGTCGAGCTCCGTAACACTCTCAGGAAGTGGAACGCAGTTGAGCGAGGCGTTAGGCACTCGAACGTACTCAGACCAACCGCCTGACCCTTCCAACATGAAAGGCCATGAGGCGTCGTCGCAGATATTTTGAGAGCCCTTGCGGCACTGTGGGCAGCATCCGCACGCGAAGTTGAACGGGACGCTGACACGGGTACCTGCGGTAAGTCCTTTGACGCGGGAGCCGACTTTCTCGACCACACCGCCAATTTCGTGACCCAGGGTTGTTGGCATTGGCAGCTTCAGACCAAGCCAGGCCCAGTCGCCATTCCACAGGTGCCAATCGGTACGGCAAATCCCCGATGCGGTAACCCGTACGAGGGCCTCGTCATCACCGATTTCTGGGATGTTCACTCGGCAGATCTTAAGCGGTTCTCGTAGGGCTTCTACTCGAACAGTACGCATGGTGCTCATGATTTTCTCCATCTGTAATGTTGGTGAAAAAAGCATAGCGAGCTCACATGGATTCGACTAGAGTGAACATTATGAAGAGAGAATTCACTTTGAATGAACTTAGGAGAATGGATCTCAACCTGTTGGTAGTGTTGAGCGTCCTGGTACGTGAACGCAGCGTCCGGCAAACAGCGGCACTTTTGCATGTGGGATCTCCCGCGATCAGCATGTCGCTGAACCGACTTCGAGAGTTGATGAATGATCAGCTCCTGGTGCGAACGGGGAGGGGGATGGCGCCTACTCCCAAGGCGTTGGAGCTGGTGACGCTGATCGATCCATTTCTCCAAGACCTTCGATTGGCACTCCTGGAACAAGGCCATTTCGACCCAGCCACCGTCTCACGTGTCGTGCGATTTGCGATAGCCGATGACCTGGAAGCGGCACTGCTTCCGCGCCTCATTCGTGCG
Organism: Streptomyces hayashii; assembly: GCF_024539815.1. GTDB lineage: Bacteria > Actinomycetota > Actinomycetes > Streptomycetales > Streptomycetaceae > Streptomyces > Streptomyces hayashii. The sequence goes on from NZ_JAHHIU010000472.1 coordinate 1,036, forward strand.
CTTCAGGAGCAGGCACCAGGGGTTCGACTGGTCGTCAGAGATGCCGACTACCACTGCATCGACAAAATGCTGCAGTCGGGCGATGCGGAAGTGGTGCTAGCGGCATTGCTGCCAGAGCTGCAGTTGCGAGAGCCTTGTCAAATTCTCTATGAAGAAGGCTTTGTGGCGCTCTTTGATCCCAGACAAATAGTATTGGCTGCTCCCATAGGGCTGGATGAGTACTTGGCGACCCCGCAACTGCTGATGTCGCCGCGTGGTGAGATCAGCGGAATGCTTGAGCCCCAACTTCAGGCGCTAGGACGCACCCGAAATGTCATTGCCACACTGGCGAGGTTTCCAACGCTGCCGCTGGTGCTCAAAGAGACGCCGATCCTGTGCAACGTTCCTTCCACCACCGCACACTTCCTGGCCGACCATTTCGGACTGGCCATAAGCGCTCTGCCGTTCAACTCCTCTCGATTCAATATCGGGATAGCGTGGCAGCATGTGTTGAATCAGGACCCGTTCACTCGATGGTTCACATCACTGGTGAGCGAGCTGATGATGGAGCTAAGGGAACAATCACAAGCCAATCAGGCCCCAGCGCAGACACGCTGAGGCCGCGTCAGGGGCCTATTTCTTGAACATGTAGCTCTTAGTGTTGGTAAACCCAGCCAGACCTTCCTGGCCGTTCTCAACGCCCATCCCGGATAGCTTGTGTCCACCAAACGGAATATCAATGCCGTGGATGTGGATCTCGTTGACCCACACTGTCCCGGTTTCCATTCGCTTGGCGACCGCGATCGCAGCGGCGCGATCGCCGCCCCATACAGAACCTGCAAGGCCGTAAGGGCTAGCGTTGACCCGAGCAATCACATCTTCCACATCGTCAAACGCAATGACGGGCAGGATGGGGCCAAACGGTTCCTCCTGCACAATGCGGCTATTCTCGGGCGGATTGTCCACAACGGTAACCGGAACAAAATTGCCGGCCAGGCTCCGGTCAATCACACCGCCTAGCGGACCTTGTAGCCCTGCTTGCGGGTATCCTCGAACAGGTCAATCAGCTTTTCGTACTGCATACGGTTCTGAATCGGCCCCAGTTCAGTTGCTTGATCCATCCCGTCACCGACCTTGACGGTCTTCGCGTACTCCACAAAGGCTGCTGTAAAAGCCGCATGAATGCTGGAGTGCACGTAAAGCCGCTTCACGGCAATGCACCACTGCCCAGAGTTGCCGAACGCTGCCCAGAACAAGGGTTTGACGATCGATGGCCAGTCAGCATCAGCCAGTACCACAGC
>NZ_JAHHIU010000473.1 GCF_024539815.1 Streptomyces hayashii
CGCCTGAATGGTCATGATCCGTATGCATATCTGAAGGATGCTCTCACGCGGCTGCCGACGCAGCGGGCGAGTGAAATCGATCAGTTGCTGCCGCAATCTTTTTAATCACGCAAGGCGTGATGCCCGGACGCTTATGGCGATACTCAAGCTAATGCAAAAGTTCTGACGATTGAGCAAGTGTGACGGCTTAACCCGACGGCAAGGGGAGGTGTCGAATATCGTCAACCATCAACGCAAAACGCCGTAATCGTTTCAATATGTAGCTTTCACTGTAGAGTTTAAAAGCGTTATGCAATGAGCTTGCAAGGTATCTAGAGAGCCGGAGTGATTCACTTGCTCGCCTTCAGAGATCATAGAGTATGCGACCTTTAAGTCACGACCGTATTGTCCACTCCATGGCATGCTTAGGCTTCATGCCCCGGTAGATTTATCATATCCACACGCAACTACATGGATATGTGCGCCGTGGCACCGTCACGTAGTTCGTCTCACCAGATTATGAGAGTATCAACTGATAAAAATCCACGTTCCTTGAACTACACTTTATCATCGGCAACTACGTTACTCACAAATACCTAAAGTGAAAGCGGGTCTGAACGCTTCCACATACATTGGACACTGAAATCCAGCTTGTGGATAAGCATTATCGAGCGCTGTTTCGGGGGGGGATGGTGTTTTTTCGCACCACGGTTTTGGACCGGTAGGCGAGTTGAAAGCTTCGATTAGCAAGTTTTTTGCGCGCCGAAATGTATATCCGACGCGGTAGGCCAGAAGCGCCAAGTGAAAGACAAACTTGGATGAAACCTGAAGTGCCCGTGAGTCGGCGAAATCACAGGAGCGTATGTGATTGCTTCAAGAACAGCACGCTAGCGTTTTTCTAGAACATATCCTACGCCTCTGAGTGTATGTATCAGTTTGTTTTCAAAAGGATCATCCATCTTGGCTCTTAATCTTCTAATTGAAACTTCTACAACATTTGTATCGCAGTCGAAATTCATGTCCCATACCTGAGATATGATCTGTGTACGACTCAGGACAATTCCCGTATTTCTCATTAAATAGTGCAGAAGTGCGAATTCCTTCGTTGTTAAGTCGATACGCTGACCGTCTCTAAACGCCCTATGACGGCTTTGATCCAGCTCCAGATCGGCTACGCGAATGATCTCAACAGATGCTGGATTATCAGACCTGCGCATCAGTGCGCGAACTCGAGCAAGCAGTTCCGGGAATTCAAAAGGCTTAATTAGGTAATCATCTGCACCATTCTCTAGTCCTCTGATTTTATCAACCAAGCGACTTCGAGCAGTAAGCATCATAATTCTACAAAGACAATTGTTTCTTCGCAACAATTCAAGTACCTGCCACCCATCCATCTCCGGCAGGTTGATATCTAGGATGATTAACTCGTACATATGTTGTTTGGCCAGAAAAAGCCCGTCGTATCCGGTATGTACGCAATCCACGATATAACCGCTCTCCGTAAGGCCTTGGCGCACATATTCGGCAGTTTTTACTTCGTCCTCAATTACCAGAATTCGCATTGGATTTTGTCTCGATATGACTGAGCTGTTTTAACTACGCGAATGCGCTGTCATCATTGGCAGGAATGATAATTCAAAACCACTTGGGTGGGGGCTAAATAACGTACTTGTAATCAGTGAGCAATACACTTGATAACATCGCGATATATTATATCGTGGCTCGGACCAACCAGTTGCGGGTTATTTCTCTACTGCTGAATTGACCTTATGAAATGTTGGGTTGTTTTTTTTATTATGGCCATTTTATTCCGTGCAGATGAGGGCGATTTTTCTCATGCTGAAGAAGGCGGTCACTGGTGCAGTCATGAACTCCATCGGGACGCGGTGCGCGTACTCGAAGATTTACTCGAATTTTAGGTAAAAAAAAGCGCCCCAGGGGGGCGCAAAATATTCACCTTTTACCAAAGGAGCATTTAAGCAACTCAAGGTGAATTCTTTAAGCTCGCTATTTTTGTTTTAGGCGAGTCACATGAATAAATCGATCTTGTTTAGGGCTCACAGTATCGAAAGTGGATATTCAACGATCAGGCGTACTTCATCCAAGTCCGATTCGAATGCAGTGGCACGAGTATTTGCTTGACGTAATCGCAAGGAAAGATCTTTCGCCGCACCTGTTTGTACGACGTATTTGACTTCAATATCACGCTCCCAACGTTTTTGATTCGTGAGCGGATCGCCGTTACCATCAGTGCGCATATAGAATTGATTGGCGTTCGAATAGTCTGCACCAGAACCTCTGGCATAACGAGTCATGAACGATAGCCCCGGAATA
>NZ_JAHHIU010000474.1 GCF_024539815.1 Streptomyces hayashii
ACCAGGAGTGGGCGGGAGCGGGGCGGGTGGGGCGTCGCCGAGGAGCTCCGCCACCTCCCGGGCCACCGCTTCCAGGACCGTCTCCGCCCCCGCGCCCAGTGACAGCGGCACGCACCGCTCCCTGACCGCCCGGCCGTCGAGTTCGGCGAGCACCACCCGCAGTTCGTCCCGGTCGAGGTGGACCCCGACCGCATGGCCGGCCTCCGGCACCAGACGCAGCACCGTGCGCGGCTTGCCGCCGGTGGACGCCCGGTGTCCCGCCTCCGCCGCCAGTCCCTCCTGCCGCAGCCGGGCGGTGATCTTGCTGACCGCCTGCGGGGTGAGCCCCGTGCGCTCGGCCAGTTCCAGCCTGCTGATGCCGTCCGGTCCCGCCGTGCGCAGCAGGTCGAGCACGAGCGCGGTGTTGTGGCTGCGCAGGCCCAGGAGGTTGACGCCTGCGTCCGTCCTGTTCACTGCCGTCCTCCGTCCGTCCTGTTCACTGCCGTCCTCCGTCGGTCCTGTTCACGGCCCCATTCTCTCCCCTGCTTGCACTTTGGCAACAGCGTTGCGAAAGTGGGAGCCATGACAGGTACTCCTCTCCGCGCGGGCCTGATCGGCTACGGCCTCGCCGGCTCCGTGTTCCACGCCCCGCTGATCGCCGCCACCGAGGGCCTCGTCCTCGACACGGTGGTCACCTCGAACCCCGAGCGGCAGGAGCGGGCTCGCGCCGAGTTCCCGGACGTACGGGTCGCCGTCACCGCCGACGATCTCCTCGCGCGCGCCGGTGAGCTGGACCTGATCGTCGTCGCGTCGCCCAACAAGACGCACGTCCCGCTCGCGACCGCCGCGCTGAACGCCGGCCTCCCGGTCGTCGTCGACAAGCCGGTCGCGGGAACGGCGGCCGAGGCCCGCGAGCTGGCCGCCCTCGCCGAACAGCGCGGACTGCTCCTCTCCGTCTTCCAGAACCGCCGCTGGGACAACGACTTCCTGACCCTCCGCAAGCTGCTGGCCGACGGCGAGCTCGGCGATGTGTGGCGGTTCGAGTCCCGGTTCGAGCGGTGGCGGCCGCTGCCGAAGGGCGGCTGGCGGGAGTCCGGCGACCCCGCAGAGATCGGAGGTCTGCTCTACGATCTCGGCAGTCACGTCGTCGACCAGGCACTGGTCCTCTTCGGCCCGGCGCTCTCCGTGTACGCGGAGGCCGACGTCCGCCGGCCCGGCGCGGAGACCGACGACGACACCTTCATCGCGCTGACCCACGCGAGCGGGGTCCGCTCCCACCTCCACGTCTCGGCGACGACCGCCCAACTCGGCCCGCGTTTCCGGGTGCTGGGCTCGAAGGCGGGCTATGTGAAGTACGGCCTCGACCCGCAGGAGGCGGCCCTGCGGGAGGGAGAGCGGCCCGGCACGACGGCGGACTGGGGCACGGAGCCCGAGGGGCTGTGGGGCCGCGTGGGCGCCGGGGAGTCCCCGCTGACCGGCGGCGGGCGCCCCGAGCAGACCCTCCCCGGCGACTACCCGGCCTACTACGCTGCGGTGACCAAGGCACTGACCGACGGCGGCCCCAACCCGGTGACCGCCGTCGAGGCGGCGGCCGCCCTCGACGTCCTGGAGGCGGCCCGCCGTTCGGCACGAGACAAGGTGGCGGTGACGCTGTAATGGGCACGCACGAACTCACCCCGAAGTTCACCCCGGAGATCACCCCGAGCCTGGAGGAGCTCCAGGCACAGGAACGGCGGCTGGTCTTCCGTCAGTTCACCCACGACGACGCGTGGGCGCTCGGCTCGCTCCTGGTGGAGCTGGCCCGTGAACGCCAGGCGCCGGTCGCCGTCGACATCCACCGCGCCGGCCAGCAGCTCTTCCACGCGGCCCTGCCCGGCTCGGTCCCCGACTACGACGCCTGGATCGCCCGCAAGCGCCGGGTGGTGGAGCGCTTCGGCGCCTCCTCCTACCTGGTCGGGACCCGCTACCGCGCCAAGGGCACGACGTTCGAGGAATCCTCCTACCTGGACCCGGGCGAGTACGCGGCCCACGGCGGCTCCTTCCCGATCACCGTGGAGGGCGTCGGGGTGATCGGCGCGGTGACGGTCTCGGGCCTGCCCCAGCTGGAGGACCACCGGTTCGTGGTGGAGGCGCTGGAACAGTTCCTGGAGAAGCAGCCGTAGACCCCGTGCCGGCCCCTCATGTCGGCCCGCCCGGTAGTGGCCCCCCGTGGTGGCCACTACCGGGCGCCCCAGGGCCGCTCCGCGGGAGCGCCCTGAGGGGCGTGGGGGAACTGCGCGACCAGCCACGAAGGGCCCGCGGCCGACGGGCGACCGCAGCCCCCGCCCC
>NZ_JAHHIU010000475.1 GCF_024539815.1 Streptomyces hayashii
GGTGATGTGGTACATGATCTGCTGGATCGTTGAGTTTGACCTGCCTCTGCGAAGAAAAGTGAGAAAGCCTATGTATCCATCGCCTTCCATGTGCGTCCGATTAAGCTCACTTGGGTGAGGAGGAAGCAATCCCGTGGCAGTAGGGTATTCGCCAAACAACCAGGTATTCAGAACTGAGAAGCTCTTGCTGTAAGCGTCGAAAGACTTAATTCCCCGAGACTTTTGTAAAGCGGTGTATTTGTCCTGATATTTCAACCACGACTCGACACTTTCCTTGTGCTCATCAGGATAGTCATATTCGCCAGAGGCCAGCGCTTTTCTACTGGCGTGCAAATCATTTTTAGGGCGGACGGCGGCCTGGCTACATCTGTCAGAATACAGCCTCTGAACATAGTTCCAAAACGCGGCTGGGGCGATGGGGTACTGGAACCAGTCAACGTCATTTCTTCGCGTTAAGACCAAGTGGTCGGAGAGGTCAGCGATGTCATTTGGATTGATGTCTTCGATTCTATGCCAGTCTGTGCAACGAATCATGCGCCATGCGTACCATCCAAAGTTTTTGACGGCACTAGGCTTCATTACGGAGGTAATGTCCGGAATGTCTTCGTAGAGAACATGCGAGACAAACGGTTTGCTCACAAATGCAAGCACCTCGGTATAGGATGCTGCAGCAAACTCATAGAAGTTGGTTCCTTCGTCCTGATTGTGAACCGTGGGCTTTCTTAGGTCAGCCGGGAGCAGGACAGCTCGCTCCTGCCAGAGAAAGTGAAGAATTAAGACGCAGTCTTTACTCAGCCTCTCCAAGGAAGACTTGTTGAGCCAGTCAATAGAGGCCTTCGGAACGACCTGCTTCGCAAGTTCTATCGGCGCAGTCTTTTTCGTGCAAGCTAAAGCATTACGCACCCACACTTCATCATAAATAGGTGCATTCGACACGTTCAGGTGGTCATCAAACAGGCGCACGATGGACGCGTTGTAATATTCGTTACGAGCGCCGCTTGTTACCTTACTTGGAGAGATATAGTTCGTGCCAAACAGCTCTTTGCAGACGCAAGCCTTGGCTTTCGTGATCGCCTCTTTAATGGAGCTATCAAGAGGTGCTCCAGTTTTGATAATCTGAATATCCTTAGTCAGGTTAATCATGTTGCGTCCCTTGAATGCGATTCGCCTCGTCCTTCAATACTTCGAGCTGGCGTAGATAAAATTCTTCGCGAATTGTGGTAAAGGAGGCATCGCCTCTTTGCATGACGTACTGGTTAGCATGTTGAATGTATGCTTCGATGATGTCGGTGTCATGCTTCGCGTACTTCATCGTGGATGTAACGCTGGCATGGCCCATCAGGATCTTAACGTATGTAATGGGCAGGCCAGGAAGGGGCTGTCCAGGAACTGGCATGTAATTAAGCGTGTAAGTTCCGTACATATGCCTAAGCGAATGAGTGCTGATGCCTGTGACGTCCGGCAAGCCTGCCTTCAAGGCGTATTTCTTGAGGGTTTTGTCACGGCTACTCCTGTCGCTTGCGAAGAAGGGCCTACCGTCAGAGTTTTGAAATAAGAAATCATGTCCAACGCTGGAGTTGTATTCTAGGGTCAGGTACTTCTCAAGGTTCTCCCAGAATATTTTAGCGAATGGCTCAATCATGAAGGTCACCTCGGTCTCCCGACCTTTCCAGGAGAGAAGCTTATGCTCTTCTTCAGTAATGCCAGGCGTTTTCCTTGCAAAGGGGTCGCGTAGGAACACTGCAAAATCGTCACCATCGATGTCAGGCATTCGAACTTGTAGCGCCTCGCTTGTACGCGAACCTGTCGCGGCGAGTAGGGCATATAGCGTCATGTCCCTGTAAAATGTCGTGGACTTTGCAGGCTTGGCCTGTCTGAGAAAGTCGACGGATCGTTCTATAGGGAATGGGAGAATCTTGAACGGCTGCTTGTCGTTTTTCCTGTTCCTACGCCCTGCTTTAGCAAACAGCTTATCTTGCTTGCGCTTAGGCAACACTGAGTTAAGCGAGCCACGAATGACTGCTGCCATCCACGAATTGGCCTTGTGGGCCGAAACCTCATATTGGCTTCGATATTCGGCCCGGCTCGAGTAGAACCGACTGAAAAGATGGTCAGGTGTTGTAATGTTTTTTGACTCGGCTACTTCAAGAAACCACCGGATAGATGATTCTATAGACTCTGCGATTGAGTTTTGACCTGTGAGCCGCGTCTTCCCCAGACTATAAGCCAGGGTCTTCGCTATCGGGTTCGTGGCGTCTGTACCGAAGAGGAGATAAACCTGATAGCTGTAGATGACGGTCTCGATAG
>NZ_JAHHIU010000476.1 GCF_024539815.1 Streptomyces hayashii
GTGTTCGGGGTCGGGGCCGGGGCCTGCGCCAGCGCCCGCACGTCGGGGAGGTCGGCGATGAGGGAACTGCGGCGGGCGCCGTTGAACGCCGGGGCGAACCGCGCCCAGTCGATGTCGGCGACGACGCGCACGGCGTCGGCGGTCCCGGTCAGCTCGGCGGTCGCCTGGGCGGGGTCGAGGGGGATCATGCCCCCTCGGCGCATGCGGTCCTCGATGTCGCCGACGGCCATGCCGCTGCCGCTCCAGGGACCCCAGGCGAGGGAGGTGGCGGGCAGTCCGAGGGCGTGCCGGTGCTCGGCGAGGGCGTCGAGGTAGGCGTTGGCGGCGGCGTAGTTGGCCTGGCCCGCCGCTCCGAAGGCCCCGGACACCGATGAGAAGAGGACGAACGCGTCGAGGGCGTGCTGCCGGGTGAGGTCGTGGAGCAGCCAGGCGCTCTCGGCCTTGGCCCGCAGGACGGAGGCGACCTGTTCGGCGGTGAGTCCGTCGAGGACGCCGTCGTCGAGGACGCCGGCCGTGTGGACCACGGCGGTCAGGGGGGTCTCGGCCGGCACGGCGGCGAGAGCGGCGGACAGCGCGTCGCGGTCGGCCGCGTCGCAGGCGGCGACGGTCACCGGGACGTCGAGGCCGGCCACCAGGTCGGCGACTCCTGGGGCGTCCGGGCCGCTACGGCTGAGCAGTACGAGGTGCTGGGCGCCGTGCTCCGCGAGCCAGCGGGCGACGTGGGCGCCGAGGGCGCCGGTTCCACCGGTGACCAGGACGGTGCCGGTGGGCGTCCAGCCTGCCGGAGTGCCGGTCGTGGCGCGGACCCGCTCCAGGCGTCGTACGAAGGTGCCGGACGCGCGGATCGCCAGCTCGCCCTCGGTGCGCTGGGCGAGGACGCGGGTGAGGCGGGTGGCGGTGCGCTCGTCGAAGGTGCCGGGCAGGTCGATCAACCCGCCCCAGCGGTCGGGCAGTTCCAGCGCCGCCGCACGGCCGAGGCCCCACAGGGCCGCTGCCGCGGGTGCGGTGAGGCGGTCGGTTCGTCCGACGGAGACCGCGCCGCGGGTGAGCAGCCACAGGGGCGCGTCGAGTTCGGCGTCGCCGAGCGCCTGGACGAGGGTGAGCGAGGCGGTGATCGTGGTCGGGTCGGGACGGTCGCAGACGGTGTCGAGGGCGAGGAGCGAGATCACGCCCGTGGCTGGTCCGGACAGGGTGGCAGCCAGTTCCTCACGGGTGGCGTCGTCCACGTCGATGCGCACCGGATCGGCTCCCGTCGCCGACAGCGCGGCGATCACCAGGTCCGCCGTCTCATGCTGTCCGGATGAGGCGACGATCAGCCAACGCCCGTTCAGAGCACCGGCGTTCGGGCCGGTCAGCGGCTTCCAGCGGGGTCGGTAGCGACGCGCTTCGGCGGCCGAACGCGTACGGCGGCGGGTGCGCCATGCGGCGAGCACCGGCAGAGCGGCGCTGAAGGCCGCGATGTCCGGCTCCGTGCCGGGGTCGTCCCCGTCCAGGTCGAGCGCGGCGGCCAGCGAGGCGCTGTCCGCACTCTCCACGGCCTCCCACAGCCGCGCCTCGTCCGGATCGGCGGCGCCGGAAGCGGCCGAGGTGCGCAGGGTGGGCCAGTAACGGGACTCTTCGAAGGCGTACGTCGGCAGGTCCACCGGGCGTGCGCCCGTTCCGGCGAAGTAGGCCGCCCAGTCGACACGGGCGCCGCGCACGTGCAAGGCCGCGACGGCTGCGTTCAGCGTCTCGCCCTCGGCGCGGTCGCGCCGCAGCACCGGTACGGCGAGGACGGCTTCGGTGTCGTCCGCATCGGCCGGGATGTGCTGGGCCAGGGCGGACAGCACGGCGTCGGGACCGAGTTCGACGAAAGTGCGGACACCGGCACTCCGCAGGGTGGTGACGCCGTCGGCGAAGCGGACGGCCTCCCGGACATGGCGGACCCAGTAGTCCGGCGAGCACAGCTCCTCGGCGCTCGCCGGCTCACCGGTGAGGTTCGAGACGACAGGGATCCGCGGAGCCTCGTACGACAATCCCTCCGCGACGGCACGGAAGTCGTCCAGCATCGGGTCCATCAGCGGCGAGTGGAACGCGTGACTGACCGTCAACTGCTTGACGCGCAGGCCCTCGTCACGCCAGCGGGCCTCCAACCCGGCGACGGCGGACGCTTCCCCGGACACCACCACCGACGACGGACCGTTGACCGCGGCGATCGACACGCGCTCGTCCAACGACGGCAGGACGTCCGCCTCGGACGCCTCCACCGCCAGCATCGCGCCACCCGCAGGCA